>JAFGJV010000004.1 GCA_016928955.1 Spirochaetales bacterium
CCGTTGGCTTCGAGTGAGAAATCAGCACCGAAAAGCGGAAAGTTGAAATCGGTGAAAAGCGGAAAATCTAAATCGGTGTTGACAGATATCACAGTATCCACACGGGATGCTATATATCCGCTCCAATCGGGGGGTGTCCACTTCGGTACTCTATTCGGGGCGGAAGTCGGTTTTACGTATGGATATGTAGTACCAATTAAAAAGGTAAGTATGATACCTTTCCTCAGGATAGGTGGAGGACCGGCTTGGGACACACTCTTAAACATAGGGCCAAATTTTTTGGTCAAACCAGCTCTCGGGGTCGTGCTTATGACATCGGAGAAATTCGGATTTCAGCTGCGATTGAAATCCGATATCGCTATTGGCGCGGGGCTTCATATACAAGGTTTGTCCGTAGAGGCGGGTTTGGTGCTTTGACTTTGTGACCGACAGTTGACAAAGCTTCCGACACCCTGAGGATTAAGACGAAATATCAGCAGGCCGCTGGCGAACTGGCATGTGGGTTGCCGGCGGCTGCGTTTATCTGATTTTTGTTCAGCATGCCGCAGGTATTCAGGCACCTGCGATGTCCGATAATTATGAACGGGGGCTGCCTGCGGTCTGTAAGTGGAAGGCCAAATGTGCCTGCGATTTCCGGCGGCGGCTTAACCCTTCAGATCTATAGGGTCTTGCCAAAATCCGTGTTCTGGGCTACAGTAACGCCGACGGGCGCTGCCCGTCCTTGGCCACTCTACACAGCTGGCCGGGAAGGAGCTCATATGTCGAAGCGCGGACAGATTTGCATTCACCTCAATTCCGCAGCCTCCATGTGCATGCCCCTCATGCCCTCCTCCTTCATGATGATGTGACGCCCCGGGCGTCCAAGAAAACTGGATTCCATCCGGTAGGTTCGGCCCAGTCGACGCGGGCCGGATGACGCCCGGGCGGCACACGCTCCCAAGTCGAGTTTCCATCATCCTCATCATAAGCGGGTCGATCGCCCGCCATTGGCCACGGTGCGTTTGCGCGTCCGTTCGGCAATGGCTCGCGCCGATACCGTTGCTCCCGTTGGACGACGCCTGTCGCCCGCGGGAAGGTAAAGGAGCGGCATATGTCGCGTACGGTAATAAAGATAGGCGGTTCCATCCTGGAATCGCCAACGGCCTCGATACACCTGCGGTCCTGCCTGGAACGTCATGACAAGCCTGTTGTGCTGGTCGTGTCGGCGCTAAAGGGGGTGACCGACGAGCTCCTGAAGCTGGCCGCCGAACATACGCAGGCGGCGTATGAGTTCGCGCTGGATCTTGTGGACCGGTATCAAAAGATGGCGCGCGCCCTTGATCCGGCATCATGCGCGCTTTCTGGTATAGACGCTCGGCTGGCCTCGCTTGGACGTCAGCTGAGCCTGACCCTTGCGGGCAAAGACCCTGACCGCCGTGAACGGGTGGCCAGTTTTGGCGAACGCATGTCAGCGGTGGCCGCCCTGGCCGCCTTCTCAAGTCTGGGTAGGCCGGCGAGCGTCGTGGAACCGGATGAACTTGGCCTTAAAGCCATCGGCTTGCAGAACGACGCGAGCGTGGACGTGTCGTCGTATGCTCACATCCGCGACAGCCTTGTCCAGCGGGCGGATGTGGTGGTGCCAGGATTTTACGGCGTTGGCCCGGGCGGCCGGGTCAAACTGTTTGGCCGCGGCGGATCCGATTACAGCGCGGCCGTCATCGCGGCTGCCATCGGTGCGCGTGCCTGCGTTTTTGTGAAGGACGCCGATGGCATACGCACCGCGGATCCATGCAAAGTGCGCGGCACCTCCGTGGTCAGTTTCCTGACCTATGCCGAGGCGTCGGCCCTGTCCCGCGGCGGCGCTAAAGTGCTCCATCCGAGGGCCGTGGATCCGCTCTCGGAGAGCGGGGTGCCATTGTGGATAGAAGGACTGGACGGATCGGGGACCATGGTGGCCACGACACGCTCTGTGTCGGAACGGGGAACGTCCAAGCCGCTGGACGCATCGCCCGGGGCGATCCGGGCCATTGCCCTGTCGGCCTGTTCTGGCGGCACGGCAACGCTGACTCTGGCCGGCGACGGTGCGGGCGCCCAGGCCCTGAATGGCGTGCTGGAAATCCTCGACCTTGAGGCAGGCGGCCCGTGGAGCATCCACGGTGGGAAGGATGCCTCCGCGGTTCGGCTCAAGGTTCCCTCAGCCAGGGCCGACCATGTCCTGCGCGCCCTGCACGCGGCCCTGTTCGACCGGCGCGGATCGGAGGCGGCGTCATGAGCGTGCTCGAAGCGTTGAATCGCGGCCCGTGCGTTTCCATTGAAGTGGTGCCGCCGGAACGCGGAGCCGGCTTGGACGAGCTCTTGCGCGCGGTGGAAGCGGTCATGAGCCACGGGCCGGCATTTGCCAGCGTCACCGATCATATGGGCGGCGCCGCCGTTGCAGAGGCTGACGGGCGCGCCGTGCTCCGGCCAGCTCGCCGCAAGCCAGGGAGCCTGGGCAGCGCCGTGGCCATACAGAAGCGCTTTGGCATCACAACGGTGCCGCACGTGCTCGCCCTGGGCCAGGACAGGTTCTCCCTTGAGGACATGCTCATAGACATTCATTACGCGGGCTTTGAGGATATTTTCGTGGTGAGGGGCGACGATAGGCGGAGCGGCCCCCGTCCACACGCCGCGCCTCCGGGCGGCGGGCTCGGCGACCAGAGGGCGGGATACGCCCACGCCGTGGACGTGGTCAGGCACGCCGCTGACTTGAACGGCGGACGGTACCTGTCCGGCAACGGCCATACAGCTCCCACGTCCTTCCAGATCGGGGTGGCCGGTTATCCGGGCAAGCATTTCGAGTCGCCCAATCCCGAGGCCGACAGTGCCCATCTCAAGGAAAAGATAGACGCCGGCGCGTCGTATGTCATTACGCAGATGGTGTTCGATCCGGACACCTACACGCGCTATGTGGAACGACTGCGGAACGCGGGCATACGCGTTCCGGTCATACCAGGAGTCAAACCGGTTACCAGTCTGTCCCAGGCTTCGTCCCTGCCCGGGGCTTTTTACATAGACGTCCCCGCTGACCTTTTGGCCAGGCTCGAATCAGCCAGGACCAGGGACCAGGAGCGGGCGGCGGGGATAGCGTGGACGGCCGATCTTGTGGAAGCCTTGATTGGAGCCGGGGCCCCGGGCGTTCATTTCTTCACCATGGGCAAGGGCCTGGCTACAAAAGCCGTTCTAGACGCCGTCTTTGGCGGAACGCGCCTGGGCGCTGGGAGGGTCGCATGAACCTTGAACGGCTTTTGCGCGACCATACCCTGCTGGCTGACGGTTCGACCGGCACGGCGCTTGAGGCCCTGGCGCCGGATTGGCGCGGGCCCGGCCAGCTTTTGCCCCTGGAACGCCCAGACCTGGTTCTAAAGCTCCACCACTCATACATAGAAGCCGGCTCGGATCTGATAGAGAGCGCCAGCTTTTCATCCAGCGCGCGCAGTCTAGTCAGGGCCGGCGTTACGGTGGACACGCGCGAGCTTAACCGGGTGGCTGGTTCCCTGGTTAGGCTCGCGTGCGACCATGCATACGGGCGCGACGGGCGGCGGCGCTGGGCAGCAGGCTCCATCGGTCCCGGGGAGGAGGCCCCCAGCCTTGGCTCGGGCAGTTGGGCGGAGCTCAGGGACTCGTACCTGCCTCAGATGCTCGGGCTTTTAGACGGCGGCGTGGACTGTTTTGTCATAGAAACCTGCCAGGATCCCCTGCAGATCAAGGCTGCCCTGGCGGCCGCGCGCGAGGCCGGGCACCGCGCCGGCAGGATAGTGCCGTGCGTGGTATCGGCCACGGTTGAGAGCAACGGCCGCATGCTGACCGGAACCAGCATGGAAGCCCTGGTCGCCATCGTCGCGCCGTACAAGCCGGCGGCCCTTGGCGTCAACTGCTCGGGCGGGCCTGACGAGTTGTCCCTGGCGCTTGGGTTGTTGGCGTCGGTATCGCCCTTTCCCTTGTCGCTCATGCCCAATGCCGGGCTTCCGGTCATGGTAGACGGCCGCACTGCCTATCCGCTCGGCCCGGACGCCTTTGCGCGGGGCACGTCAGCCCTGGCCCGCCGATACGGGGTGGCCCTGGTGGGCGGCTGCTGCGGCACGGGGCCCGAGCACATTTGCGTTCTTGACAGGCTCATGCGCGAGCGGCCAAAGCCCAGTGAGCGCGCCCAAGCACGCGCCTCCCTGGCGTCGCTGTATGACGCCCGACCACTGGGCCCAGGTCTCTTCCGGATAGGCGAACGCGGCAACGTATCCGGCTCGGCGGTGTTCAGAAAGCTCATGGCTGAGGGCAACCGAGAAGCCATGGCCAGCTTCATGGTCAAGCAGGAGGCTGAAGGCGCGGAAGCCCTGGACCTGCATGTGATGCGCCCGGGCCGCGACGAGGCGGCAGACCTTGTCGGCATGGCGCGGGCGCTCAGGGGACGCGCGCGTTCTGCCCTCTGCCTGGATTCGACCGATCCTGAGGCCTTGGAGGCTGCGCTCAGGGAATATCCCGGCCGCACCTTGATTAATTCGGCCAGCCTTGACGACGAGGACAAGGCCAGGCGCGTTGTTGCCCTGGCGCGGGAATACGGGGCGGCCTTGGTGTGCCTGTGTGTCGGTGCGGCGGGACCGGCCAAGACCCTTAATGAAAAACTAGGCTTGGCCCACACCTTGTACAAGCTGGCCGTGGATGGGGGGCTTGGTCCGGACGACATTTTTGTGGACACGGTGACCTTCCCGCTGGCCGCGGCGTCCAAGGGACTTAGGGGTGCCGCCAGGGCCAGCCTGGAGGCCCTGGCCCTGGTCAAGGAAAAACTGCCCGGCGTACGGACCATACTCGGCGTCGGCAACAGTTCCTTTGGTTTACCCAAGGCGATCCGGCCCGCCGTAACCGCGGTGTTTCTCGACGAGGCCCTTCGGCACGGTTTGGACGCCGCCATCATGGATGCCGGGCGCCTTCCCGACCTGTCGGCCCTGGATCCTGCGTTGGTGGACGCCGCGCGACGCCTGATCAACGCGGGCCCCACTGACGACACGGACGATGCCATGTCCGCCATCCTGTCGTTTGGTGGCGTGGGAGAGCGGACGGGCGACGAATCCGAACCCGGCCAGGCGCCTCTGCCGCCGGAAGAAGCGCTGGCGGCCGCGGTCATTGATGGAGATCCGTCGAGAGCCTATGAGTCGGGCAAGGAAGTGCTTGCTATCCAGGCGGATACAGGGTTCTACTCCCGGGTGGTGGCCGGCGCGCTCAAGCAGGTGGGAGACGGTTTTGCGGACGGAAGCATACCTTTGCCCTTGGTGCTTCGTTCGGCCGAGGCGGCGGAGAGGGCCCTGTCGTTGTTGGCCCAAAGCCAGGAGCGCGCGGACACGACCGGTGGCGTTGTGATACTGGCCACGGTCAAAGGAGACCTCCACGATATAGGCAAAAACCTGGCTGGCCTCATCCTGGCCGGAGCCGGCTACCGGGTGGTGGACCTTGGCGTGGATGCGGGCGTGGCTGACATCCTGCAAGCGGCCAGGCAGGAAGCTGCCATGGCCATCGGGCTGTCGGGCCTGCTCATGCGCTCGCTTTCGGAAATGGAGGCGGTGGCGGGCGCCTTGGCCGACGCGGGCTGTTCGGCGCTCCTGCTTTTAGGCGGCGCCGCTGTGGACAAGTCGTATGTGGACAAACGGATAGAGCCGCTCTACCCAGGCAGGGTCATGGCCTGCGCGGACGCTTTTGAGGCCATACGTGTTCTGGACCGAGTCGATAAGAGCCAGCGGAAAAACCAGACGTCAAGTATCCCTCCGCGGGCCGTGCCCAAGCACGGCGGGCGACGTCAGCTGGACGGCCAGCGATCCTCAACGCCCGTGGTTCCGCAAAAGCCCAGGCTGCCGTGGGTGGACGTCGGCGCGTGCGGCGTTGGCGACGTGGAAATGCTCGCCTGGGACGAGCTTGGCGAGGCCCTGAATGCACGGTCCCTAATGGACACGCGTTGGGCCTATGGCAGGTCGCGGAGGGACGAAGCACGGGCCCTGCTTGACGGCCATCTTGCGGACCTGAAAAAGGAAGGCGCCCTCAAAGCCTATGTCGTGCGCGCCCTGCTAGCATGCGAGCGGGACGGCGAGACCTTGCTTGTGGAAGCGCCGGGCGCTTGGGATAGCCGGAAAGCCTTTCCGTTCCCGCGGGAACCCAGTCACGCTTTCTGGTTCTTGTCCGGACTGCCGGACGGGGTAGAAGGCCGGTTGCCGGTGCTTGCCGCCACGGTGGGACGCCTGCCGCTCGAGCTGGCCCTGGCCGAGAGGGAACGGGGCCGGCACGGCGCGTACCACCGCGTCCACTGCCTGGGCGCGGCCCTAGCCGAGGCGGCCATGGAAGCCGCGCACCGGCGCTTTGCGCGGGAACTGGGCGAAAGGAAGAGCGCGGGTAGGGCGAAATGGCGACGCGTGTCCTTTGGCTACCCGCGTTGCCCGGGACTGGAACGTCAGGCCGACCTTCTAGACGCGCTGGACACCGGGCGCATCGGCCTCAGCTTGAGCGCGTCGTGCCAGCTGGTGCCCGAACTGTCCGTCACCGCCGTCATGGAACCCTATGCCGTGGGAGAAAGGGAGCCTGTATGAAGGAACGCATACCGGTAGCTGTCCTGGGGGCCACGGGCGCCGTGGGTCAGCGTATCGTTGCCATGGTGGCGGGTCACCCATGGTTCAGGCTGGATGCCGTGGGCGCGTCCGAGCGGAGCGCGGGTAAGGCCTACCAGGACGCGGCGCGCTGGCTCCTGCCTGAGCCCATGCCCGAGGAGGCGCGTGCGCTGACTGTGCGGCCCTGCGATCCTGGCGCGTTGCGTCAGCCGCTGGTTTTTTCGGCGCTGGACGCCGACGCGGCCGGCCCCATAGAGGAAGCGTTCGAGGCGGCAGGCCGCCTTGTCGTCACCAATGCCAGAAACCACCGCATGCGAGCGGATGTGCCCCTGGTGGTGCCCGAGGTAAACGGAGCGCACCTGGACCTGGTTGCTGGTCGACCGGGAGCCATCGTCACCAATCCCAACTGCTCGACCATAGGACTGGTTATGGCGCTGGCGCCGCTCTGGGAGCGCTTTGGGCTTGAGGCAGTGTCCGTGGTGACCATGCAGGCCCTGTCCGGAGCGGGATATCCTGGCGTTCCGTCCATGGACATGATCGACAACGTGGTCCCCTTCATAAGCGGAGAGGAGCAAAAACTGGAAGCCGAACCCAGGAAAATTTTTGGAAGGGTGACGCGGGGCACGGTTGTGCCCGCCGAGCTGGCCCTGTCAGCCTCATGCAACCGCGTGCCCGTGTCTGACGGTCACCTGCTCCGCGTGTCGGTCAAGCTCGGTGCCCGCGCACAGCGGCGGGACCTGGAAGAAGCCTGGATTCGGTGGAGGGGGTGGGAGGGCGCCCGAAAACTGCCGTCGTCGCCCGAGTTAGCGCTTGCGTACCGGAGCGAGCCGGACCGCCCCCAGCCACGTCTCGATCGAGACGCGGGCGGCGGCATGACGGTAAGCGTGGGGCGCCTGGAACCTGACAGCGTCCTGGACTACCGCTTTGCCGCCCTGGTGCACAACACCATACGGGGAGCGGCCGGAGGGACCCTGCTTCTGGCAGAGCTCGCGCTGAGCCGGGGGCTGGGATCTCTGGCCGCGGTCTAGCGTGTTGTAGATAAAGCATAGGGGAGCCTCTAAAGACTGCAGTTTCTAGAGGCTCCCCTATGAGCGTCAGCCGGCGGCGGCGCCGTTGCGGCCGCCGGCTGCTAGCAGCGACTTGCGCTCCGCCGTTGCCTGCAGGGGCAGGGCGACCAGGATGTAGGCCACGATCGCCATCAGGGAGCTGATCAAGGCGAGGGCCAGGGTGGGGCCGGCTCGCATGCGGTCAAGCCAGTCCTTGATCATGAACACGAACCCCGTCGAGAAGCCGATGAGGCCCGCGCTGCGTATGACCGTGGTCAGGTACCTGAACGTGCGGCTGGCGGAATCCAACGCGGCTTTGCCCGCGTGCTCTGAGCGGATTGCTGACACAGCGTCTCGCCAGGAATGCCGCCCGGTTATTGCTATAAATGCTCCTACGGAAACAAAGACCACGAGGATGGCGGACGCCAGATCCAAAAGAGTAAAGAGACTCAAGGAGCCAAAAGAATACGCGGCAAATCCAGCGATCATGACCAGTATGCCAGCCATATGCCGTGCCAGAGACCAGGTTGGCATGGCCGAGGCATGTGAGGACGTTGCCGCGTCCCCGAGTTCGGCCAGCCGGCCGAGGGGCAGGCGGATGCCTACCCACACAAGCAAGGAGGAAATGGCGGGCGCAAGGGCGTAGGCAAGGTTGGTCCAGATGGCCGCACGGTCTGAAAGGTTTTTCATCATGCACAGGAAGTGAATCAGGAAACCTCCCAGCGCAGCAGCGCCCAGGGCCTTGTCGATCAGCCGCAGTGTCGCCGGGGCAGCCGAGCGTTCAGCCGGATCGCCGTTGGCGGCTTTGAAGAGCCCGCGGATGGCTCCGAGTCCGGGTCCCGCAATAAGGACGCCCAGGGGAACCAGGATAGCAAGAGCCAGGACCTGAACCGCCGACCATGGGTCGAGCGTGCCTCCCGAGGTAAAAATGGCACCGATAACTGCGGCTGCGCTTACCAGGAAACCGAATAAAATGCGGATAGTCATCATGCTCCTCCGTTGTCGTCAGGGAATGTTTGGGGAGCCTGGAAGGGGTCGAGTACCCCGATCCTCTGGGCGGCTTCCACCATTGCATTCACAAAATGCTGTAGGCCCACAGGTTCGAAAGCCTGCGGTTTGGCCAGCTGGGGGCTGGCCACGATAAAAGCGAGGGAAGCGGCGGCAAGTAGGATGCCTCCCAAGGAGCCGCTTCTCGAACGATGGTCGGGGGTGGCCGCCTTACTACCAGGCAATGCTTTCATTGGTAGGCGTTTTGCCGCCTCACGGGCAAGCTCGTCTGAGTAGTAGGCACGCAAAAGACGTTCGGGATCCATCGTTCTCTTCATACGTTGCCCCCCTGATACCGGTCGGCTAGTCGACGCCTCAGGCTGGCCAGCTTCCATTTAACCGTGCCCAGTGGCAAGCCAAGCAACACAGCTATGCGCGGGTAGGGCAGTTCTTCCGCGTAGGCTAGGTGCAATAGTTCCCGGTCCCTGTCCGACAGGCTATCCAGAAAACCCCTCACCATCATCCGGTCGCTTTCCGCCAATAATTCCTGCTCGGGCCCGGGCAGTTTTGAAGGCGTTTGGGCGATCAGCGTGTCGTGGCCGTCCTGGTGGTCCGAAAGCCGCGAACTCTCCCTCCTCCGGCGCCGGAGGATGTCTATGGCGCGGTTGCGTGCGACTCTGTACAACCAGGGACGGACATCGCCAACGGAACGCGGGCCTCCAGACCATAGGGCCGCCATGGCTTCCTGCAGCGCGTCTTCCGCGTCCTGGTAAGCCAGGCCTTTGAATGAGCGCAGATACAGAGCTATGCGCGGAGCCATGTCGTTGACCAGCGTTTGGATTGATGTTGCGCCCGATGAGGCGCCGTTGTCCTTGTCCATCACCTCATACAGCGTTGGAGAGTGGCTTGCGGTTGGCTGAATTGTTAAGGTTTTCATCACGTCCAACTCAGACGCTCGAGTAAGGGGCGGAACGATAGTCGCTCGGATGAACAAGTGGTCGGACGGGAGCCGTGCGCGCTGGTCCCTATTCACGGGGATGATGCCCTCTATGACGCCGCCGTTCAGCACGTCTATGTCCGGCGTGCAGAAAATGTAGTCAAGCTGGGAAAAGCTTGGCTTGCGGCCGAAGTGGTAATGGGTGCGGCGTTCCGACACCGGTATCCCGACCCTGTCCAACACGTCCCTGAGGGGCAGGTCGAGCAGGGGCTGGAATTCGAACTGGTGCTCGCCTCGTATGGCTATGCCGTTGAAATCTCCCATAACCACGCAGGACTCATGGCGTATCAGGGCGGACAGGCGCTTGACTTCGGAAAAGCGTTGCTCAAGGCCTAGGTCCCCGCCTCGCTGGGATTTCAGGTGGACCACGAACACCCTGAGCGAGCGGTCCTGAAGCTCGATATCAAGCCTGAGCAGGTTGCGGGAAAAGTCCCCGGGCATGGATGCCGCCGTCACCCGGGCGAAGCGGCCTCGCTTTACGAGTGCCCCCACAAAGATGCCCCTGCGCGAGTTCGTCTCGTCTATGAAACAGTCATAGCGCCCGGCCAGGTAAAGACGGTTGAAATTCTCCAGGCTCTCGCGCCCGCCCACTTCGCACAGGCCAAGAAGATCAAAGTCGTGGTCGCGTATTATGCCGGCTATGTCGGCTACCTTTGACCGGGCCTTGTTCGGGTTGTATATGGACTGGTTCATGGCCTGGTAGTCGCGATCGCTCAGGGCATCCAGGCTTGACCTGTCGTGAGGGCCGTCAAGCAGAAGGTAGAAATTTTCCGCGTTGAATGACGCTATCCTGAGCGGGTGTTCCACCGCGCCAGTGTAGCCCGAACGGGTGCCCGGCGGAAAGCCCGCAGCGGATTTTCCCTGCCGCGCCGTCTCTTGCCGGCTCGCCCGGAAATGGGTATCCTAAGCACGCAGGCCGCAAGGGCGGGCTTTCCGTGGCCACGGTGCGGAAGCCCGCTGTCGCCCGAATACAGGGGACCCCAGGGTGCCTCCATGATGAGGTTAACCTGCGCCAAACGCGTGCGGTCGTGCCGGAGCGTACCATGAGTACCAGCCATAGCCCAGCGCAGACGCGTTGGGCTCCCCGTTTTTTCCTTATCTGGACCGGCCAGGCTCTCTCCCTTTTTGGCTCATCGGTCGTGCAGTTCGCCTTGGTATGGTGGATGACCAGAACAACGGGGTCGGCCACCGCCCTTGCCGCGGCTACCATAGTCGCCATCCTGCCTCAGATTGTGCTCGGTCCCTTTATAGGCCCCCTGGTGGACCGGCTGGACCGCAAGCGCATCATGATTGTGGCCGACTCGGGCATAGCCCTTGCTACCGCCGGTCTCATGCTCCTGTTCTGGTTCGACGCCGTCCAGCTCTGGCACGTGTACGCGCTCATAGGGCTGCGGTCCCTTGGCGGGGCCTTCCACCATCCGGCCATGGCCTCGTCAACCAGCCTTCTTGTGCCGGAAGAGCACCTTACGCGGGTGGGCGGCCTCAACCAGACCCTGCAGGGTGTCATGGCGATTGTTGCCCCTCCGCTCGGCGCCCTTCTTGTCATGGTCGTTCCCACCCAGGGCATTCTGGCCATAGACGTTGTGACCGCCGCGCTGGCTGTCCTTCCCCTGTTCTTTGTCCACATACCCATGCCGGCACGGTCAGGCACCGAGGCGCGCGACGGGAAGGCTGGTTCAAGCTACGTCCAGGATCTCAAGCACGGACTTCAGTACATAGTCCGGTGGCCCGGGCTTTTCGGTCTCATAGCAGTGGCCATGCTGGTCAATTTCCTGTTGGTGCCCAGCTCGTCGCTCATGCCGCTTCTGGTAACCAAGTCGTTCGGGCGCAGCGCCTTGGAACTTGCCTGGACGGAAACGGCCATGGGTGTCGGCATCATAGCAGGCGGGCTGGCTTTGTCAGCCTGGGGCGGTTTCAAGCGACGCATCGTCACGTCCATCATGGGTATCGCTGGTCTCGGGCTCGGGGTTTTTCTGATTGGCGCCGCGCCGATGGACGGATTCTGGGTGGTGCTGGCTGGCTGCTTTGTGGTCGGGGCCATGCAATCGGCGGCCAACGGTCCTATTCACGCAATCCTACAATCCGCCGTCAGGCAGGACATGCAGGGAAGGGTGTTCTCGCTGGTGAACGCGGCCGCAACGGCCATGATGCCGCTCAGCCTTGTGCTTGCTGGTCCCCTGTCCGACTCTTTTGGGGTCAGGACCTGGTATCTGGCCGGCGGAGCCGTGTGCGTAGTGGTCGCTCTTCTGACCCTGGGCATACCGGCGATCATGAATATAGAGGAAACCCGTACTGACCGCGCCGGGGAAGTACCTGCCCAACCGGGTTTGCTTGAGACCATGGAACCCGCGGTCCAGGGAACAGCCCAGACGGCGCCCGCTGATTGATGCAAGCACGGGAGCCTGTGGTACTATCCGTACTGCGTGCTCCCATTAGGCAACCTCAAATAACCCCATGGTTATTTGAGGTTGCCTGCGTTTTCGGCAGAAAACGCAGGGTTTCTAAGGTAACCCTCTAAAAACTGATGTTTTTAGAGGCTCCCATTAGACGGTTTTTTTCCGCGATAAACCGCGTTTTTTAAGCTAATCGAATTATTCCCGATAAACTTGTGGTAATTATTCAAAATGTGTTATAGTTCTAGCATCCACCCCGGAAACGAGGCGCGCCATGCGTCCGTGCCGGGAGGATGGCAGCAGTTCCGCTCGCACCGCACGGCGCACGCGGAGGCCGCCCAGCCACACGGCCTGGCAGCTGCCACATCGTTCCTAACCAAATGGAGAAATGACGCCATGTACAGAGTAACGCGCATCGCTAGGGTTCTTTCCTGGTTCGCCGCGCTCGCGACTATCGCCGTCGTGCTGGCCTCGTGCGCCAGCCTTCCGCTTCCGGCGGATCTGCAGCGCGAGGAAGGCTACTATTACGGCACGGGCACGGGAGCCAGCCAGGAGGAAGCGACGGCAGAGGCCAAACGAACGCTCATACAGCTGGCCATCATAGAATCGCGGGAGAGCGCCGGCATCCGGTCAAAAATTGTCGTCAGCGAGGAAGTGGCCGACTCCTTTGCGCCGGCCGGTATCAAGCCGGTGGCCCAGGGCGAGGACGGAGGAACCTGGACGGTGGTCTGTCGCGTCAAGCGCAGCGACTGGGATGCGTTCCAGGCAAAGCGCATGGACGCTGCCCGCGCCGAGATCCTGCCGATGCTGCCCGAGCTTGCCCCGGACGGCGGCATGAGCCTGGGAGACAGGCTCGGCAAGTCGGCGGCCATCATCGACCGCCTCTACCGGGAAGCTCTTGCAGACATCCTGACCGAGGGCAAGGACGGCACTCCCCTGGTAGCGCGGACCCTGGAATCATCAATGTCCACGCAACTGGCCGCGGTCAGCGTGAGCATGGACACGCCGCAGGGTTTTGTGGACAACGACACCGAGTTCAAAGGCACGGTCCATGCGGACGGCGATACCGGTCCCGTGCCCATACTGGCCCGCTGGAGCGTGCGCGGAGCGGAGCCCGTAGACAACGTGGTCACCAGCTCCAAGGACGGAAGCTTTGAGCTCAGCTTCCCCGCCGATCCGGCTTTCCACAACCACGCCGTGACCCTGGAGCTTGCCACGGCGTTTTCCGCGGACGTGTACGGCTCGGACGCCCTGCGCAAGGCCGACGAGGGCACGAGCGTCGCCTTTGTGTACCAGCACTTTGACGACCTTGCCGGGTACTTTGGCAACGAAGTCCTGGTACCGGGCGGCACCTACGCCATAGGGGCGGTGGCCAGGGACACAAGAGCCGCACGCAAGGAAGCCGCCCGCAGTGCAACCGTCAAGGATTTCTTCATGGACAGGCAGCTGGTGACCAACGCCCTGTATGCCATGTTCCTGGCGGACACGGGTTCCGAAAGCTTCCCGGAGTACTGGGATAACCCCGACTACAACCAAGACGATCAGCCTGTGATCGGAGTCAGCTACCAGGACGCCGTGGCCTTTGCGGCTTGGCTGTCTGGAAAGCTGGGCGTCGTCAAGCGCCTTCCGACAGAAGCCGAGTGGGAGGTGGCGGCCAGGGGAGGCAAGGACGTGATCTATCCCTGGGGCGACCAGGCCCCCGACGAGGGAGCGTACGCCAATTACGCTGGCGACGACGGTTTCCCGGCCACGTCGCCCGTGGGCAGCTTTGCGGACGGACTGAACGCGCTGGGCATAGCGGACATGGCCGGCAACGTGTGGCAGTGGACCAGCACTCCCCGCGACGCGGCGTCATCCAACATGATCATCAAGGGCGGTTCCTGGATGGACGGGCCGCTGGAGTTGCGAATATCGAACCGCCGGGACGTGAACCCATCCAGAGGATATGTGGACGTGGGCATACGCCTGGTCAGGGAGGTGTCTGAATGAAACGCTTACTGATGGTACTGTCGGCCGTGGGCCTCATAGCGTCCATGTCCGCTTGCGTGTCCACCGGAGCGCCGGCTGGAGCCAGCGCGGACGAGAAGGCCGTGGCCAAGGGCGTCAAGGCCTGGAACGACCGCAATCCGCAGGCAGCCAAGGCGCCGTGGAGCGGGATAGACGACAAGGCGCTCAAGGACAAGTATCTAGGCTATCTGTCGGCGTACGAGTCCGGAGCCAAGACGCTTGAGGACGCTCTCCTGTTCAAGGAAACCGAGACCGCAAAGATATCGGCGTCGTACGACAAGGCGTACGGCTACCTGTCAAAACTGCCAAAAGACCTGGAAATACCGCGCAAGGACAAGGACCGGGCCCTGGCCATGGCCGAGACGAGGGTGCGCACGCACATGGCGTCAGGCAACATGAGCGCGGCCAAGACATCAGCGGACGGCGCCCGGAAGCTCTTTGGGGATTCGGCCGCCCTGGCCGCCCTGGTCAAGGAGATAGACCTGGTGCTGGCCTCCAGGAAACGCGAGGCCGAAGCGGACTCAGCGCTGGACAAGGGCAGGGCCACCGAGGACTTTGACGGGCGCATAGCCCTGTTCGATGCGGCTATCAAGGACTACGGCAAGGCCGAGTCGACGCTGTCGTCCGACGCGTCCAAGCTTGGGCTCGGGAAGAGCCCCTACGTGGCCGCCGAGAATTCGCGCCTCAAGAAGAAGCGCCAGGACGCCACCATAGAGCGTGAGCGCCTCTTGCGCGAGCGCGCGTATTATTACAAGGACCGCGCCGGCGAGGAGTTCGCGCGCGCCCCGGTGGGCAAGAAGCCGGGCACCTTGACGCTTGAGGAACTCCTTGCGCACCATGAGACCGTCAAGGCCAACATATCCAAGGTGTACGACGAGATGAAGGCCTTCTCGGCCAAGTATCCAGGAGCCATAGACGAAGACGCGATGGCAGAGCTGGAGGCGTACAAGAGGGACCTGGACGCCAACATCGCCAAGGTGGTCGCCGAAATAAAGACGGCCAAAGAGATAGCCAGCCGCGGCAAGGTGGTCATGCCCGTTATGATAGGCCTGTTCAATCCCGAGCCGGGCAGCACGGAAGAGGCCAAGAAGAGCCGGCCGGCATTGTTCAGCGCGACCGGCGTTACCAAGAACGACTACTGGTGGGGCATGGTGTCCATACCTCGAGGCGTGATGAACGACCTCGTGATCACGGTGTCTGACGGCCGGACGGTCAGGGTGTTCCCGGCCAACACCGTGTCGGGCTCGCTGATTGCCAAGAACAAAATCCCAGACCTGGTGAACCGGGGCTACAAGGTGGGCAATTCATGGCCGGTGCTGAACGCAGGCAGCCAGCTGCCCACGGACAAATATTTCTTCGAGATCCAGCCCGGAAAGACCGGCGACTACTCAGGTGAGGTCGTCGTGTACAGCTCCTTCATAACGAGGTCCCGCTGATGACGAACGCGAAAAAAACCACGCTGATCATAGCCCTTGGCCTGCTCTTTATAGCGGTCCTGGTCGGCGTCTTCCTGTTGTGGAAGCCCCAGCCCAAGGGCATTACGGTGGCGGTGTCCAACCTGCCGGACTCGCTCAACCCGGTCCTTGCCCAGAACACGTCGGGCATGAACGCTGCCGAGCTCGTGTTCGACGGCCTGGTGAACTTCGAGGTCGACTCGCAGAGCCGCAAGCTCTATCCCGAGCTTGCCCTGGCCGAGAGCATCGAACAGGATCCGGTCACCAAGAAGACGTACACGGTGCTTTTAAGGCAGGTGTTCTGGCACGACGGCACGGAGTTCAGCGCGGAGGACGTGGTGTACTCGTTCAACGCGTACATGGATCCCAAGAACGACTCGCCCAGCCGCGACTACCTGTCGTCGTTCATTGAGAGCATCGAGGCGGTTGACGAACACACCGTTACCATCGAGTTCCACAAGCCCCTTCCGCCGTTCCGCGTGTATCCGGTGCTCACGTTCAAGATCATCCCGGCCCGGTACCGCGGGACGTCTATGTCCACGGACCTGCGCTCGGGTGAGAATGAGCGCAACTTCGCCGTTGAGCCCGTGGGCACGGGTCCGTACCGACTGACCGGCTGGGAGATAGGCAAATGGGTGAGCTTCCAGGCCAACGGCACGTATTTCAGGGCCATTCCGCCCATAGAGACCCTGCTCATGAAGAAGGTGATCGACCCGATCATCCGCATGAACGAGCTCAGGCGCGGCCGCGTCAACCTGATCCTGGAAACGTCGCCCATGGACCGGCCCAAGGTTGAGAAGATGACCAACGTGGACATCAACTCATTCCTGCCGTACGCCTTCTACCAGGTGTGCGTGAACACCAAGCTCTTCCCCGACGCCTCCGCCCGTGCAGCCATGTCCATGGCCGTTGACCGTGCCGCCCTGGTGCCCGGCATCACCGACCGTGACGAGGGCATAGTCAGGGGTACCAGCGTTTTCCCGGCCGACCTGTTCACCAGCAACATTCCAGAGTACGTGAACAGCCCCGTACCGGACCTTTTGCCCGAGAACCTGGAACAGGCCAAAACCCTTGCGGCCAGCTCGGGACTGGACGGCCAGACGGCCATTCTCCTGTATCCCGACTCGCTCGGCGAATTCGGCACGGCGCTGGCCAAGTCCCTGGTCGAGCAGCTCGGGCGGATTGGCCTCAAGGTGGAGGCCAAACGCACGGGCGACCAGGTGTTCAAACGCCTAGTGTTCGCCGAAAAGAACTACGAGCTCGCCTTGGTGTACAGCGAGGGCTTTGACAATCTGTACTCCAGCATAGGCAGGCAGTTCAGGTCCGAAGGAGCGGAGAACGTGACCGGCGTGGCCGACCCGGAGCTGGACGCGCTCTTTGACGAGTGGGAAAAGGCCGTGGTCACGGCCGACTGGGTGGACCTTACCCTGCGCATCAACCAGAAGATGGCTGAGCTGGCTCCCTCGGTGTTCCTGTTCAAGCTCCAGAAGGATGTGTATTCGCGCGGGCTCAAAGGCGTGGTCATTGCCACGGACAATCCCTTCCTGTCCGCTGAAGAGTGGTCCCTGTAGGAGGGGCGATGAGATTCCTGCGTTTTCTGACACGCGAATTCCTCATCCACGGCGTGGTATTCGCCGTGGTGGGGACTGTCGCCTTGGCGCTGTTGTACCTTTTGTCCATCGGCGCGCCGCCTGAGAATTACCTGGAGGCCGGAAAGTCTTTCCTGCTCCTCATGACGGGGGCCCAGGATTTCTCGGCGGCGCATCCCGGTTTCAGCGCCGGAAGGATCATAGCCAGCGGGGCGGCAATCACGCTGCCCCTTGCCCTGGCGTCGCTCCTCATACTCACACTGATCGCCGTGTGCGGGGCGTCGTTCGCCACCACGTCCCGCTACCTGGCAGTTCGTCACAACCAGAAGGGCGGCCTGGGTTCCAGCCGGGCGCTCGGCGCCATGCTTGGCGCCCTGGCCGCCGTGCCCTTGTTTGTGGGCTTTTGGGTGCTGGCCAACGGCTTTGGGAGCGAGGCTCCCTTCCCCCTGATAGCCCTTGCCACGGTGGTGATGGGCGGGCTGGGCTGGGACGCTCTGTCCTTCCTGCGCGCCGACATGGAACGCCAGCTGGGTACCACGTACGCCGAGGTGTTCAGCACCCTCGGCGCGCCGCTAGGACGCGTCCTGCCCCTTCCCGGAACCCTGTCCGGCTACCTGTTCTCGTCGAGCCTGCCCGGGTTCATACCCTATCTGGCGGGCAAGGTGCCGGCCATCATAGGCGCGGTGACCATAGCGGAAATCGTGTTCTCCTTCCCTGGCCTCGGGAGCACGCTCCTGGACGCCCTCCTCAACATGAACACTGATCTGCTTCTGGCCTCGGTATTCATCCTCTTGTGCGTGAACGCCGTGGTGGCGTTTATCGTCAAGTCCATCCTGTTCCTGGTATATCCGAGGTGGTATGAAAAAGCCGTATAGGATCCTGTTCTGGCTGCTCGTGGCGGTCCTTCTGGGGCCGCTGGTGGCGGCCTGGCTGCCCGCGGGTAGCCTGCCGGGCTTTCTGCCTGTGGACTATCAGTCGTCCCTGCTCACGGCATTCAGGCAGCTGTCCATCACGCTGGCGGCCACGCTGGTGGTGTCGACGCTCATATCCCTGATCCTGGGATACGTCAGCGTGCTGTCCATGCGCCTGGGCCGCTTCCTGTCCAGCGTGCTCAAGGCTGTGGAGTCCGTGCCGTCTATACTCATAGCCCTGTTCTGCTACGCGCCGGTGGCGGTGTACCTGGCCAAACAGGCGTCCCAGGTGTCTGAGTTGGCGTCTCTGGCGGTATTCATATTCGCCGCTACGCTGACCGTCCTGCCGGAATCAGTGCGCGGCCTGGCCATACCCCTGGGCGACCTGTACCACCGCAAGTACAGCCTATCGTTCCGTTCCTATGGCTTCAGCAAGGCCCATATACTCTCGGTGCTGATGAAGACGGACACCATGCTGGCGGCCGTGCGTCACGCAGCGGCCGGCATCCTCCTCAAGACGCTGGTGCTGGACTGCTCTTTCGGTTTCGTGATCCAGCTTGGCTTTGGTAGTTACGGCACGCCGGCGCACCATAGCCCGGGCGCCCTCATAGCGGCCAACCGGGACGCCTTGTTCGAGGGCGGTAATCCGCTGCTGTTCTGGATACCGTCGCTGGTCCTCGCCACGACGAGCATAGCCTTCCTCCTGGTCCTGGGCCAGAAAAAGGACGCACGATCATGACGCAACGACCGCTCACCCTTAAGGGGTTTTCCATACGGCTGGGCGACCGCACCCTTCTGGACGCGGCCGACTTTGAGCCGGACGCGGGTAGCTCCATCGTCATCATAGGCAAGACCGGCGTCGGCAAATCGGTGCTCTTGCGGGCCGTCGCTGGCTTTTTGCCTCCAGGCGTCTTTGGCCTGGACGGGTCCATGCTGATTCACGGCCTTTCCGCCTACGAGGGTGGCAAGAAGACCACCCAGGAAACGTGGGCCCAGATCATGGCGCGGGGCCTGGTCTTTGTGCCCGCGGAAAGCGCCCAGGCCATGAATCCGGCCCTTACCCTGGAGCACAACCGTCGGCTTCTGGCGCCAGACTCCAGGGACGAGGTGACGCGCAGGCTCAAAAGCTACTTCAACCTAGACTTTGACGCCTTTGCGCGGCTGTACCCGGACGAGGTGTCCGGGGGCGAGCTCCAGCGCATCACCCTGATGATACTCCTGTCCAGAAAGGGCAACCTGGTCCTTTTGGACGAGCCGACGGTCAACCTGGACCGCAACCTCCGCGCGCGCTTTGCTGATTTCCTAAATAAGGAGATCCTGCCTGACAGGACGAAGACCGTTCTCATGGCCAGCCACGACCTGGATTTCATCCAATCCCTGAAGCTGGACCAGGCGTACGCCCTGGATGGGGGACGCCTGAACGCGCTCCCGTCCATACCCAGGGCTGAGGGTTTTGAAAAACAGCCGGCCGCCAGAAGGGAAGGCAAGGGACTGGACCTTGAGAGCGTGTCGCAGAGCTACTTCAAGCGCGGCATCTTTGGGGAACGCACGTTCAGCGCATACAAGGGCCTGTCCATACGCTTTGAGCGATCCACCATCTACGGCATCACAGGACCTTCCGGCTGCGGCAAGTCGAGCATGATCAAAGGCATACTCAGGCTCATAGACGGCACGAAGGGCGCCATACTGCTGGACGGCCAGGACCTGGTAAGGGTTAAGCCGGACGAAAAAGGCACAGACCCGGCTGAATTCATACCCTTCCGCCGGCGCATGACCGTGGTACAGCAGGATTCCCGGTACGCCTTTTTCCCGGACTTACGCATTCGCGACTCTGTCCTCCAGATAGCGGCGGCCAGAGGCGGTTCGGAGCATCTGGACGAGCGCGCCCTGGCGTTTTACATGGACAAGGTCGGCCTCAAGCCAGTGCACTACAACGCGTACCCGCGCTCGCTGTCGTCAGGCGAGATGAAGCGTATGGACATAGCGCGGGCCCTGGCGGCCAAACCTGAGGTGCTCCTGTTGGACGAGCCGTTCGCGCATATCGATTTTGAGACGCGCGCCACGGTGATGAAGGCCATAAGCGAGTATATGGCGGAGAACGCCACCATCGTCATCGTCGTGACCCATGAGGACTTTGACCTGCGGTACTTTGTGGAGCAAAGCTTTGATTTTCCCGAATTGGTCGGCCAAAACGCAGGCGCCTAGACGGCGTCCACCGGCGCAAGGAAGATTGTGATCACAGCCCCGGCCAATCCGGGGCTTTTTTTTAAAAATTGGCGACAGTGCATACCCAACGTGAGCGGCGGCATTCTCGCCGAGGAAAGGCCCTTGCGTGTCTTTTTTTTCTAAGCGCCATGAGCGATACTGGTAGCTGTATGGATGACCACAAACGCGGCTGTAGGATAAAACCAGGCCAGGCGGCTATCTTGGCGCTGGCGGCCATGGCGACGCTCGTGTCCTGCGAACGGGCGCCTGAGTATGTCATCGGGTTTACGGCAAGCCTGAGCGGCGTGGACTACCTTCTGGGTACGGAGGGCAGGAACGCGGCCGAACTGTACGTGGCCAAGCTCAACCAGGAGGGCGGCATACGCGGCCATACCGTGCGCCTGGAGGCGAGGGATCACGCAGGCGACCTTGGCGCCCTTCAGGGTATCCTGCGCGGGTTGAAGGATGCTGGAGCCCTGGCTGTGATCGGCGCCTATACCAGTGCGGAGGCAGAAACGGCCCTTCCCGTCCTTGCGGAGCTCGAGCTGCCCCTGGTCAGTCCGAGCGCCACGGCTGCCAGCTTGTCCGGAAAAAGGGACTGGCTATGGCGCACTATCATGAGCGGGGAATGGGACGCGGAAGTACTGGCGCGGCTCATGGACCAGGAGGGTTTAGGCACGCTCCTGGTGGTAGCCAGCTCGCGCAACCGGGCTTATGTGAATACCTACGTACAGCCCCTTGACGCCCAGGGCAAAGTAGAGGCCCTCCTTGTCTTTGACCGGCCCGAACAGCTGGACTGCGCTCCGTACATACAGGCGGCCGGCTTTGACGCCATCCTCATCATTGGCAATTCCATGGAGTCTGCGGCTGTGGCCCAGGAACTCAGGGCGAACGGATGTGCCAAGCCCCTGTTCGTGAGCGGTTGGGCCGGTAACGTCGAATTCGCGCGCTATGGGGGAGCCTCGGCTGAGGGAGCGCGCTTTGTGCACCAGGTTGACGCAGACCATCCCGGCCTAGAGGAGCTTAAGAACGACTATTTCCGGGTGTATGGCGAGGAACCTGGATTCAGCGCGATAGAAACCTGGGAATCCCTCCAGTTCCTCTGCCTGGCCCTTGAGGGCTGGTCGCGCGGTCAGGTATCCCTGCGCCAGGCTCTGGAGGCAATATCGTCGTTTGAGGGCCCAACGGGAACCATAATCATGGATGTCAACGGAGACGCCAAGCGGCCCATGTACATAAAGGAAGTCAGGTCGGGGAACATAGTTGTGGTGGGCCGCATTGACTGAGCCACAGGGGCTTTTGGCATGAGAATCAAATCCACCACCCTGCTTGGCGTTACCTTCATGGTGCTGGCCGCCCTGGCCCTGAGCACCTTCGGCTGGCTGTCCTACAGCAGATACCGAACAGAAATGGGCGACTCCATGAGGAAGTCTGGCATGCTCCTGTGCTCGGCGCTTGCCCATGAGATATCCACCTATTTGGACCTTCATGCCACGGTGCTCAAGACGGCGGCTGGGCGTATCGACGTGGATCCCGGAGCCTTTGCCGCGGTCAAGCAAAGCTTTTCTGCCTCTGGTCGCATCATCCTACTCAACGAGCGGGGCAGGGTCGTGTTTCCCTCCGACTCGGCCGACTATGGGTACGACCTGTCCTACAGGGAGTTTTTCGACATACCGTGGCGTTATGGCCGTACGTACGTATCGGCGTCCTTCATTGAAGAGCAATCGTATTTTCCCACGTCGGTGGTGTCCTTGAAGGTGGGGAATTTCGTCGTGGCCGGTTACTTGACCCTCAACAGCCTGGACAGCTATGTCCAGGGTCTGCCCAGCATGGGCTCGGGTAGCGTGGCCGTCATAGACAGAAACGGCTATTTCATTGCACACCAGGAAGGCCAGAGGGTCAGCCAGCGCAGGTCGGCGGGGCTCGAGCCGTGGTTCCAGGGCCGCTCGTTTCCGGGTTCCATGATTATAGGCTCAGGCGGGCAGGCGACCCTGGTTTCCTGGTCGCCCGTCAACGACAGTTCGGGTTGGACGGTGATCCACACCCAGTCGCTTGAGGCCTTCACCGTGACCGGCACGGTCATGTTCCAGTCCGTGGTCCTGATTATCGTTTTGTACCTCGGGGTGGCCGCTGTCGCCGTGGTGCTCCTCCTCAGGCTGGCCAGGCACGACATGGACCGGCTGTTGGCCAACGCAGCGTCCATAGCAGAGGGCGACTATGGGCCGCACCCGGGAGCCGAGCGCTTCTCGGACTACATGGAGCTTTCCCAGCGCTTCGAGTCCATGGCAAATGCCCTGGGCGAGCGCGAGCAGACGGTGCGGGAAAACGAGACGCGCCTGCGCGCCATTCTGGATTTCATTCCCGTGCCCGGCATGATCCTAGACGACTCGGGCCGGCTCTTACTGGTCAACCGGGCCATGCAGGCAACGTTCGGCTGGGATCTGGAGGACTTGCCGGACATGGACGCGTGCTGGGTCAAGCTCTATCCTGACCCGGGGTACAGGGCAAACGTGATGAGCAACTGGACCAGCTATCTGGACAAGCTCGGGCGCACCGGCCGGCAACCTGAGAACTTTAAGGGCGTCCTGCGCTGCAAGGACGGCTCGAACAAGCTGGTCCAGGCTGACGCGGCCATGATAGCGGACAGGACTGTGGTCGTATACGTAGACGTGACGGATTCAACCAGGGCTGCCGAGACCCTCAGGCAAAGCCTTGCTGAAAAAGAAGTCCTCCTTAAGGAAATTCACCACAGGGTCAAGAACAACCTCCAGATGGTCATAAGTCTTCTCAGCCTGCAGGCTGGCGTGAGCGTTGGCCCGGATGGTAGGCATCCGTTCTCTGATTCCGTGGACAGAATCCAGGTCATGTCGTCCATCCACGAGCTGTTGTACCAGTCTAACGACCTCTCTCATGTCTATCTGAACGAATTCGCTGGCAATATAGCCCAATGGCTCCTGTCAACGGCCCCGGTAGGCGCCGTTCCGGAATTGCTGCTGGACGTGCAGAAAGTGCCTCTCACCATAGACCAGGCCATACCCTGCGGACTCATGCTGAATGAAATGCTCACCAATTCGCTCAAATACGCCTTTGACGAGTTCCATCCCAATCCCCAGCTCCGTGTGGGTGCCTGGCTGGAGAACGGCCGCCTTACTTTGCAGGCGGGGGACAACGGAAAAGGCCTACCGCCTGCGGTGGACCCAGCCACATCGGATTCGTTGGGCATGCAGTTGATTGTTTCCCTGTGCTCACAGCTGGGGGCGGACTGGAAGCTGTCCAGAGAGGGTGGCACCACCTGGCGCGTTACGTTCTCCCTTGACGAACTTTAACAACCATGTTTCCGCTGACTCCAGTCACGTGCTATACTTATATTAGCGACAATGGGTAAACTGGAGAAAATGCAGATATTGTGTCGCCGGTAATGTTCAGCAGGGCGGGAGGACATGGGTTGGAACAAGGACGGACGCTCTCGGGCACGGTAACCAGCCTCCTGGCAAGCACATTGTTTGTGCTGGCGCTCGGCTCATGCACGGATGTTGGAGCCTGGGACAGGCTGTCGGCCATGGAAGCCATGCTAGCCGAGGCTCGCCTGCCCACCAAGCGCATGTCCGTGGACATAGGTCCTTTTGGCCAGGCCGACGAACTGAACAATTTCCCCGTCCTGGTGCGCCTTCCCGCCGATTTTCCTTACGACCAATGTGCGCCGAACGGACTGGACATCGAGTTCAGGACCGAGGATGGCCTTACGCTCCTGGACTGGGAGCTCGAGTCCTGGCGACCGGGACAGACATCCGTATTCTGGGTAAAGTTGCCGGTGCTTCCCGCCAACCCTTCAAGCACCCGAATATGGCTGTACTACGGCGCCGACTACCCGCTGGACAGGTCCAATCCGGAAGCCGTGTGGTCCAACGGCTATGAAGCCGTGTGGCACGGCATAGTGGACACCGTTGACGGCAGCCTCCGCTATCGCGACAGCACGGGCAGGCACCACGGCTTTTCAAACGATGGCACGCTTACGCCGCCGGAGCTTATAGAAGGGGCAATAGGGAGAGCATTTAGCTATACCGGGGATTCCGAATGCGGCATAGCGGTGAACGCCACGGGTGCCTTGAACGATATTGGGACATTTCAGCTGGATTTTGTCATTCGCGACCGAAGCTCGACTTCTTCCGACAGATACCTGTTGTCCAGAGACAATTTTATCCTTGGGATCAAGAATGGACGTGCTCCGTTTTTGTCGATTGACTTCTCCGGGGGTACCCTCGAGGTTAATGGGCCGACGTTATGGGATCTTACCACGTGGACATATGCTTCAATAAGCTGGGATCAGAGTCAGGTGGTTTTTTGGGGAGGGGACAGTCAGCGAGGCTCCTTCCCCGCTACTGGATCCGGCACCCAGGAAGCATGGACGGAGCAGACCTGGGTGCTCGGCAATTCCAGCCCCCCGCCCGCAAAGCTGGAAGCGGATCTGGACGAAATACGTCTTTCCAGGATAGCGCGTTCGAGCGCCTGGATGTTCGCCGAGTACAAATCCCTGGAAGGTACATCTGTGTCGCTTGGTACTCCAGAGGATGTTGTGTATGACTGAACGGGTGATCCGCGCGTCATTGCTTGCACTACTCATAGCCGCCCCAGGTTTATCGTCCTTTGCTCAGGACATCCCGCCCCGGACCCACGCTATCGGGGCCGAACTGGGCTTTTTAAGCGTTCCGTTTGACCGGGAGGATCCGTATTCCTTCGCGGCGCTCGCCGGCCTGTGGTATGATTGGCGTCCCGGACCCCAGGGGCGGTTTGGGCTTGGGCTCTGGGCGGACGCGGCGGGTTTCAGGCCGCTTGACCCGCTGTTCGGCTACTCGTTCATGGCGACAGGTGGCTTGGACGTGAACTGGCTCATGCCCGTACTGGATGCGGAAACGGCCTGGGCGGGACTCGGTCCCTTTGTCCGTGCCGGGTGGTACCTGAGATACGTGTCCCTTCTGGGTTCGGACGAATGGCTGTCACGGCCGTACATGGCGGGAGGGCTGCGCTTCATGCTGTACCAAGGAAAAAGCATGGTGGTGGGCATGGACGCCCAGGTGGTTCTTCCGATAGACAAGACCGTTCCCGTCCTGGTCGCTCTCATCCAAAGGTTCGGACTATGCTTCTGAGACGAATCGCGCTCGCCCTCGCGCTGGGCGCAGGCATATCGGCCCTGGCCCAGGAGGGACCGAACGTGGCGCAGGTGCTGTTTGTGACCAGCGAGCCCCTGGGCGCCGAAGTATGGCTGGACGGGCAGAAGCTGGAAGGACGGACCCCGCTCCTTGTGCGCGATCTTTCGGCTGGTCCCCATGTCCTCGGCTTTAGGAAAGATGGCTGGTACGACACTGAGCTCGACCTGGTCACGCCGGACGCGGCCCAAGCCAGGGCACTCCTTGCCCGGCGCGTGGTGGACGTGAGTTTCCCGGGTCAAGGTCAGGTCCGCGTCGCGGGCATTCCCCTGGACGACCCCGCAGGCGCGGTCAGCTTCTCGGCCGGCGCCATAGAGCTGCAGCCCAGTCCGGACGGCCTTGACGTGCGTCCCGTGTTTCCCAAGCAAAGCACCTTGGACGGCGTGCGCTTTGCCCTGCCCGTGGTATTGGGCTTGTCCGTGGTGCTCTGCGCCCGGGAGGCGGCCATGCCGCGGGACTCGCTGGACCTGATATCGCCCGAGCTGGTAGCGGCCCTGGCCATGGGAGCCGGCCTTATGGCCTGGGATGTGGCCCTTGAGGCCGAACGGGCCAGGTTTGTTGCCGGCTGGGACCAGTCGAGCGTGTCATCGTCAAGCGCGCTTCGTTCGATGATGGATGACTATGATGCCGTGCGGGCCGAGCTGGCGGGCGGAAACCTTGGGTCGTCGATGCTGCGTGTGGACGAATTCGCGCTCCGCTACCCGGATAGCGAACAGGCCGCAAAGGCGCATTTTGACCTTGGTATGCTGCTCCTTGTGTTCGGCGATACTGGCCAGGCGGCTCTGCGCTTTGAGCTGGTCCTGGAACGCTATCCCCTGATCGAGCTGTATGACCGGGCGGTCAAGGCTTTGTCGGATTGCCGCATGGCCCAGGGCGACCCGCTGGCTGCCCTGGAGCTGCTGGATTTGCTCACCTTTAGGGGCCCCGGCCTAAGCCGCGAGGATATAGAGCGGCACCGGGAATACATCCAGGAAACGCTGGATTCTCACTGATTGTTGGCCAGTATGCCCAGTATGGTGCTTCGTTCGGACATGAACGCGTCCACTACCGCCGGGTCAAAATGCTTGCCGCGCTCTCCTGCAATCAGCTCGATGGCCTTATCCGGCTCCCAGGCCGACTTGTAGGGACGCTCGGATACAAGCGCGTCGAACACGTCCAGAAGGGCCAGGATACGGCCGCAGAGGGGAATGTCCTGGCCGCGCAGGCCCCGGGGATACCCGGCGCCGTCCCAGCGCTCGTGATGTGTCAGGGATATGGTCGCTCCCATGGCAAGGAAGGGATTCTTGAATTCCTTGAGTATGGAGTGGCCGATCACGGTGTGCGTCTTCATGAACTCGAATTCCTCGGGCGTGAGCTTGCCGGGTTTCAGCAGTATGGAATCCGGTATGCCGATTTTCCCAAGGTCGTGCATGGGAGCCGCGTTGGCCAGGATGGACAGGCGTTCCTCGTCGTCAATGAAGTGCGCAGCCACGACGCGCGCGTACATGCCCACCCGCAGGGTGTGTTTGCTGGTGTCCTCGTCCCGGTATTCGGCCACCTTGCCCAGGGCGGCCAGAGCCTCAAGGTCCCGCTCGACCACCTGGGTTTGCGCCTCGACCTCGCGCAGGGCTATGGTGCCGATACGGCGGTAGGACCGGTCTATCTCCGAGCACAGGGCGTTGAAATAGATGGTGAGCTCCCCGATCTCGTCGTTGTTCTCCGGCTTGAGCGACCCGCTGAAATCGCTGGTCCTGAGCACAGCGGACATGGCCGCGGTCACCCGCGTGAGCGGCCTGGAGATGGACGCTGACAGAATGACCAGCAGTATGAAGGCAACAACCACGGATGCGGATGTGGCCCACGTGATGGCCGACGTGAGTCCGCTGGTTTCCTTGAGCACGGCCGTTTCCCGGTCGGACACCACAACGTACCAAGCGTAGGGCTCCAGGTAGAAGGCCTGACCAAGGCATGCGTCCTTGCCGGACCCGAATCGTATCGGGCCCGTGATGCCCGAGCGCATGAGCTCCAGAAGGTCAGGGGGAACGGCCAAAGGCAAGGGGCCCAGGCTTTCCGAAAAGCCCAGCGAGCCGTCAAGGTTCAGGGCGGCCGTCCACTCGGACTCGTCCCTGAGCAGCGACCGGGCGTACGTGGCCAGGGAATCCCTCGCCGCCTGGACAAAAACCGGATCGCCTTCCAGGTTTTGATTGCGGAGAAGGTTCCATTGCGACTCGCCGAACTGGAGGAGGGTCTCCGACTTGAAGGAGAGCGAGCGCATGGCCAGCCTGATCATGCCCGAGCGGGACATGATCAGGGCGGTGCTGCCAAGAATGGACAGCGCCGCCACGAGCGCCGGCAGTATCGTGATTACGACCTTCATCCGTATCGTGGTTTTCATCGCGCCTCGCACAACCTTCCTGTTCGAACCCAGCAGAATGCAGTATAGTGGTCATAGAGTCATGGATACAAGCGACAAGCGCGACGCGGCCGGCGGCGCCGCGGACGAATTCAACGCTCAGCTCCTCAAGGAACGGATCCAGAGCAGGCTCCAGTCCAAGCTCAAGACCGAGCTGGAAGACAACAGACTGCCAGGCGCATCCGAGCGCGACCTGCCCAGCGGCGGACTGGCGAAGCCGCTTGTCCTGGCTTCGGTCACGCTCCTTTTGGCCTTTTTGGGAGTGTTCGCGGCCTACCGTTTCAACCAGGTACGTGAGGAAAGCTACCTTTTGAACCCTACCGACCTATTCCGAACCGAGGGCCTCCTCATAGAAGCGCTCAAGGAAAGAACAGACCTGGAAATAGGCAAGCGGGACCAGCTGATAGCCAAGTTCCAGGCCAGGGAAGAGAAACGCGAGGCTTTTGCCAGGAGCGTTTTGAGCGACGATCGCAAGCCGATACCTGGGGAGGTCTACAGCGCCGAACCGACCGCAAAGTCGGAGGAAGATATCGTGCTTGAAGCCCTGGTCAGGGAAGCCAACTTCAGACAACTGTTTTTGGGCCTGGTCGGGTCAGCCCTTGACCAGGCAGCCCTCAGGCTGGGTGAGTCGGACTACGAGGGAGCCAGGGCTGTGGCGGCCGAGCTTGACCGGAGCGCCGGCCAGCTGGTGCGCGTTGATTCGGCCAGTTCGGACGCGGTGATGAGCATAGCCGACTCGCTGACCGGATTGGTGGACAACCTGGAAGATGAAGCTGCCCGGGTGGCATCCTTGAATTTTGGTGACGACGAAATTCTCACCGATCTGCAGGGCGAACGCGACCAGCGGCGCGAGCTGAACGACCGGCTGGCAGCCTTGCAGGCCGAGCTTGACGCCTTGAGGCAGGAACGCGCCGCTAGTGGTGCGGCCTCAGAGACCGAAGGAACCTCGGACGCCTTGGATACGGCCAGGCGAGAGGCTGAACAGGCCGAGGCTTTGGCCGGGCGCCTGCGGCTGGAAAATGCCCGGCTGTCCGAACAATTGGCCGTGGCCCTGAGGCAGGCGGCCCTGGGCGCCCAGAGTCCCCAGCCATCCCGCTTTCTGGGCAGCGTGTCCGTCATAGACGGGCAGCGGATAGTCATAGACCTTTCCGGGCTCGCGTCGGCCAAAGCGGGCGACCCTGTTTTCATTTTCCGCGCCAACGAGTCGGGAGGCGGCACCCTGGTGGCCCTGGCCTACGTGTCGTCGATCGACGCGTCCAGCGCCGACCTGAGCCTGACCATGTACGCGGACCAGGGATACACGCTCCAGCTGAGGGACGCAGCGTATAGAGGCGAGTGAGGGCCTGCCTGGCTTCCGGTTAGAACGGCTCGAACTGGTTTATGTCGAACCAGTGTCGCTCCAGCTCCTCCTGGATGACCAGCAGATCGGCGTAGTGTCGCTCTTCCCATTCAACAAGGGTTTTGAGGAGTTCCCTGAGCTCGGGGTTCTCGCTGCGAGCCGACCAGTCGCGGTACAGCCGTATGGAGTCGGCTTCCAGGTGGATGGCCGACGCTATGGCCGCCGTCAGATGCCTGGAGGCTGCCACCTGGGCCAGGAATTCCCTGCTGGTGATGGCCGAACGCCAGCCGTCGCCTTTGAGCTCGGCTTCCACGCTGCGTTCGGGCGTTAGGTTGACCGTGCGGGTGCGGTAATAGCCGAGCAGGTAGTTGAAATGCGAGCGTTCCTGGGCGGCCCGTTCCTCAAAAAAGCCTCGGACCTCGCCTTCGGACGCTTTTGCCGCGTCCTCGTACACGGTGACGGAATCCATCTCGCCTTTCATGGCCGCCTTGATGGCCGCCACAACGTCAGCGTCTTTCATGCCCTGCCTCCCGACAAAAGTGAAACGATGGCGTTCCCCGCCCGGCTTTCAGTCCCCGGCGCGCGTGTCCAAAACGGCGTACAACGCATACCTAGAGGGCCGCCGGTATGGGGGGTCTCAGTTAAGTGTAGTATACGTGAGTACCAACGCAAGCCATCCGTGCCGCCCCCGGACTCATCCTTGCCATTCGTCCGCTTTCTCCCTATAATATGGCGATCTTCCGCCGGCCCGTCCGACGCGGGGGAAACCGCCAAAACACGCAACCGTCAAGCATAGCAAGGACGCTCTGGAGGATGACCATGGCTTTACAATCGGAAAACGACAGCGGCGGATCATCGCCGGTCAACCAGGCGCCCAGGCGCGGAAAACGGAGGATGCCTGCATGGCTCGCAAAGCCCCTGGACGCGGTGCGATCCTTTGTGGGCGGGGTCTTGGGAACCGTGACCACGTTTTTCAGGAAAACCGCGGGCGCTGTGGCGTCCTTTACGCGGCCGGCGTTCTCGGCCGTAGGTAAGGCCGTGCGGACTTTCTGGTCAGGCGCCAGGAAAGCCAACGAATTCCTGAGTCCGTCCTGGCTGATGCCGCCGCGGACGCTCATTCTGGTGCTCGCCATGGCCCTGGTGTCGGCCCTGGTGATGGCCGTTGAGGGCGTGCAGTTCAACATGCTGTTCTTCGTGGCCAACTACGTGAAGGCCACGTCGGTCATATCCATAGCCATGATAGGCATAGCCATAGGCGGCTTCCTGGCCTTTGCCCTCGGCAAGGCCAGGCCCTTCCTGACCATGGCCGTGGCATCGGCCCTGCTGTTCGTGTCCCTGGCCCTGTCCTATCTGGGCATCGTCAATTTCGGGGCCATGGGCTTTCCCATCTACATGGTTCTGCCCTACGTGGCCGCGTCGCTGATCGTGTCGGTGATATTCACGCAGGCCAAGTCCACGCTGGCGTACTTCGCCAACCTGGTGGCCTCCGGCCTGGGCGCCATATGCCCCATTTTCCTGGTACCGGTCCTCAAGAGCGAAGGCACCCTGTTCGCGTTCATGCTGGTGCCCATCGCCATCCTGTTCCTCTTCTCCCTGCGGATACGCAACGTCATAGGCAAGGTTGCGGCCGCAGTCCTAATCTTTGTGGCTGGACTGCAGTTCTACGGCTTCCTGACCAACAACGTGTCCTATCCCGAGCGCATAGCCAAGGACGTTTTCGAGACCAAGATCGTTTCGGAAATGCAGCCGGTCGCCGGTGAGAGGGCCAGCGTCAACTTTACGAGCGACTTTTTAAAGCGCGTGTACACCCTGGACACCGAGGCCGGCCTGTACCAATTCTCCTCGGACGAATACGACCTTGACCGGGCCAGGCACTTCCTTGGAGTGCTGGGCTTTACGGGACGTTTCGGCATGGAGTGGCTCGGTTTCTTCGACTACAGCGACTACGTGGCCGACGTCCGGTCCATACCCAAGGACGTGTTCGAATTCGAAATCCTGCCGGCGTCGTCGCGCCGCTATAGCTACGCTTTCCCACGCTCCTACGACCTGGGCTTTATCACCGCGGCATACTCGCTCGAGGGCGACGAATACGTCCTCAGCGACGACCGCTGGGACCGGGAACGCGCCCGGCTCCTCCTTGGTGACCTGGGGCATTTCACCTACCTGGATCTTGCCCTGGACATGAGGCGCAACGGCTATTATTCCGACGCCCAAAAGTCGTTCAACAACAACGAGCGCATCGTGGTTGACCTGGATTCCACGCTCGGACGCGTCCAGTACACGCGGAACGGCGTCAACTACAACATGGGCATTAACGGCACCCTCCTGGACAACATGGACTCCTACAACGGCAGCTACCTCGACCCGCGCGTGCCGCACATGGAGAATCCCAAGATATTCATCGTGGGCCTGTCCGCGGACGGCATCGTCAAGTCGGCCAGGCGCAAGCCGGGCGCCAAGGTATACGGCGTGGAGCTCAATCCCATCATATGGGACAGCATGACCGACGGGGGCGTGTACCAGGTTCATTCCAACGACCCGTACAAGGACGTGGAAGCGGCGCGCGCCGAGGCCCGCTCGTACCTGGAGACCAGCGACGAGCGCTACGACATGATAACGCTCATGAACATCCATCAGGACCACGGCGTGGTTGCCACGCTCGGCCCGGAGCACTTCCACTCGGTGGAGGCCACGCTCATGATGTTCGACAAGCTCACGGACCGCGGTTACCTCAACTACGAGGAAATACTGATCGGCCGCCGCTCCGAATTGGCCTTCCTCAAGATGCTGAACACCCTGAAGGCGGCTATCCGTGAGGCCGGCCAGGAAAACCCCGAGCTCTGCATATACATTTCCAAGTGGGATTTCTGGGGCGGCGACGCTTTCCGCACGGTGTTGGCCCGCAAGACGCCGTTCACCAAGGAAGAGGTGAGGGATTTCAACGACTATTACGCCCAGGTCAAGGCCACCGGCTACTACACGGGAGTCGGGATCGTCTACGATCCGTACTCGCCGGCCAAGACCAGCGTGGACGCCTTCATCCGCGGTGAGGACGTGACGGCCATGCGGGAACTGCCCACCAGGATCCGCTCCACGGAGCTGGCCAAAAAGGTCCTGGCAACCGTGTCGGACAGCCGCGACGCGGATTTTGTCTTGTCCAAGTACGTGTACTCCGGCGGCTACTACTACCTGAACGCGTCCAAGCTGTCGGTTGCCGAGCGTTACCGCATGGAAGGCATCATGGACAGGGCCGGTTATTCCCTGGACCTGGATTTGTCACCGGTGCGTGACGATACCCCCTTCCCGTTCAACGTGTACGCCAAGAAGACCGAGGTCATAGATATTTTCATGGGCATCCTGCCGCTTGTCCTCCTCTTGGCCGTTCCCCTCCTGGTCATTCTCCTCCGCAGCGTCAAGAGCTACTCCATATCGCTGTGGCCGCCCGTTGCCTTTGCCGCCATTTCTGGCTTCGCTTTCATGCTGATAGAAATAGTTCTCATGCAGAAGTTCCAGCTCTTTGTCGGGGACCCAACACGGTCGCTGATCGTAGTACTCGGCGGCATGCTCCTATTCAGCGGGCTCGGAAGCTTTGCCAGCGGCTTTCTGCCGCGCAGGATACTGCCCTTCGTGGTGCTGCTCATACCGGTGCTCCTGGCCCTGTACGGGGCAAAGCTGGACGTGTGGTTCTCGTCGCTCGCCCACCTGCGGGGAGCGTCCAGGCTGTGGGCCGCGGGCGGCATCATAGCGCCGCTGGCCTTCCTTATGGGCATGCCCTTCCCGAACGCGCTCGAGGCCATCAAGGAAAAAACGTCCCCGGATTTTGCCAGTCTCCTGTTCGGCGTCAACGGGCTTGCGTCCACGCTCGGATCGGTTGGCGCCATCTTCATCAACGTCAGCTGGGGCTACTCCAAGAGTTTTGAGGTTGGGACCATAGCCTACATAGCCGCCCTTGTGTTCTTTGTGTACTTCATAGCGCGGTCTCTCCGGAAGGCAAAGGCCTGATGAGCGGATCGCTCCGGCTCGGATCGGTCCTTGCCCTGGTGCTTCTGGCCGCTACGGCTTGCGCAAAACCGGCCGTCCCTTCAAAGGGGGCGGCCGCTGAGCCGCAGCCAGAGCGACCAAGGCTCACGGCCTACCGCTACGGCGTGTCCCCGGACATGCACTGGCTGTTCTATTCACTCCGTAAGGACGGCAAGACCATCCTCATTGACTGCGGTTTCCTGGATGAGGACAGGGCTCGGGCTTTCAAGGTAGAGATGGTGTCGCCCTTGGTCATGCTCGACAGGGACGGGATAATCCCGGCGGATGTGACGGACATAGTCATCACCCACGCCCACTTTGACCACCTGGGGCTGGCGTCGTCGTTTCCAAACGCGACCATCTGGATACACGAAGATGCGTACGCGTCCTTCATGAAGGCTCCCTTTTCCAAGACCCTGGCCGCGTATTTGGCCGAGTACCCGCGAGTCAACCAGGTGCGGACGGACGGCCAGATACTCCCCGGCATAGCCATGGAGCTTGTGGGTACCCATACCCGTGGCTCCTGCGTCGTGCATCTCGACTTGGCAGGCACGCCGGCCACCATAACTGGCGACGAGTTCTACTTCAGGCACGAATGGGAACAACCCAGTTCGTCTTTCCCACCCGCAAAGCTGGCTTTGGCAGAGCGGCTACGGGCTTTGGAAGCTGCTGGAGGGTTGGTCTTGGCCATGCACGACCAAGGGGTGGCGCCTGAGGGTTCCGCGGCTGAAGGATCAATCAAGGTGGTGTACCCATAGCGCCATGCCAGCTAAAAACAGCTGCCATACGAATCCCAGCCCCAAAGGCTGGGATTTTTTATGGAGCTTGACGGATCATGTTTTTATGGAGTATATATAGTGCGCAATATAATAGGGGGCTATACAATGGATCAGGATTTTTATTCGCTCAAGGCCAAGACCAGTTCGGGCAGAGAGGTGGTTATGAGCCACTACCAGGGAAAAGTCGTTCTTGTGGTGAACACGGCCAGCAAGTGCGGATTCACCCCGCAATACGCTGGTCTGGAGGCCTTGCACAAACGCTATCATGAAAAGGGCCTGGTGGTGCTCGGGTTCCCCTGTGACCAGTTCGCGCACCAGGAACCAGGCAACGCCGCGGAAATCCAGGCTTTTTGCCAAAAAAACTACGGGGTCACGTTCCAACTAATGGAAAAAACCAACGTGAACGGGTCCAAAGCCCATCCGGTTTTTGCCTTTCTCAGGCACAAGGCGCCCGGGCTTATCGGAAATTCTGTCAAATGGAATTTTACCAAGTTCCTGGTCTCAAAGGACGGCAAGCGCGTCAAGCGTTTTTCCCCCAGCGTTAGCCCTGAGAATTTGGAGGCGGATATCCTGAGGGAACTAAAAGCGTGAGCGACGATTCCCTGCTTCTGTCCAACCAGCTCTGTTTTCTGGTTCACAGGCTGGACAGGGCTATCGTAGCCCGTTACAAACCCCTGCTGGCCGCCTTGGGGCTGACATATCCCCAATACCTGGCCATGCTGGCCCTGTGGGAGCACGGTCAGCTGAGCGTGGGGCGACTGTGCGAGCTCCTGGATTTGGACACGGGCACGGTGTCGCCCCTGCTCAAGCGCATGGAAGCAGCCGGTTTTGTCGAGCGCAAGCGCCGTGCGGACGACGAGCGGGAGGTCTGCGTATCCTTGACTGAACGCGGGACAGCCCTGAAAAAGCGGGCGGCGTCGGTACCGGGCGCCCTTGCTTCCTGCGTCCTGCGCGGCAGAGATGAATACGCGTCGCTCATGGCCACCCTGGGAGGGCTTCTTGCCCGCCTTTCGGGGCCCCCGTGCTGAAGGAACGCGGACAAGGAAGAATGCCTGCCGCTTGCGGCAGGTGGGACTTGGATTTTTTCCCGAGCCCGCGGTAGAATAGGGCACACCGTTTTTCTGGAGTTGCTCATGTACAAAGCGTATTCAAAACTCAGCTTGCCGGCGCTCTTGGTGCTGGCCGCGCTTGCTCTGTCATCCTGCGTCAGTTCCCCACCGGGCGTTGCCCAGCTTCAAGACCTGATAAGCAAATCGTGTTTTGAGGTGGTGATCCCCAGGATAGAGCGCGCGGACATTGCGTATGAGCGCGACCTTCCCTGGTCGTCATTGCCGTACAACGAGCGGAACGACACGTTCTTTTCTATCGGTACGGCCTTTGCCGTGGCTCCGGACCGTTTCGTGACGGCTGCCCATGTGCTCTCCCCGGGCGACTACTCATGGGTAAGCAACGAGTACTATATCCGCGACGCGCAAGGCGGCGTATACCGCGTGGACAACGTGGTAGCCTTCGACACGGCCAAGGACTACGCCGTGTTCACGGTGGAAGGTTTCACGGCCCCCGCCACGCTGACCATCGATCAGAACTACTCCCGGGGCCAGAAGGTGTACCAGGTAGGCAACATCTACGGTCAGGGCATTGTGGCCGTTCCCGGCACCATCCTTGAGGAGTTCAAGGAGGAGCGGGACGGACGCTGGGTGTATATAAAATCCTCGCCGCCCAACGACAAGGGCTCGAGCGGCGGCCCCCTGTTGGACGAGAAATTCAACGTGATAGGCATCATCGACATGAAGGACAATACCTTTGCGTATTCCCTGCCCATGTCCCTGGTCCAGCTCGAGTCCGACGCTGGCGTCATAGAGCAGAGAATGCAGTATGGCTTCCTCTTGATGCCAGAAGCCAAGGGCCCCGTGGCCTATTTTGACACGACCATACCGCTTCCGGCCAAACTAGCCGATATCAAGGAAGAAGCGCGCTCGCGGTACGAGACCGTCTATCGGCAGAGCATGGAAGCGTTCTTCAAGAGCCATGGCGGCCTGTTCCCCGCGGGCGCGGGATCCGCTGGGTCGCTCCGAAACTCGACGTCGTCACCAGGCATCCAGGTGGTGTTCCGCCGCGACAGCGACGGGGAATGGCGAATATCGGAGCTTGAAAAGGAAAACGCCAACCTGTACGGCGGAGCCAGCCTCAGCGTTGCCAACGTCAGCGGCTTCAACTTCATCGACCTGCGCGTGCCGGCGGAAGGCTGGGGCAAGGACGGCGTGATGAGTTCCAATCAGCGCATCATGGACACGCTCCTGGCCGGACTTGCGTACCACCGCAACATGGGCGGCGAGAAGATACGCATGCTGTCTTTCGGGAAGCCGCTCATGACGGAGCGCCACGTTGACGCGTACGGCCGCGAGTGGAACCTGGTTACATGGACCATCGACTTTGGCTACAGCCTGGCCATGCTGATGTGGACGCCAACGCCGGCAGGGGCTGCCTGCATCTTCAGCCTGGAAGACGGCAACTCGTATGACTGGCTGAGCTACGACATGAAGCGCGTGGCCGACCTGTGCTACGTGCCGTATTCGGCAACCCTCGAGAACTGGGTAGGGTACCTGGCTTCCGGCCAGAAACTCTACGGCGACATGGAAGGCATGACGGTGTCCTACGACGACACAGGCGTCAGTGTGGACTCCTCGGCCGTGAGCCTCAAGCTTGGGGCCGACGCGTTTACCGTTGAGGATGACAATTTCCTAGGGTTGCCGTACTGGTTTACCGTGGGGAAAAACGGGGAGCTGGGCTGGAAGCTCCGCAAGGTGGAGTATTCGCAGGCCGACGACAAGGCATACTTCGTCTCCTACCTCCACATGAAACCCGCCGCGGACGCTGACAAAGCCCAACTGCGCGACTGGGAATCCATTGCCAACGCCAGCGCGCCGTACGACCGTATTCCCATCGCCAATGACGGAAGACGCGACATCGGCGGCCTGCACCCGTCGTTCAACGCGGACAGCGGAGCGGGCTTTACCATCTACGTTGGCGTGACCGGCTCGCCGAGCGACGAGGAGTTGGCCGCAAAGCTGGCCGCGGTGGAAAGCGGCCTGATATTCAAATAAGGACCCCCTGCGTTTTCGGAAGAAAACGCAGGGTTCCCATAAAGAAGCTATAGAAACTACAGTTTTCAAAGCTACCATGCAAAAAAGACATAGATGGCCAAGCCAATTTCAGAAGTCTCTTACTTCTGAAATTGGCTTTGCGATTGCTCGCGGTTGTTTGCATATATCGCGACCGCCACGCAAATCATGTCTCAATATGTAGCTCTTTCAAAACTCGTCCGACTTCTGAAAGAGCCTCGGAAGTGAATTCTATTGAAAAGCGGGGAGTCCCTGATGGCCGCACGGCTTTATGGGGCTCCCCGAACTTTGCGCCCAAGGCACTTGCCTTCAAAGTGCATGGCACTATACTGAAAGCATGAAGGTTCCACTGCTTGTCGTGGTTGCGATCTGCGCGGCCGTGTGCGCGGGAGGCTGCGCCAGCCTGCCTTCGGGCGGGATAGACGCCTTGGCGGGCACCTGGTGGGTGCTCGATAGCCTTGGCGGCCAAGCGGCCGCGGCCGGAACGGACGGCTCGCCGCTCACCCTTATGTTCACCACGGATGGTACCGGCATGGCCGGCTATTCCGGCTGCAACCAGTATGGGGCTCGGGTGGCTATCCAGGATGATGGCCGTATCGTCGTAGACCAGCTGTACGCCACCAAGATGGCCTGCGACAATCTGGTATACGAGTGGGCTTTTCTGGACGCGCTGAAAAAAACAGCGAGCTTTCGTCTTGAGGGAGACCGCCTGATTTTCAATGACGCGGCCGGTTCAGAGGTGGCTGTGTTCCAGAAAAGCAGCCCGCCCGATCAACTGTAGCACGGTGGAGCATGCCACGGATTCCTCGCGTATACGCACGAAAGGCCGGATACAATGGCAGTCATGAAGAAAGAGTATCAGGATATATTGAAACGAGCTCAGGAACGCGCCGATTTCATACAGCGGCAGATGAGGTACCTTTCGCGGTTTCACATCAAGAATTTTGACCATGTTATAGCCCAGTACCAGGATGAGGCCTTTCAGGAAATCGATTGCCTCAAGTGCGGCAACTGCTGCAGGCAGAGAAGCCCGGTATTCTCAGAGACTGACTTGAAACGCCTGGCCAAAGCCCTTGGTTTCCAGCGCGACGCATTTGTGCGCGACACCCTTGAGCGCGACCAGGACGGCAACTGGGTCCTGAAGAGCCTTCCCTGTCCCTTTCTGAACGACGACAATACTTGCCAGGCCTACGATGTGCGTCCCAAGGATTGCGAGGCCTACCCCTACTGCGCGGAACGCGGTGCCCAGCGAGCGCTCGGACGCCTTGCCCGCAACGCCACCATATGCCCGGTTGCTTACATGGTGGCCGAGCGCCTGATCGAGCGCTACGCTCCGGGTACGGACGCGTGAAGGCGGCCGGCGGAAAAACGAAGGGGCGTTTTCCTGCGCTCTACGTGGCATCCGCCGTTCTCATGTTTTCCCTGGTCATGTTTGCCGCGGGACTGGACCACAGGGCCAGAAAACAAACGTACATAGACGAGCATATCGAGCTTCTTACATCGCGCCTGGATGCCACCGTAAAAAGCCTGGAAACCTTCTCCCGCTACGTGTTTGAGGTATCGGTTAACAGGCCAGAACAGCTCGGATTGGTATCAAGCGCCTGGCGTGAGCACCCTGAAGCCCGGGCCCCGTACCGGGACCGGCTCTATGAGCTGATGCTGCCTTTGTACGAGCGGCTCGAGAGCTTTGACTTCCGCCAGCTACATTTTCATTTTCCTGACAGCGTCAGCTTCCTCAGGATGCACAGCCCCGATTTCTTTGGCGATGACCTGAGCGGTGTGCGAGAAAGCGTGCGGCTCGCAAATTCGGAGCTAAGGCGCGTGACCGGCTTTGAGGAAGGGCGCATATTCAACGGCTACCGTTTCGTGTATCCCCTGTTTTTTGAGAACGAACATTGCGGCTCCGTTGAGGTGTCTTTTTCCATGGGCTCGTTCATATCGGTACTGGAGCGGCTGTCGGATTGCGCGTACCTGTTTGCCATCAAACGTAGTTTGGTGGAGGCGACCGTCTTTGAGGAGAAGCAGGGCAATTACGTGCCCAGCTGGTTTTCAGACGACTACCTGTTTGATGTCGCGATTAAGAATAGACAGGAAGATGAACGCCTGTTTTACTCCATGCGGGAAGGGATACAGGGGCTGCTCGAGGCAGGCGGGGATTTTGGCGTGGTCATACGATGGAACCACCATGACTACCGCGTTTTGTTCAAGTCCATCCGGAACTTGCATGGCGACGAGGTTGCGTACCTGGTAACGTGCGACCAGGATCAAGGGTACAGGCAGCTCAGAAGCGACTTTCTATCGTATTCGGCCATAGGCACGATAGGCTATGCCGTGCTGACCGTGCTTCTATACCTAGTGATCCGGGAACGGCGCAAGCTCAAGCTTATGTCCACCACGGACGCCTTGACAGGGTTGAGCAACCGGCGGCGCTTTATCGAGCTGACCGAGACCGAGCTTGGGCGCAGCCGCCGTTATGGCACAGCAACTGCCCTCATCATGCTGGACATAGACGATTTCAAGCGCATCAACGACCAGTACGGACACAACCAGGGCGACGTGGTACTCAGGGCGGTGGCCAGGATACTCAAGGAGTCGCTCAGGGTAACCGACGAACTGGGACGCTGGGGCGGCGAGGAATTCATAGTGCTGCTTCCGAACACGGTCGCCGCCGCCGCCCTGTCCGTGGCCGGAAAGGTGGTGAGCGCGGTCAGGGATAGCCGCCTTGGGCCGGAAGCGTCGCTTACCATCAGCGCGGGCGTGGCCGAATACCGCCGACCGGAAGGCATGGAAGCCCTGGTGGCCAGGGCCGACGCCGCCCTGTACCAGGCAAAGAGCCAGGGCAAGAACAGGGCCATCGGTTCCGACTGAGAAAGCGCCAGCCCCGCTAGAAGGCGGCAACGCAGCCGTCGGTGCGCTTTTCCGTGGCGCCGCATAGCACGCCGGTGCCGTCCCGCCATATGATCTGGCCGCGCCCGAACGACCCGGCATCCCTCTCCACCGTGATGTCGTGCCCGCGGGCAAGCAGGGCTTCAACAAGCGAGCTGTCATAGTCGGCCTCTACCTGCACCGCCAGGCCTTGAGTCCACTGGAAGCGCGGGGCGTCCAGGGCTTCTTGTGGATTGCGGCCGTGTTTCAGGGCGTGGACAAGCACCTGAAGGTGGCCCTGCGGCTGCATAAAGCCGCCCATCACGCCGAAGGGACCAACGGCCGCGTCGTCCTTGGTGAGGAAACCGGGAATGATGGTGTGGTATGGACGCTTGCCGGGTTCAAGCATGTTGGGGTGCCCGGCGCGGGTGGAAAAATTGTGCCCGCGGTTGTGCAGGGCTATGCCCGTGCCTGGCACCACGATGCCAGAGCCAAAGCCCATGTAGTTGCTCTGTATGTACGACACCATGCAGCCGCTGGCGTCCGCAGTGGCCAGGTATACCGTGCCGCCCCGGTCAGGAGAACCGGCCGCGGGGACCAACGCGCGCTGGCCGATCAGCGAGCGTCGTTCCGCAAGGTAGCCTGGATCAAGAAGGCTATCAGCCCCGTATGGCATGGCTCCCGGTTCGGCAACGTAGGCGGCGGCGTCGGCAAAGGCCAGCTTGAGGGCCTCAATCTGGAGGTGGGCTGCCTGGTCTGGCGGCAGGCCGGCAAGATCGTCCGTATCCAGCATGCCCAGGGCCATGAGGGCAACGAGTCCCTGCCCGTTGGGCGGTATTTCCCATACCCGGTGGCCCATGAAGTCTACGCCGACCGGCTCCACCCACTCGGGCTGAAAGGCGGCCAGGTCGGAGGCGCGCAGGAAGCCGCCGGTAGCGCGGGAGTGCGCGTCAACGAGAGCGGCCAGGCGGCCGCGGTAGAAGGACTCGCAGGCCGTGTCTGCCAGCTCGCCCAGGGTGGCCGCGTGCTCGGGGCTGTTCCACAGGGAGCCAGCGCGAGGGGCATGGCCGGCAGGAGCGAATACGCGGAACCACTCCCTGAACACATCGTCCTTGAGGGCGACGCTATACGCAGCGTGGGCCTTGCCCCAGTACCGGGCGCACACCGGCGATACCGGATAGCCATCGCGCGCGTAGCGCACGGCCGCCTCAAGGAGGTCGGCAAAGGGCAGGGCTCCGAAACGGCGCGACAGGGCGGACCATGCAGACGGAGCTCCGGGAACGGTAACGGGCTCCCAGCCGTGCTTGGCTATGAGAGGAGGATCCTGGCGAGCCAGCGCGGCCAGGGATAGCGCCTTGGGCGCCGGGCCCGACGCGTTCAGGCCATACAATCGGCCGTCTTTCCATACCAGGGCAAAGGCGTCACCGCCTATGCCGTTGGCCGTGGGTTCCAGCACGGTCAGGGCGGCGGCCGTGGCCACCGCGGCGTCCACGGCGTTGCCGCCGCGTTTCAGGACATCAAGGCCGGCCTGGGCAGCCAGCGGCTGGCCGGTGCATACCATGCCGTTCCTGGCATAGACCACGGAGCGGGCCGAGGGGAATTCGCGCGAGTCGGGGTTGAAATTCATGTGGCAAGTATACACGCTCCCAAGCGGCGGGGGGAGAGCGAACTTGCGCATTTTGCTCCAGGCGGCGATACTCCCTTGCGGCATGGAAACAGGCTTTGAACTGGACATAGGAAGCAAGCTCTATCGGGCAACGGTGGGCGCGGACGGACGCGTGCGCGTTCGGCCGGAACCGCGAGCCGCCCAGACGGAAGTTCTGGTCCGCTTAGGGCCCGGCGGCGGAACAGTGGCCGCCGGCCAGCATCAAGAGCTTGCGGATACATTCTCGGACAAGGAGTTCTGGGAAACCCTGGGTGCGGCTGATGCCGACAAGCTGTCGGAGTTGGCGGGTCGGGCCGCCAAGGAAGCAGCATCTGCGGATCCAGGCGCCAGGACCATGGCCGGGGCGCTTGCCATAGAATTCGCCGTGACGGCGGCCAGGGCGCGCGCGATGGTGTCGGGCATGCGCTGGCGCGAACCGGCTGGCGTGTGGTCGCTGGACGATGTTGTGCGCTGCATAGAGCTGAACTACAGCCGCAATTTCAGCCTGGAATTTTTCGTGGGCAAGTGCGCCAGCAACACTTCGGATTTTTCCAGGCGCTTCAAGGAGAGGGCGGGGTGCCCCCTATTCGAGTACATAAACCGCCAGCGCGTAAAACGGGCGGCGGCCCTGCTCAAGGCAACATCCAGGCCCATCATCGAGATATCGGAAGCCGTGGGCTATAACAACTTGTCGTTTTTCAACCGCTATTTCCTCCGCATCATGGGCATGAGCCCACGGGATTTCCGTTTATCCTCCGCAAGATAGTGCCTGATTCGCAGGCCAAATACGCAAGATAGTGCAAGACCCCAACGCGTAACCGGTTTACGTTTGTGCATAGGCGCCAGGGTAGCCAGGCATCACTATGGCACGTCCAGATGCCAGCCACGGGCGGCGCGTTGGAGGCGACAATGAAGGAACAAGCGGAAAAGGGCGACGCTCGTGTGGACTCAGGCAGGGTACAGCTGGACGCCGTGGTGGTGTTGGCGCGATCCGAGCTGAGCCCGGCCGAGGCCGACTCAGCCAGGACCGGGTCTGGCCTGCGCATGAAGGCGGCACAGGGAGGCACCGTGTGGCTGGAAGCCGGCGGCGTGACGCTGGCCGAGGGCCGACTGGCCAGGAGAAAGGGCGTTACGTCCTTTGTGGTCAGCAAGGTATACGGAGAGGAGGCCGGACGATGAAAACGGGAAACGTGAACGACGCTATGGTCAGACTGCAGGTGGTGCTCGGGGAGCGGTGTTTGTCCGTACGGGACCTGGGCACCGTGGGCGAGGGCTCCATCGTAAAGCTGGACGCCATAGCCGGCGAGCCCGTGGCCTTGCTGGCCGAGGGACAAACTGTGGCCTGGGGAGAGGTGGTGGTGCTTGACGAAAATTTCGGCATCAGGGTCACCAAGCTGGACAGGGGCTCGCTATGAGCGCGGGACCAGGTACGGTTTTGCCCCCCTTTATGGTGGGGCCGCGGGGCAGGGAACCCCTGCCGGAGCGCGTCAAGCTGTACGATTTCCGCCGGCCTGACAAATTCACCAAAGACCAGATCCGCACCATGCAGATACTGGCCGAGACGTTCGGAAAGCTGGCAGAGACGGCCTTGTCGGCAAAGCTGCGTACCCTGGTGGCCCTGGAGCTGGATACAGTCGACCAGGAGACCTACGACGAGTTCACGGCTCCGCTCTGCGCTCCAACCGTGCTGGCAGTGGCGACCATGCGGCCTCTCAAGGGCCAGGCCGTGCTGAGAATCAGCATGGACGCGGCTGACGCCATCCTGGAGCGAGCCTTCGGCTCGCAGGATGCGGTTTTGCCCGAGGCGTTGAAACGCGAGCTTACCGACATAGAGTGCGCCAGCATGGAACGGCTCATGCCTGCCTTCCTGAATCCCCTGGCCAGCGCCTGGGAATTCGCCGGAGCCCTGGAAACGGAGCTGGTGACTCTGGAGACCAATCCGCGCTTTTGCCAGATAGTGCCTCCGAACGAAATGATCATCATCACATCGTTCAGGCTGAAGGTGGGCGGCTCGGAAGGGCGCCTGGACGTGGTGTATCCCTTCCTGCTCCTTGAGCCGCTGATATCCAAGCTGTCGGCCAAGTACTGGTACTCGCGCCGAGTGCCCGAGGAAGATCGTCCCCTGGAAGCGACAGCGCGCGCCACGCGCCTGCCTGCTGAGCTGGTGTGCCCCGCGGGAAAAATCAGCGTGGGCGAGCTGTCGCGCCTGAAGAGGGGTACGGTCATCCCGTTACCCGCCCTGGACCAGGGCAGAACCGTACTCAGGCTGGGCGGCAGGGTCGTTGCGGTCTGCCCGGGTACGCGGAAGGACGGCGGTGACTGGACGGCGTGCGCCAACGGTAGCCACGCGCAACGGCCGAATGGCGAAGGCGACGACACGCCGGCGGCGGTGGCCGCTGGCATCAAGGATGCCCTGTCGTCGCTCAAGTCCGGACTGGCTGAGGCCGTGGACGGACTGGGGAAGCGCATAGACGAGCTTAAAGGCAGCCAGGAGGACATGGCGGACCGCGTGTTCTACGGCCAGGCAGACGCCCAGGAACGCCGGCGCCCCTTCCAGGAACTCGGCGGCGCGGATGCCAAGGCTTTGGCCCTGTTCCTGGCCAACGAGAGGGCCCAGCTGTGCGCCCTGGTGTTGTCCCATCTGGACGAGGCGGCGGGCGCGCGCGTGTTGCCCTTCCTGCCGGACGCGGCGCAGACGGACATCATACGCCGGGTGGCCCTGTTCGATGGCGCCCCCCAGGACGTGGTTGCCGAGGTGGACCGCGTGCTCGGCGTCAAGATGGCGGCCATAGAACGGTCCAGGGCCAGCCAGGGCTCCATGGGCCTGTCCAAGGCCGTGGGTATACTCAGCCTGGTGCCTCGCGACACGGAGAAGCTGGTCATCGGGACCATGGAAAGCGCCAACGCCGAGCTTGCCGAGAGCATCAAGCGCAACATGTTCGTGTTCGAGGATATCGTCATACTGGACGACGAATCCGTGGAAGCCGTGCTCAACATGGCTGATAGGCAGGACCTGCTGGTGGCCATGAAGGTCATGGACGACAGGGAACGCGAGCGGCTGTTTGCCCGCTTTCCGGCGGCCGCGCGGGACGGGCTGCGGGCAGAATACAAGACCCTTGGACGGAAGCGGGTCCGCGAATGCGACGAGGCGGGCGCCCGCGTGGTGGCCGTCATCAAGGCCCTGGAGGAGGAAGGCCGCATAGGCATACTCCGGGCGGACGAAGGCTGAGATCAGGGCGTCAGAGGCGGCGCGGAACAAAGCGCGCAACCAAACGGTCCCTCCGCTGTCGAAGGATGGCGGAGGGTTTTCATTTATGGCATACGACTACACGCGCGACACCATAGCCGATATTCCGGCCCGCGGGGCCCTTTTGTACTGCGATATGCCCGCCCTGGGCATGGCCGGCGGATCGACAATCACCTACAAGGAACTCGAGCTTCAGTCCAGGCGGGCGGCCGCCCGGCTCATGGCCATGAACGTGCGCACAGGCGACCGGGTATTGATATTGTCTGAGAACCGACCGGAATGGGGCATCGTGTCCTTTGCGGTGGCCAGGGCGGGAGCAGTGGCCGTGCCCGTGCTCACGGATTTCTCCGCCGACCAGATACGGGCCATCGCCGAGCACTCGGGAGCGACCGTGGCGTACGCGTCGTCCAAGCAAGAGGGCAAGCTGGCTGGCCTCGGGCTCCACGTGTTGGCCATCAAGGATCTGTCCAGACTGCCCACCGCGGATGACAGTGGCGTGGCCTTCATACAGCCAGAGATACGGCCGAGCGACCTTGCGGCCATCGTGTACACGTCCGGCACCACGGGCGCGCCCAAGGGCGTGATGCTTACCCACGCCAACTATCTGTCCGACGCCCTTGCCTGTCGTCCCGTTATCAGCCTGCGCACGGACGACGTGGCCCTGTCCATACTGCCTCTGGCCCACACCTACGAGTACACCATAGGCTTCCTGATTCCGATGATGAGCGGAGCTTCCGTTCGCTATCTGGACAGGCCGCCGTCCAGCTCCGTGCTTCTGCCGGCTTTGGCGGCCGTGAGGCCGACCATCGTGCTGTCCGTGCCGCTGGTGATCGAGAAGATATACCGCGCGGCCGTGCAGCCGGGCCTTGAGCGACTGACTCTGTACCGCTCGCCCATGGCGCGACGCCTGCTTGAGCGCCTGGCCGGAGCCAAGCTCAGGCGGAGCTTTGGAGGGCGCTTGCGCTTCTTTGGCATAGGAGGGGCGCCTTTGGATCCGGAAGTGGAGCGTTTCCTTCTGTCGGCGCGCTTCCCCTTTGCCATAGGCTACGGACTCACGGAGACTGCGCCCATCATCGTGGCGGCGGCCGTGGGCAAAACCGGACCGCGGCTTACCGGTACGGCCTTGCCCGGCGCCGATATCGTCATAGCCGACGCAAAACAGGAAGACGGCGGACGCGAGGTGGGCGAGCTCCGCGTAAAGGGACCTATGGTGTTTTCCGGATACTACAAGGACCCGGCGCGCACGGCGGACGCCTTTGACCAGAACGGATACTTCCGCACGGGCGACCTTGCCAGCCGCGACGAGGGCGGGCGCATACGCCTGCGGGGCAGGCTGAAGACCATGATCCTTGGTCCAACGGGGGAGAATATCTATCCCGAGGACGTGGAAGCGGTGCTCAATTCGTCGCCCTGGGTGGCCGAGTCCCTGGTGTACGGCGGGGAGGACGGGCTGGCCGCCCTCATCATGCTCAAGCCCGAGCTGGTCGAGGAGCTGGGCGCCTGTGTGGTGGACGGCATGAAGGGCGCTGAGAGGGCGGCCGCGCGCTGGGGAGCCGTCATAGGCGCGGCCATCCTGTCGGCGGAGAAATCCGCGGAGAAGGCCGTGGTCCGCGTGCTGGACGCCGTGAGGAGGGAGACTAACGCCAGGCTGGCCGGTTTTTCCCGCCTGTCCAGGGTGTATGCCCAGACCGAGCCTTTTGAGAAAACGCCAACGCAGAAAATCAAGCGCTACCTGTACCCCCGCTCTTCTCAAAAAGAGCCTGAGGCACAGGACGCGTCAACCGTCAGCGCTTGATCACCAGGGTCGGCATGGCCGAGTGGATGCCGCCAGGCCGCCTGATACCGGCGGTCACGGCGGCATTTTTGTCGGCGGCCAGGCTCACGCGCAGCACGATGGCCTTGCTGCCGGCCTTGGATACGGCCGACTTGAACAGGGCCAGCGGCACGCGCGCCACGTAATAGCCCCTCCTGTCGGTGGACGTCTCGACAGCTGTGTCAGCGCCTCCGATGCGCAGTACCACGGGAAGCTTGGCCACGGCATCGGGACGCGCCAGGTTCACGACCCTGCCCACCACGATGGCGGCGCTGTCCCCCAGGCGTCCGCCAAAGACATCAGTGAAGGCGGACGGCTTGACCGAGCGGTGGCCGTTGGCCACCTCGCCGCCGAGTTCCCCGCTGAAGTAGCGTCTGGCGTCGGCGGGGGCAAGGCGGAAGCCCTCCTGCACGGCCATATCCGGCGACGTGAAGGGGACCAGGGCGTCGTGCGGCACGGCCGCGAATACGTTCGGGTTCTGCCTGGCGTCGTATATGGCGCCCGTGCGGCGGTCGGCCACAAAACCCACGCTCTTGCGGGCAAGGATGTCAACTACGGTGCGGTAGGCGCCCACGGGCTTGCCGTTTGCCGTCTGCGTCAGTGTTACGGTACGGCGGCCGGGTTTGGTTCCCGGAAGCGCCAGGTAGAAGACGCGGAGCGCGGATGCCTTGGCCCGCGCAAGGCGCGTGCCCGCGCGCACGGCAGACAGGCCTTCCAGCGTTGCCTCGACGCCCCCCACGAACAGGAAGAAACGGTACGCAGGCCGCGCGGCCGGTTCCCAGGGCTGGGGCTTGCCTTCAAGACCGGGCAGGGGCTTGCCGCCGAACGCGGCAGCGGGTTTCCTGTCCAGAACGCGCGTGCCTTCAAACGGAAGGAATACATGTTTGCCAGGGATTTTGCCCGGATTCCCTACGATGCGCCCGTCTGGCAAAAGCTCGGCGCAATGCTTGAGGCTGACGCCCTTGCACATAGCCAGGGGCAGTCTCAGTATGAACACCAAGCCGTCCGCGTCGCGGGCGTCGGCCAGAAGTCCCCAGCGGGCGTGGGCTTTGGAAAAGCCCAGCGTGAAATCGTTCGGCATGCGGGAGAAGTTGACCGGCGAGTCGTCCTCTATGACCATTTTCTGCGACACGATGCCGTCGTCCGCAGCGTGTCCCTGCACGATATTGGCGTTGCGCACGGCCAGGTTGTTGTTTGCGTGGTCCGCGGACCACACGCTGTCCGCGGTGTTGACCGCCAGGGACGTGTCCAGACCGTTGGTGAATTCAGGGTGTGATCCATTGTCCCTGAGGTTGACGCAGGCGACGCGGCATCCGTGCGAATCAGACGCGTCCGGCGGGACCTGGTCATGGGGAACGTGCCACACGAATTCGGCCAGGGCGTAATTCTTGGCGGCGCCCGGAGTGGACGCACCGGACAGGGCAGGTATGGCGTCAGCCAGCACGGGCTTGTCCTGCACGCCGGGATCATACAGCTGGTAGACGGTCTGGACGTACTCCGTGCACGCCTGGTTTGCCCATATTCTCTCGTAGGCGTCGTCGCGGGCGTCCGTGCCGTAGGGATCGAAGTCCGCGCGGAGCACGCTGCCCAGGAAGAACATCTGGGACCGGGCGGGACCCGGCACGATGCCCCGGTTGGACACGCGCATCCACATGCGGTTGTAGTAGTGGTCGGTGGCGGAATAGTCGGACCAGCCAGAGTCGGTCAGCTTGATGGGTTTTGCGGGATCTGACGACGGTATGTCCACAACGCCAGAAGGGCTGTAGGCGTAGGGCACGGGGTCGCCCTTGGCAAAGCCCCAGGGGTAGGTGCTCTCGGCCGTGCCGCGGGGGTCGGGAAGCGAGAGCGGCGACGAGCCCCTGAACACGGCCAAAGCCATATCCGGACTGAGCGACGAGCTTGTGCCCGGGTCGCCGGTGTTGGACTCGGTGGGGCGCACGTAGAAATCGGGCAGGAACTGCCGCACCACGCCACGCGCGTCGTCCACGCGGTCCCCGGCCGCGTCCAGCTTAAAATAGCCTGAGCTGGGCGCTCCGCCGTACAGACCAGGGAGCGGCGCCAGCGGGTAATCCACATAGGCCAACACAAAGAGCCTGCGGGCCAGTCGAGCCCTGTCCACGGTCAGTAACAGCGCCGGGCCTGCCACGGTAGCGTCCACGGATGCGCCGCTTGCCACGCTGAAGGCGGCCGTGGAAATTCCGGCAAGCGGCTTGAGCGACGAGCCGTCGTACGCTGGGAAGGTAGATAGCTGGTTGAAGCCGTCCATGGAAGCTGCGGACGAGTCGTCCCAGTCGGCAACCAGGAAGCGGAGCTTGGCGTTGACCACCATTCCAGCGTTGTAGCCTGAAGCTGTCTTGCGAACCGTGGCGGCCAGCGGAAGGTTGACGGTGTCCGACGCGTATATCGGCTCGTCAGTGGCGTGGCCGTCAAGGGAAATGCGTTCAGAGCGGTAGAACGGCCCGTCCGTCCGGTCCGTGCCCCGGTACACGTCCGGGAAGCCCAGGCTGAGTGCGTTGCCTGCCGCCGGCTCGTACTTGGCGTCGTAGAATGCATAACGCAGGTAATCCAGCAAAAGCGTGCCGGATTGCCCGATATTCTCAAGCATGCCGAACGACGCGCACGCGTATCCGGCGTGCTCGGAGGCGAATACGCGTGGTAACAGGGTTTCCGCGGTGTCAAAGTCTGCATGAGCGACTTCTAGCAGGGTGATACGCCACAACGCGCTGCCCGAGCCATCGTACAGGCGGGCCAATCGGACGGAACGGAACGAATCCAGGTCCGGCAGGGTAAAGCTCGATATAAGATACGGGATTTTACCGGGCTGGGGGTCGGGGTAGGCAGGGTGGACACGCATGCCCAGGCGCCAGAGGCCGCCTGAGTCCCTAAGCAGGGCCAACCGGGCCACGTAGGGACCGTTCCTGATGGACAGTATGTCGCCCATGGAGTCCAGAAGGGTTGCCGGCGCCGACGCGTCGTAGGCAACGCCTGTGGCTGGGCTTGGTGCCCCAATCTTTATACGCGCCTCTATATACGCACGGGCTCCGTTGGTAAGCGCTTCTCCGGCGTTTGCCAAGGAATACTCGTATTCACGCACATACCAGCCGCCAAGGTCACCCGCGCTCTTGGCAAAGGCTAGGTGGCCGTCCGCGTTAACAGCGGGCGCAAGGCTTCCCTCCAGAGCCCAGGCGGGGACGTGCCCGCCGTCAGGCGCCTTGCAGGATGAGGTGGCCAGGGCCTCGGGGCAGGCTCCCGGCGCGCCCTCCTCCCTCGGATAATATCCCCAGCCCTCTAGAGCGTCAGAGTGGTTGGCAAAGGTGCTTACGTCAACCAGATCGAAGTAATAGTCGGCGGCGGGCACTGTCACGCCTGCGCCGTTGGTGTATGCGTCGACATGTAAGTGGTGTGCACCATACGTGTCTACTTCCAAATTTTTTGATAAAGCATTCACGTCGAAATAACTTTGAGAAGAGTCAAAAAATACGGACGGTTCAATATAGCCAGGGAATAATGTTTTTATTTCGCATATCAGTGTACAGGGATTTTGCAGTGTTATAACCGTGTTACTCCCTGGTTGCAGAGGAGTTACTCGCGTTTCAGACCCGATTGTCTCCTCAATAAGCACATTTACTGTGGCTGATATGTCCGCAGTTGGCGACTCATCGACCAAAAACACAAGGGGATCGCTATTGCTTGGGCCAAGGCTGAATTCCCGGCGGGCTATATCTACTATGGGCGTGGTTGTGTCTGAGCCGGGAGGAGAATCAAGCATTGGCTTAAACCGAATAACATGCCCATCGAGATGCGAGAGGTCATCGAATTCGCATATCCATTTCTCTGCGTTGTTAGTGAGATATGAGGATGCAGGATGTCCAGTAGCCACAGGCAAGTCTGAGAAAGTCATTCCATATGTATTTTTTATAAGATTTAGATAAATTTGATTATCGGTTGTGTCCTCGAATTTGAATTTATTTGGTTCGTTCGTAGATTGGTCTTTTGTGCCATTCCCTATAGGCTTTCCGCTATATGTGAGTACTATTCTACTTCCACTTCTAACTTTTGCTATCGATGACGATATGAAAGTTGTCGTAGAATCAGGATAGATTGAAATGTAAGGTTGAGGCGACATAGCCGCCTGAATTCTAGACGTTATATAATCCAAAACTGTGCTAGGGTTATAAGGGGCCTCGGAGAAGGCAGGATCAAAAACAATAAGGTTGGAAATAGATTCTATGTCCCCGATATTGGATAGCTCAGCCGCTAGACCGTTATATGTAGATCGTAGATGGAACTTATCTATTAAATATTTGTCGGTTGAATTCACACAAACAATTGATATTGGTGAATCTATTATGCCATCGACTGATGTTACTATTGAATTGGCTAAAGATCCGGAGTATGTATCCGTCCTTATAACAGGGAATGGTATGTAGTTCGTTGTCTGCGGGTCTCCTGGTATGTCATATCCTGATCCCAAATAGCTAGTGTAAACAGACGGAGAAGTTATATTCGAATTGCCATTGCGTAGGATTACCGCAACAAGCATGCGGCTGTCTGGGCTGTTAGGGACACCAATGGTGTCAGAACCGTAGTAATTGGTATATAGAGACGCAAGTATACGCAACCAGCTTTTCTCTGAGGTGGGATTTGACATGTCTATTACAGCGAAAACAGAGACGCTGCAAGAGTTTAAACAGTCCCCAAAAGTTTGCGCTGATGACAAAATTGCGGAATACATGCCTTTTGTTACGAATGATGTTGTAAGGCTAATCTCGTTTGATGGAATTATGTGGTTGGTGATAGGCATGTGTTTTACCTACTCCGATTGGTATGCGCCAATAGTCCAGCCGCCAAGGGTTGGTCGAATAACTCCTGAGAGATCATTAGTAAAAATCCAGAAGGCAGAATTGCCATTTATACCTCCTGATAGAAAATCTGAAGGACTATCTTTTGTGGGTCGAAAATATTCATCGATCAACGGGTTCATAACGATATTCGCGTCATTGTTGTCAAGAGAATTGAGGGTGTTGATTTCATTTATATTGGTTGATGGATAATCATGGTACAGATAATGAGAATCAGTGGAGTCGAATTCCCAGAAAAAGTTGTTTAGGCATGTTACAGCATCCGTTGTAGCGTAGCTCTCATATATAGCATGAGTAGTTCTAAGACTAGGGGATCGATTTAAGAAAAGATTGTTGTCGATGGAAGTAGAAAGCGAGCTATGGATATAAATGCCATAATTGTTTGGGATGAAGCTTGTGGAATGACCAGTTATAATCGTGTTGTTCCTTATAAAGAGTTGGCAGCTCTCGCTATTGATGCCGATAGTAGTGGTTATTGCTGGCCCTGATTTTATTATGTTGTTATTTATGTGTATTGGTGTGTCTGGAACGGATTCGAGAGAGATGGCTTTGCTTGTGGTGCCCGCGCCGCTTTCGATGATATTTCTGTCGATAACTATTGGATCTGAACCGGCTAGAAACGTGGCTCGTATACCAAAAGAGGTTGCGTCTGGTGCAGTCGTAGATGTATTTCCTGAAAATATTTGACAGCAACTTATTCTGGGCTTCCCGTAATCGTAAATAGAAATTCCAGCACACCATTTTGTATTCGTGCCTCCAGATCCTTCGAAATTTATAATACAGTTGGTGATATGTGGCTGACTATCGCCTGATGTTGTGCCGGAAACGGTGATGGCGGACTTGTCATAATCACCTAAAGATGCAGGGTTGCCTCCAGCATAAATAATGCAATCTGTGATTGTTGGAGATGAATCCTTGCAGAACAAAGCAACGCTATTGGTACCAAGTGAACTTCCGATTATATTAAAACCTTCGATTGATGTTGCGGTTGTCAAACCGGTGCCGCAGTCGACCGCACGGTTGGGATCATTAAATGAGTAATCACCGCTCCCTAAGTCTCGTATGATTGTGGGATATAATGCGGTACTCCGGTCATTCCATATTGGAGAATAGCCACCTTTTAGAGAAAAACCTACTTGAAGTACAATCCTGCTGGAAAAATCTCCAGAATAATTTACCAGATATTCGTTAGGTGTAACGCTAGATCTTGCGACTCGTACTTCTGCTCCTGCAGAGTATATATCATCGATAAATCCTATAGCCTTGGCAATGCTATTAAAAGGATGGCGCTGCGTGCCTGCCCATGCTTTTGTTGTGTCATCACTTGCGTTGGAATCGCCTCCCTCCACGCATACCCCATTAAAGACCTCAAAAACATACGTGTATGACGAAAGCTGGCCCTTATGCGTTATGTCAACTTTAAGGCTTTTCCCGTCGCCAGCGCTCCAGTCCACGTCATTGCTCGGGTTGACATTCAAGGTGCGGGCGTCGGCCCAGGACAGGGTTGTGGAATCCAGGAGCATGGAGCCGGAGACTGACACTGATCCTGGATCCATGTCTTCGTCAAAGCTCAGGGTAATGGTTTCATGGGCGGTGACTATGGTTCCATTGGCCGGAGATATTGCTGGGCGGTTGGCCTCAGAGGCGAGCCGCGCCATTTCGTCAAGCAAGGCGTCCGAGCAGGACGAGGCGGCCAGGGCAAGTAAAGTAGCCACCGAGAACAACAGGGAAAGGCGACTGGTTTTCATGATTATTCCTCCCAGGTAACGGATGGGGTGGACGCGTCAGACGCGCGGGCAGCTCCCGGGGCGGCCACAAAGGCGTAGCGGGCGGCGGTGTCGGGGCTGGCTTTTTCCAGCTCGCCAAGGAAACGGGATAGGTCATCGGTATGGCCAAGCTCAGACGAGGACAGCACCAGGCCTACCAGGGCCGCAAGGCTGGTGGGATTCAGCCTGCGGCCGGTCTGGAACGCGGCCAGGGCGGCTTTGGCGTCTCCCTGAACGAAGAGGACATTGCCGAGGTTGATCCACGCGGTGGCTGTTTCCTTGACTTTAAGCGACGAGCGGAAAACCTCCTCGGCTTTGGCCAGCATGCCAAAGCGCGCGTACACAAGACCCTGCTTGTTGAGGGCTGCCGGGTCCTTGGACGAGCCCGCACTGGCCGTGCGCAGGAAGCTTTCCATTTCCCTGGCAATGAGCGCGTCCATGCTCGCCTTGAAGCGAGCGCCCAATTGCTCAGCCTTGGGCAATTCCACAGACGACTCGCTGCCTATCATGGCCACGGGCTCGTACAGCTCCCAGGCGTCGCGCACGGGATAGATCACGGCCTGTCCCTTGGACTTGGCCTCGCGCCACTGGCGGGCGCCCGTCAGCCAGGCTTTCATGAAGCCGTCGTTCCAGAGCGTCACCTCAACCGGCATCCACAGTTTTCCGTTGTGCTCGATGAGGTCGCCATAGTTGGTAAAGAAAGAGCGGCCCTGGGCGGGGCTCAGGCCGAGGGCAAAGGCCGTGAATATGTGCCCGGGCACGGTGATGAAGGCGCTCTCCACGCCGGCGGCTTCCAGGAGGGCTGCGTACAGGATGGACATGTCGTCGCAATCGCCGGCGCGGTAGTCCAGGGTCTGGGCCGGGAACTGGAGATAGTCCACGGCATGCTCGTTCTTGGACGACGCGGCGTAGGGCACCTTGGGATCCGGCACGTACTGGACGCCATACAGACGGAGCTGTTCAAGGATGCCCACGCCTTGCCTGAGCGACGCGTCCAGGGTCTGGTACCCTGACGAGCGCGCTATGCCGGCCGCGGCCTTGGCCAGGCGCATGACCGCGGGGTCGTTCATGGTGACAAAGCTGGCCGCCTTGCGGTCGTCGTCCCAGAGCGACGCGTTGCGGTGGTTGATCTCGATAACCGTGGACACGGACGTGGATTTCTCCCCGCCCGCGTACTCATAGCTGACGCCTATCTGCGCCTGGGCCTTGGTAGGCTCGAGCACGGTGAGTATCTGCCGCGTGAACAGGGCATAGAGCTCAACCGTGACAGACTCGCCGCGCTGGATCACGGGTATGGTGGCGCATTCTTTGGGCGCGTCCATGTACTGGGGGACAAAGACGGTGACGCGCACGTTCTTGATGGCCCCGCCCTCGATATTGTGGAGGGTGAGGGTACCCAGGGAATTTTCGTCGTAGTATTTATAGAAGACCGGGAAGACGGGCACGATGACGATATCACGGATTTCCGTGCGAGCCTTGCTGTCAAGCTGGTTGAAATTGACGCCAGCGGACAGGGTGACCGAAAGGCCTTGGTACAAAGGCTCGCTGGCCGCGAATTGGTGGAGGTAGCCGGCCGCCAGGCGGACTCGGAACGCGGATGACAGGTACAGGGTGGCGGCCGCCTCGGCTGACGCGTACGGCGTCAGCGCCCCAGCCTCGCCCAGCATGCCATACGACAGGCCACCCCTGCCGTCCAGGCCCAGGGTAAGGGTACCAAAAGGATTCCAGCGCAGCCCGGCGCCGGCGCTGGCTCCGATGGCGCTCAGGACCTCATCCAGGCCGGAGGGCACGGACGAGTAATCCAGGGAGCCGCCAAGGCAGAGGAACGGTGCCGCGGGTGGTATCCAATCAGCGTCCACGGAAGCTCCCCAGCCAAGGCCGAAGCGGTCTACGCTGGGACTGCCTGGAAAGGGTACTAGCACAGAGGGCTCGACCGACAGGGACAGGCCGGAACCGCTTTGGGCCCACAACGGGGAAAACGCCAAAACCAGGCCCGCGACGGCGAGCCTTAGGAGCATGCGTTGGATCATAATGAACCTCGATGACGCGAACGATTCTGCTGATAAGCTCTGATGATTATCCGGTGGCACACGATCAAGGATCGATGCCGCCCTTCATACGAGGAAGTATATACCTCTTTGCCGCGGAATCCAGTAGGTTTTTCTTTACCTGTGATGTAATGGGAACCTCTAAAAACTGTAGTTTTTAGAGGCTCCCTAATGTCACAGAATACGAAAAATATGGGAAAGCTCTAAATAGTGCAATCTAAGAAAGATCGTCGATTTGACGCATTTACAACAACTCCCGCTTGTCCATGCTCCACTGGCTGTCCGCGTCGCCCAGGGCGGCCGCCAGGAAGGGCAGAACGGCGGCCAGGGTTGAGTCCAGGGTCCAGGGCGGGTTGATCACGAACATGCCTGAACCGTACAGCCCCCGTTCGGACGGTGCGCCTATGCTGAGCCTGGCGTCCAGGCAGGGCCGCCCTGTGGACGCCGCCAGTTCGGTCAGCCGTCCGGCCAGGTCCAGGGCTTCCTGGCGGGACAACAGGGGATACCACAACAGGTACACGCCGGTGGCAAAACGGCGGAGGGCGTCGGCCAGGGCGGCGAGCGCGCGTTCATAATCGGCGGCCAGTTCGTAGGACGGATCCACGTGGATCAGGGCCCTGCGCTCGCGCGGAGGCAGGAAGCCTTTGAGCGCGGCATAGCCGTCCGTTTGGTGCACGCGGGCTCTGCGGTCCGATCTGAACGCGTCGGCAAGGGCGACACCGTCCGACGGGTGGAGTTCGCACAGGACCAGGCGGTCGCCCGGCCTGAGGGCGCGCGCGGCCAGGGCGGGCGAGCCTGGGTAGGCCAAGCCGCCGCGCTCGCCCCTGAACGCCAGCACGGTGTCCACGTAATCTTTAACGGCGGGCGGAGTGTCAGGGGCGCTGGCCGGGCCTTCCAGGCGCGCCCAGCCGTCCGCCCACTCCGCGTTCTGGGCGGCCTGGCCCTGGTCCAGGATGTACGAGCCGGCTCCGGCGTGCGTGTCCACGTACGCAAGCGCTGCGTCCTTGGCCGTCATCCTGCGCAGGCAGGCCAGAAGCGTCACGTGCTTGAGAACGTCGGCGTGGTTGCCGGCATGGAAGGCATGGCGGTATCCGAGCATGCGACCATACTGTCCTCAAGGGGCCCAAGCGCGCAAGCCCGGGGACGTCCGGGATGGAAGGGGCCGGGAGGGAAGGGGCTCCTTCTCTCCCGGACAGGAACTTGAGAAGGCAGACATAAACTGGTATAGTGTCGGTTAAAAGGAGCGCAACAGCATGAGAACCCTGGACGGCGACAGCTACCACAGCCCGGAGGGCATAGCCCGGGCGCCGAGCGAATTTTGGCTTCTGGGCACGCGCTGGAGCCCTTATTTCAAATTCTTCGGGGTGATGTTCCGGTCCAGGGCTTTGGCCGTGAAGGGGCTGTACGACGACGACGCGTGGGCGTCCAGTTCCATGGACGTGATGACCGCCCTGGAGAGCTGCGGGGCGCGCTTCCATATCGACGGGCTGGACCATGTACGGGAGTTGGACGGGCCGGCGGTGCTGGTGGCCAACCACATGAGCACCATGGAAACCACGCTGCTTCCCGGCCTGGTGTCGCCCATACGGAAATGCACCTTTGTGGTCAAGGAAAAGCTGATGCACGGGCCCATCTGGGGGCCCATCATGCGCGCGCGCGAGGCCATAGCGGTTACCCGCAGGGACGCCCGCGCAGATCTGGACACGGTGATGCGCGAAGGCGTGGCCCTGCTGGAACGCGGGCGTTCCGTGATCATCTTCCCGCAGAGCACACGCACGGATATCTTCACGCGGGCCGGTTTCAACAGTCTGGGAGTCAAGCTGGCATCGCGCGCGGGAGTACCCGTCCTGCCCGTGGCGCTCAAGACAGACTACTGGGGCAACTCAAAAATTCTGCGGGGCTTCGGCCCGGTACGGCGCTCCCTGCCCGTCTATATTTCCTTCGGGCCGGCCATGCCGGTGACGGGGCGCGGCAAGGCGGAGCACGAGGCCTGCCTGGACTTCATACAGGGCAAGCTCCGGGAGTGGGGCGCCAAGGTGGCGGACTAGAGTCCGCAGACGTTTACGAACCGCTCTTCCGTGGCCCTTTGCGCTCTTCCTCCGCGCGCATGAAGGTGCCTATGTCCGAGTCGTGCTTCAGGATGTGGTCGGCGTACCAGTCCCGCAGGAACACGAATATCTGCGCGGGCAGGGTGCCGTCGGCGCTGGACAGGGTCAGGAAGTGCTCGTTGAGTTCCTTGACGAACCATTGGTGGGCCATGCGCTGTTCGGCCAGGCGGGGATACTTGATCTCCAGCATGAGGCGCTCCTCGGCCGCAAAGTGGTACTTGGTATAGCTGACCAGCTCCGCGACGATTTCCCTCACGCGCTCCGCAGATCCGCCGGCCTCAACCAGGTTGAAGGCGTCGATCAAAAGGTGCACCAGGCGTTTGTGGTGCTCGTCGATATGCTCTATGCCGGTATACATCTTGTCTGTCCACACGTCGTCAAAACTAGGCATGGCCGTATCCTTTCAAATCGTTCACGTGCTAAAGGGGGCCTCCAACAGGATGCCGAAAAACTCGATGCTTTCTAGCTTCCTGTTTAGAGCCATTGGGTATTCAGGGAATCTCAAAAGGGGGCCTCTAAAAACTTCAGTTTTTAGAGGTTCCCTAAAAGCAAAAGTTTTTAGAGGTTCCCATTAGAGTTTCACAAGATGTAGCTTAACGCATGGGCGGGCCGCGGGAAAGTGCCATCGACGCGCCAAGGCCCGGACGCGTATACTGGCCCCATGGGAACGGACGCTCTCCTTTCGGCCGTGCCGGGCGCCGCCTCCGGCAGCGGAATCGTGGTGGCAGTGGTGGGCGCGGGGGGCAAGACGTCCGTGATGTTCCGCCTGGCCGAGGAAGCCAGGGCCGCTGGCCGCAGGGTCCTTGTGGCCACCACAACGCGTATATGGGACCCCCGCGACCAGGGGCGACGCATGGACGCCTTTCTGGAAGACGGCCGCTGGGCCCTGCCGTGGTCGGCGACTGCGCCCCTGCCAGAGCCACCCGATACAGCCGGGGGCGGCTGGCTGGCCGTGGCGTCCGCCGGGTCGGAGGGCGGCAAGCTTGTGTCCGTGGATCCGTCCGTGCTCTGCGCGGCCAGGGCATACTGGGACCTGGTGGTCATAGAGGCGGACGGCGCCCGGGGCCGCTCCATCAAGGCTCCCGCTGACCACGAGCCGGTGGTGCCCTCCTGCTCGGACTCTGTGCTGGCCCTGGTGGGCATGGATGCCCTGGGAGCGCCCTTGGACGACGCGATAGCGTTCAGGCCTGAACTGGTAGCCCAGCGGGGTGGCGGGACCTTGGCCGGGCCGGTACGCGCCTGCCTGCTAGTCGCTCTTGCCGCCCATCCTGAGGGACTGTTCAAGGGAACGCCTTCCGGAGCGGATAGGATCGTGGTGCTCAACAAGCTGGACGCCGCCGATCTGGCTTCCGCCAGGGAGCTGGCCACCGCCTTGTTGGATTCGGGCGCGGTAGACCGCGTGGTGGCGGGCTCCTTCGGCGCGGGACGCGCGGGCCGCCCGGAGCTTGTCCAAAACGCCACGCATCCGCTACGATAAGCGCCCGTTTTTTGTTCCGAACCTGAAAGGATGAGCCGTGAACATTCTAAAAAAAGCCGCCGAGCTGGAAGAGTCGTTCGTGCCTTTTGCCCTGGCCACCATTGTAGATTCGTCGGGTTCCACGCCCAGGGGTACGGGCAAGATGATCGTGCTCGCAGACGGGAGCACCCACGGCACCGTGGGCGGGGGCCTTGTGGAGGCGCGGGTCATTGAAGAGGCGCGCAGGGCCATGGACGTCAACCGCCCGGTCATGCTGGAGTACAATCTGGACGGCGGACAGGGTCTGGCCAGCCTGGACATGGACTGCGGCGGCTCCCTGCGCGTGTTCGTCGAGGTGTTCGGAGCCCGCCCGAGGCTGGTCATAGCCGGCGGGGGCCATGTGGGGCTGGCCGTGGCGACTCTAGCCGCCGGCCTGGGTTTCCGGACGGCCATCATAGACGACAGGCCAGACTTTGTTACGCACAAACGTTTTCCCATGGCCACGGAACTGTACGTGGATCCGGACATGGATACCGCCCTGGAGAGCGCGCCCGTGGGCCGCGACGATTTTGTGCTCATAGCCACGCACTCGGCGGACGAGCGCTCGCTTCGCGCCCTGGCTGCCCGGGACTGCGCCTACCTGGGTTTCCTCGGCTCAAGGCGCAAGGTGCGAATGCTCCTGGACAAGCTCGCGGCTGAGGGCGTGCCTGAAACGGTCTTGGGCCGTGTGCGCGCCCCCGTGGGTCTCAATCTGGGAGCGGAGACGCCAGAGGAGATAGCCCTGTCCGTTATGGCCGAGATCATGACCGTTCGCTCGGGTAGGGACGGGCTGCCCCTGGCCGGACGCGACGGCGAACTAGTCGTGGTGCGCGGCGGCGGCGACCTGGCCACGGGCTGCGCGCTCAGGCTCAGGGCGGCCGGTTTCCGCGTGGTCGTGCTGGAGGTGCCGGAACCCATGGCCATACGGCGGGCCGTTGCCCTGTCCGAGGCCGTGTATGACGGTACGGCCACCGTGGAAGGCGTACGGGCGCGCCGGGCGGAAAGCCTGGACCAGGTGCGCGCCATCCTGAACGACGACCACATACCTGTGCTGGTGGACCCGGACCTGGCATACCTCAAAGCCCTGTCTCCCCTGGCCATTGTCGACGCCACTCTGGCCAAGAAAAACCTGGGGCTCAGGCGGGACCTGGCCCCCATCGTGATCGGGGTGGGGCCGGGATTTGAGGCGGGAGCGGACGTGGACGCGGCCGTGGAAACCCAGCGCGGCCACGACCTGGGAACGGTCATCCTGTCCGGGCGGACGGCGCCCGACTCTGGTGTGCCCGGCGAGGTGGCCGGGAAGTCGTCCGCGCGCGTGCTCAGGGCGCCGGTCGCCGGAACGGTAGAGGCAGTGGCCGCCATAGGGGACGCGGTGGCAGAGGGCGACGTGGTCCTCAGGATCAAGGGCGACGCGGGACTCGCTGACGTTCGGGCACCCTTCGCCGGGGTGGTGCGCGGGCTCATACGACCGGGTTACCAGGCCGGCGCGAACATGAAGATAGCGGACGTGGACCCCCGGGGAAAGCGAGACTACTGTTTTACGGTTTCCGACAAGGCTCGGGCCGTGGGCGGCGGCGTCCTTGAGGCGGTCATGCTACTGAAACGGCGGATAAAACGCTGAACGACGGTGCGTGACACGGCAAAAAGGCTCGTGTCGGGTTGAAATCGGGTGGCGTAATGATCGCTCTCATTGAAAAACAATTATAGGAACATTACATTGAGGGGAACCATGCGCGCGCTGTCGGAAAAACCATCCCTACTTCTCATCCCGCTCATAGCGGCGGCCACCCTGGCCGTGGCAGTGGGCACTGTCATGGCGGCAACGGCCATGGTGCGCACGTCCAAGGACGCCGAGCTTGTCAACACCGCGGGCATGGTCCGAGGCGGCATACAGCGAGCGGTCAAGATGGAGCTGGCGGGAGCCCCTGGTGACGAAGCTTTCAAGATTGTCCTGGGCAAGCTGGCCATCCTCATGGACAGCGGCTCTGAGAATTTGCGCCGGTCGGGTGAGGACCTCAGGGCTTCCGTGGCCGACTTGCAAGACCTCGCGCTCGCCCACCGGACACAGGCAAGCGCCCAGTCCAAGCTGGCGCTTCTGACACGCAGCGAGGAAGTCTGGTACAAGTCGGAAAAGTTCGTGCAGCTGGCCACGGACGACGCCGGCGACAAACGCATCCTCTTTGCCTGGGGCCTGGTGTGCATGCTCGGCGGAGTCATACTCACCGCCCTGTCCGTGCTGGTGTCCAAGCGCCTGGTGGCAGACCGGGTGGAGGTTGAAGCGGCGTATGACGCCATGACCGGCGCCCTCCGCAGGGACCGCTACATGGAACGCCTGTCACGCGCCATCATAGCGCGCCCGCCGAACCATTCCGTGGGCGTGGTCATGCTTGACCTGGACCGCTTCAAGGGCATCAACGACAGCTTTGGGCATGACGCCGGCGACAAGGTGCTGGCTGCGGTCAGCGGTGCCCTGCGTTCCCTGCTCCGAGAGGGCGACGATTTTGGCCGCCTGGGCGGCGAGGAATTCGCCGTGACCATCAAGAGCAAGGATCCGCGCGCGGCCAGGCTGTTCGCCGAACGGGCGCGGGCTGCCGTCGAGTCCCTGCGGCTTGAGCGCCTGCCAATCATCACCATCAGCGCGGGCTCGGCAATCGTGCGGCCGAACGAGCACGGCATAGACGCCCTGAAGCGGGCTGACTCCTACCTGTACGCTGCCAAGGCGGCCGGACGCAACAGGGTGCGCGGCGACTAGCAGTCTGAGCCGCCCTTGCCTGGGTGGGCGCGTCGCGACTATAATCCTCCCCTACAGTAGCAACGCATCGGAGGACAGTCATGAATCCCGCCCTGGTTACCCTCAAGGAACGCGGTTTCCTGCAGCAGTGCACCGATCTGGACGGTTTGTCCAAGCTCATGGATCAGGGTCCGGTCACTTTTTACGTGGGCTGCGACCCTACCCACCATTCGCTCCACATCGGCCACATGGTGCCCTTCTTTGCCTTCCGCCACCTCAGGGAGCACGGCCACCACGGCATAGCCTTGCTGGGCGGCGGCACGGCCCGCATCGGCGATCCTTCGGGCAAGACAGAGATGCGCCAGCTTCTGTCCTACGAGAACCTGGACTCAAACGCCGCGTCCATCGAGCGCCAGCTCAACCGTTTCATATCGTTTGACGGCACGACGGCGTACACGGACAACAACAAGAACTGGCTGGCCCGGCTCAACTATATAGATTTCCTGCGGGACATAGGCAGGCATTTCTCCGTCAACCGCATGCTGTCCTTTGAGGCGTACCGCATGCGCATGGAGACCGGCCTGTCCTTCATCGAGTTCAATTACCAGCTCCTCCAGAGCTACGACTTCCTGGAGCTGTACCGGCGCCACGGCTGCCGCCTGCAGATAGGCGGTGACGACCAGTGGGGAAACATCGTGGCGGGCATGGAGCTGATACGCCGCGTTGAGGGCGCCGAGGTGTTTGGCCTGACCTTCCCTTTGGTGACCACCAGCGACGGCAAGAAGATGGGCAAGACAGAAAAGGGCGCCCTGTTCCTGGACCCGGCCATAACCAGCCCCTACGACTTTTTCCAGTACTGGCGCAACGTTACCGACCAGGACGTAGAACGCTTCCTCCTTATGTTCACCTTCCTGCCCACTGACGAGTGCAAGGCGCTGTCGGAGCCCGGGCGCAACGTCAACGAGGCCAAGGAGCGCCTGGCCTGGGAGCTGACCGCCCTTATCCACGGCAAGGACGAGGCCGACAAGGCCCTGGCCGGCGCCAAGGCGGCCTTCGGGGGCGGCGGCGACCGCAGCGCCATGCCCACGGTCTCGTTGCCGCGCTCCAAGTTCGACGCCGGCTACCCGGTTCTGGATCTGTTCGTTGACGCCGGCCTGTCGTCATCCAAGAGCGAGGCCAGGCGCCTGGTGCAGCAGGGCGGGGCAACCGTGGGCGCCGATATCTGGGCTGACGAGAAGACGCCTGTAGGATCTTCAGCCCTGGACGAGGACGGCGAGCTTATCTTGCGCGCGGGCAAGAAGCGCTATGCGCGGGTGGTTACCGGCTGAGGCGGCTTCGCGGCCTCGCCGCAGCCCGCTTGTAATCAAGGGGCGGGCGGGATAAGGTTAGTGCGTATCGATGACAGACCCGCGGAGCGCTGTGCCCGCGGGCGTTCCCACAGGCGGGCCGACTTGTTGGCCCCGCGGCCTTTGGCCGACCCGCGTCGCCAGCGCATGGCGAGAGGAGGTTGGTCATGAAAAAAACGTTGATGACAGGACTCCTGATCGTGGCCCTGCTCCTGGCTTTGGCCCATCCCGTGGCCGCCCAGGAAGCCGAGTCCGCGTCCTTGAGGGAGGGCAGGATCGGGGCGGGAGCCTATTTCAGCCTTGGCCGCCTTTTGGACGACCCGGTGGCCATAGCCGGGGCGGCGTTTGAGTACGGCGTGGTGGACCGCTCGACCCTGGGAATCGGCTACGCGTATCTGGACGGCTACCTTATGCAGGCAGACTGCCTGGAGGCGTACGCCAGGGTGTATGTTCTCAACGGGGCGCTGGGCCTGTATCTCAGACCGTCCATCTTGATCATAGGCTGGGGAACGGAAACCATGGACGCCGTGTTCGACCTGGGCGCAGGAATAGAGTGGCAAAGCCCCTGGCTTGTGTACGCGGCTGTGCAGGCAACGGTCCTCTTCCAGAACGACGGGCGCGGCTATATGGTGGGCGCCTGCCTGGGGCTTAGGCTGTGAGCAGAAAGGCCCTCTTCCTGGGCGGCACGGGTAATCTGTCGCGGGACGCCGCCCTGCGGGCCTTGGACGAGGGCTGGGAACTGTGGCTTGCCAACCGGGGTACATCAAACCGGGACGTGGCCGGCGCGCGGACGTTGAGCGTTGACGCCAGGGACTCAGACGCTCTCAGGCAGGCACTCAAGGATGGCGCCTGGGACTCCGTTGTCGATTTCATATCCTACCAGCCTGCCCATGTGCGCGCCGTGCTTGGCGCCCTGGGGAACGTCGGCCAGTACGTGTTCATATCCAGCGCGTCCTGCTACCACAAACCGCCGCTGGGCGGTCCGATTCGGGAAGACACGCCCCTGGCCAACCCGTTCTGGGCGTACTCTCGGGATAAAATCCGGTGTGAGGAAGCGCTCAACGCCTACGCGCGCGCGCCAGGCTCAGTTCCGGTCACCGTGGTGCGCCCCTCGCACACGTACGGAGAAACCTGGATACCTTCCATCTTCGGTTCGGCCAGTTTTGCCGCTGCGGCGCGGCTCCTGGCAGGCAAGCCCATGCTGGTGCACGGTGACGGAACGGCCCGTTGGACGCTCACCCACGCGCGCGATTTTGCCGTGGGACTGGTGGGCGTCATGGGCAACAACGGGGCCCATGGCCAGGCCGTGCACATAACGGGCGACAGCGCCCCTACCTGGACGGATATATATAGGACCCTGGGCAGGCTCCTGGGCGCAGAGGCAAGCTTTGCCTTTGTGCCGGCTGATTTTATAGCCGAGCAGGATCCGGGCTTTGCCGAGCGCTTGCTTGGCGACAAGGGCTGGGACACGGTTTTTGACAACACAAAACTCAAGGCCCTGGTGCCTGGCTTTTCAAGTTCCGTCACCCTGGAACAAGGATTGGCGGAATCCCTGGCCTACTACCGGGCTCATCCCGAGCTGATGGTGGGCGACCCCGGTCTGGATGTGCGCCTGGACGCTGTCATTGCTGCGTGGCGTTCCGCTTTGGCCCGAGGGTAAACGTCCATGTGGTGCCGCCTTCCCGGCTGATAGCCCAGCTGGCGCCAACCTGGCTGGACAGGGACACGATCAACTGCATGCCCAGCGAATCCGACGTAGCCGGATCAATGGATTCCGGGAGGCCTGGCCCGTTGTCGCTGAGCACCATGCACAGGCCCCTGTCGTCCGTGGGGCGTATGGCCACGCCCAGGACGGGGTCTCTATCGTTGTCGGGGAACGCGTATTTCACCGAATTGGTCAGCACCTCGTTGATGATCAGGCCGCAGGGTATGGCCACGTCTATGTCCACGCGCACAGGCTCGAGGTCCAGGTTGAGCGACGGCTCCCGTCCGTTCGTGGTGTAGGACGACACGAGCCACTGCACGATGGTGCGCGTGTAGTCCGACAGGTCCACGTGGGAAAGGTCGCCGGCCTCGTACAGAAGCTCGTGGATGGTGGCCATCACGCGTATGCGGTCTATCGAATCTGAGAACAGAGCGTCGCCGTCCGGCATGCCAGACGAGCGCAGGGTCAAGAGACTGACCACCAGCTGGAAGTTGTTCTTGACCCGGTGGTGGATTTCCTTGAGGAGGATCTCCTTTTCCTCAAGCGACGCGGCCAGCCGTTTGGCGTTTTCCGAGCGCTCGAGCTCCCGGGCGCGCACCAGTTCGGCCATGTTGTCCAGCGCGGCCGCTATGCGCCCGAGGTCCGAGTGGTCGTCTGGCAGATCCACCCGTGCGTCCAGCTGGCCTGAGCCTATGCGGGCCGTCGTGTCCAGGATCTTGGTCAGCCTGCGGCCGAACATGCGGTCCGTCAACACGCTCGAGAGGAACAGGGCAAAGGCGGCTACCACGACCATGATGACTATGTTCCGTGTCAGCTGGGTCCGGCTCCTTGCCAGGATGTTGTCCAATGCGGAGGCGTACACAATATACATATACGGAAACTCGTCGCCGGGCAGGGTGAGGGCGCGGAAGGCGAAAAAGCGCTTGATGCCGTCTGAGCCTTCTTCAATGAAGGTGCCGGACCCGCCGGAATTTTTGAGGATTTCCCAGACGCTGGCCTTGATGGGCTCCCCAACGGGATTGCTGTCCTTGGGCGGGTAGTGGTAGAGGCGTATGCCGTGGTAGTCGGTCAAGCCAAGAAAGGCGTTCGGCTCCAGCCTGATGGTTTCGAACAAGGCAGAATAGGACTTGAGCTTGTATACGGCCGTCTGGACGCCCCAGAGGGTGCCGTCGGACTTGAACAGGGGCATGGCAAAGGGCATGGCCGGTTCGCTGAGCACGCGGCCTATGGTGAACTGGCCGCTGGCAAAACGCCCCGTGTCCACGGCGCGCTTGATGTGAAGCCGGTCAGACAGGTCCTCGCCGGGAGTGAGGAGGGACGACGCAACAACGATGCCCCGCGTGTCAGTAGCCGTGAAGTTCAGGTATTCGGGATACTCGGTATGGACGGCTTTGAGAACCTCATCCATGTGCGCCGTGTCCGCGGTCCGGAAGGCGGGGAACGACGCGAGCGTGGACAGGAGCTGCTGGGTGGCATCGGTAGCCCTGGACTGCAGTTCGGCCAGGGTCTCCACCTGCCTGACTATCTCGGCGCGGGCCTGGTCTGCCACGTCCCGGCTGCGTTCAACGCCGGTCAGCACGATGATGACCAAGGCCGGCGCCATGGACAGGAGCACGCTGATGAGGAGGGCGCCGCGCACGGACGGCACAAAGTGGCGGGTGGCGCGGGTAGCTGGCGCTGACTTTCTCATGCTCGTTGGACTGTCCTCTTCCGTCCATGGCTGTCTCAGCCATGGAATCTGTGCCTCAAAGTATCGCCGATGGCGAAAAAAGCCGCAAGCTCGTTTTGCCTTGCGGGTGCTTAAAAAACATCAGTTTCATGGCTTCCGCCAGGTACTTGCATAGGACCTGTGTTCCGGCCTACCGTGCCTGCCATGCTCCGTCTTTCCACGGCTGTGCGCCGCATACGATTCACACGTGCACGCGCCCTTGTTTTCTCGGCTTTTGCCGCGCTCATGGTGTCATCCTGCGGGCAGGGCCTGGCCCTGGATACGCAGGGCATGGACCCGGAACTGGCCGACTGGCTTGAGCGCGGTCTCTTTGCTTCCACATCGGAAGGGGGAGCCGGATTGCGCCGGGAACGGGAAGGCGCTCGCTACACCCTTGCGATTGCTGACGGGAACACGCGCGGAACTACGGCGTGGCTGGTGGGCCGTACCTGGCAGGTTCCGGTAGCCGATTACTTGTCGGGACGCGTGTCCGTAACGCTGGACGAGTGCTTGGACGGCAGCCTGGCTCTGGCTGAATGGGATGCCATTCCGGACGGCATGCTGGGGCTGGCCGTGGACGGTCTGTATCCAGGCGATCCTGGCTATCCCCTGGTCAAGGAAACCTGGCTGGAGCTCAGGGGAGACGGTAACGGCGTAAGCCTGGTAGCCGACAAACTGGATGCCGTCCTCCGCGAGATGGCAGTGCCAACAGCCCCGGACCTTGTGTGGGTGGCGGCCGTGGGGGATCTGATGCTTGAGCGCGGCGTTGGCCGACTGTTAGCGCATGAGGGCCCGCAGGCTGTTTTTGGCGGGGCGGCGGACATGCTGGCGGCCGCAGACCTGGCCGTGGCCAACCTGGAGGGAGCCCTCAGCGCGAGGGGTACGCCCGAGAACAAGGCGTACACCTTCAGGTCGGATCCGGCATACGCGGCCAGCCTGGCAACGGCCGGCTTTGACGCCCTTCTGGTGGCCAACAACCACGCCTGGGACTGGGGACAGGTCGCCTTTCTGGATACCCTGGACCACATACGGGCGGCGGGCATGGTCCCCCTGGGCGCTGGGAGGAATCTTGCTGAAGCCGCATGCCCGGCCGAGTATGTGGTCGGTGACCGTACTGTGCGGCTATACGGCATAGCGTCCTATCCGGTAGAGACACGTGGTTGGGACGGTTCGCGGGTGGCGGCAGGAGCTGACACACCGGGCATTGCGTGGGCCGCGTCGGGCGGAGCGGACGCCATCAAGGCTGCGTTTTCGCCAGAAGCCCTAGATATAGTGTTCTTCCACGGCGGCGGCGAGTGGACCACAGGCCCGGACAGACATACCATGGAACGGTACCGCGGCCTTGTAGACGCGGGAGCGGACGCGGTCGTGGGATCGCACCCGCACGTGGTGCACGGCATGGAACTGCGCGGGGGAAAACCCATCCTCTGGTCCGTGGGCAATTTCGCCTTCGCGGGCATGCAAGGCACGCCGGGCGGGCAGGACGGCCTCTTGGCGCTGATGGGCTTTGCCGGGGGGCGGCTCCTGTTTCTTCGGCCTCACGCCCTGCGGTTGGACGGACCCCGCGTCGACCGTGCGGACGATGCAGCCCTGGAAACGTTTTGGCTACGGTCCAGGGCGCTTGCCGGAGGCTAACAGCTTGCCGGCAAAGCCTGATGCTGTGCCAGACGCCCGCTAAATCTCGGCTATCACGTGGCCGTGGTACAGTTCGTCGCGCAGAACCTTGACCTGCTCGTCGCGCAGGTAGTCGTCAAAGCTCATCATGCGGTCTATCACGCCGCCGGGACACAGCTCGACGATGCGGTTGGCTATCGAGGTGACGAACTCGTGGTCGTGGCTGGTGAACAGAACGACGCCCGGAAACTCGATAAGGCCGTTGTTCAGGGCGGTGATGGCCTCAAGGTCCAGGTGGTTGGTCGGCTCGTCCAGGATAAGGCAGTTGGCGCTCTGGAGCATCATGCGCGACAGGAGGCAGCGGACTTTCTCGCCGCCTGACAGGACGCGCACGGGCTTAAGAGCCTCGTCGCCGGAGAACAGCATGCGGCCCAGGAAGCTGCGGATGTACGTCTCGTCGTCGCTCGTGGTCCAGCGCTTGAGCCACTCGACGATGGAGTCGTCGTTGTCAAAGAGCTCGGCGTTTTCCTTGGGAAAGTATGACGAACTCATGGTCTGTCCCCAGTAGAACTCGCCTTCGTAGTCTTTGTCCTCTCCTGCCAGGATCCGGAACAAGGCTGTTTTGGACAGATGCTCGCGGCCCACAAAGGCCACTTTGTCTCCGCGGTTCACCATCAGGTCCAGGCCGGACAGCAGGGTTTTCCCGTCCACCGCCTTGCTCAGGTTCTGGATGCGCAGGACGTTGTTGCCCGGATCGCGCTCGGGCTTGAAACCCACCCAGGGAAAGCGGCGGCTGGTGGGCTGGAGCTCGTCAACCTCGAGCTTCTCAAGGACTTTCTTGCGGCTGGTGGCCTGCCTGCTTTTGGACGCGTTGGACGCAAAGCGCTGGATGAATTCCTTGAGGTCTTTGACCTTCTCGTCGCGACGCTTTTTCTCGTCCTTCATCTGCTGCTGGAGCATGCGGCTGACCTTGTACCAGAAATCGTAGTTGCCCGGGTACATGCGTATGTGACCGTAGTCTATGTCGCAGGTGTGCGTGCATACGGCGTTGAGGAAATGCCGGTCGTGGGACACCACGATGACGATGTTGGGGAAATCTATCAGGAAATCCTCCAGCCAGGATATGCTGTCAAGGTCCAGGCCGTTGGTAGGCTCGTCCAAGAGGAGGATGTCGGGGTTGCCGAACAGGGCGCGGGCCAGAAGCGCGCGTACCTTGACCGACTCGGACACTTCCTTCATGAGCTTCTCGTGGTCGCTTTCGGTCACGCCCAGGCCGGACAGCAGGATGGATGCCTGGGCCTCGGCTTCCCAGCCGCCCATTTCCGCGAACTCGCCCTCAAGCTCGCTTGCCCGCAGGCCGTCAGCCTCGGTGAAGTCGGCCTTCTCGTAGATGGCCTCGCGTTCCTTCATGATGGAGTACAGCTTGGGATAGCCGGATACCACCACGTCCAGGATCCTGTGCTCCTCAAAGGCAAAATGGTCCTGGGACAGGACGGCCATGCGGAGCTGGGGCGGGTAGGTGATCTCTCCCCGGTCAACCTCAAGCTCGCCGGACAGGAGCTTAAGAAAGGTGGATTTTCCCGCGCCGTTGGCGCCTATGATGCCGTAGCAGTTGCCCGGCGTGAACTTAAGGCTTACGTCCTTGAAGAGGACGCGCTCGCCAAAGCCGAGAGCCACGTCTATGACATTGATCATTGCGGTATCCTTGAGGGCGGTATGTCGGGGTTCAGCCGCGGATAATGGCATAAAACCGCAAAAAACGCAATAAGACACAGGGGGGACAGCCAGAAATCATACTCCGCTGGGCGCATGGCGGCCGGTATTGCTTGGCCCGAACGCGTCAAGGCGACGACAATGCGGCTTCACCCAGCTCTTTGGCCAGAAGCTCCTTGACCGTCAGTTTGGCAGAGCGCGCGCGCCGCGCGCAGTCCACCATGCTGGCCACAAATTCTGTCAGGCTGCCGGCCGACTTTTCCTCGAACCAGCGACGGTAGAGGGACAGGTCCTCCTCGTACAGGCGGTACAGGTCCAGGTAGGCGTTGTTGATACCCGCCATGTCGAAGCCAGAGTATGCCTGGTTGGAAAACAGATCGGGCGCCACTTCCTTGAAACGCCCGGCGCGCTCCTGGATGACAAGCTCCTTCTCTGCCAGTTTTTCTTCCCTGGACAGGTCCTCTCGGCTGTACACGGCATCCAGCAAGGAAGCCGTTTCCTTAAGGTAGTCGGCAAAAAGCCTTGCGTCCGCGGATCGTTCCAGGCGTCGCCTCAGCTGTGGAGAGCCGGGGCCATACCGGTCCTCAAGAAACGCCTCGGCGGCCACGCGCCCCACAAAGGTGGCGAATTCCTCGTTGAACTGGTCCTGGCCTTTGACAAACAGGGTGGCGTGGGCAGATTCGTGGAGTATGATCTCAGCCAGCACGTCCTCGTCGTAATCAAGCATGAAGGAGTACAGCGGGTCTCGGAAAAAGCCCAGGCTCGAAAAGGCGTCCACCTTGCGTATGATGACGTCCAGGCCGGCTTCCTTGAGCCGCCTGGCTTCCTCCTCGGCGTCTTCCCGGTCATAGAAGCCGCGGTAGGGCAGGTTCCCGAGGAGGGGGTATTTCCAGTAATGCCGGGAGAAGGCGTCGGACGCGCAGGCGGACACCACGTCGGCCACGTAGTCCTGGTCCAGCGTAACGTAGCTGGTGTAGTTCTTGGTCGGCGTGAGGCCGACGCGCTCGGTGCCGAACGAGCGTATGTCGTTGACCAGGGCCAGGAAATCCCGCAGGCGCTGGTCCGTGTCAGGATCGGCCGATAGCTTGGCCGTGCTCTTTGCGCCGGCGCGCTCGGACAGGTAGCGTCCGCCCTGCTTGGTATACCAGCACGACGCGCTTGCCATGCACAGGCAGCATGCGAGCACGAGCGTCGCTTTGCGTCTCTTGATCATGGAGCCCAGTATAGCATGGACAGGCCTTGGCTGGGGGCGCTTGCCGCCGCGGCCGTGAGGGGCGTACAATTGCCCACCATGAGCAATTCCAGTATCCGCCGAGAGCGCGTGCCGCTTATCCACGACAATCACAGCCACGTAAGCCTGTACGCGGCGCTGGCGTCCTGCCCGGACATCTCGGGCCTGCACCCGCCAGAAGCTATGCGGCTTTTGCGCAGCCTTCCCGCGGACAGCCTGAGCGTGGTACGGGGCTGGCGCACCAACGAGCTTCCGGTAGGTCCCGCCGATCTGGCATCCCTGCCGCCGGTGCTGCTCATCAACTTCAGCCTGCACGGGTTTGCCCTGAGCGACGCGGCCTTGCCGTACCTGTCGGAAGCCGTGCCGGACCTGGTGGAGCACAAGGACGACGCTTCCTGGCGGGAGGCCAACGTGCCGCGCCTGTTCGATGCCTACTGCGGCCTGTCGGGCGTCACGCCTGACAGGGTGGACGCGTTCATGGACGGCCTCCTTCCTTTGGGCGTGGGTTCCACCGAGGACATGGCCGTGGCCAACCCCGAGTCCCTGGCGGCTATGAGGAATTCCGGATCAGCGGCCAGAATCCGCTCGTACGCCACGCCGGCCGCCTTTATGGCTATGTCGGCCGAAGAGCGCTCAGCCTGTGACGGCGTCAAGCTGTTTCTGGACGGATCCATCGGAGCGCGCACGGCCGGCGTACGGGGACCTTGGCTCGGGGGTGGAGCGGCCGTGCTGGCCTATCGGAACGAAGAGCTGGACGGAGAACTGTCCCGGATCGCGTCTTGGAAGACGGACGCGTCCATCCACGCCATCGGCGAGCTGGCCATAGAGCAGGCCCTGGATTCCCTTGAGCGCCTCCGGAAAAACGGCGCGGTCTTTCCCCTGGTCCGCCTGGAGCACGCACAGTTCATAAGCGAGGAGCAGGGACGGCGAGCTAGGGACCTGGGACTCGTCTTGTCCATGCAGCCCAATTTTTCATCAGACTCGGAATGCTACGCCGACAGGCTTCCGGCCGCATATCTTGAGAACAACAATCCCTTCCGCATGCTGATAGACCGTGTGGGCTTTGTGCCAGGCACGGATCTCATATTCGGCTCTGACGGCATGCCCCACGGACTTGCGTATCCGGCCACGCTGTCGCTGTTTCCGCCCTTTCCCGTACAGCGCCTGAGCCTGTCAGAACTGCTGGCAGGTTACGGGCCAGCCCGCGGCATGGACGGCGTCGTCGTCTTGGAAATCGACGACCAGGCCCGCCAGGTTCGGGTGATGGAGGAATCCTGACGGGAAGCGTCATTTCCCGAACAGGAACACCGCGCCTTCCGTCCGGTCCCGTTTCTGGATCTCGACGCTCCAGAAGTGCCGCTCGTTTTCCTCGATCTGGACGGTTTCCGTTTTGGCTATGTAGCGCCTGAACACGCTGAAATTTTCCGTGTGGAAGTGGATGACGCGGCCGAGCTCACCGCCTAGGTCCTCGGCCAGGAGTGGTATGCCCTCAGTGTCCAGGAATTCACGTATGAAACGGGCGTTCACATCGGATATGCACAGGAAGTTGTCGTGCGTCTCGCTCTCCAGTATGCGGCCTGCGCCAAAGGCCTTGGCTTTCAGGCGACGCTTGTCGGCGCCGCGCTTGAGCATGTCGTTGATCAGGAGCTCCATGGCCTGTATGCCGTAGCGGCCGGCCTCGGTGACGTTGACGGGCATGTCCTTGGCGTAGCGGCGGTTGGCCAGGAGAAAATGGTTCATGCCGGCAAGGCCGGCCGCCTCGTCGTACAGGCAGGCCGCAACGCAGGACCCGAGCAGGGTCTGTAGTACGGGACCTCGCGCTACCACGGTGTGTTCGCCCGGCTTGAGGATGATGCGCTCGTGCAGGGGCGGTGCCCGGTAGGCCATGGTTACTTTTTCCTTCCATGGCAAGTATAGGGCGGGAGAAACCTGGGCGCAACCGGCGGGGGGGCGTCTGTCGGGACGTTCCGGCTAGCGCTCTCCCAAGAGGCTCTTTAGTTCCTGAATGTCCTTTACCAGGCGCGTGCGGTCCAGGTTCTGGAAACGCTTGGGAACCATTTCCTTGCTGGTGCACTCGAGCACGGCCACCAGGTTCTGGAGTTCTATTTCGTGCGGATAGGCCGGCGGCACAAAGTCGGCCATGGTTTCCTCAAGGTCCTCCCGGGTGACAAAGGACCGGCCGTCCATGGCTGCCTTGAGCTTGGCCCGGATCAAAACGGCTTCCAGGTCGGCCCCGGAAAATTCGTGCTTGAAACGCCTGAGGAGCTCGCCCACGGGAAATTTGCGTATTTGCATGTCCAACTTGCGCACCAGGACGTCGAACAAGGCCTCTTTTTCTGCCTCTCCCTCGGGGTAGAACAGTGCAAGATGCTCCTCGGCTCTGCCCTGGCGCTTGAGGTCTATGGGCAGGAGGTCCGGGCGGCAGGTAATGAGGAACCAGATGATCCTGCCGCGATACTCGGTGTTGCCCATGAAGCTGGCCAGCTGGGCAAAGATGCGGTTTGACGTGCCCGAGTCACCGTCCTGGTCGCGGTCGCCAAGGAAGGCGTCGGCCTCGTCTATCATGACGGCCACCGGGGCCATGGCCTTGAGTATGGCCAGGACCTTCTCTAAGTTAGACTCGGTCACGCCCTGCCATTTGGAGCGGAAATTCTTGAACTTGACCATGGGCACGCCTATCTCCCCGGCAAAGGCGCTGACCATGAAGCTCTTGCCCGTGCCCACGGGGCCGGCTATCAGGTACCCCATGGGAAGGACGTCCAGCCGGCCCTGCTTGAGGGCTCGGGCGGCGTGCCTGAAGCGCTTGCGGACGAATTCGTGGCCGGACACATAAGACAGGTCATGTTCGGTGTCCAGGAATTCCAGGAGACCGCCGGCCTCGCTCTCTATGATTTCCCGTTTTTTGGCCTTGAGGTAGTCCATGGATATGGGCTTGTCCTCTTGCCAGCTCTCGGCCGCCAGGCGATTGAGGTTGACCAGGTTGAGTCCCGACGTTATGGAGCCAACGGCATCCGGAGCCAGGCCCTTGTCCAGGAGCAGGGTGCCTTTGCCGTCCAAGAAGCGGAGGAAACTGGAGCGCACGGGCTCGTCCGGCATGGGTATCTCCACCTTGATGGTGGACGGGCTCGCGACAACGCGGGGATTGAGGTCGGCCAGGTTTTCCGACAGGAGGATGACGGACACGTCGCCCTTGGTGAACACGGGATCGTGGGACCAGCGGTTCAGCGTGACAAAGCAGTAGCGGTCGGCGTCGTCCAGCTTGGCCACCTCGCCGGCGGGTACCACGGTCTCTGCGTAGTCCACGATGAGGACGATGCGTTTCTTCTGGGGTATGTTGAGCAGGAAGTAGCGCTCCAAGGTCCGCAGGGCCACGGTCGGGTCGCTTGAGAACAGCTCGTCGTCAGACGCGTCCGGAAGGCGCTCCCGCATGGCCTTGACGTAGTCCTTCTGCATGTCGGGGGTGCAGAAGGACACGCCGCTTGAGCGGTCCCAGAACGCTATGATGTCGCGGTTGCCGAACAGTACCTCGGACACGTAGTCCTGGATCTTCACAAAGTTGAACTCGCCCTCGTTCATCTTGTGGGGCAGGAAATCCCTGATATTGCCGTGGATGATGTAGAGATTGGCGGTCTTCGAGCAGTATTTGTAGGAAAGCTCCTGGGCCCAGGCGGGTAGAATCTTGATAAAGGGCAGGTTTTTGACGATGAGCTGTTCTTTCATGCCGCCTCCGTGCTCGCGGTAAAGGGACGACCACGATAAACGGGTCCACGGCCATAGTAGCCCGCGGACGGGGGCCTGGGCAAGCGTCCCGCCCTTGACGGCAAACGCCTATGGCCGATACTGCTAGCAGGGCGCCGAGCGTCCATTCATGCTGGAAATTTTGCCGGCGGGCCACCGAGGAACCGCCGCACGGAGAACGTATGGCTATACCGTATGAGATTGAGCGCATAAAAGCCTGGGTAACGGCGGCCGACATGGGCCTTGGGCACAAGCGGGCCGTCTATCCTCTGTCCTTCATGGCCGAGGAGAGCGTCATCGTGGCCAACTCCGCGGCCTTTGCCGAGCCCGACGAACTCAAGATATGGGACACCATGCGCTCGGCGTACGAGCGCCTGTCCCGCGTCAAGAGCGTACCCCTGGTCGGGAACCTCCTCTTTGGCATCATGGACTATTTCCAGTCCATAAAGCCGCCGTACCCCAGGGTCGACCTTTCCTTTCCAACCATACAGACGCGCTTTGTGGACCGCATGGTGGGCAAGGGGCTGTGCCGCACCATGCTCAAGAAGATGGACACCAAGCCCCTGCCCATGGTCACCAGTTTTTTCCAGAACGCAATGGCGGCCAACGCGGCAGGGCACGGCAGGGTGTACTGCATCATATGCGACGCGGACATAAACCGGGTATGGGTGTCCAGTGCTCCCAAAACCTCCCGCGTGGAGTACTTTGTTCCCTGCGGGAGCGCCCTGCTCAGGCTCAGGCAGTACGGGGTGCCGGACGATAAGATTTACATGACGGGCTTTCCGCTCCCGCTCGAGCTCCTGGGCAACGAGGACCTGGACGTGCTGAAAGCGGACCTTGGCAGGCGCCTGGCCGTGCTGGATCCCAAAGAGCGTTTCCGGCCCCTCCATGGCCTCAATGTCGAGCACTTCCTTGGCAAGAAGAACGCCAAGGCCAAGGCAGACCGGCCTCCGACCATAGCGTTCGCCGTGGGCGGTGCGGGGGCCCAGAAGGACATAGGCGCGGCGGCGCTCAAGAGCCTGGCGCCCAAACTCAAGGCCGGGGAGGCCAGGCTCAACCTGATAGCCGGGCTCCGCAAGGAAGTGGCAGAGTACTTCCAGGCCCTGATAGACGAGTACGCTCCGGGCTGCCCGAACGTGCGCGTCATATGGGGCCAGACGGACGCGGAGTACTTTGGCGCCTTTAACGAATCCCTCCACGATACGGACATCCTGTGGACCAAGCCCAGCGAGCTGTCGTTCTACGTGGGCCTGGGCTTGCCCATCATATCCGCGCCGTGCATAGGCTCGCAGGAACGTTTCAACCGGCGCTGGCTGGAGTCCGTCCAGGCCTGCTACGACCAGCACGACCCGGAATACGCGCACGAGTGGATATTTGAGTACCTGAACGACGGCCGCTTTGCCGAGGCCGCCTGGTCGGGCTTTCTCAAGGCCAGGAAATACGGCACCTACAAGATCATGGAGATTCTGGCCACGGGCACCATGAAGCGGGAGAGCTCCCCGCTCAAGCGCTGAGGCTTGCCGGTTTTCATAGCCGCAGGGAGGGTGGAATAGGTATATTGGCCACGACTATGAGCGATCAACCGAAAATTCTCATGACCATGCTTGAGGTGGGCTTTGGCCACAAGGCCCCCGCCAACGCCGTCCGGGACGCGCTGTCCGTGCTGTATCCCGGGCGTTTCCACGTGGACGTGGTGGACTTCGCTCGCGAGAGCGGGGCCTTGGCCATAGACGACCAGCTCAAACGGACCTGGGATTTCGGCCTGGCCTTTCCGCCATCGGCGCGCATCGGCTATCTGCTCATAGAGCTGGCCGGCAGTAACAAGGGCTATTTGGACGTGTTGTTCAAGGATTTTGTGGACAAAGGCATGGACTACATACGGTCCTACGGGCCGGACCTGGTCTTTGCGACGCACCCCCTGTGCCTGTATATCGCCGTTAAGGCCCGCACCCAGCTGGGCTTGAATTTCAAGGTTGTGGCCTACGTGGTGGATCCCTTTGACGGATACGCGTGGTGGGCTGAAGAGGGCGCGGACGCCATACTCGTGGCCACCGAGCGGTCAAAGCAGCGTCTCCTCAAGCACGGCATCAGTGAGCGGCTGATCAGGGTCCTGGGCTTTCCCATCAACAATAAATTCCTGGAGTTGCCGGACAACGCGGCCACCATCAAGGAACGCCTTGGCCTGGATCCGGACAAGCGAACCGTGCTGGTAACCGCCGGCGGCCAGGGTATAGGCATCGTCTATTTTTTTGTGGAGGCTATGAGCCTTCTCAACCTGCCCCTGAACGTTATCATTGTGTCCGGCAAGAACAAGACCACAAAAAAGCGCATGGACAGGCTCGTCGGCACGTCCAAGCGGACGAACATACTGTCCCTCGGCTACGTGACCAACATGAACGAACTGGTGGCGGCCTGCGACGTGGTGGCCGGCAAGGCCGGGGCGTCCACGGCCATGGAGTCCTTCTTCCTCAACAAACCGGTGGTGTTCACCGAGTGGGCCACGTTCAACGACCGGTACATCATCAACTTTGTGCTTGATTACAAGATTGGGTGGTACTGCCCCACCTTGTTCTCCTTCAACCGCGCAATGAAGGACATAGCCTTGGACCAGGGCTTGGCCGAGCGTGAAACCAACCTGGCGGAGCTCGCGTTGCGGCCCGGCACCGACGACGTGGCACGTTTCCTGGCACGGGAACTGGGTGCCTAGCAGACTGTTGAAAACCCCTATGCTTTTTAAACAGCCCGATCAAGGGGCAAGGGCCCGGCGCTTGCGTCGCACGGTCGCCTGTGATACTATCCTGGGCGGAGAGACACAGGGCGGCCCGGCTGTCCGAAGTCTCCCGCGGTATCACGATCTGTAAGGAGACTCTACCATGGCATACAAGGTGACTGACGCTTGCGTGAATTGTGGCGCGTGCGACGCTGAGTGCCCCGTTGAGGCCATCAGCGAGAAGAACGGCGCCCGCTGGATAGATCCGGCCAAGTGCACCGATTGCGGTTCCTGCGCCGCCGTTTGTCCGGTTGAGGCCATTGTCCAGGCCTAAGGTTTTCTGACACGCGGGCCTTGCCCGCTTTTGGGGTAGCACGGCGCCTGGCGCCTGCCCTTACCACAAGCCGCTTCCGCGTGGCCGCAAGCCCGCGGGGGCGGTTGTTTTTTTAAGTGCGGCGCCGTGCGAGCGGAGCGGTTTTGGCTGGTCAGCGCTCGGCTATTTCGCGGATCAGGGAGCGCGTTTCGGGCCAGGACAGGCAGGGATCGGTGACGGATACCCTGGGAAGGGGTTTCTGGCCTTGCCGGATGTCCTGCCTGCCCCCGTCTATGTACGACTCGATCATCATGCCGCTCAGCGGGACGCCCCGCTTGCGAAGTGCCAGGAGCGAACGCGCGATCTCGGCCTGGCGCGAGGGCACGCCGGCGGAATTGCCGTGGGACACGTCGACCATCACGGTCTTGGGCAAACCAGAGGCTGCCGCGCGGTTGGCCACCGCCCCGGCAAGGGGCCAGTTAGGTTCGTCTTCGGTGCCGCGCAGGATGATATGGGAGCAAGGATTCCCGGTGGCGACTCTTTCCTCCACGCGGCCGGCATCTGAGTGGAGGAGTACGCTGGTGCTGCCCGCGGCCGCGGAAGCGGCGTTCAGCGCCGTGTCTATGCGGCCGTCCCTGCCGTTTTTGAAGCCGCAGGCGCAGGGCAGGGATGCGGCCGCCTCCCTGAGGGCTTGCGATTCGACCCCGCGCGCTCCGACCGAAGCGTAGGACAGGAGGTCTGCCCAATACGGCCACAGGAAGGGCGACACGAGCTCGGCGGCCAGGGGCAGGCCCAGGTCCAGGATGCCAAGCATCAGGGACCGGGCGGAGCGCATGCCTGCCGCAACGCCCTCAGATCCGTCCATGGCAGGATCCCGGGCCATGCCGCGCCAACCTAGGCCGGTGCGAGACTTTTCCACGTAACAGCGCATGACCACCAAAAGGCGTTCCGACAGGCTCCTGGCCTCGGCCGCAAGGAGGCTGGCGTATTCCAGGGCTCCGTCCCTGTCGTGGACGGAGCAGGGTCCAACGACCACGAGCAGGCGAGTATCCGCGCCCCTGAGTATGTTGATCGCGTCCTGGGAGCTCTGGCGGACCAGCGCGGCGTTAGCGTCGGTAAGCGGCAGTTCGGTTTTCAGCTCTCCGGGCGTCGGGATGTCGCTCATGGTCTTACAGGTCCTCGCGCTCCACTGGGCAGGTCATGCAACGGGCGCCGCCGCCGCCTCTGGCAAGCTCTATGCCGTCAAAGCCAACGACCAGCCGTCCGTAATCGGCGGCCTTTTCCCGGCCTTCCACAAAGTCGTCGGCCTTGCGGTAGGCAAAGCCAGCCTTGGCCAGGGCCTCGAGCGTATAGGAATTGCAGCTGTACATGACGATTTTGCCAGGGGCAAAGGCAAACGAGTTGGCGCCGGAAAGCCACTGCTCGCGTTCCTGGTACAGCCGGTGCCCGCTTCCGCACAACACGGGCTCAAGGTCTATGCCGGCGCCCTTCAAGCCCTGAAGGAGCCCGTCCTCCTCATGGAACGACAGGCCGCCTTTGGGATTGGCGTCTATGCGTATGACGCGGGCGCGGTCTCGGCCCGTTACGACGGGACCGTACACCAGGGCGGCGTCCCGGTCTATCATGGTGAACACCATGTCCAGGTGGATGGTGGCGCGCTCGCGGGGTATCATGACCGCGAAGACGCTGACCGGCTCTCCTGCCTTGCGCGCCGCGTTGGCCGCCACCCGTTCCACGGCGTCCGCGGTGGTGCGCTCAGACACGCCTATGGCCAGCACCGTTGGCGACAGGACCAGGAAATCCCCGCCCTCTATGGTGATGTAGTTACTGCGCTCCTCGGGACCGTTGAGGATGAAGTCCTTGGCCATGAAGTCCGGGTGATGCTTGAAAATGAAGCGCGTAACGATGCTCTCTATCAGGCGCACGTCAAAGGCGGTAGCGCCGGACAGCACGCAGCTCCGGAACACGGCCGCCGAGTCGCGCATGAAGTACGCGTTGGGCAGGGGCCGCATGACGAACGAGTGGGGGTCGATCATGGACGACAGGCTGCGCTCCAGGGACGGGAGCCCCTCTATGGTCATGCGGGACAGCTCCTGGGCGCCCATTGCCATGAGCTCGTCCATGCGGTTGCGTATGGGGCAGAGGGTTGCCAGGGTGCGCAGGAGCTCGAATTTGTTGCCGTCGGCGGCTATGGCCTCAGCCAGCAGGTCCGTTACCTCGTAGGTGGACGCAACCGTGGACAGGAAGGACTTCAGGCGGTCGTACTCCGCGCGGACTGCCTCAAGGGGTATGATGTCGTTGTAGAGGTCGCGCTCGGCCTCCTTGGGGGTCATGGCCTCTATCTCGTAGCCGGGTGTATGGATGATGACGCGCTTGAGCGTGCCTATCTCGCTGGTGACGTTCAACTTGGGCATGGGACGTTCCTTTCCCCTGTCTGTGGAAACCAAAGTGGCTGGCGTAGTGGTTATGCCGTAGGGCGTGCCTGGGCGTAATTCTAGCGGATAGGGCGACGAGTGAAAAGAGCTCGACCCCTTCCGTATAAATATGCACGGCCCGCGCATAAAACCTTCATATAAATTTTTCTTGACAGCGATTTTTTGCGGTACCTATACTGCCGTGACGCCGGGCGGAAATCCGGCGGATCGTGCGCAACGAAAGGTGGTTTTTCATGGCCAAGCGCAACGTTATCATTATAGGAGCCGCGGGTCGCGACTTCCACAACTTCAACACCTTCTTCCGCGACAACGCCGACTACAACGTCGTGGCGTTCACCGCGGCCCAGATCCCCGACATAGACGACCGCAAGTACCCGGCCGCCCTTGCAGGAAAACTGTATCCAGATGGCATACCGATACACGCCGAGAGCGAGCTGCCCGAGCTGATCAAGAAGCTCAAGGTGGACGAGTGCGTGTTCTCCTACTCAGACGTGCCCTATACGCACGTCATGGGCGTAGGCGCCATCGTCAACGCGGCCGGCGCAACCTTCAGGCTGCTCGGCCCCAACGACACCCAGGTCAAGTCGACCAAGCCGGTCATCGGCGTGTGCGCTGTGCGCACCGGAGCGGGCAAGAGCCAGACCAGCCGCAAGATCGTGCAGATGCTCATGGACAAGGGCCTCAAGGTTGTGGCCATCAGGCATCCCATGCCCTACGGCGACCTCGTCAAGCAGAAGGTCCAGCGCTTTGCGACCGTGGAAGACCTCAAGAAGCACGAGTGCACCATCGAGGAAATGGAAGAGTACGAGCCGCACGTGGTGCGCGGCAACGTCATCTACGCCGGCGTTGACTACGAGGCCATCCTCCGCGAGGCCGAGAAGGAAGCCGACGTCATCCTGTGGGACGGCGGCAACAACGACTTCCCGTTCTACAAGACCGACCTCCTGATCACGGTGGCGGATCCCCACCGCCCGGGCAATGAAGTGTCCTTCTACCCCGGCGAGGTTTCCCTGCGCATGGCGGACGTCATCGTCATCAACAAGATAGACACGGCCAGCCCAGAGGGCATCCAGACCGTCCGAGAGAACATCCAGCGGGTCAACCCCAAGGCCACCGTCATAGACGGCGCCAGCCCCATCACGGTGGACAAGCCCGAGCTCATCAAGGGCAAGAAAGTCCTGTGCGTGGAAGACGGCCCGACGCTCACCCACGGCCACATGAAGATAGGCGCCGGCGTGGTGGCTGCCCGCAAGTTCGGCGCCGCCGAGCTGGTTGACCCGCGCCCCTACGTGGTGGGCAAGCTGGCCGAAACCTTCAAGATCTACCCGAACATCGGCACCCTCCTGCCGGCCATGGGGTATGGGGAGCAGCAGGTCAAGGACCTGGAGAAGACGATCGAGAAGACCGAGTGCGACACCGTGCTCATAGCCACGCCGATCGACCTCAACCGCATCGTCAAGATCCAGAAACCCACGGTCAAGGTAGGCTACGACCTCCAGGAGATCGGAAACCCCAACCTGAGCGAGGTGCTGGACGATTTCCTCAAGAAGCACGCGCTCGGCAAAAAATAACAAGCGGACGTTGAGTACTGAGGGCCGCCTCCAGGGGCGGCCCTTCTTTGGTTCCTGCCGCGGTATTGTGGCCACAAGGGCGGAAAGACGTGCTATTGTGGCCCAAGGAGGCTCTATGAGCGAAGCGATCGAGCTGCGCGACTATGTGGAAGGCGACTATGTCTCCCTGGTCGAGCTGTGGGCGTCCACGGGCGTGGGCAATCCCGCGCGCGGCGATACAGCCGAGAGCATACAGCGGACCTTGGACCAGGGCGGACGCCTGGTGGTGCTGGACTCTGAGGGCTGGATCGTGGGCTCGGCCTGGCTCACCGACGACGGGCGCAGGCTGTACCTGCACCACATGGCCGTGGCACCCAGCCTCCAGGGCAAGGGACTGGGCAGGATGCTCATGAACGCGGCCATGGATACCGCCCGCGAGCGCGGCATGCAGATGAAACTGGAAGTACACCGAGACAACGGCCGGGCCCGCGCCCTGTACGAATCCTGCGACTTTGCGCCGCTGGAAGGGTATGACACCATGATCAGGCGCAGGGTGGACTGAGAGACGCTCGTCGCCACGAACCCGTACAAAGAACCTCGTTCGCTCGCCCGAATCGCCCCCTTTTTATTTTTTCTTTGGGGATTGACCGCACTCCATGCTGGTTTTACGATTTCCGCATAGCCAAACCGAATGTCAAAACCCTTGATGGCGGGCACGATCGATACGGAAAGCCGCCAGGAGGCATACGCGCCCGTGGTGGGCGGACAAGGAAGTGCGCAAGCACCGGGGCTCGTAGGGGCGCCTGGGATACGATGGGAAGCCGCCCGCACAGGGCGGCCGACGCGTAGCAAGGAGGGTACGGAATGACCACCATCATCGTGGTATTCGCTCTGGCACTCTACCTGATCTTCTACTTCACGTACGGCAAAAACCTCAGGGACAAGCTGTTGAAGAGCGGCAACGCTCCGCCGGCGCCGTCCGAGCGCCTGAAAGACGGCGTGGACTACGTGCCAACGAGCAAGTATGTCCTGTTCGGCCACCACTTTGCGTCCATAGCGGGCGCCGGACCCATCGTTGGGCCCGCCATGGCGGTGGCCTGGGGCTGGCTACCCGGACTTCTGTGGATATGGTTCGGCAACATATTCATTGGGGCCATCCACGACTACCTGTCGCTGGCCGCCAGCGTGCGCTACGACGGACGCTCCGTGCAGTTCGTGGCCCAGGACCTGATAGGCAAGAAGGCGGGCAAGGCCTTTGGCTGGTTCATCCTGTTCCTCTGTATTCTGGTTGTGGCGGCTTTTGGCGATATCGTGGCAGGGCAGTTCGCCGCGGACGGCCGCGTGTTCAGCGCGTTCTTCCTGTTCTGCGTGGCCGCTATCATAGCAGGGTTCTTCATGTACCGTACCAAGCTCGGGCTGGGCTGGGGTTCCCTGATAGGCCTTGCGCTGATCATCGCCGCCTTTATTGGCGGAGAGTACCTGCCCATAGCGGCCAGCAAGGACGTTTGGTTTGCCGTCATCTTTGTATACGTGGTCATAGCCAGCGCCCTGCCGGTAAATTTCCTCTTGCAGCCGCGGGATTACCTCAATAGCTTCCTTTTGTATTTCGGCCTGGCTGTGGGCGGCATAGCGGCGGTGATTGCGTTCAAGAATTTTGATTCCATACCGCTGTTCACCAGTTTCTCGGCCAAGGTGCTCGGTCCGGCGGGGAACCTACAACCCAGCCCGTTCTGGCCAACGGTTCCGCTTGTGATAGCGTGCGGCGCCCTGTCCGGTTTCCACTCGCTGGTGGCGTCCGGAACCAGCTCAAAGCAGCTGGCCAAGGAGAACGACGCCCTCTTTGTGGGTTACGGCGGCATGTTGACGGAAGGCTTTTTGTCGACCATCGTGGTTGTGTCCATAGCCGGCTTTGGCATAGCGGCCCTGGGCGACAAGCTGATGGCCACCGCGGCTCTGGGGCGCTTTGTCAATTCGTACGGCGTCATGGTCAGCACGGTACTTCCTTTCCTGAGCAGGAATTTCATGAACCTGTTCGCGTCCGTGTGGGTATCCAGCTTTGCCCTGACCACGCTCGACACCACAAACCGCCTGGGACGCTACATAGTCCATGAGCTGGCCATGCCCCTCAAGGACAAAAACCCCGGCGCGTATAAGATCTTCCAGAACAAGTGGGTGGCGTCCTTCATCATAGCCTTCCTCGGCGTGGGGCTGGCCTGGACAGGCAACTACACCGTGCTGTGGCCGGCTTTCTCCGGGGCCAACCAGCTGATAGCGTCCATTGTCATGATCACCGTGGCCGTATGGGTCAAGAAAAAGCTGGATCCCAGGTACACCAACGTGGTTATGATTCCGGCCGTATTCCTGTGGATCACGGTGACCGCGGCCCTGGTGTGGTACGAGGCGGCCATCATCCCGACGCACTTCATAGACATGGCCAACGTCAAGAACGTCATTACCGGCGTGGTGGTGGGCCTCATAACCCTGTTCATGCTGGTGCTTAATTTCATCATGATGGCAGCCGTCTGGAAGGATTTCAAGAAACAGACCGCCTGAGCCCGGGATAGCCCGGGTTGAAAGAATGCCTGTCCGGAAGCCTTACAGCCCTCCGGACAGGCTTTTTAGCGGGGGAGAACGCTCCCGCGGCACGCTGGAAAAACCTGGAGTTTTCTGCGTCCCGTTAAGAAACCGACGGTTCACGGGGCTCCCCGTGTTTACGGCCGAGAACGCGACGATTTCTCAGGTGCGCCTCAGAAAGGTGGGATGTGTGGGGCCTTCCGGCACGCTGATCTTGGCGCGTTCGCGGGGCTATCGCCTTGTGTGCCGTATGTTCCGGGGGGAGGTTGTCCGATGGCTGTTTTCCGGTCGTTGCTGTCCTGGCTGAAAGCTTTCAAGGACGTGGTTGTTCAGGTCAACCGAGGAAAGGCAACAGGCATGCTCGAGTTCGAGCTCAAGGAGCTTGAAAACGTGTTCATGCTCCTTACCATGGGAGGCTTTGTGGGCCTGCCCGCACCGCCCACGCCCGTTGCCCTGGAGATAGTGCCCTTCCTTGAGAACGAGCTTGTCGTGCTCTTGTCAAGGTCAGACATGGCGTCCGACCCCATTGGCTCGCTTATGGGCATGCTGGAGGTGGACTGATGGCCGCTCATTCGCAGATAAAGCGCGCGGCGTTTTTCTTGGGCAAGGGCGGGGTAGGCAAGACCACGTTATCCGCGTCTTTTGCCCTGGATGCCGCGGACAGGGGGCGTAAGACACTAATTGTGTCCCTGGATCCTGCGCATAACCTAGGCGACGTGCTGGGAACCAGGCTGGGGGGCGAGCCCCTGAATGTGCGCCCAAACCTTGACGCCGCCGAGGTGGACCTCCCGACTTGGGTCAAGCGCTACCTTGACGACACCCGGAGGGAAATCAAGGCCAATTACTCCTACCAGTCAGCGCTCAACCTGGACGGCTTTCTGAACATCATGAAGTACGCCCCGGGCACGGAGGAATACGCCGTGCTCTGGGCTATCGAGCACGTGTGGTGCGACCTTGGTGGACTGTACGACACCGTGGTGTTCGACACGCCGCCCACGGCCCTGTCTCTCCGTTTCCTGGCCCTGCCCACCATATCTGAGCTGTGGGTGGCGGAATTGTCCAAGCTGAGGGCGAGCATCCTTAAAAAACGAACCACGCTCCTCAAGCTCAACCCGGACGCTGTCGTTGGCGCAAGTTGCGTGGACCCTGAGGACGACAAAGTGTACGGTCGACTGTCGGCCGTCAAGCAGCGCCTGGCCGTGCTGAACGCGTTGTTCCGGGACGAGAGCTTCCTTGCCCTGGTGATCAACCCCGACCAGCTGTCAAGGGCGGAAGGAGCTCGCATCCGGGAAGAGCTCGACAGGCTACGCATACCCATTTCCGCGGTATGCATGAACAAGATAGGCCTGCCCGGCAGCGTGGACGACGGCCCGGGACCTGCGCTCAAGGGGCTTCCCGTTTTCAGGTATGCCTTGGGCACGGCCAACGGAACGGACACGGAAAAGCCGTCAGGTCTGGACCTGGGTGATCTTGTCGACCATTATACACGTGGAAGCATCTAAAAAGCCTCAGTGTGTAGAGGCTTACCTTAGAAAACCTGGCGTTTTGCCAAAAACGCAGAAGCCTCTAATTAGCCATGGGGTTTTTAGATGTTACCCAGAGCGGGGGGCGTACGCGCCCCGGCTTTCCGCGCGACTGGCCGCCACCTAAGGCCGGGGAAAGGCAACCATGAATCAGTATCTTTTGTTCGGCATTGTGGCCTTGGCAATAGCGGCGACAGGCGCGTATTTTTTCGGCGTTCGTAAAAACCGGGCGTTGGCGGCGGCCTACTCGGCCGAGTGTGAGGGCGCGCTCAGGCCCAAGGACCGCGACTACGTCAACATAGGCGGGGCCATAGGCTTCCAGCTGACGTACCGCCTGGGCGAGCCGTGGACGGAAGCCAAGGGCACCATAACGCTGGCGGCCAGGCAGTCGCTTTTGTACCTGCCCGTGTCCCTGCTCCTGGGCATGAGGGATCGCTTTGCCATCAACGTATTCACGGCGCGGGCCATGCGCGGCGAGGGGCACCTTCTGTCCGCATCCTGGGAGCGCGCCCACGGAGCGTCGATAGAAGGCCGGGACAGGATGAAGCGGGAAACCCTCGATGCAGGCGGCAAGCATTTTGTGATCCTGTACGATCATGACGATCTGGCCCCCTTCCTGAAGACCCTTGCTGAAAACCTGCCCCAGGCCGAGCGTTTCCGGCATTTCTGCTGGTACGGACAGAACAAGACCGTGTTCCTGCACCTGGCGCCCAGGGTCGGCACGGTGGGGGCCGTTATGAGCTCCGTCATGCCGCGGGTGACCGAGCGCCTGAAGGCCGGCGCTTAGCGGGCAGTACGGCACACCGACCCGCAAGCATCACTTTCGCGATTGCCCGAGGGCTGATACTATTAGCTCCATGGAACACTATGCGGATTACGCCATTGCCGATTGCCATTCCGACGCCCTGCTTCCGGTGGTGGGTCAGAGTCTGGTACCGGGCGAGACCGGTGAGAGGGATTTTTTCGCCAAGAACAGCATAGGGCACGTCGATATGCCCAGGCTCGAGGCCGGCCATGTGGCGTGCCAGGCCTTTGCCTGCTTTGCAGGCGAGACCATACCGCCCGAAGGGGCACGGGCGGTTACGGACATGCTCCTGGACAGCTTGGACACCATCCTTGCTCAAGCTGGGCCGCGCATGCGGAGAATACTGTCGGCGGCCGACGCAGAAGCCGCGCGCCGCGACGGCACGGTAGGAGCGCTGGCGACCATAGAGGGCGGCGAATGCCTGGAGGGAGACCTGGCCCTGCTTGGCCACTTCCACGGCCGCGGGGTGCGCATGCTCGGGCTGACCCACAACAAACGTAACGAGCTCGGGCGCGGAGCCAAGGCCGAGGGAACGGACGGCCTGACCGATTTCGGGAAGGCCGTCATACGCGAATGCGCGCGCCTTGGCGTGGTGGTGGACGTGTCGCACCTGTCAGACCAGGCCCTGGACGACGCTCTCAAGACGACCGACGCCCCCCTGGTCGCGTCGCACTCCAATTGCAGGGCCCTGTGCTGCCACGTGCGGAACCTCAGGGACGACCAGATCATAGACATAGGCCGGACCGGGGGGCTTGTGGCCGCCACCTGCGTGCCGTATTTTGTCGAGCGGCAAAAAGGCATGGCGACTCTTGGGCGGCTTGCCGACCACATAGAGCGCGTGGCGCGGCTGGCCGGCATAGAGCACGTTGCCCTTGGCTCAGACTTTGAGGGCTACGATCCGAGCTACGGAGCGACCGTGCCCGACGCCGCCGGCTGGCCACTGTTGGCCGACGAGCTGGAGCGCAGGGGCTTTTCGCGCGGCGAGGTAGACAGGGTGTTCTGGGGCAACTGGCTGGCTGTGTTCAAGTCAGTGGCCGGCTGAGCTCGAATGCGAAAGAACGCCCCGCGTCGGCCCTGCCGAGATGGAGAGTGAGGACAGCATGTATTTGACCTTCCGGTGGTACGCTGACAAGGATTCCATTCCGCTGTCGTCCATAAGGCAGATACCCGCCATGCGCGGCGTGGTGTCCGCCCTGTATGACGAGCCGCCGGGCTCGGCATGGACCGCAGGAGACCTGCGCGCGCTCAGGCAAACCATAGAGGCGGCCGAACTGGAATTCCGCGTCGTAGAATCCATACCGGTGCCGGAGGGAGTCAAGCTCGGCGGGCCGGACCGGGATAAGGGCATAGACTCGTGGCTGAAAAGTCTCAAGGCCGTGGCGGAGGCGCTCGGTCCTGGGTCGGAACCGACCGGCTCCGAGGAACCGGTGGTCGTCACCTACAACTTCATGCCTGTGTTCGACTGGACGCGCAGTGAGCTGTCCAGAACCCTGCCGGACGGTTCTACGGTCTTGGCCTACGACTCGGGCTCCGTCGAGCGCATGGATCCCCTGGACGGAGACCTGGAATTGCCCGGATGGATGGCCCGCTACTCAAAAGAGGAGATGTACCGCCTTCTGTCCGACTACCGGGCCCTGTCAGACGACGACGTGTACGGCAACCTGACCTATTTCCTGCGAGCCGTTTGTCCGGAAGCAGAACGGCTCGGCCTACGTCTGGCCATCCACCCCGACGACCCCCCGTGGTCGGTTTTTGGCATACCCAGGATCATGACCGGAGCTACCGCGCTCCGTAAGCTGTTCTCTGACGTGCCGTCGCCGGCCAATGGCCTGTGCTTGTGCACGGGCAGTTTCGGCGTCCTGACCGCGAACGATCTTCCCTCAATGGCAAAGGAATTCGCCGGGCGCACGCGCTTTGTGCATATGCGCAACGTCAAGGTCACGGGGCCAAAATCCTTTGAGGAGAGCGCCCACTGGAAGGGAGCCGGCAGCATAGATCTTGCCGCAGTCATAGACGCCTTGCAGCTGGCCGGTTTCAAAGGACCTGTGCGCCCCGACCACGGACGCATGATATGGGGCGAGAGCGGAAAACCGGGTTACGGTCTCTTCGACAGGGCCCTGGGCGCTTCGTACATCCAGGGTTTGATAGACGCCGGTTCCCGATCCAGAAAAAGCTCCTCGTTCCGATAAAACAGCAAACAAAACGCAAGCGCCAAGCGGCCGTCCCGCGTAACAGGGACGGTCGCCGGTTGTAGGAGGCCGCCTTGCACGGCCTGCCGCCGGCGTTCCTGAAAGGGGACGCAATGCGCGCGTATCTTGCAGCACTCGTGTTTTTTGTTACGGCCTTTTCCTGTTCGCCGCCGCCGGATGCCGGGGACAAGGGACAGGCAGACCCGGCGCTGGTCGGTCCCGTCCGTTCGTCCGTGACGGCCGCCGAGCTTGAGTCCGAGCTGTTCGACATATGCGAGACCGAGCGCAGAAACGGCTGTCTGCAGGGTCTCGGCGCCCTGGAGTCGATGTTGCTCGAGGGCACGGGTGACGCGGCAGGGGCTTTGTACGCCGCCTCACGGGATCTCTTCGTGGCCTACGCGTATGGCGAGTCCAGCCTAGACGACGCGCTTGGGCGGCTGGATGGCATACAGCAGGGCTGGCTGGACAGCGGCCACCAGCCGGACGCGGCGCTGGTATACGCCGTGGCGTCGGTGCGCTCGGCCCTTGTTGGGGACTGGGAACCGGGAAAGGCACCCCGGACGGCCACGGGACCGGAGAGTCCGGACTCTTTCCGGGCTTGGCTGTCCCTGGCCTACCGCATCCAGAACGGCGTGGCCACATCCGAGGAAATCCGGCGCTACTCGGCCATGCAGGCCCGGTACTCGTCCTTTCCCCCGTACTGGCGGGTGTTCACCCTGGCAGGCTTGAACCAGGAATTTTCGGTCGACTCGGCGGAACGCTGCATACGGCTGGCACCCCACGGTCCCTATGCAGAGCTGTCCCGCCATTCCCTCGCGTCCAACTTTGGCCTGCCCGACGGATCGGGCAAAGCCGTGCTGACGAGCGGCGAGATACAGGCCATCGTCGAGGACGCGGTCGCCAGCGGAGACTATGACCGTCTCGAAACGCTGTTTCCTACGCTTGAACTGCCCGACAATCCATCAACCATGTTCGCCGTTGGCGCTTTGAGGTCTCTGAGCGAAATCAGGGACGCGCGTTTGTGGCTTGAATCTCGACGGGCCAGGGCTCAGGGCCGGCTGGCCGAACGCCTGCGCTACGTCACGGGAGCCTGACCATGAGGTGGTCAGCGTATATGACGGCCGCTGTGCTCGCTGTCCTGTGCCTATCCTGCTTGTCCTGCAGGCGCAGGGACGCGGCTGCCGCCCTGGAACGGCATATATCTGCCATTTCCTCGTACCAGGAAGGCAAGCTGGATAAAGCCATAGCCGAGGCAGCCGAGGCCGAACGTATGGACGACACCCTGGTCGCGGCTTCCATTCTGAAGGGCAAGGCGGAATTTTTTTCGGACGACCTGGGATCAGCGCTCGCCTCGTTCTCCTTGGCGCTCAAGGCCCAGCCCGCCAGCATAGAAGCCCGTCTGTGGCAGGCGCGGTGCCTGCGCTACCTCAAGCGTCAGCCAGAAGCGATTGAAGCGTGCGAATCGGCCCTTGCCCTTGCGCCGAACCTGGTGGAACTCCTCAGGCTGCGCGCGGCCATGGCCATGGATGACGACGACGTTGCCACGGCGGCGCTGTGCCTGGACAGGGCCGCGTCAAGCGCCCAGGAGTTCGCGCTGGTGTTTATGGACCGCGCCGCACTGCGCTGGGCAGCCGGGCACGCTGAAGGAGCCCGCGACGATCTGAAGATGGCACTGTCGCTCCTGCCGCCAGGATCGCCTGCCCGGAAAGGGGCAACAGATCTCTTGTCCGCGGTAGAGGCCGGGTTGTGAGCGTGCGGGTCGGAGCTTGGTTCCGGAACCTTCGTTGGGCTGTCATGGCGCTCGGCGTATTTGTGTCCGGCTGCGCGTCGCTACCCGAGCCTTCATCCTTGCCCCCTGGCCTTTACGCATCTGCATGCCAGGTTCCAGAAGCCCAGGAACGCGCGCTTAGTTGCGCAGACGCCGCCCGCCTGGCAGTGGAACGGTCGGTAGAGCTCAGGGCCGAGCGGGAAGCGCTTGGGCTGAAAGAGGGCGCGTGGGCCTTGGGGTTCCGCGAGTATCTTCCCGACCTGAGCGTGTCCTGGGCCCGGGACGAACGCCTTTCTTTTTTGTCCAGCGATCAGGCAGCGTGGACCCTGTCACTCGACGTGAGCCAAACCCTGTGGGACGGCGGAAAACTCAGGCGGACGAGGACGCTCGAGTCTGCGAGCCTCTCCTGGGCCCGGGCGGAAATGGTGAAGAAGGAGCGAGCGCTTGCGGAGGCTGCAATAAGCGCGTACCGGAATGTACTGGCCGCTCGCTCGCGCCTTGACCTCCTGCGCCAATCCAACGAACGGGCGGCTCTGGAGCTTGAAACGTTGGAGTGCGAGGTGGAACTCGGGTTTGCCCGACCAGATGTTCTGGCGGACGCCGGGCATAGGCTGGACTCAATGTCATTGGACATACAGGAAGCAGATCTTGGGGTCGAGGAAGCAGAGCACCAGCTGGCCACGCTGCTTTTTTGTGACGGGCTGCCAGCGCTCGGCGAGTCCGTCAACACGGAGGAACGGGCCCTGGACGTGGACGGGGAAAAGCTTGTGGCGGCCGCCCTTGAGAGGTCTCCGGATGTGGACGCGGCCGCCCGCCTGGTCGAGCAACGGCGGGTTGAGGCGGAGGCTGCGGCCTGGGCGTGGCTGCCCGTGGTTCGCGTGGATATCAGCGCCCGCTTCGGCGGAGACGAGTTTCCTTTGACGGACGCGGCGTGGACAGCGAACGTAACGCTGTCATACGACGGTCCCTGGCTGTCCGGACAGGCCGGCGTCAGCGGCGGTCTAGAAGGAAGGGACGCGCGGCGCTTCGGGAGTTCGTCAAGCGTATATCCCGTCCCGGCACCGGCGGAAAGCATGGCACCCGCTGGCGCGCGGCTGGCGCTGCAACAGGCCATTGACGCCTATGACTCGACCCGGCGGGCCGTCGAACTCGGCGCGCGCCTGGCCTTGACCCGGTACGGAATAGCGGCCAGACGCAGGGACAGCGCGCGTTCCGGACTGGACCTGGCCCGGCGCCAGCAGGCGTTGTGCCAGGTGCGCGTGCGCCTCGGACAGGCTACCAGGCTGGAAGCCCTGGACGCGGAACTCGCGTGCGCCAAAGCCGAACTCGGGCTCCTGGACGCGGCGATGGGGCTTCTGTCGGCACAGCGAGACCTTGAACGCATCCTCGGGCTTGATCCCGGCGCGCTGCCTGCGTTCGCAGGCGGAGTTAGGCAATGAAACGGCTCGTGACTGCGGCGCTGGCCGTTCTTGTCGCGGCGTCGTGCGCGCGGGCCAAGCCGGCAGAGAGCGATGGCACACCAGTGGATGTTTCCGTCGCCGAGGTCGTGTCGCTTGACATAGCGGAGCTGGTCAAAGGGTATGGCAGCCTGTCGTTCCAGGACAAGGCCGACGTCACGGCGCGAGAGGAAGGCCAGCTGGTCCGTCTGCTGGCAAAAGAAGGCGACGAGGTCCGGCGCGGACAGCTCATGGCCGTACTCGAGAACAAACGCCTCGAAATAGCGGAAGAGAGCGCCAGGAACGCGGTCGACCAGGCCCAGGCCGCCAGGCAGCTGGCCCTGGCGCGCAAACAGGAGGGGGAGTTCGCAGCCGAGGCACGGGTCCTTCAGCTCGAACGGAGCGGCATGGAATTGGAGCAGGCCAAGGCGGCCCTGGCGGAGGGGCGCAGGGTGCAGGACGAGCTGGAAATTCTCCATCAGGCCGGCGGGTTGAGCGAGGAGGAAATCATAGCGGGCCGGATCAAGGTTCTCAACCTGGAGGAGAAGGCGCATCTGCTGGCCAAGGACCTGGCCATACGCGAGGTTGGGCTCCGGGACGAGGACCTTGCGGCCGCTGGCTATTCGGGTTTTACAAGCGACCAGGAACGGCGCATGGCGCTCATAGGCCTGTGTACCGCGTCGCTCTGCGCCGAGCTTATGGCGGCACAGGCGCGCCTGAGTTCGGCCACTACCGACCTCAAAGCGGTCCGGCTGTCCCTCAGCGAATTGGAGTTGCGCTCGCCCATCGACGGCGTGGTGGGAGCCGTGTATGTAAGCCCCGGAGAATGCGTCAAGCCGGACACGGCCGTCTTCACGGTAATGGACGTGGACTCCCTGCACGCAGTCATACAGGTAGACGAGGTTGAGGCCGCCGGGTTGGAGGAAGGTTGCGGGGCCGAGTTGTTTGTCGACGCCACAGGCGGCGTGTTCAAAGGCAGCATCAAGTCCATAGCTCCGATCGCCGACGCAAGATCCGGCTCGGTCACGGTCAAGGTAGCTCTGCGGGACAAGCCTGCCGGGCTCAAGCCGGGTTTGTTCGTTCGGGTGACGATACACACCGGGCGGGGACGCACGGCTCTGATCGCGCCCGATGCATGCCTCCTTGGCGAACGAGATGGGGAAGCAAGCGTGTTCGTTGTCGCAGGCGGCAGGGTGTATGAGCGCACGGTACGTCTGGGTGAGAGCCTGCCCGAAGGACGGGAGCTTGTGTCCGGCGTGTCGCGAGGAGACGTGCTGGTAAGCGGCCCGGGCCGCTGGCTGAAGGAGGGCGACCATGTATCGATCGCGGAGGAAAGCTGAAGGACCAACCAGCCATGAGTTGCCGGTAGCGGCCGTCATGGTGCTATGCGCCGCCATGCTATCAGCCTGTGGCCTCCTTGACCTGAGGGACGTAGGAGCATGGACGTATCCCGACACTCCGTACCAGGTTCTGAAGGACCTGGACCAAGCTGTGCGCTTCGGCTTTGACGGACAAGCAGACCGTATAGCCGCTGAGCGCTCCTTCAGGGTGACCTGTCCGGATGGCGTCGTGGACGGCGACTTTGAGTGGACGGGGGAAGCATGCGAATGGTCGCCCGTGGGCGGCTGGGAACCGTGCGTGCGCTACAGGCTGGTGTTCAGAGGCGAAATCCGGATGTCGGACGGCCGTATGGCGCGTCCCTGCGTCGACCTACCGTTCTACGCTGAGAGGGCGGGCAGGCCGCCCTTTGTCGCCGGTGCCCAACCGCTGGACGGGGCATCCGTAGGTGTATGGGGCAGCGATGCTCGTATCCTGAAACTGGATTTTTCAGAGCCGATGGACACGGCGTCCGTATTCCGGGAGCTGTCGCTGAGTCCGGGTGTCAATGCCGATCCGCGTTGGAGCGCTGACGGAAAAACCCTGGAGCTCGTGCTCAACGAGGCCCTCGAGCCGTGCGTGCAGTACCGGTGGAGCCTGTCCGCTGAAGCGCGTTCAGCGGACGGATCCGCTCTGGGTGGCGATGTGACGGGTTCCTTTGTCAGCGACGCTGACCGGACGCCTCCATACGTGGCCAGCGCGGTTCCGGTGGGTCTCACGGGAGGACGTTGGCTGGAGCTCGGCGCGACCCTCGATGAATTGAAAACGGGCCAGTCGCTTGGCGTCAGGTTCAGCGAGGCCATGGATCCCCACTCGGCGGCGGCCTCAGTCCGCGTCGGGCCAGGAGTGTCGGGAAACTGCGCCGCAGCAGAGCCGGATTTGGTCGTATTCACCCCCGCGCAGGAATGGCCCCCCGAGTCGGCCCTGGTCCTTACCGTATCCGGGGACGCGGAGGACGCTTCCGGCCTGCCCATGGGCAACGAGTGGACGCAGGTCTTTCGTCCTGCCGTTCCGTACCTGCGCGTGCTTTCCATGCTCGATCAGGACGGCTCGCTGCTGGAACAACCGAGTGGCGGAGAACTTTTCAGGGTGGCCGTCGGCCCCGAGCCCGATGGTGATTTTTACCTGAGCGTGAGATTTTCCGGAGCGTTCGACGACGCGGGCAAGGTCCTTGCCGTTGAGGATATCGCGCTGGCTGCTTTGTTCCCGTCCACGTTGCCCGCTCCGCGCCTTACCTGCGCCGAGTGGGTGTCGGACGACACGATCGCGCTCTCATGGGAAGGCTTGTCTGCCGGGAACTCCGACTGCCCCCACTATTATCGGCTCAGGATCACCGGTGGAACTGGTGGCATACAAGATAGGGAAACACACGTCATGGACGGCGACCTGTCCCTGTACCTGGAGGGCTAGCCATGAGCAAGCGAGCGATGAGCGCTCTGGCGGCGGCCGCCCTGATCCTGTTCGGGTCCTGCGGCCTCCTCATCGACAGGCCTTTTGCCGTCAGCGCGTGGATGCCGGGGCGCGAGAGGATGGACGCGGCAAGCCTTCACGTCGTGAGCGTAAGCTTTTCCATGGACCCCGACAGGCCCCTTGCCGAGTCGTGCTTTTCCTTGGCCGAGGATGGGCGGCCCATAAGCGGGTCTTGTTCCTGGGAGGGCACAACACTGGCGTTCAGGCCGTACGGCGGGTTTGTCGAGGACGCGGATTATGTCCTGACCGTGTCCCAGGAGGCTCGGACTGAGGACGGGCTGTCATTGGCCTCGGACTTTGAGGCACGGTTCACGACCAAGGCCGAAGGCGAGCGCCCGAGGATAACGGGATCTGTGCCGGTAGATGGCGGCGTGCTCGCAGGACGCATGGATACGGTGACAGTGAGCTGCTCGGAGAGCGTCGATCCGCTTACGTTCAGGTCTTCCGTATCCCTGTCGCCTGGCGTCAAGGGCTACTGGTTCCTGTCAAACGGGGGCCGCGACATGCTTTTCCAGCCCTTCGAGCCGTTTACTGTCGGCGAACGATACAGCATCAGGGTGTCATCGGGGCTGCTCAGCCAATTGGGATACGAGCTCGGTTATTCGTGGGAAGCTGGCTTTACGGCGGGCTGCGACCTTGCGCCGCCTGAACTGGCATCAGCCGAGGCTGTGGACCAAGCCGGACTCGGCATGCTGTCGCTCGTGCAGGATGAGGACGGCGATACGTTGTGGACGGTAAACGCCGGTTGGGAAACAGCATGGTGGCTCAGACTCAAGTTTTCGGAGAGTGTCGACCTGGCCAGCGTGGCGAGCCATACCAGGCTTGAAGGCGGGATCGCGTTCAAGCCGGAAACGGAGGCAGGTCTGTCCGATTCTGCATTATTCCTTCCTACGGTTCAACCGGTGTGGGGCCAGGAGTTTACCGTTACGATCTTGCCCGGCATTGAAGACGCATACGGGAACCAGAGCGACATCCAATACGTGTTCCGCTGCGTCGCGGACGGACCCGGATCAAAACCGCCGCGGCTTATAGGCGTTCGTCTGCCCCTGGCTCCTGGCGCAACGGATCCATCCTACCGGAAGCTCAAGGCCTATCCCTGGGCCGAGCAGTTCGCCAGCCTCGTGCTCGATACGTGCCCGGAATCGTTTCCCATAGGCGAGGCCGTATCCGTGCCCGTCGAGCTGTACGTAGAAGTAGCCCAGGGTGCGTCCCTGGACCTGTTATCTATCATGGAGTCGTTCAGGATAACGGGCGGAAACGACGCCCTGGATTTTACGCCGACCCGCGTGAGGGCAGGCGGTCTTGACTGGGAAGCGCCAGAATGGCCGGGGGCTCTCCTTGCAACGGTGGACGGCACACTTGTGAACCACGCCAATTCGGGAATCATCACCCTCAGCGTGGCGGAGGGGTTTCATGACAGTGTCGGAAACTCGAACGCGGAGTCCCAGGATTTGCTCCTATTGAAGTAGGGCCCTCCCCTGAAACTGAGGCTGGTAGGGTCGACCGCAATGTTGTTCGCAAAAAAAAGGAGAAAAACATGACGTACCTTGACACCAGAAGGATAGCCGCCGCTTTCATGGCCGTCATCATGGCCTTGGCCGGCGTAAGCGTTTCTGCTCAGACGGACGAGCGCATGCTGGAGGAAGTGTTCTCGCAAAACCTGGAACAATGCTTTGCCGAAGCGGACGGCGCCCGGGATCCTGTGGCCTGGATACGGTGCGCCCAGGGCGGGTTGGAAGCCGCCGTAGCGGGTTGGGAAGCCGCGGCCCTAGCGGTATACGAGGGCGGCCCGAGTTTTGAGGGAGACAAGGACAGGATTCAAAGGCTCGGACAGGAGGAACTGGATAGGTGTTTTGCCTCGTGGCTTATGGACCGGTTTTTTGGCGGCGAGGCGGCAAAACTCAGGGCCAGCGTGGCGTCGGCCGCTGAACGGGAAAGCAGACGGCGTCTGTACGTCACCGACGATAGCTCCGAGCTGTGCCTGGCTCCGAACGGGGATCCCATCATTCAGCGTCCGCAAGGTTCCATCGAAGCGGAGGGCCAGGCATGGCAGTCCGCGCTGAACGCGTACGCGAAGGACGCAACGGACAGCTTTTTAGCCGCCATCAATGGGCTGGGCCAGGATGCCCTGAGCCGGCTGGCTCCCGGCGAACGTGAACGCTTCCGGGACATATTCGCAAAAAGCTCCCTCCGCGAGTCCGAGCGTTGCGGCACCCTTGTGCAGGAGCTCATGCGGAGGGAAGAGAGCCTCTTTGTCGCGCGTCTCGGTTCCGACCGATGGAGCCTGAGAAGCCAAAGCGAGGGTGAGTCGGCTGACAACGCCTTGCTCGAGGCGTGCGAGGAAGCCGAGGCGGCTTGCGACGCCGGCTTGAGCGCGCTGGCGCTCAGGATAGAGGAAGCCAAGGCAGGCGCCGGCGACCTTGCCCTGGAAGGCGCCGACTGGCTGGAACAGTTTCAGGAGCAATTCGAGCGCGGTCTGGACGCATGGGAACGGGCAGAAGAGCGGTTCATGACCCGTCGTCTGGAATGGGAAGCGTCGGCGGCGTCGGCTTTTGACGCCGGGATGACGGCCTGGGCCGACGCGTATGACCGGCTCGAGATGGCGAGCCAAGCATGGGAGGAACAGGCGTCGGCCTTGCTGGTCACGGGAGAAGCCGCGTTCAAGGAGGCCAGCGTAGCCCTCGCTGACGATATCGAGAAAGCGCGAGCCCTATTCGAATTTTCAGCTGCCCAACGGCAGAGCTCGGGATCGGAGAAGGCCGCCGCCCTGGTGGACATCTACGTGCAGAGCACCCGGTCGATGAGCAGCGCGGAAGAGGGGGCAAAATACTGGCTTGGCATCCTGTTTGATCGCGTCGGCATGGACGATCCGCCCGAGTTCGGAAGCCAGGAGCTCGAAACATTTTTGGAGCTCCGCAAAATCCTCTTGTCGACGCCGGTATACGCTGCGGATGCGTATGACGCTCAACGGGAAGCCCTTGAGGAAAGCGAGCGCTGGCTGGGCATGTATGGGGATTTCAGGAATCGGTGCACGGAAGCCCGGAACAGCCTGGAAAACGAGTACACCCTGGCGCTCGGCGGCGAAGCCCTGGGCGCCGTGTTGAGCGATGGAACGGGCCCTGGCGAGTTCTGCCTGGACGAATATCAAGTAGCCCTGCTCAAGGCCCGCGCTGTCCGCGCCTACTGGGATAGGCGGGCATCCATGGCCGAGCTTGTCCAGGCCTATGCAGAAGACCTGAGCTCGGGCCGCGCCACCGAGGCTGAGAGCGACGATGCCTTGGCTGCGGCGGGAATTGAATACGCTTCGGCGCTGGACGCCTACCGGCAAGCCGTAGGCGCGGTGACGGATGCCGGGTCGGCCATACAAGATTCCAGGTCAGCCCTGGCGAGCGCCCTTGACGAGCTCGACCGAGCCGGTTCCGCCTTGGAGGCACTGAACAGGGAGTATTCCCGCGCCCTTGCGGCGATCGCCCTTGGCGGGGCCGGCTATCTGCGAGACGAGGCGGAAGCCTTGTACCAGGCCATGGCCGAGCTGGAGACGGAAGAAGCCGCGGAAAGGGAGGCCGACAAGCTGGCTGCTTTCCTGGCGGCTGGTTCTGCGTACGGCGTCGGGGCGACGCTTGAATCAGCAAGCGTTGCGTTCGACTATCTGGTGCGCGGCCGTTCGGGTGAGCCAAGCCTGGCAGAACTTGACGCCGCGTGGAGGAAGGTGTGGGATCCGTCCGGAAGCGACGTGCCTGATCATGTCGATCAGTTCGGGCTCTCCACGGAGGATCCGGAGTACCATGTTCTGGCACGTATGCTTAAGGGCCTTGAAACAGCGGACCCGGCGGACGGCGCGTATTTGAAAGCAGGCGAGGACGCGATACGCGCTGTCGTGCGCACGGCCGCGGCGCGCAAGAACGCGGCCTTGAAGCAGCGACTTGACGACCTGGCCTTGATAGCGGCAGCGGACTTAAGGGCTTGGTACGCAGAGAGAGCTGGGCGCTCGCTGCCCGAGGACATAGAAACGGCTCTTGCCGGCGACCTTGAGCGCGCTGAGCGCGAGCTTCTCAAGAGGCGGCTGGAGCTTGAGCTCGGGGCCCTCAAGCAGGATGGATCGTCATCGCTGGACGCGTTCTGGGCCGGGAACCCGGAGGATAGGGAGAGGGCCCTTGTCGTGCTCGAGTCGCTTGCCCAGGGACTGGAAGGCCACTGGGATGACGGCGCCGGAGCGTTCGACACGGTCCTGGCCGGGCTGTGTGCGGCGGAAGAGGGCGTGGAGCTCTTCATCATGGGTCAGGGTTTCTACTCCGTGGACGGCCTGGACCTGGGAACCTGTTTCGCGAACGAGGAGCTGACCGGGTGCCTCCAAGCCAACGGCAGGTACGGCGCGTACCATGAATGGGCGGCATACGCGCCGGCGGTGGAAGCAGAACACAGGCGCATGGCTCTATCCATCATGTCGGACGCCCTGTCTGATCTGGGTATGTCCTCGCCCGACGAGGCGTTGGGGGAGCTCGGCCTGCCGGGAGCGGCGGCCCTATCGGCGGCGCTGAACAGCGAACCGGAAATGGCCATCGAAAAAACGCTCGACCTCATGATCGCGGGGCAAGGCGCCCGTTCCCTGGCACCCGGCTGGATGAGCGGCGTCCTTGATTCGTGGGTGGCTGCCGTGGCCGAAAGCGCCGCGTCGTGGGCTCTAGCGTCCGGTGTGGGGCTTGTATCCGTCGCGCAGGCCGATAGCGGGATACGGGACGCGCGTCTGGCCTTGGATCAAGCTTTGGCTGGGGCCAATCCGGACATGGAGCTCGAGCCGCTCGCCCGCGCCCTGGCAAGAGCTCAGGCGCTGCGCGTGCTCGCCATAACGGCCGAGCGCATAGAAACCGCGCGCGCGGAGGCAGAGGAGGACGGCACGCTCCATTGGCGGCAAGGCCTATGCTCGCCCTGCCTGGACGCTAGCGACGACGATGCGGGCGAACAAGCGAGCGCGCCTGCGCTTGCCGGGTCGTCCAGCTGGATCGAAGGCTACGCGCTGGATTCAGCCGATGCCCTGGACATGGCCGCACGGGCGGCAGGGGGCGCACTGCGCCAGTGGAGGGACGAGGATTTTATCGCCGGGGTGCGAACGGACACGGCGCTGGAAGCGTCGTACCGGCATCTCTTGGCTGGGATTGCGTCGTACCTTACAGATCCTTCGGCGGCCTACAGCTCGGCCTATGCCATCGTGCTCCCTTCACGGTTGGACGACGCGTTTACAGCGGCCTCCGGGGAATGGAATTCGGTGCTCGCAGGGAAAGCGCGTCTCCGGGCGTCTTTTGCGAACGCCGTAAACGACTGGGCCCTTGCGTGCGATCCCGTGGCCCTCAAGGATGCCCTGCCGAGCATGGAGATATGCCTTAACGCCGCGCGCGACAGCTACGAGCTTGCCAGAACTTCGTGGGAGCAGGCTACCAGCTCGTTCACGGCCGCTGGGGCCGCGTACGAGACTGCGCGGCAGGCAGCGGCGAGCCTGTACACGGGCCTTGAGGACGCGCGGTTTGAGCTTGAAGCCAGGAAGGCGCTCCAGCGCTGGGCGTCAACCGCGTATCTATCCTCGGAGGGGGAGCGCTGCGTGGCAGTATACCGCGACCCGGCCGCCGAGCTTGCCTGGTGTCGCGACAGGCTCGCCAGATCAACGGAGGCAGTGGACGTCCTGGCCGGTCTGTATGCGGGCGACCTGTCGGAACGGCCGTACGACGATCCCGAATACCAGGCCGCCTTGGCTGAATTCAAGGCGCGCCAGACTGACGCCATGCTGATGGCCAAGGCGGAAGCAACGCTGTCCAAAACCTGGACGGCGCTGAGCGCAGAAAGGGCGAGCGCGCTCCGGGCGTACTGGGATATCATCAATGGCGGCGAATCGGGAATGCCCTTCGCCCAGGAGCTTCCTTTTGAGGATTATCAGGCCCTGGATACGCTGTCGACGGCGGGCTGGAACGACGTACTGACCGTAGGAGCCGATGGCAGGCTCGCCCTGTCGCGCGACGCAGACAACCGGCTTGTCTTGAACGACGCGGATGGCGCGCGGATACTGGCCGATTATTTCAAGCCCACAGAAGAAGGAGGGCCGAGCAGGTTCCAGGAGGCGCTGGGAAATTTCTCGGCTCGCATAGCGAGCTACAACCTGGACGGCGAACAGCTGTATTCATGGGGGCTGGCCAGGGACTACTTGCTTTCGTCAGTACTTCGGGCCAATCCGGACGCAGCCGTCCTTTCCCAGGACGGCCCGGTGTCCGATTCCCGCTTGCACGACGCCATAAACGCGGTGTCGGTGTACTACGAGCCTGCGTCCAACATGCTCGATGAATTCAGGGCGCAAGGACTCGATGTCCTGCGCAGGCGCGCCTGGGACAAGCTTGGCCAGGAGCAAAAGGCCGACCTGGAAATGCTTGTAACGCTCGAGCTTTCGGGCTCCTGCCAGGTGACGCCGCTTTTGAACGCCATAAAGGACGCGACCAGGGCGGCTGAGTACCGGTATATGGAAGCGCGTTTTGACCACTTGATCGACCAGGTCAGTTTCATACTGTGGCCGCCGAACCTGGTGCGCTACCTGTACTGGAAGGACGCCCGGGACTCAATCCTCAGCGGTCCCTGCGACGGCTTTACGCGAGAGATGGACCAAGGCGCCAAAGCCCTGAATGCCCGGGCATCAGAAATGGCCAAAGCATGGAACCGGATACAGGGCGTCGAGAAACAGCTCGCAGCGCTCAGCTTGGACGGGGCGGGGGATGTCGGCGACCACATAGCGCGGGCCGTCAAGGCCGCCGGTGGTTGGAGCGACGAAGACGTGGCCGGCCTCAAGAGCGCGTGCGCCCGGCAACAGGCCGCTATCCAGGAAGGAAGCTCGTTTCCGGAACTCGTAGCAGGCATGAGCGAACGCTGCTCCCAGGCCGCGGCCGACGCCACCAAGACTCTGGAGGCTGTACACTCGCGCAAGCGCGCCGACAGCAATCAGCTGGTCGCCGATTTCCAGGCATGTTACGACGGGTACCTGTCGGGCGATACCGACGAGGGCGCCTTCAGGGCGGCGGCGGCTCTGGCGTACGGCGCTGGAAGTCCCTCATGGAGCTCGCACCTCAGGTCCCTGGGAGCTTGGACCCTTGACGGACTGCTGTCGTCGCCTGACACGGATCCTGAGTTCCTGGAAAAAGCCGCGCGCTCAATGGTGTCGCTGATAGAACGAGCGTGGGCTGAGCGGGTGGCGGGGGAGCGGGCAGTCTTGGCCGACGAGTATTCGCTCGCGTTCGAGGATCTAGCCGAACGCTGGAACGCGTGGAATACGGCTGCCGGTCTCATACTGTCGCGTGGCAGGGCCGATTTCATGCAGGCGCGGTCGGATATGGCGGAACGGGCTGAAGCATGGGCGGCGGCATTCGATAAGAGCTACCGGGAGAAAACCCTGGCATGGAACGCGGCGGCCCTGGACGCGGCAGACAGCAAGCTGGCATGGGCAGAGCGCGCGGCGCTTGCCGCCGACAGCGCGGCAAAAGGAGGGATGCTCAGCCTGGTGGGCGAGGACGCGGAGCACGGCGCCCGGGCCCTGGACCTCAACCAGGTAGGAGAACTCAGGCTTGCGTGCGACCCTGACGGCCTTCTAGAAAAGGCCCTTGCGTCGGCCGGCATCTCAGGCATGGCAAAAGCGCTCGCGTGGTCGGGAACGGCCGGACAGACAACTGGCGTCCGCACGGACGATGGGTTTGCCTGCTCCTGGGATTCGGCCGCCATCCAGGCTAGCGCCCGAAGCTACGCGGAAGATTCCCGGCAACGCCTGAGCACGGGACAGGCCAAGCTGATGGCCAGGAGCGCGCGGGACGCCGTGGACCTTGCCGTGAGGGGTCTGGAGGATTCGGTACGGCAAGCGAATTTCCAGTTCGAGGACAGCATGGACGAGCTCTTCATGCGACAAGGGGGCTGGTCCAGGTACGGGCGGCTGTACGTGAAGGACGTGTTGAGCCATTCGACGCTCTTTGACTACGCGATCACCGAGCGGGCCAGCGTGGATACCTACCGCGAATACAGGATGGACGCGTGGCGCCCGTCCACGGATTTGTCCGACGAGGCGAGCGCGGGCCTGGACGGAGCGGGACTCCAGGAGCTCGTGAGGCAGGCCCAGGAGGAAGTGGAAAAGAGGGCGGGCACGGTATTCGGCACGGAAGACGATGAGACGGAAGATGCAATAGCCAGCCGTACGCGTCTGTTCAGGTTTTACAGGGAAGAGCGCTATGTGAGCGGGATGGAAACCATCACCGTGGAGGATAGGAACGGCGACCTGCGGACCATAGAGCGGCCTGTTTACTCAACCAGAGTGCTCGAAGACGAAGGCAAGCTCCAGAAACGCACCACGGGCGCTGGTCTGTTCGGCGCCTGGCTTGGGTATGATCCAGTGCTTTCCGACCTCCCCGATGTGGACGAGGGTTTGGACGACACCTTCCGCGACCAAGGCTCCGGCGAACTCGGCCGGCTCATGAGCCAGTACTTGTATTGGAGCCTCAAAGAGGGCAAGGGCCTGGGCGAGTTGGCCAAGCCAATGTACGAGAAGGACCTCTGGGATGACAGGGGCAGCTGGCTTCAGGCACCCAACCTGAGGGGAATAGCTGACATCGGCGTTACGATAGGGGCGGCCGTACTGTCCGGCGGCACGAGCCTCGGCGCCATGCTTGTGTCCGCGGGCATCAACCTGGCCGACGACGCCGTGTTTGGCGCCCTGGACGTGGCCACAGGATACAAAACCTGGGAGGAGGCCGGGCTGGAGTTCGGGAAAAAAGCCGTGTCGTCAGCCATGGGCGCGGTGGTCGGCTCCACGGGAGGCCTTTCGTCCCTCGTCGACCCGTCGCTCGGCTTTGGCCATGTGCTTGCGTCCACCATGTTGGACGAGGTCCAGACCGTCGGCATGAGCTTGGCCACGTCCGCGATAAACGCCGTGCAATGGGACGGATCGGGCCTGGTATGGTCCAGCGACATGTTTTCTGCGGGCGTGACGGGCGGACTGAGCGGCGCCTTGGCCGGTGCCGCTGGCGGAATAACAGGCGGCGTCATGAACCTTGGCCTGGAAGGTTTTGTGTCCGACCTGGCATCCGACGCACGGACCTTGTCGGCCGTTCTTGGCGGCCTTGCAGAACAAGGCGTAAGCTACGCCATGGGCGGGACGTCCAGCTTCAACCTCTTCAACCTTGGCGTATTCGGGTGGAAGGGCGAGGATGGGAATGCCATACGGACGGGCCTTCTGGAATTGAGCATAGGAGGCGACGGCATCGGCCTGGGCTTGGGACAAGGCGGCATGGATATGAGCCTGGGCACCATAGCGAGCGCCCTGCGGGGCACGGAGGCGTGGCTGGTGAACGCCCGCATGGCCTTTTCCGGTCAGGACGAGGCCGGCAAATACGCAAGCGCACTGCGATCGTTGTATTCGGCAGGCAAGGCGTCGGGTCCGGACAGAACGCGCTTTGAACAGATCATCTCAGGCAAGGCGAATATTCTTGAGGACGCGGAAGGCGCTTTCTCCGCGCTGACCAAGTACGACACGACGAGCGATACCTACACCATAACCCTGGGCAAGAACGTCCTTGAGGACTCGTCCCGTTTCGGACTTAACATAGTGCTGGCCCACGAAGCACGGCGCAACGGACTGAATGACGGGGAGGACGGACAGACCAAGGAGACGCAAGACGCCGTCATTGGCCATATAGAATTGGCGGCTGCCTTAGGCGATACCTACGGTATGAACGCACTAACGGAACGACAGAGGGCGGAGGTAACTGCGCTCAATGAGGCCCGCAAGGGCTATGTGGCCGGCATGCTGGACGTGTTCGCCAGCTACGCGTCCGAGGACGACTATTGGCGGCTTACCGTGGACGGCAACCTGATGTACGACGGCTTCAAGGAATTGCGCAGGGAATTCTACCTTGCGAACGGGGAAGTGGGGGTGGAGTTTGTCGAGGGGAGCCAGGAAGAGACGACCCGAGGCGGAGCCTTGGTGCACTATCTGGGGGAGGGCAGGGCGCGGACCCTGCTTGGCGGATCCGCCGACTCGCTGGGTACGTATGACCTAGAGTCGCTCAAGTCGGTCATGCCGTCGCTTACGCAGGAATCCCTCTCGGCTTTGAAAGACAACGGCGGGACCCTGGCTGACCTCAACCTGACCCAGGCCCAGAAAGACCAGTTACTCGGCGAGTCGCTCATGAGGAAATACGGCATGGCGTTTGACCAGGACAAAGGATGGTCGGGCAAGGAGACCGTGTCGTTCTCGCTTACCGACGAGGATGTGGGCATGATAGGCATAGCCCGCGTGGGCGCTAACCAGTACGAGCGCTTTACCGTATCCATGATCGTGCGGAGGCATCCGGACGCTTTCGATACGTGGAAAGACGGTTCGGCTACGAATGACTACAACGTCCGCGACAACAGCGACATAGCTTTTTACAAGTGGGCCCTGCCCGGCGAGCGTCTGGCAAACGGCCAGGAATTCGAGCGTTACGCTCCCCAGTTCCAGTTTACCAGTATCGCCAATACGCTCGGCGGAGAGAACGACCGGATATGGGAGGTGTCGATCGAGGACAAGGATAAAGTGCCCCACACCTATCTCAGCAACACCTTGGCCAGTGGCACCTTCAATATGAGGCTGATACCGTCAACAAGCGGGAGATATGGTGTCGACACGGTAGGTTTGCTTTCAAACGCCACGACCTTGGCTGGCGAATATATCGGTATTGACGGAAGAGTGAAACCGGAGGATAAACTATGGATATTCCATAACTTTGGTACGAATGCCACTTCGCTTGGATGCATGGGCCCTATGAGTGATGATATCGATTATGGAAATAATGAAGAAGCATGGCATATTGTTGAAGAGATAGGTTCTGGTGCTTGGAAAATGTATCAAATATTGCAAAAACTGCGATCTTGGAATATTTACAATGGTTTAGTTTTTTCTGGATATATTTCGGGAAAGGTGAAGCCATGAAAGCCAAAAGTTGGGTTGTAGTTGGTATTGTAATTTCAGTTGCGTCTTGTTCACAAAAGCCAGGGATATCTGACGATAACCAGGTAGTTCTTTATGAGGCTGTTAATAAAAATGATGTGGTTAATCAGTTTGTTAGCATAGAAGAAAAAGATTTGCCTGAATTGTTTATAGGAATAAATTATTTCCCTGGAGATTCAGTTTGGCTAGATACAGAAGGTGAACTAAAAACCCAGCCAATAATAAATAATAGTTTTCAAAGCTTTCCGTGGACCATGTACAAAAAAAATATGCTTATTCATTTAAGCTCTACTGGTAGAGTATCTATAGAGAGGTTTAGCGCTATTTATGATCAAGATGGCTATTTTGTATTTCAACAAACACAGGGTTCACAAAGCAAGGGTTACAATGAATATTTAATCATGGGTGGAGGATATTTTCTCAATCAGTTTTATTATAAATCTGGTCTAGATGGAAAAACTGCAACTGGAGGATATATAAACTTAAATGAATTTTCAGATAAGAGAGATAATAGCGACATAGAAGATATTTTGTCTGGAGAATTTAGTAACGATTATAATTCAGGCAGCTTCGCAGGGTATCTTCTTGATGACGGCATCCAAAGTGTGTCAGCCTCATCCAGCCTGGCTGAAAGCGCCCAGGCGGGCGGATTTGTCTACTCGCCTGAAAAGATGCTCAAAAAATACGCATTCATCGACCACCCCGAGGGCGGGTCCATGGAGTATCGCAACTACCTCCGGTGCTGGGCCGAGGGAGTGGTCGGGCCGGGACTTGGCGAGTACGTGGATATAGTGTTCTCTCGGGACAGCGACCGGCTCATCGTGCTCAATGGTTACGTGGACATACTCAGGCGCTCTTTATACAAGGATAACAGCAGGCCCAAAGTAGTTGAACTGCGGAGCGAGAGCCCGGAATTTACCATGGAGTACGAATTTGAGGATGTGGTCAAATTTCATGAAATTGCGTTGCCGGAGCCCACGCGTTCTCTCAGAATGACCATCAAGGACGTGTATCCGGGCAGGAAGTATGATGACACTTGCGTGAGCGCCGTCATGCTACCCCAGGAACGCTGGCGTAGCGAGGACGAGGAGCGCGCAGAGCTGTTTGCGTACTTGGTGGAAATAGGGGCATGGGAAACGATACGGGCCGAGCTGGAAGCAGGCCAGTAGCCTGTTTAGGAAGATGAGGACACGACAAACGGCGCGTTCCTTATTGGACGCGCCGTTTGTGTGAGTTGCGCTCAGAACCAGCCGTCGTCGTCGCTTTCGTCCCAACGTATGGCTGTTATGTAAGCTTCCATCGAAGAATCAAAAGTCTGGAAGAAGGTCTCAGTTCCTTCATAGGTTTCACCCGCTGACAGGTTGACACTATACGTCCACTATTCGTCTACCCACCCCGTAGCATCATAGAGCTCGATGAGCACTGATACGTTTTCTATTTTTTCATAACCAGTATTATAGAGTGTGTACAGGACATTCGTCGAGCTTCCACCGTTAGTTATGCCATCAATTGTAAAAGAGACGCCGTAATCCGGAAAATCGCAGGAGAACGACACGAGGATGGTCAGCGCGGCCAGGACGGCAAACAGGACATACTTTGAGCGTTTCATGGTTAGCCTCCACTAGGAAGAAATATAGAGCACATCCGGCATGAAAACATGAAATACCGGGAAAAATTACAGACCGGAGGCGGGCTATTCGTCCTTGAAGGCCAGCACGCGGGACAGTTCGGCCGCGTAGGCCGGCTCGGTCGGGGCCAGGCGGACGGCCGTCCGGAGGAGGCGTTCGGCTCCGGCAGCGTCTCCCAGCTTGAGCCGTATGCCCGCCAGGGCCGACATCACGCGGGGGTCGTCCGGGTGTCGGAGCCTGAGCTCCTCAAGGAGGGCTGAAGCATCCCTGGCGGAACCGCCGGCGGCAAGCTCGAGGGCCTGCTCCATGATGGCCTCGGGTCCGCAGTGGCGGTCCGAGCAGGCGCGAAGGAAGCTTTTAAAGCCCACGGCCAGGACGGCGCGGTCGTCGGATTGCCTGGTGCCGGCGGCAAAGGAGCTGACGTCGTCCAGCAGGGCGGACACAAAGGCCGCGGGGTGCTGGCTGCCCTGGGCGGTCAGGAAGGCCGAAAGGCCAGCGGTTTCGTAGAAGCGGCCAGAGCTGGACCTGGCTTCTATGATGCCGTCCGTATACAGGACCAGCCTGTCGCCCGGGCTCATGGCTGTGGACGACTGCAGCCTGGGAAAGTCCTCGGTGATGCCCAACAACATGCCGTCGGGGGTTTCCAGTTCCTCGACGCTTCCGTCCAGGCGCCTGAGCAGGGCCGGCGGATGCCCGGCGCTGGCGTAGAACAGGCTGCCGTCGCTGACGTCCAGCACGGCCAGGAAGGCGGACACAAAATAGGTTTCGCCGCCTATGAGCTCGCACAGTTCGCTGTTGACCTCGGCAAGTATGGCGCTGGGTTCCCAGCCGCGCAGGGCGTGTGCCCGGAAGCTGACCTTGGCCATGGCGGCCACCAGGGCGGCCGGTATGCCGTGGCCGGACACGTCTCCCACCACAAAGGCAAAGCGGCCAGAACCCAGGTCGATGGCGTCGTACAGGTCGCCGCCCACGTTGGCCATGGCCTGGTAGCGGGCGCCAAAGCTGAGCGCCGGGGAACGGGGTAGCTCGTCCTCGTCTGGAATGATTTTCCTCTGCACGGCCGCGGCCATCAGGACTTCTTCCTCTATCTCGTCGTTGCGGCGCCTGAGCAGGGTGTAGGCCTCGTTGAGCTTGCGCGTGCGCTCGGCCACGGCGCGCTCCAGGGTCTGGGAATAGCGCTCGATTTCCGACCGCTGTTCCTCCATGCGCCGCATGTCGTCCGACAGGCTCTCGGCCACGTGATTGAAAAAATCGGCAAGTTCGCCGAACTCGTCGCCGCTTTTCAGGTCTACGCGGTAGTCAAGCTGGCCCGCGGCCAAGGCCAGGGCACCGCGCTTGAGGGCCTCCACGGGCCGGGATATGGCCTTGGATTCGAGCACGGCCAGGATGATGGCCGCGACCAGGGCCAGCATGGATATGGCTATCAGTGCGCGGAAGAAATCGAACACGGGAGCGCCCACGTCGGCTATGGGCCCGAGGCCGAGAATCAGCCAGTCGGTGCCGTCCACGCGGGACGAGGCGTAGTACAGGCCGTGTTTGGGCAGGAACCCGGACGTGCGCTCCACGGAATTCATGTAGCCGCGCATGCCGTCGAGCGGGGACGACGCGGAAAAGGCCGACACTCCCAGCACGGCCGCGCCGCCTGATTCCAGCCTGGCTATCACGGCGCCTGCACGGTCCACAAGGTACGTGCTCGCGTTGCTGGTAAAGCGCCGCAGGGGAAGGATGGACTCTATGCTAGCAAGGCGAACGTCAGCGGCCAGCACGCCAAGGAGCCGCCCGTCCAGCCTGCAAGCCAGGCTGATGGACACGACCTGGTCGCCCGTGCCCGCGTCCGTGTAGGGCGAGCTGACAAAGGCTCGGTCGCCCAGCAGGGCCTGGGCGAACCAGGGACGTTTTCGCCAGTCCCAACCCGGCTCTGGTGTCCAGCCGGACCCGTCCATGTAATACCCGCCGCTGCGGACAAAGCCGTCGGCCAGCACAACGCGGTTGCGGGCGGAGTACTCGGCCGTGCCGTAGTACATCCAGGCCACGTCCGGATCCGACTGGGTGGACGAGGTAAGCAGGGTGTGGATCAGGGCTGGCTGGTCGTTCAGGGTTTGGATGTGCGACTGGATGGTAGCCAGGGCTCCCAGCTTGCCGGCCAGCCAGGACTCCAGGTCCGACGCCGCCAGGGCCATGTCCCGGGTCACGTTGCCAAGCACCGCGGATTCCACGGAACCGGTCACGGTGAAGTACAGGGCAAAGGCCACCAGGGCTATGACCGCTGAAAAGAGGAGGACAAGGGTGGTGAAAACTCGACGGGCTACTGATCGTTGTTTCGGCACGCGGCGCTCGTTCAGGGGTAGGCCGGCGGATGGCCGCGGGCCGTTGCAGGCAGTATACCCTGATTTTCAGTTTGGGGTAAGGGGCGCTCGCCCACGGGCGTCGTTTTAGGGTACAGTGCGCGCATGCCAAGCGACCTGTTTTTTTCTGAGCGCGTGCCGAGGACGCACAACAGCAACCGGCTCTCCGATCTGCTCGGGCGCCTGCGGTCCGAGGGCCGCGCTATCGTCAACCTGGCTGAAAGCAATCCGACACGCTGCGGGATCAGGCAGGACTGGGTTCTGGACAGCATGGCAACGCCGGAGTCGCTGTCCTACCAGCCTGACCCAAGAGGGCTTTTGAGCGCCCGGGAGGCCCTGGCAGAGCGCCTTGCCTGCGCGCCGGATTCCCTGTTCCTGACCGCCAGCACGTCAGAGGCGTATTCCTGGCTGTTCAAGCTGCTGGCAGATCCGGGCGACACGATCCTGGTGCCCAAGCCTGGCTATCCTTTGTTCGATTACCTGGCGGGCCTTGAGGGCGTGCGCGTGGCCCCGTACCGCCTAGCGTATGCCCATCCGTCCGGATGGACCATAGACCGCGATTCGCTGGAAGGGGCGGCCGCGTCCACAGGAGCCAAGGCGGTCGTTGTCATCAACCCGAACAATCCCACGGGTTCCTACCTCAAGAAGGACGAACGGGACTTCTTGAGGTCCCTGTGCGCCGAACGCGGCCTGGCCCTGATTTCTGACGAGGTGTTTCTGCCCTACGCGCTGGAAGCTGACGCTAGCCGGGCAAGCATGGCCGGATCTGATGCCTGCCTGACCGTTACCCTGGACGGCCTGTCCAAGCTGCTCTGCCTGCCCCAGGTCAAACTCGGGTGGATGCGGCTGGACGGACCGGCCATGCTGGTCGAGGAGGCGGCAGCGCGGCTGGATATCATAGCGGACACCTTTCTCTCCGCGTCGGCGCCCGCCATGAACGCCCTGCCGGACATGCTTACCCGGGCGGACGCCTTTGTGGCTCGTCTCGTGGGCAGGCTGTCGGGCAATCTTGCCGACCTGCGGTCGGTGTTCGGCTCGCCACAGTCGCCATACCGGGTGCTGCGCTGCGAGGGCGGCTGGACGGCCCTGCTTGAGTGCCCGAGGGTAGAGAGCGACGAGGATATGGCCCTGGCCCTGCTCCGCGACGAGGGACTGTATGTACATCCCGGTTACCTGTACGACTTCGAGCGGGAGGGCGTTCTTACCCTGAGTCTCCTCCTCGAGCCGGAGGTCTTTTCTACCGGGGTCAGGGCCCTCAAGCGACGCTTGGACAGGATGATCGGCTAGCGAGCGGCCTTGCCCTCTGGAGTGCCTTCCGGCTAGTATGGGCGGGAAGGCCGCGCGCTTCCCGGCAACGATCGCGTCAACAGCGGCCGAAAAGGGAGGAATCCATGCCCGCATCCATCATAGACGGCAAGCAGTTGGCCGAGGACCTGAGAAAAGACATAGCAGCCCGGGTGCAAGCCCTTGCCAAACGGGGCGTGACCCCCGGCCTTGCCGTCATCCTGGTGGGCGACGATCCGGCCAGCGTGTCGTACGTAACGGCCAAAGAGAAGGCCTGCGCCGAGGCGGGCATGCGCAGTTTCGAGAGGCGGCTCCCAGGCGACGCGTCGGAAGCAACGGTGCTGGACCTGGTCAAGGCTTTCAACGACGACCCGGCCGTCCACGGCATCCTGGTTCAGCTACCGCTGCCCAAGCAGGTGTCGGAGCGCCGCGTGATAGAGGCCATACGCCCGGACAAGGACGTGGACGGCTTCACGCCGGAAAACGTCGGCAGGATGTTGCTAGGGGAGCGCTGTTTCCTGCCCTGCACGCCTCATGGAGTCCTCAAGCTGATAGAACGGGCAGGCATGTCCACCAAGGGCGCCCACGCGGTGGTGGTGGGCCGCTCCAATATCGTGGGCAAACCGCTTGCCAACCTGCTGATCCGCAAGGAATACAACGCCACCGTGACCGTGTGCCACACGGGTACCAAGGACATGGCCGCCCACACGCGGCGGGCGGACATCCTGATAGCCTGCGCCGGAACGCCCGGCCTCATAACGGCTGACATGGTCAAGCCGGGCGCCTGCGTGATAGACGTTGGCGTGAACCGCGTGGACGATCCGAGCAAGCCCAAGGGCTGGCGCCTGGCAGGCGACGTGGACTTCAGGGCGGTGAGCGAGGTGGCTGGATCCATCACGCCGGTTCCAGGAGGGGTGGGCCCCATGACCATCACCATGCTGCTGTACAACACCGTCGAGTCCGCCGAGCGGGCGGCGGGAGCATGAAACCGGTCGATATAGGCCCGGCCACCAGCCCGGGCACGGAGAGCGGTGCCGGATGCCAGACATGCATGGCTGACGTCCAGAACATGCGCGACGACCGACGCATACCCATCAAGAAGGTGGGCGTCAAGGGCCTTCGGTACCCCATCACGGTACTGGACAGGGCCAATTCCATACAGCACACCACAGCCTTGGTGAACCTGTTCGCGGACCTGCCCCATGACTTCAAGGGCACGCACATGAGCCGCTTCATCGAGGTCTTCAACGAGCACCGCAAAGACCTGTCCATGCCGCGCTTTTTGTCCATGCTGGACGAGGTGCGTCACGCCCTGGACGCAGAGACCGCGTATTCCGACCTGCATTTTACCTATTTCATTGAGAAAGCCGCGCCCGTGTCCGGCCAGAAAAGCATGATGAGCTACGAGTGCTCCTACGAGGGCCGCGTGTCGGACACCGACCGCGAATTCTGGGTAACGGTCAACGTTCCGGTGCAGACGGTCTGTCCCTGCTCCAAGGCCATCAGCCGCTACGGCGCCCACAACCAGCGGGGCGTGGTTACCGTATCGGTGCAACTCGGGCCGTTTTTCTGGATAGAGGACCTGGTGGCCGTGGTGGAAAAGTCCGCGTCCAGCGACGTGTACACCCTCCTTAAGCGAGACGACGAGAAATACGTCACGGAAAAGGCCTTTGACAACCCCCGCTTTGTCGAGGATGTGGTGCGCGAGGTGTATGACGGCCTCCGGACCATAGGGTCGTTCCCGAGGTTCAAGGTACAGGCTGAGAATTTCGAGAGCATACACAACCATTCGGCCTACGCATGCGTGGAATACGACAAGGCTAGGGACGGAAAGGAAGAGGGGCATGGGGTTTAACGCCGTAACGCGCGTGGATGATTTGGTGAGAATACGGTCGGTGATCGTGTCCGTGTACGACAAGACCGGCCTTGAGGGTTTTCTGGTCCGCGTTCTGGGTACCTGCCCGGGGGTGCGTTTCTACGCGACTGGCGGGACGTACCAGTTCATAAGCGGGCTTCTGGGCGAGCGCTCGGGCGCCCATTTGGTGAAAATGAGCGATTATACCCGCCAGCCGGAGATGAAGGGCGGCTTGGTCAAGACCTTGGACTGGAGAATATACCTGGGCCTTCTGGCCGAGCCCTACGACGAGGACCATGGGGCAGACCTGCGGCGGCACGACGCCGTGGCCTTTGACATGGTGGTGGGCAACCTGTACGCCTTTGGCCAGGCGGCCGAAACGGCGACAGGCTTTGAGGAGGCCAGGCAGCACATAGACATAGGCGGTCCCTGCATGATCAGGGCAGCGGCCAAGAACTTCCTCCGCGTGGCGGCCGTACCGGGGCCTGACCTGTATGACCAGGTCGCCGATGCCCTGGAGCGCGGCAAGGGCGCCCTGCGCCTAGAGGACCGGGCCCGGCTGGCCGGTGAGGTGTTCAGGCGTCAGGCCCAATACGACGCGGCCGTGGCGGATTTTTTCGTCGGGAAGGGAGCGTCGCTCTTGCCCTCGTCCTACCGCTAGGCTATGCTCGCGCCATGGAACACAAAAAGCTGAGCTCTCTTTACCGGGACTTTGCGCCCGATGTGTACCCGCAGTCCATGGAAATCGTCTTCCGGGACGCTGCCGGCAAGGCGTCATCCATAGTCTATGAAAAAGTGGAATGGACGGTGGACGGCAAGCGCAGGGGCCTCCGTTATGGCGACAATCCCGATCAGAGCGCCGTTCTCTACAGGCCGGTGAACGCCCAGCTGTCCATAGCCGGCGCGGAACTGGCGGAGCCAGACGGGCGCCTGGTGTCGGCCGCCGAGCTCCTGCAGTTCGGCAAGCACCCCGGGAAAACCAACCTGACGGATGTGGACAGCGCTTTGTCCATCCTGCGCTACCTGGCAGACAGGCCGGCCTGCGCCATCATGAAGCATAACAACCCATCGGGCGTGGCCATGGACACTGACCTTGGCCGGGCCTACCATGAGGCGTACATGGCCGACCGGGTTGCCGCCTTCGGAGGGGCCGTGGTGCTCAACCGGGAGCTGGACGCCTCCACAGCCAGGGATATCGCGTCCTCGTACTGCGAGGTGGTGGCCGCGCCTGAGTTCGGGCCGGGAGCCTTTGACGAGCTGGCGCGCAAGAAAAACATCCGCGTGATGCGCATACCAGGCATAGCGGAGCTCGAGCGCTACGCCCCGGCGCGGGTACTGGACATACGGTCCCTGCTTGACGGGGCCTGCGTCGTGCAGTCTTCCTTCGCGTCGGCCATACGCTCGCCGGCCGACCTCTTGCCCGCCGTGGCCGAACGCAAGGGCGAGCGGGTGGCGGTGTCGCGAGAGCCGACCGACGGAGAGCGCGCCGACATGCTGTTCGGCTGGGCCGTGGAGTGCGGCGTTACCAGCAATTCCGTGATTTACGTGAAAGACGGCCGGACCCTGGGCATAGGCGCGGGCGAGCAGGATCGCGTCGGTGTCGCCATTCTGGCGCGCGACAAGGCGTACCGAAAGCTTGAGGACAGGCTGTGCTGGGAACGGCACGGCGTCGCCTGGAACGAATTTTCCGACGAAACAGCGAAAAGCGAGCTAGCGGCCGAAGTCCGGGCCGGAAACGGGGGCCTCAAAGGATCGGTCATGGTATCCGACGCCTTCTTCCCGTTCCGCGACGGCATAGAGGTGGGCCTACGGGAAGGCGTGGGAGCGGTGCTACAGCCGGGCGGGGCCATGCGCGACGCGGATTCCATAGAAGCGTGCAACGACTACGGCGCTGCCATGAAATTCACCGGTCAGCGTTGCTTTAGGCATTGAGGCGGCCGAGGGTGGACGCCCCCGCGTCGAATGGATATATTGGTTCCTGCGCCGCAACAGAAAAAGCCGGATGCCGAAAGGGCCGGCTCGGCGCAATGGCCAAGCTCGTTAGGAGGTAGCTATGAGCGATTATCATCCCGCCGATCCGCAGGTCGTCAGGGCAAACGGCGTGCGAGGTGTGCTGTCCGCCGGGGCCGGCGTGGGCCTGGTGCTCTTCAACATGCTGACAAAAATCCCCGTTATAGGATACATCCTGAGCGGCGGACTGGTGGTTATTGGGGTCATGGGTTTTCTGGGCAAGGATAAGACGGACAAGGCCACCAGTTCCATACTGATGGGCGCCGGAATCCTGGGCCTGGCTTCCATGGTCGTCCCGGGCCTCATAGGCCTGGCCGCCCTTGCTTTGATCGGCTACGGCGGGTACAACCTGTTCAAGTTCGTCAAAGGCGTCAAAACCCGCGCCTGAGCCTGTTCAGCTGGCAGTATCCGCAGCCACGGCAGGGCGGCTTGAAAGATAGACCGGCCCTGGCGTGGTTTTATTTTTTTTGGAGTCCGGGCCTCCTGGTTTTGGGCTCCCCGTTGAGGTTCAAGCGTGTTGTACTTCATAGAAACATACGGTTGCCAGATGAACAAAGCCGAGTCGGCCGCGCTCGAGAGGCAGCTCGTAGAGCACGGCTGGAAAGCCGCCCAGGACGCGGGCACGGCGGATCTCGTGCTTATCAACACCTGTAGTGTGCGCATCACCGCAGAAAACCGGGCCTGGGGGCGGATAAACTATTACGCGTCCTTGAAGCGCGCCAGGCCCTTCTATCTCATGGTGACGGGTTGCATGGCCGAGAGGCTCAAGGCGGACATGAGGATACGCCAGCCTGCCGTGGACTATGTGCTCGGCAATTTCCAGAAGCAGTCGTTTGGCCTTGCCCTTGACGCAATGGTCCAAGGCAAGCGCCTAGAAGTCATTGAGGAAAGCCCATCCTACGCCTTTGCGCCAAGCCACCTGGAACCTGGCGCGTTCAGGTCCTTCCTGCCTATCATGCATGGCTGCGACAATTTCTGCACGTATTGCATCGTCCCCTACGTGCGGGGCAGGGAAACGTCCAGGGATCCCCAGGCCATACTGGGCGAGCTGGACGATCTTGCCGCTGCCGGCATTCGCGAAGTCACCTTGCTTGGTCAGAACGTAAATTCCTACCGCTGGTCCGGCGGAGGGGCGGACATGAACTTTCCTACGCTGCTGGAGACCTGCGCAAGGCGCGTTGAGGGCTCCAGTATTCGGCGCCTGCGCTTCCTGTCCAGCCATCCCAAGGATCTTTCGGACCGGACCATGGACGTATTAGCCGCGTATCCGGTGTTCGGCAAGCATATCCACTTGTGCGCCCAGCACGGTTCCAACCGTGTGCTCAAGGCCATGAACCGCAGGTATACCAGAGAGTACTATCTCGGCTTGGTGCAAAAACTCAGAAGCCGTATACCGGATTTGTCCCTGTCAACCGATATTCTGATTGGGTTCCCCGGCGAAACCGAGGAGGATGTGGAGCTGACCCTTGAGCTGATGCGCGAGGTCAGGTTTGCCTACTCGTTCATGTATCACTTCAACCCAAGGGAGGGTACGCCTGCGGCGGTCATGGACGGAGCTTTGCCAGACGCGGTCAAAAAAGAGCGTCTGGCGCGGGTGATCGCGCTACAGAAAACAATCACCCGCGAGCTGATGGCATCCCTTGTCGGCACCGAGGCCGACGTGTTGGTGGAGGGCGTTTCGAAGAAACGGGAGGGGGAGCTCTTGGCTCGCAGCGACCTGGACATGATGGTCGTATTCCCCGGAGAGCCGTTTCTGATCGGCCAGTTCGCAAAGGTCCGGCTGGATTCCCTGCGTGGCGTGACGTTCAAGGGCACCATGGTACCGGGCGATCATTCGGCGCAATAGCCGCCCGCTGATTAAAGATCCTGCAAGGAGGTAGGTACATGCCCTGGAAGCTCGTGGCCTTCATAGCGGTCATGTCGATCGTGCTTGTTTTTGTGGGGTTCAACCTGGACAACCGCTGCGACATATCGATCATGTTCGTGAAATTCGAGCAGGTTCCGGTTGTCATCACCATACTGGCGTCGTTCGTGCTGGGCCTTTTGGCGGCCTTGGTCCTGAGTTTTGGGCGAGGTGCAAAAGTAAAGAAGGCTATGGCCACGCCGAAAACGGGACCCGCGCGCGCGGACGCTCCGGCCAACGGCAGCCCCGTGGTTGAGCGCGTAGACACGCCTTCCCCTGCGAAGGGCAAGAAACGGCTCTTCAGCAAGAAACGCTAGGCTGGCCATGTTCCGCCGCACCGCACGCTTGATCGCGGTTTTGGGGATGTTCCTGACCCAGCTGCCCTCAACGCATGCCGATCCGGACCCGGCAGCCCTCGGCATGGCCGCGCAGGCCGATAGCCCGGGCTTTTACACCGCGGCCGTACACGCGGCATACGAAACGGGTTCGCTGGATGCGGCCGTGGCTCTATTGCTGGAGTTGGCGCCCCTGCCCAAGAATCCGGCCGTTTCCGGTGCCTTGTACGCCGAGCTGGCTGGCCTTCTTGCCCTGGGGGCTCGCTGGCCGGAGGCATCCGACGCTTGGGTATTGGCAGCCGACGCCGGATACCGGCCGGGACCGTCCATGCTTGAGGGGGCGGCATGCATGCTGGCCGCCGGCGATGCGAGTGAAGCGCTGAAACTGATACTGGGAGCGCGGGAGCGGGGCTTGGACGGACAGGAAACGCTACGTTCGCGTGTCCTTGAAGGCTGGGCCGCCAGGCTGAACGGGGACGCGGCCAGGGGTCTTGCGCTCGCCAAGGAAGCCCTTGGAACGGCAAGCGGCGATATCAAGTACCTTGCCCTGTACCTTGCGCTTTCATGCGCTGAGGGTGGTGAGCGCGACCAATATAGTCGGCAAGCAACGGCCATGTGGCCGGGGTTCGACCTTGATGGTCCCCTCCAGGGGGCATGGTCGGCGCTGACGTCGCTTGCGGACGTTCCCGCCGTGTGGGTCGAGGGTAGCGATCAGAGCGTCCCACAGCAACAATCGGCATTGGCCTCGAGCCCGGCGACCAAGCCGTCCGGGCCCGACGCGGACGCGCCCCTGTGGTACCAGCTTGGCGCGTTCAGGGACATGGACAAGGCCGTTGAACTCGGGAACGCGCTCGCGGCGGCTGGTTTCCGCGCGTCCATGGCAAGGAAAAACGGCGGCACGGACTGGCTGTACATTGTGTTTGTCGACGCGGGAGACGATCCGGCGGCGACCCTCCTGTCGCTCAAGGACGCCGGTTTCGAAGCATGGCCGCTGTACGGCCAGGCGGCTAGTCAGACAGAGTAAACACCACCGCCGCGCTCTCCGTGGTCACGGCTCCATCTATCGCCACACGCGCTGGCGTCAGGCTCAGCATGTCGGTCGTCGATCCGTCGTCCAGCGTTTTGGTCGAGCGGGACAGCTCGTACGTGCTGCGCTTGCTGGAAGGTTGGTCGCCCACGGTCACGGCGCGCAGATCCAGAAGCGTCAGTCCGTCAAGCTGGAATACCGCGTAGCTGCCCACTTCCACCGATTCTCCGCTCTGCAAACGGTAAGAAGCCCCGTCAAAACTCAAAATGTCCCCCGCATCCGAGCGGTAGCTGCCTTTGAGCTCCGAGACCACGGTCGAAGCTAACGATGGCTGGCGTTTGAAAGCCTTGGCTGTATCCGGACTCAGGCGTCTATAGCGCCCGTCCCAGCGCCCGCTCACGTCGGCCTTGATGCGCCAGTCCTGGAATATGTGCACGACTACCGTGTCCGCCGCCGCCAGCTCGACGTTCATGAGCCGCCGGAGGTTGCGGACCGACTGGTTGCGGGCGGCTATATACAGTCCAAAGCGCGTGGGGTTGGATGTTTCCCAGTCGAATACCTCGACCACGCTCTGTCCGGAAAACATCAGCGTTGCGTCCTTGGGCTGGAAGGTGAGGAACTGGGCGTCTTTGGACAAGGGATCCGTGGATTCCTTGTACCATATCCCGTCAAGCCAGGCCTCAAAGGTCTCTGCCTTCCCATCCAATATGGCTTGGGCCATTTTTTGCGCGATGCTGGCGCCGGGAATTTTTTCCTGGCCGAGCTGTACATACGCTCGGTCCAAAAAGCTCCAGGCCCAGGTTTCCTTGATCTGGTCCAGGAAATTGCTGGATTCCGGATCCGGGGTCCACACCGCTATGTTCCAGCTCTCCGCGTCTGTCTGGCCGAGCTTGTAGCTTTCTGGGCGCTCAGTGGTCTCAACCATCACGGCGTCCGCGGCCGTCTGGAACACGGTCTGAAAAGCGTCGCCATCGCTGCCGGCGTCTGCCCTCCTGAACACGGTCATGGTCTGCCGGTTGTCCTCGTCCATGCCCGTGCACACGATGTTGATGGTATGGTCGCCCACCAGGTCGTACACGGCCGCCTGGAAGGTTTTTACCTTGCTCGCCAACGTGCCGCCGTCCCAGGCTCGCAGCCAGCGTTTGGACCTGGCATCGTAATCGGCCACCACGATGCGGATAAGCGGATTGTCCGCGGCGCGCACCACGAGTATCTGCTCGTCCTCGTCGTCCAAATCCAGATTGAATGCGTATATGTCCAGGAGGGTCTCGTCTGGGTTCAGCTCTATGGCGCTCACCAGATGCTGTTCCGCCCCGACGCTCTGGTCGTCAACAGAGTCGGATGTCGCCGCAAAGCTTCTGTACCTGACAGGCTCGCTGACGGGCGCCTTGCTGCGGGTCTGGCTGAAAATTAGGAAGAACAGGGCAACCGCAACGGCGGCGGCGACGGCTATGACGAAAACGGTCTGGGTATAGCGTTTCATGCGCGGTGTTCGGCTCCACAGGGTTCTGGCGGATGCGGGTGAATCCGGCCTCGGCGTGTCAGCCGGGCAGGGCTGGACCGATCAGTTCTAGCACCTTTTTCTTGATAGTTTCAAGTGGATAGGGCGACTTGAAACCGGCGGCCGTCCTGTGGCCGCCGCCCCCGAACGACTGGGCCAGATGGGCCACGTTGACGGCGCCCTTGGACCTGAGGGAACAGCGGAGGACTCCTTCCATGTTGACCTTGAAGAAGGCAGACACCTCCACGGATTTGGCCAGGAGAGGAATGTTGATTAGGTCCTCGGCGTCTTCGTAGCTGGCCCCACACGCCATCAGCATGTCCTTGTCCATAACCTGGATAGCCAGGGCGTCCCCGTGGTGCAGCTCAAGGGTGGACAGGACGGCTTTTCGGAGTAGGAGCACGCTGGTTGATGACGATTCGTAGAGCAGGTTGTGTATGCGGGCGGGCACCACGCCGAGGTTCACAAGATCGAGCGCGGCCTGGAAGGTGCTCTGACTGGTCTTGGCGTAGGAGAACGATCCCGTGTCGTACACGATGCCCGCAAAGAGGGCTACCGCCACGTCCGGAGCTATGTCCTGGCCAAGGGCCTTGATCAAGTAATAGGCCATCTCGCAGGTGCTGGACGCCTCGGGCATGGAGCAGGCCTCGTTGTTGGTGACGCCCTTGGCTTCGTGATGATCGAAAACGAGGATGTTTCCGGCCCTGGACAGGGCTATGTCGGCCATCTCGCCTGTGTATTGAATGTCGTTGGTGTCCAGAAGCACGATCGTCGATTGGCTCAGGTCCTGATCGGCCACGTTGGACAAGCGCAAGACTCCTATGACCTTTCTCTCGTCTATGAACGCGTATTTCTGAGAATAGACGTCCGCGTTGACGGCCTGGACCTTTTTGCCCATGGCCTCCAGCACGACGCGCAGGGCATACTGGGCGCCCAGACCGTCAGCGTCGGGTGACTCGTGTGATGTCAGGATGAAGTTGTCGCCGTCCCGGAAGAGGGCTACCGTCTCATCCAGGGTCATGTGGCGTTTGCCCTGCCAGGGCCGTCATCATCCCGCTTTCTCGACCTCAGCCACAGCACGGCGATGACTCCGGCGAGCAGCACGGCCGCCCCGCCCAGGACCGGCCACAATACAGAGTCGCGTAGCCTCGACGCTCCCTCCGGGGGCTGGTAGGCCAGCTCTGACGCCACGGCCGACTGGCCGTCGCTTCCCTGGCCCAAAGCGGCCTGGGCTGAACCGGCCAAGGGCGAGCTGGGGCGGGCAGGCGGGTCGGATAGGGTGCGTATCAGGTCGCTCGATTCTCCTTCTATCCTGCCTTCAAGCCCGTAGCCTATGGTGATCACGCGGAAGCTGCCGTGATCCTCGCGCTTGATGTATGAAAGGAGGGGATGGTTCACGGTATAGTCGGAAGAGTAATACCGGGTACCCTGGGGCGCCTCCTGCCGTTCGTCGGTGACGAGCAGTATGTATTTGGGCCTGTCCGGGGTGCCGCGTTCCTTGACGATGGTGTCCAGATCATCCAGGGCTGCGCCTATATCCGTAAAACTGCCGTCCGCCTCAAGCGCGCGTATGGACCTGACCAAGGCGGCGGTGTCCGCGTCGCTGTGTATGTCGCCCTTCCAGAGCACCGAGCGTTGGCCGTAGAATTCCAAAACGCAGGCCCAGTCGCCGGGCAGGAACAGCCTGCCGACCACGTCGCCGGCTACAAAATTCTTGGCGTCCTGTATGGCAGGCTGCATGGACAGGGACGTGTCGAGCAGTATGAAAAAATCCACGTTATTCACCCGCTCGTCGGCAGACAGGCCCGCGAGCGAGAGCATGAAGCAAAGGATAAAGGCAAGGGCGCGTTTCATCGATGCAAACCATCCTCGTTTTTGGCGCCAGGACAGCCTTGGCTCGGCATCCCTGCACCGCGCAATTCCCTCGGGGAACCGCTTCTTTGGGGAACCCGTAATGCACAAGCGCCCACGGGTTCCATCACAACCACATTCTTGAACATGAGTCCTCAAGCACGGAAACATCCCTCAGACCCGGGTCAAAAACAACGGAAGACGGCCCGGCACATGAGACGCTAGTAGTATGGTACCGTGAGCATCACCTATTTCAGGGCATTTTGCAAGAGAAAATGCGATACGCGGATTTCGGCTGCACTGATGGCCTGCGGCGGTTCGCTGGTTCCACGACGCTTGCCGGGGGCTGAGTCGCCGCTGTGGCGTGAGGGGGAGGGCGGCAGAGATGCCATAGGGTTTTCAACATCCTGCTAGAGGTCAGGCTGGTCAGAATAACCTTGCCCGTATGGGTTTTAGGCTACCGTGGCCCAGAATGACCAAATATAGAGATTATCTACGATTATAGCATGTAATGGGCGCGTATTTTTTTAACTACCCGCTTTACTTTTCCGCGCCAGGGGGTAGTATAGGCGGCATATCGACACTTTTTCCCATAAGGAGATGAACGATGGGTGCCATTGACCTCCCAAAGAGCCCTAACGTATTCCATCCTGAGAAGCCTAGCGCGGTTGGTTCGCGCAACTCGCTTGCCCAGGAGAACCGCGACCAGCAGAAGGAAGTAGACCAGCTGCTGCATGAGGAGACCAACAAGGTCCTCCATCACCTCAACTCCCGCCTGCCCAAGGAAGTCCTGGAACGCCTGGACGTCATGGGTGGCCTCAAGGAGAAGGTGTACAACTACTTCAACCAGAACTACCAGAACATGTTCAACCGCTATATCGTCACCACTGAGGACGAGATGGTGAAGAAGGTCAGGAACTTCATTGACAAGGAAGAAATGAAGACCCTGTCCCGCTACACCCCGAAGGAGATAGCGGCCCTTCTGGACGAGGTCGGCGGCGCTGACAAGTTCAACACCGGCGAAATCGAAAAGTCCATGGTCAACATGTTCGGCCACCTCCAGGGCCATATCCAGCGCGGCGTCAACGAGCTGGAGAACCTGACCAACAGCCTGCTCCGCCAGAAGACGGACGTTGGCGCCTTCATCCGCGGCGAGAACGCCTACTCCGTGGTCAAGTGCGCCTTCAAGGACAACGCCTGGAAGCCCAAGACGGTCGCAGACGTCAAGCTATCCGTCAACATCCTGGACTCCGAGCTCATCAGCCCGATCTTCCACTACCAGGTCACCGTTGAGTACCTGATCAAGGACCTGATCGCCAAGCACATCATCGATACCATTGACAAGGAAATCGAGAAGCTCAAGGACACGCTGATAGACGAGGGCAAGGAAGAGCTGAACGACACCGAGATCATCTTTGAGAAGATGAAGAAGGTGAAGGATTTCACCGACGACGACATCGAGAATCCCAAGTCCAAGCGCTATACCATCATAGCCAAGGACCTGATGGACAGGATCAACAATCTTCGCGCGGAAATCGACCCGGCCACCTTCGACCAGCTCAATATCCGCGAGAACCTCAAGAAGATCATCGACATCGAGAACATCCGCAACCGCGGCTACAACACCGCGGTCAACAGCCTGACGTCCATCCTGGACACGTCCAAGATGGGCTACCAGTACATCGAGAACCTGAAGAACGCCCGCTTGCTCATCATCCGCGAGTACGAGGATACCGACCGCGCCATCCTGCCCGACGAGCGCTACCAGATCCGCCTCCAGTACTACGACAACGCCCAGCTCATCGAGGAGCGCAAGGCCTACGATGTGCAGATCACCAGCTTTGAGACCGAGGTCCAGCACCTCTGGGACGTCATGCAGATGATGTACGACGATTCCAAGTTCTTGAAGCGCATCACGGACTTCAACGACCTTGCCAAGATCATGAAGAACAAGATCCGCCGCAAGATCAAGGAGCCCAAGGGCGAGCCGATGTACGAGGACATTGCCAAGGTCTGGGACGAAATTTCCTTCGTGAAGCCCGCTGAGACCGACGTGGAAAGCCTCAACCGCACCTACCTGTTCGAGAAGGACAAGGTCAAGAACCGCCTGATCCTCATGCGGGACAAGCTCAAGACCATGTATGCGTACCAGTACCCCATACAGCGCCGCGTGGTGGAGGAGCGCCTGAACTTCCTTGAGAAGGAATTCCAGCGCTTTGACTACATGATCAATCCCTACCATATCCAGCCCGGTCTACTCCTTGACGTGGATATCACATCCATCAAGCGCAAGAAGGCCACCCTGGACGGCATGGCCAACGTGCTCAACGAGTTCCTGCACGGCGTGTCCAAGGGCTTCCAGGACGCGGCCTTTGCCTCGTTCAGCCGCAGGCGCTCCACCGTCCGCGAGGACATTGCCCAGTCCTTTGCCCCTCCGTCCTTGGAAGAGGGACAGGAGAGCGCTTCGTCCGGCTATCTGGCCATGCTCAACGCAGAGCCTGCCGCCCTGCCCGAAGCCACTGCCACCAGGGCTCCGTCCACCCGCGGACGCAAGCCGGCGGCCCGTGGCGTGGTAGACAGCGCCAAGCGCCCTGGGCGCAAGCCGGGCCCCAAGGCCGGTGGAAGGTCCCGCAGGGACTCAGGCGGAGTACGCGAGCTTTGATCGCGGTGACGCGCACGTGCTGAAACAGCGTGGCCGGGTGAACGTATCCGTTTCCCCGCCGCGCTAGAACAGCGGCGCGCGAGTACCAAACCGGGCGCCCCCACCGCTGTGGGGGCGCCTTATTTTTTGACAAAGAGGCGGAAACTATCTACTATTATTCATCGTACCGGCGGTCTTGCCGACGTGGCTGGTAAGCCCCGCGGATTGGCGTGAACGCAGGAAAGACCGCGACTGATGAACGGTCACCGAGTATGGCCAGTGGTTTTTAAAGCGCGAGCATCAGAACGATTTGATTGGCTGTCCTTCCGGGCGGCCGTATGGAAGGGGTGGGCATGTTGGTCACAAACTACGTATTCGAGGCGTTAGGGTCGCGGGAATCCTTCAATACCTCGGTTCGGCACGTCAAGGCGACCGTGGGGTTGTCGGAAAGGGTGGCGGGCGGCGAGAACCTGGCGGACGCCGTCAACACGCTGCTGGACGAAAAGGCCCTGAGCTTGGACGAGGTGGCGCCGCTGGTGTCTATGTTGCTCGTGGACAAATTATCCTACGTGGCGGTATCCAGGAACCTGAGCACCGTGACCACGGATCTGAAGGCCGTCCACGCCGCCGTAAAATCCTGGAACGCGGCTGATTTCGTCGTCCTGTACCATCATCCGGACCTCGGCTGCATACTGCTCAACCCCAAAAACGAGTCGCATCTGGCCCGGCTTGACCGGCTGAACAAATACGAGCTCATTACCGTATACGCCGGGGGCTTTGCCAAAGGGCTGGACGCCGCGCTGGCGCGGAAGGCGGCACTTGCCCTGGTCGGGCTTTACGAGGGAGACAAACCCAAGGCAGACGCGTCCCTTGGCAAGGGACCGTTCTCGTATCGCCAGCCCAAGCCCAAGGCGGCGCCCCGAGCGGAGCCTGCAAAGAAGGCGGGCAGAAAAGCCGCGCCTGCCCGGAAAGGCAAAAAGAAGGCGTCCGCCGGAACAGCGGTTGCCGAGCAGGCCGTGCGGGCACCCGCGCCGGCTGCTCAGGCACCCAAGATGGGCGCACGCATGACGCCCATGTACGCGGTTCCCGTCAGCAACGAATTGTTCCACAACGGAAACGTTGAGGCATGGAAGCGCATCATAGAAAGCTACAAGACCAAACACCCCGACCTGGAAGTGCTCGTGTACTACGACGGCGAGCGCATCACGGATATCAACGCCCTCTTCAAATGGGGCAAGGTCAAGCACGGCAGCGTCATCCAGTTTGCGGTGGCCGGAGAGAATATCTGCGATGTGGCCAAGCTGCAGCGCTATCTGGCCCAGGGCGCGAGCAAGATGTTCGAGGCTTTCCTCCGCGGACCCGTCAACAGCGTCCTTCCCCTGTTTTGAGCAAGGAGCAGAGCATGAAAGAGCATGTCCATTTTTTCAGCCAGAAAGACGTCATCAAAAAGGGTGTTGAACTAGAGACGCTCGGACAGCGCGGGCGCCAGGCCAACGAATTCGCGGAGCTTGGTTTTCCAATACTGCCCGGCTTTATCATTGATTCCGTGGTTGCGTCGCACCTGGCCAAGGAGAACGTCCTTGACGCCATCCGGGCGCCCATGAAAAAGGCAGACGCCGTGGTGGAAAAATCCTACGGCGACCCCAACGAGCCCCTGCTCATCAAGATTGTCATATCCCCGAACCTGGCCATATCCAACTATCCGGCCCTGCACAACTTTGGCCTTGCCAGAAAGACTGTGGGCGGTTTCACGCGCTTTGTGGGGGAGAACTTTGCAGCCCATGAAGTGGCTTTTCTTGCCAGGGGCATGCTCAAGATAGAGGAGCGCATAGCTGAGCTCGAGAACAGGGACAAGGACCTGGCCAAGATACGCCAGCGTATCGTGGCGGCAAGCGGAGTGATAGACGAGGCCAAGCCCGGACAGAAGGCCGAGGCGGTGATGGCTAGCTATGAGGCCTTCCTGCCCAAAGGTTTCTTTGACGACGCATGGGGACAGCTGGACATAGCGCTCAAGCGCATATCGCACATGCTGGACCTGGACGACCAGGACGACGACGATACAGCCATACTGATCCAGCCCATGGTGTACGGCAACTACGGAAAGAATTCCGCTTCCGGCGCTTTCTACACGCGCAACGTGGTGAACGGCGAGAAGCGGCTCCAGGGAGAATTCTTCGTTGAGCGCTTCGACGAGATAGGCGCCGAGGGCAACGACATCAACAAGATCGCCCCTAAGCACCTCAAGGAACTGGAGCGCATAGCCCGTACGCTGGAGGACCGCCAGCGGGAGATTCGCCAGATTCGTTTCACCGTCGAGAAGGACAAACTGTGGCTGATTGAGCAGCGGCAGGTGATGGCCAAAAGCACCCAGGCCGACCTGAAGCTGTACCTGGACCTCAACCAGCGCAAGGTTGTGGACGACGCGTTCGTGATCAACGCCATAAAACCGGGGCGGCTGAACGAGATACTGCATCCGGTGGTCGACATGGCGTCCGTCAAGAAGCTGGCCGGCGTGAGCGGCGGCATCACGGGAGCGCCCGGGGCCGCCATAGGCCGCGTGTTCTTCACCACGGAGAGCCTGCTTGAGGCCTACCGCGTCGCCCAGCAGAAGGGAGAGGACAAACGCCTCATCCTCTGCATGCCCGCGACCTTTGCCGAGGACGTCAAGGCCATAGAAGTTGCATCGGGCGTTCTGTCCTGCGAGGGCGGCTACTCGGCGCACGCGTCGGTGGTGGCCAGGCAGTACGGCAAGGTGTCGCTCGTGAAGCCAGAGATGAAAATCCGCGGCAAGAAAGCCACGATCGGCCAGCTGACCGTCAATGAGGGCGATTTCATCACCATCAACGTGCCGTATTACGGGGATCCCCAGGTGTGGCTCGGGAAGGCATCCCTGATCGAGCCGGACCCTGCGGAATCAGGCCTGTTCGAGTTCATCGCCCTGGTCAAGAAGCACATGAAGCATTTCCACGTCCGCACCAACGCTGACAGCCCCAGGGACGCGGCACTGGCCCTGTCCTTTGGCGCGGAAGGCATAGGCCTGTGCCGGACAGAGCATATGTTCTTCAACGAGAAGCGCATCAACGTGTTCCGGGAAATGATCCTGGCAGACAGCCTGGCCGAGCGGGAAAAAGCCCTGGCCAAGCTCCAGGTTATGCAGCGGGAGGACTTCTACGGCCTGTTCAAGGTGATGGCGGGCAAGGACGTGACCATTCGCCTTCTGGACGCCCCTCTGCACGAATTCCTGCCGCACAACGAGGACGAGCTCGAGTCGTTCATGTCCCATCTCAATTCGGCCAAGAAGGGCGGCAAGGCTCTGTCCAAGGCCGAGATTCGGGCGCGCATGGACGGCCTGGCCGAATTCAACCCGATGCTCGGCCACCGGGGCTGCCGTATCGCGGTGAGCTATCCGGAGATATACGCCATGCAGACGCGCGCTGTGTTCGAGGCGGCGTACAAGCTGCGCGAGGAGAAGGTGGACGTTCGGCCGGAAATCATGATACCCATCGTGATGAACGCGTCCGAGCTCAGGCTCATCGTGTACGGCAAGAAAATAGAAGGTCGGACATACAAGGGCATCGTTGACATAGAGGAGGACGTGCGGCGCAAGCTCGGGGCCAGGGCTTTGCCATACCGCGTGGGAACCATGATAGAGCTTCCAGCCGCGGCCCTGACCGCGGGGGAAATCGCGCGCTACAGCGAGTTCTTCAGCTTTGGCACAAACGACCTCACGCAGACGACCCTCGGCATAAGCCGCGATGACTTCAACAGCTTCATGCCGGACTATTCGACCTTTGACCTGATAGAAGGCAATCCTTTCTCCAGCCTGGCCCCGCCGGTCAAGGAACTGGTGGCCATGGCGGCCAGAAGGGGTCGCATGACGCGGCCGAGCCTTGAGATGGGCCTGTGCGGCGAGCATGGGGCCAATCCGGATAACGTGCGCTTCTGCATGGACGCCGGGCTGGACTATGTGTCGTGCTCACCGTATTCGGTGCCCATAGCCTGTCTGGCCGTGGCCCAGGCAGAGCTGGAGCGGGCAAAAGCCTGACCGGATGTGAGGATCGAATTCGCGGAACGCAGGAAACGGCGCTCCCGCGCGTGAATGAATGTCAGCGGGGGACCCGAGTGCGGGCCCCCCGCTTTGCGCTCGGACAAGCTCAATATGGTATGGAGATGAACGCATGAATGTTATGGATGGCCACGCGATATTCAATCTGTTCATGGCGGGAGCCAAAAGGGTCCATGAGCTCAGGCGGGAGCTTGACCGCATCAATGTGTTTCCGGTTCCTGACGGCGACACGGGGAGCAACATGTCGTTCACGCTGGCTGCCGCTGTTTCCGGGGCGCGTGCCGACAGGTCGGTCGCGGCTGTGGCGCGTTCCCTGGCTGATTCGGCCCTTGCTGGGGCGCGGGGCAACTCGGGCGTGATCGTCGCTCAGTTCATAACGGGTTTTGGAGAGGCAGTGGCGGACTCCGTCAGTCTGAGCCTCAGGCAGTTCGCCAGCTCCTGTGTCCACGCCAGCCGCAGGGCTCAGGACGCGATAGCACATCCTGCTGAAGGAACCATCCTGAGCGCCATCAAAGCGTGGGCTGCTGCCCTCGAGTCTTCGGTCACGGACAGTCCCACGCTGTCTCACCTGCTCGAGAAGGCGCATCCGAGCCTTGAGGAAGCCGTGAGGCGGGGCCCGGACAGGCTGCCGGAGCTCAAAGCGGCGGGAGTCGTGGACGCGGGTGCCAAGGGGTTTGAGGCTTTTGTGTCCGGCTTCAGGGACTTTGCCGAGGGCAGGATAGACCCGGGTGACCTTGCATCGGCCGCCTTCGGGTCTGTTGCACCGTCAATCGAGCCGGAGGCTGAGGCGCACGGATCGCGTCCAACGCTACGCTACTGCTGCGAATTCCTGATGGAAGCGAGGCCAGAGCATTCTTTGGACCTTGACCGCCTGCGGGAGGAGCTGGACCAGGAAGGCGACTCCCTGATCGTGGCCGGTGGAAACATGAAAGCCCGGGTGCATATCCACGCCGACGACCCGTCGCGCATAGCGGGTTTGCTGTCCGCCAAGGCTCGCCTGATCGAGCAGAAGGGGGACGACATGCTCCTGCAGTACCTGGACGCGCACGAGCGCCTGTCCGATGTGGCCATACTCACCGATTCTGCATGCGACCTGCCTGCCGAGCTTGCCCTCAAATACCGGATCCATCAGGTGCCCCTTTACGTTCGCTTTGGCGACGAGGAATACCTGGACAAGCTGACGGTTACGCCGGACAGCTTCTATGACCGCGCGGAGCGCGGTCCGTATTTCCCAAAGAGCTCCCAGCCAACGGCGCTTGCATTCAGCCGAGCGTACGCGACACTTGCAAGCCATTACCGCTCCGTCATAGCCATCCATCTGGCGTCAACCATGAGCGGAACCTATGAGGCATCGCGCAGGGAAGCGGAAAGGGTCGCAGCGTCCGAGGGCGTCAGGATAGACGTGTTCGATTCCCGGCACCTGTCTGGCTCGCTCGGGCTTATCGTCCTGGAAGCTGCGCGCATGGCTGAAAGCGGGTCGTCCCACGAACAAATCATGGAGGCCCTGCCAAGGCTGTCCGCGGCCGCAGAGAACCTGGTCAGCGTGCGGACTCTGCGGTATATGGTGCTTGGAGGCAGGGTGAGTCCACTGAAAGGACTCATGGCCCGTGTCATGAACCTGAAACCCATCGTGTCCGTGGACAAGCAGGGAAAATCGGTCTTGTACGGCAAGGCGTTCAGCATCAAGGCCAACGAGAAAAAAATCCTCGATATGGCCAAAGGCTACGCTGAGAGGAGCCCTCTAGCCAGCTGGGCCGTCGTGCACGCACATGCTGAGGCGGATGCCCGTGCCTTTGCCAGGAAAGCTTCCGCTGTCCTCGGGTCAGAGCCGGCGTACATGTGCGAAATATCCAGCATCATTGCGATGAATTCCGGCCGTGGAGCGGTGAGCTTTGTGTGCGTGAAAGGTCCCGGCGCCTAAGAGCCCGCTGGCACAGCCGGTTGCTTTGCCAGCAACCTTCATTTTTTCCCGCATACACTGCGACATGCTACGTTAAAAAAAAGAAAGCTCAGAGCAGGATGGTGAAAAGTATCCTGCTCTGAGCGTCTAATCCAGGCGGTATCAGCGGGAGTGTGGAGGCAGGAGAATGAAGACGCTGGTCCTGCGCTTGTAGTCGGCGTACTCGGGAAGGTGGCCGAATTTTTTGTCGGAAGCCTTCTCTAGCAGGGGTATGCCAGACACGAAGAGGAGGAGGGCGGTGATGCCCACGGGCGATACCAGGGCCGGAATTGTCCAAGCGCCTAGGTTCGGCAGGCAGAACAGGTAGACTCCAATCCACGCCAGGGACTCGCCAAAGTAGTTAGGGTGCCTTGACCATGACCACAGCCCTGTGGCAATGAAACCAGCGTCTCCGCGCTGACGGAAGGCCTTTTTCTGCTGGTCAGCCACCGTCTCGATGATAAGCCCGGCAGCCCACACGCACAGTCCCGCCGCGGCCAGAGCCGAAAAGGCCCCGGGCGCGGACATGGCAACGGCAGCGGGCACCAGCACGATTCCCACGGTCACGGCCTGGAGTATCCAGAAGCGGGCGAATTTGAGCGGCTTGTCCCTCATGGCGTCAAAGCGGTGGTCGACCTTGACCTTGATGATGCGCGTGAACAGGTACGAGCCCAGGCGTATTGCCCACACGACCACCATGGCAGTGAGCGCAAGGCGGTAGGGGTCGGTGGCCCCGTTCAGCGCGGCCAAAGCCAAAGCCACGAGCGCGAACGACAGGCTGTAGGACAGGTCCGTCACCACATCAGTCTTGCGTATCGCGGCATAGACGAAAAAGGCGGCGTTGACGGCAACGCTGATGACGAACGCGAGGAGGACAGGGTGCATGGGAGCTCCTATTCAGTGGTGAATTCCCAGGTCAGGGTCTCTTCCACCTTCTTGGCTATCTGCTTGGCTATTTTTGACGCGTCCGCCATGGGCACGCCGGCTTCCCGGTTCAGCGTCTTTTCAAAGAACATGGCCATGCTGGCGTACATGTCTGGCAAGAAGAAAAAGGTGAACGCAAAATTGACACCCGTGGGCTTGACTATGGTGAGCGAGGTGTAGGACAAGACGGCTTTTTTGCCCCAGTACACCTTGGTCTGGTTCTTGCAGGTGTGAAGCTCCAGCTCGTTGAAACGGTGAGGAATCTGTTCGTGGCTGGTTCTGATGTAGGGTTCCTCGGACTTGTGCGCGTAGTTCATGGGTTCAACGAGTATGTACAGCTTCTTGCCGTCAGCCTGGAAGGTCAGGCCTTCCTCGGCGGGATAGATGGCCTTGACGTTGTTATAGGAAACTATCTCATAGCGGGAATACGCGGAATTGGGACTGAAGAACGATGAAACAATATACCCGTTTTCCTTGGGAAGCATATTCTTGCTGTACGCGTCATACAGGTCCATGGCCTTGGGGTTCACACGCTACCTCCTCGTGGGACTATGACCATAGCATAGGCGATAATCGGCGGCTTCTCAAGAAAAAACGGTTTCCGCAGTGCCTGCCGCGGCCTTTGGCCCTGCTTGGCAGGGTGTCAACAGTTCCCGTACTTTGATTTTTGCATACCATGCCGTAAGGGACGCGAGTACTAATGAAAACTGCTGGTAAAGCGACCTGTTATTCCAGCAGCCTGTCAGCCAACCGGCTTGGAGCGGGAGCGGGGGCGTTCAAGCCCTGCCGCCTGGTTCCCAAATCGCTCAGCCAGCTCCGCTACTCCGGCCTTTCGGTATAGGCGCTCAAGGCCACGGAGCGGCCTCGGATCAGCGGGAGCGAGCTCGCTGGCTTTCATAAAGGCTTCAGCGGCTTTTTCGGCCTGCTTGGCCCGGTCGCGCAGGAAAGCGAGGGCAAGGTATGGAGCCGCTTCCTTGCGGAGGAAAGCGGCTCCCTTTTCCAGTAGCTCCGCGGCAACAGCCCTAGAGCCTGCCTTTTCCAGGCACCAGGCCAGCCCGAGAAGGAACTCCACGTTGCGGGGTTCGGCCCTCAGCAGGGTGCGATACTGGGCGGCGGCCTCGCGGAAGCGTCCAGCGTTGCGGTAGCACAGGGCCAAGGCACCGTCGGCTGATCTGCCCGCGACGCCGTATGCGTACCCTTCCTCAATGGCCGTGGCAGCCTCCGCCCACAGCCCGGAGGACATCAGGCGCGACACGTAATCCTTCCTGATGGCGTGGTTGTCTGGATAGTTGCCCAGGTAGTCAGCGTAGCGCTGGATGGCGTCCTGTTCGCGGCCGATCGACTCGGCGACGGATATCCGGTACAGAAGGGCCATTTCATGGTCGGGCTGGACTGAGAGCACGTCGGTAAACCAGCCGTCGGCCAGCTCGGGCATACCCAGGCGATATTGGCATTCGGCCAACGCGAACATCAGGCGGCTGTCTCCAGGGCGTGCCCTGAGAAGCACCTGGAGTCTCGGAAGGAGCGTGTTCGGAGCCGCCCCTTTTCTCGCGTCGCACAAGGCCAAGACGTAGTCGGCGTCCTCGGGACGGGCTCCCCTCGAGGCGGCTGCCCTGGCGGCTCGTTCCGCGCCTTCCTCGTCGCCGGCTTCCCACAAGGACAGGGCCAGGCCAAGCCTTAAGTCCACGGACGACGGGTCCGCTTCGCACGCCAGGGCATAATGGTTCGCGGCACGATCGTAGCGTCCGAGCTCATAGTTTGCCTGGGCTGCTATGGCCCTGATGGCAGGATCCTTGTCGCCCCGCTTGATGCACACATGGGCAGCGGCCAGGGCGGCCTTCATGTCCCCCCGGGACAGGGCAAGGGCAGCCCGCCACTTGTCCATGAGTTCCTCTGTCCACGGCGCGTCCCTCGGCAGCGGAAGCTCGGCTCCGGCTCGCTCGATGATGCCGAAGGCCTCGTCAGGCCGTCCGGAAGCCAGGCTCAAGGCGGCCGCCTGGGCGGCGATGGACACGTCATCAGGAGCCAGGGCAAGGGCTGCCTTGAGCTCGCCAGCCGCCTCCGCCAGCCGACCAAGGGAGCGCAGGGCGCGCGCCCGGTAGAGTCGCGCGGATGTGCCGTCACCCCCGTTTTTGACCACAAAATCCAGCATCTGGGCGGCCAGGTCGTCCTCGCCCCGGGCTTGCAGCCTGATGGCATGGACATACAGGGCGTTGGCATAGCCACGGAACACGCGAGCGTCGCCAGGGGCCAGGGTAACGGCCTTTTCAAGGCACTCGACCGCCTTGCCGCTTCTCCTGAGCTTGAGTTCTGACAGGCCAAGGAGGGCCCAGGTCTCAGCGTTATCCCGGCCGAGCTCCAGGGTTTTCCTGAAGCATTGGCCGGCGTGGCGGGCAAGGCCCAGGCCCATGTAACTCCTTCCGGCGTGGAACCAGCCGGAGGGATCGGAAGGCTTTATGGCCAGGTAGCGGCGGAACGCAGCCATGGCCCTGTCCGGATCGCCGGACGCGTGCCGCGCCCTGCCGAGATATAGCCATGCTTCCGGAATGGTGTCCGTTTCGGACAGCACGCGGGTGAGGATGTCTATTGCGGCGGGGTAATCGCGGGCATTGCCTGCGGCGACTGCCTCGTCCAGGAGCTTCTTATACGACGATCGGGCCATGCGACCATGGTATCCGAGCTGGCGTCGCTGGGCAAGCGCAATAGATTGTGCTTTGGGCGGGGCCGGCGTACACTGGGAACATGGGATTTCGTATCGACAAGGAACGGGTTCTCTATCCGCTGGTATCGGGCCTGTTGGTAGCCGCCCTGGTGCTGACCGTATGGGCCCTAGCCCTGAGGGAGCGGCGGTCAAAGCACACCGTGCTGGAATTCGAGGCCCACAGGACTATTACCGCCCTGGTCGAGCTGTCGCGCTTCGCAGAGCCCACTGGCGATGACCTCAGGCTGGTTGTGGGCTTTGGCCTGTACGACGCCCAGGGCGCTTTTCTATATGGTTCAGGGAGCGCGCCGGATAGCCTGGATCCCGCGGCGGTCGACCAGCAACAGGGCGGATTTTCTATCGGCGCCGACAGCGTGACCATGGTACGGGCTCTTGGCGGAGACCTGCCCGGCCGGCGCATGAGCGGCATGATGGGCTTCCGCACAAGGCGGCCTGCTGGCGACGAGGCGTTGTACGCCTTTCTTGAATACGGTCTCGGCACTTACCGCGCGGAGCAGGCCGTTATCCTCGGCTCGGCGGTCTTGGCCACGCTGGCCCTTGTGGTCCTGTACGCCGTCATACTCCGTCTCTTCAAAAGTTTCAGCGCCTACCGCGACCGTGAAGCCAGGGATAGGGAGCTGGTCGAGCTTGGGCAGGCGGCACGGACCATAGCCCATGAAATAAAAAATCCCCTGGGCATCATCAGGATTCAGTGCGGCATCCTCAGGAAGGACGTAGACCGTTCCCGCGCGCCGAACGTCAGGGTGATAGAGGACGAGGTGGATAGGCTGGCGGCCATGGCGGACCGCATACGGGAGTACCTGCGCCGGGAACCCGGCCCCCAGGAACCGGTTGCCCTTTCAGGATTCCTCACAGGGCTGGCCGAGCGCTACGGGGGCAAGGTGGTGTTCCGCGACGAACTGGACCCAGCGGCAAGCGTGCTGGCGGATCCCGATGCCTTGAGGGCCGCCTTGGACAACCTTATCACCAACGCCGAGGACGCGCGGATGCGGGCTGGCTCGGACGAGGCGCCCTTTGTGGTATCCCGCCAGCACCGAGGGCGGCTTGTCGTCGACGTGCTTGACCGGGGAAACGGCATAGCGCCTGAGCACCGCTCGAGGATCTTCGAGCCGTTTTTCACGACCAAGGAAAAGGGTAGCGGTCTGGGGCTGGCCCTGGCCCGGAAAAACGTGGAGAGCATGGGCGGCACCCTTGCCTACGCGGACCGGCCCGGCGGAGGGGCGGTGTTCACCGTCAGCCTGCCGGCCGCCAACGTGCCGGGCGACGCGCCCAGCACAGCGTCGGGTTAACCCAGATACCTGCGGGGCGCCTGCCCGTCAACACGGCCGTACAGCTCGATGTATTGCTTGATGGGGCTCATGGCCACCTTTTGAAGCAGGACTTCCTCAATCTGGAAAAAGCCCACGGACTCTTCCATGAGCACGTCTATGCGTATGGGAAGGCGCTCGCCCTTGCCTATGTCGACGCGTTTGATGGCGGCGGCCGAATACTGGTGGATGTCGCCCACGCGGGGTTCCGTTGACAGCATCATGGGAATGCGCGAGCGGCCTTTTTCCATGTCGCAGCCATCGGCCACCAGTATGAGACCGGCTTCAACCGAGTGGATCTTCTGCGTGGCCATGTGGCCTTCTATGCCCTCAACGGCCATACTGCGTACGGCCACGCGCTTGCCGAGGTCGTTCGGGTAGAAGGCGTCCAATAGCCGGGTGATCACCGGCGTGCCGATGATGGCGCTGTTTATCTCGTGGTTCTGGCGGCCAACGGACATGCCAACGTCATGCAGGAAAGCCGCTAGCATGACGGCCGCACGGCTGTCGTCCACGTCTCCCGCGTCGTCGTGCTCAAGGCTGGTTTTGATCCCGGCCTCGTGCAGCAGGTCCAGCATGGTCAGCGCGTTGATCAGAACCTTGCGCATGTGCACGGGTCCGTGGTCGTTGAAGTTCAGCCGCCGTATGGACACGATGTTGGCGTATTCCTGGAGTTCCTGGATTTCCTTGTCGTTGATGAGCATGGATGCCAGATCATGGGCCCTGCCCGTCGTCATGGCCAGTATGCGCTTGTCTAGGGAATTTTCTTTGGGACTTTTCATGCCTTCACAATACTACCAAAACGGCGCGCTGACAAACGCCCTGGCGGCGCGCAAAAAAATGCGGTCCCCGGCAAGCGGAGACCGCATTTTGGGGGATGCGCGGTGGATACCGCGCGTTTTCCCGTCAGTAGGCCGACAGTACCTTGGATATGATGCCGATGGCCTGGCGCAATTCGGCTTCCGTAATGACAAGCGGCGGGGCAAAGCGGATGATGTTGCCGTGCGTCTGCTTGGCAAGGAGTCCCGCGTCGCGCAGGGCCAGACACACGTTCCATGCCTCAAAGCCGTCTTTGAAGAGGACGGCGTTAAGGAGGCCCTTGCCCCTGACCTTGACCATGTTCTTGCACGGAATCTTGGCCACTTCATCCCGGAATATCTTGCCGAGCTTCTCGGCGTGCTCGTCCAGTTTCTCGTCTTCCAGCACGTCCATGGCTGCTATGGCCACGGCGCTGGCAAGGGGATTGCCGCCAAAGGTCGAGCCGTGGGTGCCGGGAGTGAACACGTCCATGACCTTGTGGTCGGCGACTATGGCTGATACCGGCATGATGCCACCGCCCAGGGCCTTGCCCAGGCACATCACGTCTGGGCGGGCTCCCTCGTGCTGCCAGGCAAAACGCTTGCCCGTCCTGCAGAAGCCCGTCTGCACCTCGTCGGCTATGAACAGGATGTTGTGCTTGTCGCACAGGGCGCGTATGTCGCGGAGATAGCCGTCATAGGGCACGCATACGCCGGCCTCGCCCTGTATGGGCTCCACCAGGATGGCGACCGTGTTCTTGGTGACGGCCTTGGCCATGGCGTCGATGTCGGCGTAGGGCACGCGGACAAAGCCGGGAACGTACGGACCATAGTTAACGGTGGATTCGGGGTCGCTGGACATGGATATGGCGCCAAGCGTGCGCCCGTGGAAGTTTTCGGCCACGCAGATGATTTCCTGCTTGCCGTTCTCAACGCCCTTGACCTCGACGCCCCAGCGCCTGGCGGCCTTGATGGCGGTCTCAACGGCTTCCGCGCCGGTGTTCATGGGCAGGGCCATCTCGTAGCCGGTGTATTCGCACAGGCGCTTGAGGAAACCTCCCATGCGGTCGTTGTGGAAAGCGCGGCTGGTCAGGGTGCACACCTGGGCCTGGTCAACGAGGGCCTTCACGATCTTGGGATGGCGGTGCCCCTGGTTCACGGCCGAGTAGGCGGACAGGAAGTCAAAGTATTCCTTGCCTTCCGGATCCTTGACCTTGACGCCCTGGGCCCAGGATATCACCACGGGCAGCGGGTGATAATTGTGGGCGCCGTATTTTTCATCGAGTTCGATAAAGTCCTTCGTTGTCATGGAAGCCTCCTTTAGGTCGCGCGCCGCTTGAAGGCGCCTCCCGAGTATACACCCGGTTTTTCGGGAAGGCTAGGGGGCGAGGAAGAAAAAATGATGTAACTCTCTGCTGTATAAATAATTATACCGTAATAACGCATAATTATGCACGCGCGCGGTGAGCATGATGGCACGTCCGGAAAAAATGGGCGGCAGGTAGAATAGGCTTGGCGCCCGATCAACCTGCCGCATGCATCACACAATGCTTACGAACGCGTGAACCTGAGCGCCTGCCGGAGGGAATGGCGCTCGATAGCCAGGCGGACGAGCTCTTCTATCAGGTCTTTGTAAACCAAGCCTCCTGCCTCGCACATCTTGGGATACATGGATATGGACGTGAAGCCGGGCAGGGTGTTCACCTCGTTGATGTAAACTTCGCCGCTGGCCTTGTCGACAAAAAAATCCACTCGGGACAGGCCTTCAAGACCGAGCGCGATGTATGCACGGACAGCGAGGTCGCGCACGCGGTTGCGCGCATCTTCCGGTATATCCGCAGGTATGATCAGGGCCGCGCCGTCCGGATCGATGTATTTGGCGTCGTAATCGTAGAAATCGTGGGTGGGGGCCACCTCGCCTGGCTCAAAAGCCCTTGGCTTGTCGTTGCCGATAACGGAACACTCGATTTCCCGCGCCTGCACAAGGGGCTCGATCAGGACCTTGCTGTCGTAGCGGAAAGCATCCTCAACGGCGGCGGCAAAGGCCGAGCTGTCTCTGACAGCCGAGGCCCCCACGCTGGAACCGGTCCGGCAGGGTTTGACAAAGACGGGCCAGCCGAGGTTTTGTCGGCACTTTTCCAGTATTTCCGATAGGCGCTGCCTGTCCGCTGGCCGCAGGGTCACGGAAGGAAGGACGGGGAGGCCTGCGTGCCTCCACAACTCCTTGGCCAGGTCCTTGTCCATACCCAGGGCGCTGCCCGTCACGGACGCTCCCACGTAGGGGAGGCCCGCGCACTCAAGGAGGCCTTGCACCGTTCCATCTTCGCCAAAAGTACCGTGGAGCACAGGGAAGACCACGTCTGCGTGCACGGTGCTTGCCCCGTGGGCGCTCACGGCACGGAGCCCCGCCCCGGGCGCCACGAGGACGTCAGGGCAGTCGGTCCTGAGAGCCAGCGGACCCGAACCCAGGAGGGCGTCCTCACGCACGCTGTCAGGCTGCAGTTTCCATACGCCGTCTTTGGTGATGCCGATGAGCACCAGCTTGTGCTTCTGGTCCGCGTTGCGAACGACGCTCGCCGCAGACGCGAGCGACACCTCGTGCTCGCCGGATCGTCCGCCGTAGAGAAGAGCAATCCTCATTTGACGTCTCCCGTCCAGCCGGCCTCAGCCAGCGCGCGCTCGGCCTCGGCAAGCTCGTTCCAGGGTATGGTACCCGACGCGTATATGATCGTGTCCTCGTGGCCCTTGCCGAGCAGGATGACGGCGTCGCCTGGCCCGGCCATGCCTATGGCCGCGCGTATGGCTTCAGCCCGGTTCGGGATCAGAAAGAGGTTTGTACCCCGGGTTTTGCCAGCACATCCGGCGGCTATGTCCTCAAGCAGGGCCATGGGATCCTCGCCCCGAGGATCCTCGTCAGACAGGATGACGACGCCGCAGTGCTCGGCGGCTATCCTGCCTTGTTCAGGGCGCTTTTTGACGTCCCGTTCGCCGCCAGAGCCGAAGACGCATATAACCCGGCCGGACACTTGCTGGGCCAGAGGCGGCAGTATGGCTTCAAAACTGGACGGGGTATGCGCGTAATCCACCAATACCTGGAAGGGCTGGCCACGGTCCACCCGCGTCATGCGCCCGAGCACGGGTTCAAGGCTCGGGAGGAGGGGCACAAGCGACGACACGGACCTGCCAGTCAGCTTGGATACGGCAACGACCGCCGCAAGCACATTCTCTACGTTGAACCGGCCCGGTATGTTGATCCGGGCCTTGTGGCGCGGGCCGGCGGCCTCGACCACCACAAAATCAGCGCCCTCGTCGTCTGAGCGTATGTCCTCGGCCCACAGGTCCGCAGCCCCGGGGCTCAGCATGGAGTAGGTATATACGGGACGCCTGGTGGCAGCGCGGAAATAATCAGAGCTTTCGTCGTCCACACAGGCGACGCCGAAAGACGGTACCTCGGCCGCCTGTCCAGCTATGGCCTTTCCGTGGCCGTGGGCGTCCAAAGCCCTGAAAAGATTGGCCTTGTCGTCGCGGTAGCGCTCCCAGGTGCCGTGGAACTCCAGGTGTTCGTGCCGCACGTTGGTCATTATGCCAACGTCAAAGAGGACGCTTGCGAGGCGGCCAGTGCGCGGCGACAGGCCATGGGACGACGACTCTATGACGGCGTAGGTCCGGCCAGACTCCACCATGGCCGCCAGGCGCTCGTGGACGGTTGTCGCCTCGGGAGTGGTCTGGTGGGCGGGGTTGGGCAGGACAGCATCGGCCACGCGGTATGCAACGGTGGACACAAAGCCGGCCTTTTCACCTGCCAGGTCGAGCAGGCGGTAGGTCAGCCACACGGTCGTGCTCTTGCCCTCGGTTCCGGTCACGCCCACCACCGCGAGCTTGGATGACGGCGATCCCCAAAACGCGTCGGCCACTGGGGACATGGCTAGCCTCGCGTCGGGAACCCGGAGGTAGGTCACCCCAGGGTCCCGGTGATCGAGCGGCTCGGAATGGATGACGGCCACGGCACCGCGGCCGATGGCGGCGTCTATGTACGCATGGCCGTCGGCATGCATGCCGGGGAAGGCGAAAAAAAGCCAACCCGGCTGTATATCCCGGGAGTCGTACGCAAGCCCGGATACGGCACGGTCCGAGGGGCCGGCGCTTTCCAGGATATCAAGGCCAGATGTGATTTCGGAGAGTGGTCTCTGCATGGCGATACTGTATCCACGGGCCCGTGCTTGCGCAAGGGATAGGGCTGTCAGGGCATGCTCGAATACGGGAACGGACGGCCTATCCGGCCGTCCGTTCCAATGGGTTTGCTACCGCGAATCGCCGTCAGAGCGGGAAGCTGAAGTGGATGGCTCCGTAGGCTATGAAGGGGAATACATCCTGGGTTTCCGACCCGATAAAGGTCATGAAACCGAGACCGAGCCTGGTAAAGCGGCCTAGCTTGAACATGGCCGACAGGTCGGGGATGATGAAATGCACGTCAAGCATGCCGTTGCCAAGGGCACCGAAATACAGGAAGGCGCCACCGCCCACGGTGAGGTTGAGGACGATGGGATCAAAATCCATCTCTGCCCACAGCACCGGCCAGCCCAGGCTTTCTATGATCAGCGTGTATGCTTTGATGCCTATGCCCGCCTTGATTATGCCCAGGTCCAGCTGGAAGGAGCCCTGTGCAAAGGGCAGGGGGATGAAGGAAGGCACGGCGACGGATTCGCCGGTGCTGGTCTCGCCGAACGACGATAAGCCGACGTACATGGGCGCGTCAAAACCAACATCGACACGGAACTGGGCCATGGCCGCCGGAGCGGCGACCAGCGCCAGCAAAACGGCGACAAGCGCGTACTTTCTCATGGAAGCCTCCTTGAGCGCGAGCGTCGATCAGCGCGATCGTCAAGCCCGCTACGGATAGTGTAGCGCGCTTTTGCCAAAAACGCTTCCCAAAACAGAATATTCGTTGCTTTTTAGCCGGGCTCGGGTCGGGGTGGCCCTGTGTGTTTTTCCGTGGCACGGACAGTCTCCGGGCGAGCTTGCCCGAGGGGCGTGCTTGCTGGTAGTATCCCCCGTGGAGAGCAGTCGTATGTACACAGTCAGGGTAGAGGCGGGATTTTCCGCCGCGCATTTTCTCACCGAGTACCACGGAAAATGCGAACGCATGCACGGACACAACTATCTGGTCCGCGCGTACGCCCGTGGCGGGGAACTGGACGCGGCGGGCATGCTGGTAGATTTCGGCGTGCTCAAACGCCACCTGCGCGCCGTGGCCGAGTCCCTTGACCACAGGAACCTCAACGAGGTGCCCGAATTCGCCAATTCTCCGAGCGCCGAGCGCATAGCCAGGTACGTTTTTGAGTCCATGATGCTGGCCGACCCGTCCCTGCCGCTGTCGGCCGTGGAAGTGTTCGAAACAGACACCAGCGTAGCCCGGTATGAGCCCTGACGCCGAGGAGGCGTACCTCCGCAGGCAACTGATACCCTATCTGGGCAACAAGCGGAGTCTCCTCCCGGACCTGAAAGCTGTCTTTTTGTCCCTGGCCGAGCCTGGATCCACGGTACGTTTTTTGGATGCCTTTTCCGGCTCGGGCGCCGTTGCCCGCCTTGCAAGGACGCTCGGATACTCGGTGGAGGCCAACGACTGGGAGCCGTACAGCCAAGCCCTGAACCGCTCGTGGCTGGTCCTTACTCCGGCCAGGCTGGAAGCGGCCTTTGGCGGTGCGGGCAAGCTGCGCGCATGCTTTGATGCCTGGAACGCCATGTACAACGACCCGGGCTGGCTCGAGCGTTGTCCGGCCTACCTGGCTCGGTGGTACGCCCCTGCCGACACCGCACATCCGGATCCTGACGGGGAACGCCTGTTTTACACGGCTGAGAACGCGGCCTTCCTTGACGCAGTGCGCAACAGGCTCGATAGCGAGTATCCGCCCAACGACGACGAAGGGCCAGTGGCGGACGCCCGGGCCGCCCTGCTGGGGTCGGCGCTCCTTGAGGCCGCCGTACACACCAACACTTCCGGCGTTTTCAAGGCCTGCCACCGGGGTTTTGGAGGACATAGCCACGACGCTTTGGGCCGCATCATGGCCAGGATGCAACTGGAAGCTCCCGCCGTTCCTCAAGCGTCGCCCGGCAAGGTTACCGGGATGGACGTTACGGATTTTCTGCGGTCGAGAACCGCGGATATTGCCTACCTGGATCCGCCCTATAACCAGCATCAGTACGGGTCAAACTACCACCTTTTGAACACCATCGTGCGCTGGGATTGCGTGCCCATGCCCCTTGTCCGGAACGCACGCGGTAAGCTGATCGGCAAAGGCGGCATACCGGAAGTGTGGAAGCGCACGTCGTCGCCCTTTTGCGGGAAAAACACGGCCAAGGGCGCCCTGGAAAAGCTTATCGCTACGGTTGACGCGCGCGCCATCGTCATGAGCTACAACGGTGATGGTCACGTTACAGCCCCGGAAATAGCGGCCATGCTGTCGGAACGCGGACGCCTGGAGCTCAGGTGCCTCGGCTATACGAGCTACCGCGGCGGCAGACAGTCGAATGCCCGGCGCCAGAGTACGCGCGAGTACGTGTTCGTCGTGCGTACCGACCTGCCCAGCACCGGACCCGAGGATGCCATACGGGCCATTCGGCTGGCCGAGAGCAGGGATACGGCGCTCAAGGGTTTTTACGATCCCGACAAGCTCAGAGCTCATTTTACCATCAATGGCGACTCCTTGGTCGTCAGGGCGGGACCGGAAGCGGCCGAATCTAGGATCGTTCTGCCCCTGTCCGGGCAGCGGCGTCTGGGGCGCGGCGCTGAAGAGGTGCTGGATGCCATGGGCGAGAGCGAGCGGGAAGATACCCTCAGGTTGTTGGGCTTCTGCGTCTGCCAATCCGTGGAGAGCAGGCTGGAAATCCTGGCTGGGCTCGCCGCGCAGCCTGACGGGCTCGGCCGGTCGGCACGCAAGGAGGCCTTGGTCCATTTGCGCAAACTGGCCCACCCGCGGCACAAGGATATTTTTTATCGACTCGCCGACCGTTTCAGGCGCGTGGCCGACGAGCAAAATGACAAGGCAGTATTAGGCGGCCTTGACCTGCTTTTGGATCTCGCGGACAGACGTTTTGCCCATACGAGTGATCGGGCGACTGGCGACGCGTTGGGCCATGGTATACACTAGTGGTAACCTCAAAAAAACCTATGGTGACTAGAGGTTCCCTGTGTTTTCGGCCGAAGCACTAGGTTTTTAAGGTAACCCTCTAAAAACTGAAGTTTTTAGAGGCTCCCTGGTAGGGGGTGCGTGCAAAGCTTCGCGTATGCGAGCATCCCCCGACTGTACACGAAGGTACGGCCGAGCAGCCTTGGCGGAAGGAGCGCCCCTTGTCCTGGTTATATCCTAAAAAGCACGCGGAGGCGTCCAGCGTAAGCGAACGCCAATAAGTACCCGTGCTGGTATCAATGAACATCCTCCTGGTAGCCTTCTTCGCGGTGTCGGGATTCAGCCGATATCAAGCCAAGCCCGATAGTTCCCTGCCGTTTTTCATAGCGATAAACACCACGAATGTGCTGTTCGTCGCCTCGCTGGTGTTTATACGAGTCAGAGCGTACATGCTCGCGTCGTTCATCACCACAAGCGGCATGCTCCTGAGCGCGGTATGGATGTCCGTGCTTCTCCCGTCAGAAGGGACCGTGGACGCATACCGGTTCATGGTATTCATGATAGCCTCGGGCATTGGAACGACCATCGTCGCGCTCAAACGCGTGCAGATGGTCTTCTTTGTGATGGCCAGCTCATCCTCTACGGCCTTGTTGTGGCGTTGAGATTCGCGCCGGCGGCGGGAGGCTTTACCAGGGACAACACCTACGTGTACGTCATCCTTTTGGTGCTGCTCAGCGCGACCAATGGAGCCTTGCTCATCAACAACCGGCTGAACAGGTCCCTGGTTGATGCCGCAGAGGGCGAAAGCCGAAAAAATGCCGAGCGTTCGTCAGCGCTCGCGACCCTGGTCGGGGAAGCAAAAGAAACGCTACGGGAAGGGCGGTCACTGGTCGGGGCGGCCGAAACGGTCATGGCGGAGGGAGAGCGCATTCGTCATGAGATAGACATGACGAGGGACAGCGCGGCGAGCCTAGCCAAGCTGGCCGCCGTAGCCGATGAGGCGAACGAGGGCGCCCTTGCCTATGTGGAGGAATTCCGCTCCGGAGTGGAATCCCAGGACCAGGCGCTTGAGGGAGCCGAGCGCACCCTTGGCGGCATAGCGTCAATGATACAGACCATGGCTGGCACCGCAAGCTCTCGACGGGCCGATATGGACCAGGCATTGGGAAAAATGGACGAGCAGGCTAGCATGATAGCCAAGGTCGTGGACGGGTTCAAACGCATCCAGGCAGCGGCAGCCCAGGTCATGCAGGTAGCCGCAGGAATAATGGACGTGTCGGAAAAAACCAACCTCCTGGCCATGAACGCTTCCATTGAGGCTGCTCACGCGGGCGCCGCTGGCAGGGGCTTTGGCGTCGTGGCGCACGAAATACGAAAGCTCTCCGAGGAAACCCACGAAGCCACCGAGTCCATACGAGAAGCGCTGGTCAAGAGCGGGGCCGTCATGGACGAGGCCGCGGCCATGATAGACCGTTTTGCTGGTGACATCGGGTCGGTGAACGACGCCGTCCGCTCGGCCTTCAAGGCCCTGAGCGAGCTGGTTGATGGACTCGGGCAGATGCAGGTGGGGGCGTCCGGCCTCACGGACGCCACCGGGCACATCATGGGCGTAAGCGAACGGAGCAAGGACGGTGTGCGCGGCGTTGCCGAGCGCATGGGTTCCAGTTCCGAAAGCGTGGCAGCCATGCACCAAAAATCAAGGGAGCTGAGCGACAGCATGGATCGCGTGGCCAAATCCTTTGCCTTGGTGGAAGAGGCCATTCGCGGGATCAGGGAAATTGGCGAGCGGAGCGTAAGCGGCCTGGACGCCCTGGAACGGGAATTGGCCAGGCTGGACGCCGACTGAACGAAGCTCCGCTCAGTTAGCGGTGCCCGCGCCCGGTTTTTTGCCGTTAGCGCCCCTGCGGCGTGCATGGGGCCGCTTTTTGGAATCCGGGCCCGCATCTGGCTGTTTCCGTACGCTCCGAGCTTGGCTGTCGTGACGCCTGCCCTGTTCGCCAGAGCCGTGGGCGTCATGCCGCGGCCGCTCGCCGGGGGCTCTGTTCCCCCTGCTTGCCCCGGGCTCGGCAGCCTGCCTGTCCCTCCTGGGCCGCGGGGCATCCTGTCGAGGCGCTTGCCCGACAGGCCGCGTCCTGCCGCTAGCCGCGCTGGTTCTGGTCTGCCTGGGCCGCTGCCCTTGGCGATCCGGTTTCCGTGATGCCTCCAGCTTGACATTTTTCCGCGCGGCCTCTTCCTCTTCGGCAACGGCGAAGAAATTTTCCGGCTCTATGTCATGGACCCTGCCGGATTCCATGATCTTGCATATAAAGCTGAAGCCGTACCGGGTGGCTATCTTGGATGCCCGTTTGAGCTCCACCAGGTCGGCCACGGCCACTGACACGCCACGGCACCCGGCTCGCCCGGTACGTCCAGCCCTGTGGACATAGACCGTGGGGTCTTCCGGCAGGTCAAAACTGATCACGTGGCTGACGTCTGCAATATCCAGGCCGCGCGCGCCGAGATCCGTGGTGACGAGCCACCTGACCTCGCCTGACGAGAAAGATTCAAGGGCTGACTTGCGGTTCTGGGAATCGCGGTCTGACTTGAGCACGGCCATGGGGAAGCCCAGGTGCTCAAGTTTGCGGACGATGGCAAAGATGGCCGCGTTTGACGACGCGAACAAGAGACAGCGCTCCGGCTTTACCGCCGCCTCAAAGCGCCGCAGGAATTCTATCTTGGAACGGCTGGGCGCGTGGAAGCACCAGTGTTCTATGCTGGTCCGGAGCGATTCCGAGGAATCCAGGGCCAGGCGCGCCGCGTCCCTGAACCAGGGGGACGACCGCTCAACCGTGCGTTCGGGAATGGTTGCCGACACCAGGACGCGTGAACAGGTATCCGGAAGGGCGGCCAGGAACTGCCCGGTTATGTCGATGCTCTCTTTCTCGAACAGCCTGTCGCCCTCGTCCAGCACCGCCCAGCGGAGATCAGCCGGAGCCAGGTGGCCGGACGTCACAAGGTCCCGGAGCCTACCCATGGATCCGACCACCACATGGGGCTTGTCGGCCAGCCGCTCGAGCTGGCGCGCGATAGGCATGGACCCAAGGGCTCGTGCCACCCGTATGCCCAGCCCTGACGCCTCGGCCAGGCGCTCGGCTTCGCGAGCAAGCTGGGAGGCCAGGTCGTGCGTGGGGGCGGCCACCACAAGCTGGACCCTCTGCAGGGTTGGGTCCAGGCGAGAGTATGCCGGGGCCAGGTAGGCTAGGGTCTTGCCCGTGCCCGTGGCCGACGACATGTAGGCGTCGCGCCCATCCAGAATGGAGGGCATGGCCAGGGCCTGTATGTCCGTTGGCGCTTCAAAGCCGTATGAAGCCAACGCCGCACACACCTCGGCCCTGAGGCCTAATTCTGAAAACGTGCTCATTGATACATCCTCTCGATGCTAAGGCGTCGCTGTGCGACGCGGCAGCCAGCCCGGGCCGGCTTCAGTCGTGCGGGTTTGTCTCGTCCCGCAGGCGCGCGTAGCGGGGCTTGATCACGTCAAAGATAATCCTGACCCGCTCCCCATAGGGAATAAACGCGCTTTTCATGGCATTGACCGACAAGCGCTCCACGTCGCGCAGGGTCAGGCCAAAATGCTCAACCGCCAGGGCAAACTCGTCGCTCAGGCTCGTGCTGCTCATGAGGCGGTTGTCCGTGCACAGGCTGACCCGAAAGTCGTTGCGGTAGTACACGTTGAAGGGGTGCGACGAGTAGTCCGCGGCCGCTCCGGTCTGCACATTGGACGACAGGCAGCACTCCAGGGGGATGCGCCTGTCTCGTACGTAGGACGCAAGGCTGCCCATCTTGTCTATCCGCGTGCCCGTGCTGGCCATGTCCTCAACCAGGCGCGTGCCGTGGCCGATGCGGTGGGCGCCGCACACCTGCAGGGCCTGCCAGATCGATTCCGGCCCAAAGGCCTCTCCCGCGTGGATGGTGATATTGAAATTCTTGCCCCGGATGTACTGAAAAGCCTCCAGATGACGTTTTGGCGGATGCCCGGACTCGTCGCCCGCCAGGTCAAAGCCCACCACGCCCCTGTCGCGGTACGAAACGGCGAGCTCGGCCGTTTCCAAAGACAAGGCTGGCGACATGTTGCGCATGGCGCAGAGTATGAGCCCGTATTCCGTGCCCGTGGTGCGTTTGCCGGCCTCCATGCCCCTGAGGGCTGCTTCCACGATGCTTTCCAGATCAAGGTCGTCACGTACATGCAGGATGGGGGCGAACCGGATTTCCGCGTACACAACGCCGTCAGCGGCAAGGTCCTCTATGGCCTCACGGGCCACCCGCTCTATGGCATCCTTTGTTCGCATGACGGCCGTTGTCAGGGAAAAGCCTTCCAGGTACAGACCAAGGTTCTTGCGGCTGGCTCCCCTGTGCAGCCACGACGCCAGTTCCTCGGGTTCGGATGCAGGAAGGTCCAGGCCGTATTCGCCCGCCAGGTCTATGATGGTGGACGGGCGCAATCCCCCGTCAAGGTGGTCGTGCAACTCGACCTTGGGCGCCCGCCTGAGCATGTCCTTGGTAACCATCCGTCAAGTATAACCGGAGCGGAGGGTTTTGGAAAGCGATCCGCGGCCAGAGGCGTTGCCTCTGGCCGCGGATTTTCGTATAGTGTGGCCCACATGAATCTTGAAGCTTTCATACTCGGTTGCGGCGGAATGATGCCGCTCCCGCATAGGCATCTGACCAGCATGTTGCTCAGGCGCGAGGGCGAGCTCTTTCTCTTCGACGCCGGTGAGGGAACCCAGGTGTCCTTGCGGCGCCTCAATCTGCGCTGGAAAAAGATCACGGCCATATTCGTCTCCCACACGCACGCCGACCACGTGACCGGGCTGCCGGGGCTGCTCATGCTGTCCAGCCAGGTGGACAGGGACGAACCTCTGTACATATACGGCCCGCCACGCATAGCTGAGTACGTGGAATCCAGCCGCCGCGTGCTGGACATGTACATAAACTACGAGATCGTCGTGAAGGAAATCACAGCCCCGGCGGTATGCTACGAGGGACCGGACTTCCGTATTAGGGCCTTTCCGCTCAGGCACACCAAAACCTGCGTGGGCTACACGCTGGAGGAGGACTCGCGGCCGGGCGCGTTCCATCCCGAGCGGGCCCAGGCCCTGGGCGTTCCGGTGGGGCCCCTGTGGTCACGACTGCAGGCCGGACAGCCCGTGCAGGCCGCTGACGGAAGCACGGTCAGCCCCGAACAGGTGCTCGGACCGCCAAGGACAGGCCGCAAGGTCAGCTACGTGACAGACAGCCTGTATTTTCCCGACATAGCCCCGGAGGTGGCCGGTTCCGACCTCCTGGTATGCGAGGGCATGTTCGAGCGCTCGCTGGCCGATACGGCCGCCGAGAAAAAGCACATGACGGCGGAACAGGCCGCCATGATAGCCAGGGACGCCGGGGGCGTAAAAAGCCTCGGACTCATCCACTACAGCCCGCGCTATACGGACCGGGAGCTGAAAATTCTCCTGGACGAAGCCCAGGCGATCTTTCCGGACACCTTCCTGACCAAAGACAGGATGGCCTTGCCCGTGGAGTACGTGGACTAGCAGGGGCCGGCGATAGTCCTTTGGTTTTCCATCAAGGAAGGCGTCCCAGCCCGTACAGGTTGGCCGCCGGATGCATAGACGGAGACGATCATGATCCAGGCTGTAAACCTAAGCAAACGCTACGGCTCCTTTGAGGCTGTGCGCGGTGTCAGTTTTGACGTCGGTTCGGGGCGGGTGGTGGGCCTCCTCGGGCCGAACGGGGCTGGCAAAACCAGCATCATGAAGGTGCTGACTGGCTACCACCGCCCAAGCTCCGGGCTTGTCACCATCAACGGCATCAACGTGGCCGACGATCCATTGGCCGTCAAAGCCATGGTCGGCTATCTGCCGGAAGGCGTGCCGCTGTACGTGGACATGACCGTGGGCGAATACCTGGGGTTTATCGCAGAAGCGCGCGGGCTTGCCCATGCGGACAGGGAAGGCGCCGCGCTCAAGGCGATGGGCGCCTGCGGCTTGGACGGTATGTTCGACGTGCGCATAGACCATTTGTCCAAAGGGTACCGGCAGCGTGTGGGACTGGCCCAGGCCATCATACACGACCCGCCCATCCTGATCCTGGACGAGCCTACCACAGGTTTGGACCCCAATCAGATTTTGGAGATCAGGTCCCTCATACGCTCTCTCGGTTCGCAGAAAACGGTCATTCTGTCCACCCACATACTTCAGGAGGTGGAGGCCCTGTGCTCGGAAGTACTCATCCTGAACGAGGGTCGTATCGTGGCGCAGGGGAGCGCGGCGCGCTTGGCCGAGCAGCTGCAGGGAGACGAACGGCTGGACGTGGTGCTGTCCGGAGCGCGCCTGCCCGAGTCGCCCGAGGAAAGCCTTGAGTCCCGCGCGGGCATACTCGCGGCCGAGCGAGTCGAAGGGCCGGCCGGCCGCCTCAGGCTGAGGCTAACCGCCCCCGCAGGCTCGGGCGACACGGCGGCAGAAGCCGTATTCGATTGGGCGGTGGAAAATAAGCTGAGAATACTCGAACTCAAAAGAGAACGCCTTTCACTTGAGGAGATTTTCGTGAAACTGACAGGGGAGGATACGGAAGCATGAGCCCCATACTGACCGTTGCCAGGCGGGAATTACGGGCCTATTTCAACTCCGCCCTTGCCTACGCCTTCATTGTCTCCTTTCTGGTGGTGTGCGGCGTGTTCTTCTTCTTCGTGAACGGCTTCTTTGCCGCCAACCAGGCCAGCATGAGGCTGTGGTTCGGCCTGATGCCCATCGTGCTGTCCGTGCTCCTGCCCGCCCTGACCATGAGGCTGTGGGCCGACGAGAAACGCCAGGGTACCTACGAGCTTTTGCGTACTCTGCCGTTCTCGGAAACCCAGCTCGTGCTGGGCAAGCACCTGGCAGTGTTCGGCCTGATCGGCATCACGGCGCTGGCCAGCCTGCCTGTGCCTGCGCTGTGCTCGCTGTTTGGCCGCTTTGACACAGGCGTCATAGCGTCGTCCTATATCGGCCTGGTCCTGCTTGCCTCAGCGAGCGCGTCAGTTGGCCAGCTGGTGTCCGCCTTGAGCAAGAACCAGATCACCGCCTTTCTGGTGTCGGTGCTTGTCCTTCTAGCGCTCAACCTGACCCACGTGGTGACCACGTGGGCAGCCTTGCCGTCGTGGCTGGCAGCCATGTTCAACTGGCTGTCTCTCGGTTACCATTTCACCTCCTTCCTGCGCGGCGTGCTCGACACGCGGGACGTGGCGTATTTCGTGTTCCTGACCGCCGCAGGGTTGTATCTGGCGGTTAAGGAACTGCGCTTTGCGGCGTGGAGGTAGGAAATGAAACATTCGGGAAAAAACGCGGAGCGCGCCCTGTTTTGGCTGGGCCTTATGGCCCTTGTCCTGTCGGCTGCCGTCTCGGCGCTATTCTGGCTCAGGGCCGACCTGAGCTCCGGCCAGGTCAACTCCTTGTCCAAGGCCGCGCGCGAGCTCTGGAGGGAAATACCGGAGAGCGTACGCGTCAGTTACTACCTGAGCCCCACGCTCAGGGACAAGCATCCGGGCCCGCGCGCCGTGGAGGATTTCCTGCACGGACTTGAGTCGGTATCGCGCGGCCGCATTAGCGCGCGAACGGTGGATCCCACGGAAGATCCCAGCGAGCCCGAGGCCTTCGGCGTGTCGCCGCAGCAGCTCCAGGTGATAGAAAAGTCCGAGCAGCGCGTGGCCCTTGTGTACGCCGGCATCGTCATCGAGTATCTGGACAGGCACGCGACCCTGCCCGCGGTGGTCACGGCGGATACCCTTGAGTACGAGCTGGTCAAGGCCATCCGCTCTCTGGTGACCGAACGCGCTCCTTTGGCGGGTATTCTGCTGGGTGACGACGACACTGGCCTGGACAGCCACTACAGGACCCTGACCGCGGCCCTGGAGTCGTCCGGCTACGCGGTACGTCAACAGGAACGCGGCGTACCGGTGGAAAGCGACGTTACCGTGCTGTTTGTGCTGGGCAACGCAGGCATGGACCGCTATGACTCATTTTTTGTGGACAGCTACCTGATGCGCGGCGGCAGGGTGTTCTTTGCCGTGAAGGGCGTGCGGGTTGACCAGGCCCGGGGTCTTGCGGCAACGGCCGTACCGGAAGGCGGCCTCCTTGGGATGCTGGAAGCATACGGCTTCAGGGTGGGCAGGGAGCTGGTGCTGGACGACTCGAACATAACCGTGCCCTTCCAGACCCAGGACATGATGGGCGCGCGCAGTATCCAGTGGGTGAGGTACCCGCACTGGATCGTGGTGGACAGGGCCTTTGTCAACGAGGATCACCCAATAAGCTCAGCCTTTTCCGGGCTCGACCTTTTCTGGCCCAGCCCCCTGGCCATCCAGGCCAAGGAAGGCGTTTCCTACACCGAGCTGGCCAGGACAACGCCCAACGCGTGGACCCAGAAGAACATCCTGGCCACGTCCCCGGACCAGGCCGCCATGTTCGAGTACGAACGCCCGGACACCGAACGGCAGTACCTGCTGGCGGCCGTTGCCTCGGGTAGCCTACCGAGCGCCTTTGCTAACGGAGACCTGCCGTCCAGAACAGGCGGCCATGCTCTGGAACAGCCGCAACCGAGAGCGGAGAACGCGCGTATCGTCGTGGTGTCGTCCACGGATTTCCTGTCAGACCTCATGGGCTCAAGCGGGTCCACCTTCAACGCCGCCTTTGCCGTGAGCGCGGCCGACTGGCTATCGTCAGACGATGACCTGGCCGCCATCAGGATGCGTGTTGCTGGCGACACCCGGCTCAACAGGATAAAGGATGAGGGCGCAAGAGCTACCCTGGTGAATCTAAGCTACGTGGTGAACCTCGGGCTCGTGCCCCTGGCCGTATTGCTCTACGGTCTCCTCCGGGCGCGGAACAGGAGCCGCAGGGAGGACGCGGCCAGGTCGGCGTCGGCCGGGGGAGCGGCATGATGGACTACACGAAGAAAATACGGCGCTTGGTCGGGGTGGATGTCGTTCTGGGCCTGGTCCTGGTTTCTGGAATTTTGGCCAGGGGTTCGGGCAAGGCTGCTGCCTTGGGCGAGCGCAGGGAGCTATTGAAGGACCCGGCTGCCGTCCACTCCATACGCGTTGGCGCGGAGGAGACCTTCAGCCTGTCCAAGGCCGCTGGCTGCTGGGTACTGGACAGCGGGGCGGCAGGGCTTCCCGCGGACGCAGAGCGCGTGGCTGCCTTCCTGGACGCGCTGGCCTCGGTTGACCGGCTGGAACAGGTGGCCTCGTCCGCCGATTCGAAGGCGTCGCTTGGACTGACAGGAACGGAAACCGTAAGCCTTGAGCTGACTGGTTCCGACGGCACGGTCCTTTTGTCCCTCAACTGCGGTGCCTACGCCCCGTCTGGCTCGCGCGTATATCTGGCCTTCCCCGGCTCGGACGCGTCCTACTCCGCCCCCGCCGGCTTTGCGTCGTACCTGAAGGCGGGCAGGAAGCGCTGGCTTGACCTCAGGGCCTTTCCCGGCCAGGTGCAGGTAGCGGACATTGAGGAAATCCGGGCTTCCGGGTCCATCGTCCTGGCAGACGGCTCCGTGCGCAGCTTGTCATACACGCTCCGCCGCTCGGGCGGCGGCTGGGAAGGCGGGACCGGCGTTGCCGACCCGGCCACGGTAGACGCCATGGCCAGGAGCCTTGTGTCCATAAAGGGCGACGACTGGTTCACTGACGGCCGTGTCCTGGGCGAGCCGGACGCCGTTATCGAGCTCAGCCTGGGCAATTCGGATACCATCACCCTCAGTCTGTACCGCATGGCGTCGCTCTACGACCTTGCAGACGACAGCTACCTGGCTGTTTCATCGGAACGGGTCCTGCCCCTTGTGGTATCGGCATGGACGGTTGCGGACACGTTCAAGGACGCCCAGGCGCTGGCAGGATCCTGAACGGCGATACGCGTGCCTACTGGCCGGCCAGGAAAGCCCTGAATTTCTCGGGATCGGGGCGGAACGCCATGATATGGGTGTCCCGTTCCTCCCTGGCTTTTCTCAGGGCTGCCATGGCCTCGCTAACCATACGGTCGGCGGATACCAAGCGGCCGGTGCGGGAGCTCAAGCCCATGAACAATTCCAGGTAATTGGCGCCGCCGTGGCGGCCCTGCAGCTGGAACGTCAGTTTCTTGAGCAGTTCCTCGCTCATGCGTATGGCGTGGTCTATGTCCATGTTCGGAAGTATCACGGCCACGCCGGAGTCGCCAAACTCAAAGGACAGGTCCTTAAAACTGAAGAACTCCTGGGTGAGCCGGCTGAATATGGAAAAATCCTCCCGGCCGCGCTCGCTGTCGTCCAAGGACGCAATGAACAGGCAGATATCCTGCTCAAAGGACGCCGAGCGCTTGAGCTCTGCGTCAAGCCTGTCCCTGAGGTATGCTTCCCAGCCCAGCCCCGTGTCAGGATCGAACAGGCCCGGCGGTCCTGATTTGGGCTCAAGAGGTGCGTCCTGGCGTTCCAGCGGAGACATGCCATCGCGCGGGGAGGCGGGCGGAGGCTCAAGCTCAAAATCTATGCGTTCGTCTATCAGGAGCTCCATGCCGTCATCATCATCCGACGTCGAGCGGCGCTGGAAGCCGTAACGGGGTTCTCGTTTCGGGACGGGGAATGTTTCAGGCGCACCAGCGCCATCGTCATAGTCCGGTAGCCCATCATCCATTACGGGTCCGGCAGCTTCGGCCTCGCCTGCCACCCGGTCGGACGGCTCATAGGCAGGTTCAGACGCGTGCTGGAAGGGAGGCGAGCGGACGGCGACAAAGGCACCCGTCTCGGACGGACTTTTGTATGCAGGAGCGGCATCATGAAGGTATGCGGCGGCCGTTGCAGGCCTGGGAGCCTTTGCTCCGGCCAGGGCGACCAACCAGGCTACCGCGACCACCAGGACGGCCAGGTATGAGAGCAAGGCCAGTCGGATGGACACGAACGCGTCGTGCTGGCTGAGCGTCGCGAACAACGCGTGCAGGGTCATGCCCGACGATAGCGAGCCGGAAAACAGTTCGACGCTTGGCGGCAGCGCCACAAAAAGCCCGTCAGGGGATAGTCCAGCAGCGTCGGGAGCGGGGCGGTAATAGGGCGACGCGTCGGGCAGGGCGTAGAGGACCGTACCTTCATCGTCCCGAACAACGAGGGCCAGAAGACGGCTGTCGCGTTTCCAGGTTCCCAGTGCCATGGACGTCCAGTCCGCCCGCGCCAAGTCCTTTTCCGTCGGCACCGTGTTGATGGCCACCCTCCTGAGGTCGGAGAACGACTCGCGCGACGCGTGCACCCCGTCTTGCCATGAACGGTAGGCGCGGTACGCTGGGACGGCTGTGGCTGATACAAGAGCAAGCACGAACAAAAAGGCGACGAACGCGGCACCATGTCTCATGGTTTGACAGTATAATCGCACTTGACCAGTTTTGGAATGCCGATATGCGGTCAAGGAGGATGCCATGGCCATACGCGAGCGGGAATTGCCTGTCGGCTGGTATCCCGGGGACAAGTCGGGGGTCCTGTCCATGATCAGGGAGTTCGAAAGCGCCTGGGGATCGCCACCATGGGCAGGATCCGCCCTGGCATGCATCGCCCCGCACGCGGGCTGGGCCTTCTCGGGTGCCCTCGCCTGGGCGGCATGGATGGCAGCTGACACTCCGGACACGGCCGTGATCGTCGGAGGCCATCTGCCCGGCGGCTTTGGTTTTTTATCTGCTCCCGCGGACGGCTTTGAAACGCCCTTAGGCGTTGTACGTCTGGACGTGGACATAAACCAGAAGGTTTCAAAAATTCTAGGAGCCCGGCCAGACAAGGCGGTGGACAATACCGTTGAGATCCATCTGCCACTTCTGGCCGCCCGCTTCCCGAACGCGAGCGTGGCCTGGTTCAGGGCGCCCAACGGGCCTGAGGCCGGGGACCTGGGACGAGCGCTGTCGGATTACGCTGACGAGACGGGAAAAAAACTTTTTGTGCTCGGCTCAACTGACCTGACGCACTACGGGCCGAATTACGGTTGGTCGCCCGGAGGCACAGGCGAGCAGGGCCGATCCTGGGCAGGAGACGCAGACAAGGCCATGGCTGAAGCTTTCGTCGCCATGGATATACCCGGAGCTCTGGCCTTGGCGGATGAAAAAGCTTCAGCGTGTTCAGTCGGGGCGGGTATAGCCGCTTTGAGCTACGCCCAGGCCCGCGGCAGGACGCGCGGAACCCTGCTGGGCAGGGCGTCCAGCGCGGATTTGGCCCCCGGACCCTCCTTTGTGGGCTATTGCGCAGTGGCGTATTAACGGCCTGTCAAGGGAGTCCTGCGACGGCGGTCTTGAAGCTGCGCCCGCGGTCGAACTCGTTTTTAAACATGCCAAACGACGTGCAGCCCGGGGAAAGGATGACCACGTGGCCCGGAGCAGCAAGATTATCTGCCGTCTGGACCGCTTCAATGAAATCCGCGTATGGACCGTGATACGGCACGCCGTCCTCGTCCAGAAGGGCGCGCAGTTTTTCTGTACCCGTACCCGAGAGGAGGATAAGCTCCTTGGCTTTTCTGTAGGCGGCCCTGACAGGCCTGAAGTCCAGGTTTTTGTCCGTGCCGCCGGTAATCAGTACGATGGGCTCTGAAAACGCGTCGAGGGCGGCCGCTACCGCCTCTGGTACCGTGGCGGCCGAGTCGTTGTACCACCGTGACCCGTTCCTGTCCGCGAAATGCTCCAGCCGGTGCTCAACGCCGGGAAAGGTTTCCATCGCGGCGGCCAGTCCACCGGGCTCCGCCCCGGCAGCCCAGGCGGCCAGAGCGGCGGCGGCCATGTTACGCCGGTTGTGGGCGCCGGGAACGGGAACGACGGCCGGGACCAAAGGAAATTTCTCGGTGCCGGGCAGTTGTCCCCACCACGAGCCGTCAGGAGCCAGCCGCGCGCCACAGGCATCCAAGGGCGGCCGCGAACCGTACCAGAGGACCCCCGCCTTGGTCTCGGCCGCAAAACTCCGGCCGTAGGGATCGTCGGCGTCGCACAAGGTCCACTGGCTGGGGCCCTGGTCGGCGTATATCAGGCGCTTGTCAGCCACATACTCGTCCATGCCCGCGTATCGGTCCAGGTGGTCTGGGACGATGCGCGTCAGCACGGCCACCAGCGGTTTGAGAACGCCCCTGCCTTTGAGGTCGCCGAGCTGCCAGCTGGATAGCTCAAGGACCACGCGGTCAGAGGGCGAGAGCTCGGACAGGAAACTGAGCGGAGACATGGTTATGTTGCCGCCGAGGTAGGCATTAATGCCCGATGCCCGAAGGACATGCGCAAGGGCACTGGACGTGGTCGACTTGCCCTTGGAACCGGTAACCGCCAACACGGGAGCAGGGCACAAGCCCAGGAATATGGACAGGTCCGTCTCTACGCGACGCGACAGGGCCAGGTACTCGTTGTCGGGGCGGACGGCGGGGTTTTTCACCACCAGGTCCGCCGAGGAAAAATTGCCGCGCTCGTGCCTGCCGAGCACGAACCGTATGCCAAGGCCGTCGAGCGCTGACACGGACTCCGCAAGGGCTGACTCGTCCTTCATGTCGGTGACCGTAACCAAGGCTCCGGCTTTGGCCAGGAAGCGGGCGGTGGGAACGCCGCCGCCGTTGAGTCCCAGTCCCATGACCGTTACGCGGGCTCCGCGCAGGTCGTCAGTGTTCAGTGGTTTCAGCATGATCGAGGGCGTACTCCTTCTGGTCTCGGTCGTTGAGGTAGGGATGGACGGTGAAACGTGACAAGAGGGCCTTCCATGTGTCCGGTATGGAGCCCCCGAGCGAGCGGAATTCCTCCATATCCTCGCTGAACGATGAGTTGCGCAGGGCTTTCTGCACGGCGTCCATTTCAGGCTTGAGACGCTTGACCGCGTAATGAAGGAGCGGCACAAAGCTCCTCCTGCCGTCCGGCGATAGGACGGGAGGAAAGGCGCACAGGGTCTTGTATTTGCAGAACAGGGGATAGTAGGGATAGATGCGGCGACCGGGTTCAAGGAACAGCTTGGTGAAAAATTTTGAAAGGTCGCTGTCCATCCATATACCGCGAACCATGTAGCCCTTTCCCGTCTCTCCTATCCAGGTCTGCGACACCAGCTGGCGGATGCGGAAAGCCATGACGCGGCCAGATTCCCACATGACGGCGTCCAAGGGAATGAGTTCGGATTCCAGAAATACCCGCCTGGTTGTGTACGCCGCAGTAAGGTCGTTAGTACCCGGCTGGACGACGTCGGACTCGAAGGGCCGCGGCAAAAGATCCAGCCTGAGCAGGTAGAGGTATACGTCATCGTCAACCTTGTACATGCGGTAGAAACAGGGTTTGAGGATTTCAGCAGGGTCGAAAAAATAGGTGAGGCCGTCAAAGCATTCGGGCAGGATGGACGCGAGCTGGGCCACAACATCGCGGATGCTGCTGATGTACGGCGCGTCGGGTACGGAGCGTCGTATGTCGTGGTGGATGGGCAACCTGGGCACGGCCAGGGCCGTGGGCAGTTCGACGAAATACTCCTCGCCCTGGGTCAGGCGCATGGCGTAGGGGACGTTCTGTCCGGACACTGTGGATATCGCCGCGTTGACGCTGGCGTCTATGTACGCTATCCGGATTTCGTTGAGGAGCTGTTCCACTGGACGTTAGTATATCCGGGGCGGGTGGCTAAATCAACGAGGGGCGCCCGGATAGGGGCTGCCCCTCGTGTCGTGTGTATCAGGTCAACCCGCTTGGCCCAGATGCTCCTCTATGAAGGAACGGTACGCGGGATTATCCAGAAGCTCTTCGTGCGTACCAAAGCCAAGAGCCTTGCCCCCGTCTATGAAAAGCACCTTGTCCACGTATTGAAGGGTGGACAGGCGGTGCGACACGATGACGAAGGACAGGTCCCGTGACATGGCGTCTAAAGCGCGCATCAGGCGCTCCTCGTTGGTGGCGTCCAGGCTCGCCGTTATGTCGTCAAAGAGCATGAGTTCAGGCCTACGGGCCACCGCGCGGGCTATGGCCATGCGCTGTTTCTGGCCTCCCGACAGGCTGATGCCGCGCTGTCCCACCACGGTATTCTGGCCGTCGCCGAAGGACGCTATTTCTTCGGACATCTGGGCGGCGTCTACGGCCAGCTTGAAGGTGTCGTCGCTCGGCTGGTCTGTGCCCAGGTCGACGTTCTCCCGCAGGGTGCCGGAGAACAACAGCGCTTCCTGCGGCACGTAACCCACGCGGGACCGGTACTCGGTCAGGTCAAGGTCCTTGAGGTCCACGCCGTTGACGCTTACGCTGCCGCCTTCGGGAGTCAAGAGACCGAGCATGGATTTGATGAGCGTGGACTTGCCCGAGCCGACGGGCCCTATCACGCCAAGCCGCTCGCCGCGCTTCAAGGTCAGGCTGACTCCGTCAAGGGCCCTGCCGACGCGGTCGCCATAGGAGAAGGACAGATCCTTGATCTCAAGGGCGCGGAATTCCCCGCTCGGCTTCGGCTCGGCCGGCCGCCGGGCGTCGGGATGCGCCGCCATTTCCTCCAGGCGATCCATGTTCACAAAGGCCCGCTTTCCGGACACGAACAGCTGGGGGATGTCCAGGATGGGGAACACCAGCATGCGGAGGTAGGTGTAGAAGGCGTAGAACGTGCCTATGGTGATGGCCCCGTTCACGGCCATGGCTCCTCCGGCTATCACGATGCCGGCCAGGGCTATGTACTCGATGTTCTGGAAGAACAGGTGCAGGATGACCTCCAGCTTGGCCACGGCCAGCTCGGTCTTCTTGCGGGTGTCCAGCACGTCCTGGAAAAAGCGCTTGTACTTGTCCTCGCAGGCGTAGGCCTTGATGATACGCACCCCAGAGAAGCTCATCTCAAGCTGGGCGTTGATCGCGCTGATGGCCGCCTGGTTCTTCTCAAAAGTGTCGTAGATGCGGTTCTGCGTCACGTAGAAGATGGCGATCATGATGGGTATGGGTATCAGGGAAAACAGCGTCAGCTTGGTGTCAAGGAGGAACATGGCCGTCAGGCAGAAAGCCACCTTGCTGATTGATTCCACGGCGCGGAAGATACCCGAGCACAGGAACCACGACAGCTTTGGGAAGTCGTACAGGTCGTCTGTGAGCCGGGTCACTATGTCGCCGGAGGCAAAGCGGGAAAAGAAGCTGTGGTCCTTGGCCATCACCTTGCGGAAGAACTTGCCGCGTATCGAATGCTCGAACACGGAATTGGTCATGCCCCTGATGCCGGGGAAGATGGACGACACGAGCTCTGCAAGCCCCACGGCCACGAACACCAGCAGGATACGGTCCACCTTGGCCATGCCCGTGCCGTCGTCCGGCCTGGACAGGTGGTCCATGATGGTGTCCAGAAGCTGCTTGGTGAGATAGGGATAGGTGATGGCCACCGCGCTCGACAGCAGGGTGAGGAAAAAGAGAAAGAGTATCAGCCAGTATTTTTCCGCCCAGACGCGGCGGATCCATGCTATGTGGTTGACGCGTATGGCGTCTGGTCTATTAGTGTCACTCATGCTACGGTCTCCGCCGTCTGGGCCCCGTCCGCCGTACGCTCGGCGTCCAGGTCTGGGAACTGAAGGCGCACCAGCTCTCCGTATTCCGGGAGCGAGGACAGAAGCTCCTCGTGGGTGCCCTGCGCTATGATGCGGCCGTCCTTGAAGAACAGGATCTTGTCCGCCTTGAGTATGGACGACAGCCTGTGGGCCACGATGATGGCCGTGCGCCCTTTCAGCATGTCAGCCATGCTTTTCTGAATGCGTCTCTCCGTGGCAACGTCCACGCTGGCCGTGGCCTCGTCCATGATGACGATGTCCGCGTCAAAAGCCACGGCACGCGCGAACGAAAGGAGCTGTTTCTCCCCCATGGACAGGTTTGACCCGCGTTCGTGGAGGCTGGTCCTCACGTCATTGGGCAGGCGACGCACAAAGTCGGCCGCGTGCACCGTCTTCAGGGCGGCGAACACGTCAGGCTCGTGGATCGCGTCGTCGTACACGCGGACGTTTTCCAGAATGGTTCCCGGGAAGAGGTATACGTCCTGAAGGACGAGTCCTATGGTGCGTCTCCAGGCATGGAGGTCGATCTCGGTCAGGTCGCGGCCGTCCACCAGGATCGTGCCGGACCCTATCGGATAGAATCTGCACAGCAGACTCACCGTTGTGGTTTTGCCCGAACCGGAAGCGCCCACCAGGGCAAGGGTCTGCCCCTTCTTGACCGTAAACGAAACGTTGTCCAGGACCGGCTCGCCATCCTTGTAGGAGAAGCTCACGTTCCTGAATTCGATTTCCTGGCTGAAGGACGGAGACGCCCCCGACCCCTTGGGTTCCGGTAGCTCGTCCATGATCCCGAACACGCGGCCAAGCGCCACGCGGGCCTGCTGGATTCCGCGTATGTTCTCACCGATGGAGAACAGGGGCTCAAAGAGGGTCATGCCGTATTCGATGAACACCAGCAGGGCACCTACGGTCAGCGCTCCCTGGAAGATGCCGGGCGCAATGAGCCGTATGATCAGTACCAGGAACAAGGTGCCAGCCATGAAGCGGAGCACGCCCATGAAGCTGTATTCGACGAGGCCAGCCTTGATTTCCACGTCGCGCTTTTCCTTGCTGGCTTCTTCCAGCCTGCGCGACGCGTGTTCGGTGCGGTTGAACGCCTGCAGCACCTCTATGCCCTGCACGAACTCGGTGGCCACCGCCGTGATCTTGGCGTAGGTCTTGCGGGCTTTTTCGTAGAGGGGACGGAGCTTGTCGAACACAAAGATGAAGGCGAACATCAGGAACGGCAGGGGAATCAGCATGACGCCCGTGGCGTTCGGATTTTTGCTGAACAGCACAAGGAAGACGCCCACAAAGTACGCCACGTTGGAGATAAGCATGACGCCTGTTTCGCTGAATATGTTCTTGGCTTTCTCCGTGTCGTTTTCAACGCGGGCCATCAGCTCGCCAACCTGATGCTTGTCAAAATAGGACACGGGCAGGGTCAACAGGTGCGAGAAGAGGTCCTCCTTGATTTTGGTGACCACTGACAAGCCGAGGCGAACGATCAGCATGGTCTGGAAATAGGTGCCCACGGCCATGAAGGCTATGAGACCCAGGTAGGACAGGGCATACCTGAGCATGAGCGACATGTCGCCAGCCGGTATGGCCTTGTCTATAACCTGCTGAAGGATGAGCGGGAGTGCGAGCTTGGCTCCCGTTGCCGCGAGCATGGCCACCGTGCCGGCCGCGAAGAGGCCCCAGTACGGCGCCATGTAGCCCAGGAACCTGGACAGGCTCCCCCTTGGCTTGGGGAGCTGTGCGTGTCGTTTCATAGTCAGTCATTTCAGCGCGATGCGCTACCAGTGTTCTTCGGCCCCGGACGGAATCCCGCTCCGGCACAGCGCCCTGCGGGGCCCTTATCGGCATCCCCCACGGCCTATGACCGAACCTTCAACGCTACCGCTCAAATAATAGCGAAAGCGAACGGGCTGGTAAAGCGGAAAGAACAGCTAAAACAGATTGTGCCAGACAGTGGTTTTCTGTGCTCGCCCGCGGGTCACAGCCCGAGCAGGAACCCAAGGGCCGGTATGGAGGCAAGGGACAGCACCGTGGACACGAAAACCAACGCGCTGGCGCTGACCGTGTCGCCACCGTATACGCCGGCCAGGATGGTCGTGTTTGCCGCCACCGGCATGGCGGTAATCAAGACGGGCACAGCCAGCTCGATGCCGGAAAGCCCGAGAGCGCGCGCCAAGACGTAGATCAGGAGAGGATGGATAGCCAGCCGCCATCCTGACGTGACCCAAAGCCGCCAGTCGGAGAGGACGCCGCGCAGGGATGTCCCCCCAAGCACCGCGCCGATCACTGCCATGGCCAGGGGCGTGGTGGTATGACCCAGTATGTCCAGGGCGCCGTATACAGGTTCGGGTATCCTGGCGGACAGCAGGAAGAGGGCAAAGCCGAGCAGGGCGGATGCAACGGCCGGGTTCATGAAGGGTTTGAGGACGCTCAGGAACCTTCCGCCCGACCCCTTGGCTGGCGAGGGAGGGCGAGGCGACGGCCCGCGGATAAGGGCGGCGCCTACCGAGAACGCCAGTATCTGAAACGGAATGTTGTACGCGGCCACCATGAAGAGGCTCTCTGGCCCCAGGATGGACTCGGCCACCGGAAAGCCCATGAAGCCGACATTGGAGAAGCAGAGGGCAAAGCGGTGGACGCCAACGCGCTTTGAGTCGGCTCCTTTGTAGGCAGCGGTCACCAGGTAGGCAAGCGGAAAGGACAGGGCATAGGCAAGGGCCGACATGCCGAGAACGCGCAGGGCCTGGTCGCGCACGTCGGCCGTAAAAGGTTTCTGCATGGATATCAGCACCAGGGCAGGGAGGCTGAAATCCAGGATGAAGCGGGACAGCCCGCGGATCGATTCGTCGCCGAGTACCCGCGTCTTCCGGGCAACAAATCCAACGGCAAGAAGAAGGAAGAGTATCAGGCTCTGTGACAGGGACGCGGGCAGTCCGTCCATCAGCGACGCTCCGTGGGGGGAAGCGCCAGGGATGAGTCCAGTGCCGCTTTCCAGCGGGCATAGGCCCCTTCGTACGCGGCAGCCTTGCTCGGGTTGGGTGCGTGGCGGAAGCCGATCCGGACCATGTCCGCCGACGCTTCAGCAACGCCAGAATGGCGACCCAGGGCCACGGACGCAGCGCACGCGTCGCCCAGGGTCTCGCAATCGGGCACCTGGAGGGTTTCGACCGGTACGCCGAGCACGTCGGCCTTGATGCCGCACAGGGCGCTGTCCGTGGCGGCACCTCCGGAGCAGCGTATGGCGGATATCGAATTGCCGTTTTCACGCATGATGTCGGCCGCCACCCTGAGGCCGTAGGCCAGGGCTTCAACGGCCGCCCGGGCAAAATCGCGGCGCTCGTGCCCGAGGGAAACGCCGTGGAAGGACGCCCTGAGGTCCGGATTCCATAGGGGCGCCCTCTCGCCGGCCAGGTAGGGCAGGAAGGACAGGCCGCGGGCGCCCGGCTCGCCGGCGGACACGTCGTCCCGGATCGCCTGCGCGTCGGCATAACCGAAGGTTTTGGCGAACCAGGCCAGGGCTGCTCCAGACGTGGACAGGCCGCCGGACAGGTTCCATAGGCCGGGAACGGCGTGGGGAAGGCTGAATAGCCGCTGGTCTGGGCAGGGGCCGCTGGCGCACAGGTTCAGGGCTTCGGAGCTGCCCGAGCGGTCGCATGCAATGCCGGGCTCGACGCTGCCTGATCCGAGCAGGGCGGCCAGGAAATCAGGGTACGCCGACGCTATTGGCGTGCCACGTTTCAGTCCAAATGCGGCAGCCTGCAGATCGCCAACCCTGCCTATGCGCTGTCCCGGCCCTACATAGGGCGGGAACAAAGCAGCGGACAGCCCCAGTTTTTGGGCGGTGGCCACGTCCCAAACGTAGGTTTCGTAATAGGGATCGGGCAGGTAGGAGCAGGCGTCTGCGCCAAGCCTGTACGCCAGGTATTCTGGTCCGGAAAAAAAACGTGTCACCGTGCGGCCATCAGGGCCTTCCAGCACGCTTAGGGCTTTTGGAAGATAAAATGAAGGATCAACGGCGCGGCCTGCCGCGGCGCTTATGCGCTCGGCTTGGCCCACCGCCCTGCGGTCCAGCCAGGACAGGGCGCCGCCCACGGGTCTGCCCGATGCGTCCACCGCCACCAAGGTCGGGCCGTTGCCGCTTACGGCCACGGCGTCCACGTCCCCAGGACTCTGGCCCGACAGCCTGAATGCATCCGCTATGGCAAGGGCGCAGGCACGTTCCCATTCCGCAGGATCTGAAAGTGCCGCTCCCGACGAATCGTCGCGGCGGAGGGACACCGGGCTCCGGCCCGAGCCTAGGGGCTGGCCGTTGTCGGCAAACAGGGTGCATTTGAGGGACGACGTGCCAAGGTCTATGCCGCAAAGCATGTCAGCTGTCCTCGGCCACGAGAAGCCGCATGTCGCAGCGATCGGCCCAGGGGCAGGTGGCGCAGGCGGGCCCGGGACAGCCAAAGAAGTCGCTCACCCGCTCCAGCTGGTCTATGTGCCAGGACAGGTCGTCTATATACGCTTCTATGGAAGCCTTGCGCCGTCTGGCGTCCGCCAGCCTGCTCCGGTATTTCTCCGCCAGGCTGGTGCGCACCTTTTCGCCGGAGCGGTCGACGCGGGCAAGCTCGAACAGCTCCCGAATTTCCGCCAGGGACAGGCCGTAGTCCTTGAGCTGCTGTATGCGCTTGAGGCGGACTACGTTGCGCGACGAATAGCGCCTGTGCTCGGGACCGTCGCGGTCGCCCGACGACAGAAGGCCCAGCTCGTCGTAATACCTGATGGTTCTGGCGGTAATACCAAACATGCGGGCCAGGTCCCCGATTTTGTAGGTTCGCGCTTCCTGCATGCAAATTGACCTTTAACGTAAACTTTGCGGCGCGACAGGTTACCGGGCGCGACCGTGGTTCAGCTCACCAGTATACTGGCCCAGCGCGCCCGTGAAAAGTCGGCGTACCGCGTCCTCGAACTGAGGCGCCGGGGTTATTGTACACGCATGCTGAAGGCGCGCCCGTGGAGGAAGTCGTATGAAACGCATAGTGTTTTTGGCGCTGGCCGTGGCTGGTCTTTGGTCCTGCGGGGGCACGGGCGGTAGTCCTGCCAAACCGGCCTCGGTGGCCGTATTCGTCCCCGGCGTGGCGTCGGGCAGTCCCATCTACGAAATGCTGGTCTCCGGGGCTGCTCGGGCCGTGGAAGAGCGGCCAGGTACCGAGTTCAAGGTGATAGAGGGTGGATACGACCAGTCTGGCTGGCTCGACGCCCTGAAGGCCATAGCCGCGTCCGGCGAGTTCGACCTGATCGTCACGTCCAACCCGGCCCTGCCCGAACTGTGCGTCAAGGTGGCGGCCGAGTATCCTGAAGTCCGCTTTTTCGTCGCCGACGCATACATGGATGGCCAGCGGGCCATACACACGGTACTCTACAACCAGCTTGAACAGGGCTACCTGGTCGGTTACCTGGCCGGGGCTCTATCGGTTCACAAAGGATCAAACAGGGCGGGCCTGATAGCCGCCCAGCGCTACCCGACCCTGGACAGGCTCATACAGCCCGGCTTTGAAGCAGGCCTCTTGGCCGCCGATCCGGGCATGAAGCTTGAGTATCGCGAGATAGGCAACTGGTACGACGCCAACCGCGCGGCCGAGCTGGCCGCTTCCCTGTACAATGACGATGTCGAGGTTATCCTGGCCGTGGCCGGAGGGGCTGGGCAGGGCGTCATAGCCGCCGCGGGCTCAGCCGGCGCTTCGGTGGTGTGGCTGGACGGGGCCGGATACCAGCTGGGGCCAGACGTTGTGGTTGGTTGCGCAACCCTGGCGCAGGACCGACTCGTGTACGAGCGGGTATCAGCCCTCCTTGACGGGAAAGACCTCTGGGGCGTGGCTGACATAGTGGGAGCCACCGACGGATACGTCGGTTTTGACCGGGATGGCCCGGCATACAAGGCTCTGCCGGAATCCCTGCGGGCGGAAATGGACACGGTCATGGCCAAGCTTGCCGAAGGCAAGCCGGCCTTTACCCTGGATTCCTTTTAAGCATATTTTAGCGCAATGGACGCGCTCGCCCTTGTCGGCATACACAAGTCCTTTCCCGACACGGGTACTGTTGCCCTCTCCGGTGCCGACCTGCGCGTGGCCCGGGGAGAAATACATGCCCTGGTAGGAGAGAACGGCGCCGGCAAGTCCACGCTTGCCCGTATAGCCTGCGGCATGCTTGCCCCGGATAGGGGTGGAATAGAAGTCAGGGGCTCGGCCGTTGCCTTCCGGTCGCGGAGGGACGCCGAGCGGGCGGGCATAGGCCTTGTGCCCCAGTATTCCATGCTCGCCGAGGGACTTACCGTGGCCCAGAACATCAGCCTGGGCCACGAGCCGCGCCGACTGGGCTTGTTCTACGACAGCCGCCGAGCTGAGTATGAGGCGGCCATGCTGGCCCAGCGATACGGTTTCTCCGTCCCCGCGGACGCGGTGGTTGCCGCCCTCGGTCCCAGCCAGAGGCGCGAGGCGGAAATACTGCGGGCCATGGCGCGCGGCGCCGACATTCTGGTCCTGGACGAGCCGACCAGCATCCTGGACGAGTCCGAAACAAGGACCTTGTTCGATCTGTTGCGACGACTCAGGGCCGCCGGCGCCGCTATCGTGTACATTTCACACCGCGCCAGGGAAATCCTGGACCTGGCAGACAGGGTAACCGTGCTCAGGGACGGAGTCGCCCTGACTACGCTTGCCGCCGGCCAGCTGGACGAGTGCGGGCTCGCCGAGCTCATTGCGCCCACCGGAGCCTGCGCATCCGGACGTGACGGCGCGTCGGCTCCGGGCCAGCCCGTCCTCCAGTTCCTGGGCGCCGAGGCGGGACCCCTGGGGCCCGTGGACCTGGTCGTGCGTTCTGGGGAGATCGTGGGCGTGGCTGCCTTTGCCGGCAACGCCATGGACACGCTCGAGGACCTATCGGCGGGCGTGAGGCTCCCGGATCGAGGCACGGTGGCGGCGTTCGGCTTGAGCATGGATAGACTCAGGCGCCGCGGCCACCGCATTGCCTATATCCCAACCGACAGGGAAGGCCGCGGCATGTCGCTCCGCTCGTCGCTCAGGGACAATGTGCTGGCCGGGCGACTGTCCGGCTACTCGCCGGTGGAATACGCGGCCAGGAAAACGCCGCATGCCGACGCCCTGGCGCTTGCAAAATCGATGGACGTGCAGGGCCACATGGCGGCGCCGGCTGAAGCCCTGTCCGGCGGTAACCGGCAAAGGCTGGTGCTTGCCAGGGAATTGGACAAGCGGCCCGAGCTTGTCGTTGTCGCCAATCCCAGCCAGGGCCTGGATCCCGCCGCGCGCTCAAAGGCTTTGGGCGCCATCCGCAAGGCCAGGGACCAGGGGGCTGCCGTACTCGTGCTCAGCCAGGATCCGGACGATATACGAGACCTTGCTGACAGGGCTTTTGTCCTGTACCGCGGCAAGCTCAAGCCGATAGACTCCGAAGAGGCCGGTGGCCTGTCCGCCTTGCTGACGGGAGCTCGGACTTGAACGAGCTGTGTGCCCTTCCGCCCCCTCCCCAGTCGAGGGCATGGGAAGCTTTGCGGCGCCTGGCCCTGTCGTCCGGACTGGCTTTGGTTTTGGTGTTCATGGTGTCCGTACTTGTGTCGGACGAGCCGCTCAAGGCCTTCCGCGCCTTCTCGCTGGGGCCGCTGAACTCAGCCAGGGCCCTGGCGACCCTGCTCGAGGCCGCGGCTCCTCTGATGCTGTCCGCGACGGGCGCCCTGGTCGCCTTCAAGGCCGGTCACTTTACCCTTGGCGGAGAAGGGCAGGTATACGCCGGCGCTTTCATGGCTGCCCTCGCAGGCGCATGGTGTCCGGAGGGCAGCTTTGGCTTGCTTGCGGCCGTAATGGCTGGCGTTCTGGGCGGAACCTTGGTGGCGGCCCCGGCAGCCGCCGGCAAACGCTGGGCGGGAGCGGATGTGCTCCTTGTGACTTTCCTGCTTTCACAAGCGGCACTCCATGTGGTGGACTGGGCCATCAGCGGTCCCTTCCGCGACGCCGGAAACAATCTTATAGCCATGGACCCGATACCACAGGCGTCGCTCCTTCCAAGGCTTGTCCACAACCTGCCGCTCACCCCCGTACCTCTTGTGGCAGGACTCGTATCCGTTGGCGTATGGATATTCCTGTCCAGGACTCGCTGTGGCACCATGCTGGCCCTGTATGGCAGGAATTCACGCTTTGCCGCCCTGCAGAATTTCCCGGTACGTAGCTTTGAATGGGCGCCCATAATCTTTGCCGGGGCTATGCACGGCCTGGCGGGTGCTGCGCTGTCGCTCGGCTCGAACGGAACCGCGGTTCGGGGGATATCGGGGGGGCTGGGCTGGAACGCCATAGGCGCCGCCCTGGTGGCCGGCGGGGAACCCTTGGCGGTCGTACCTGCGGCCGTACTCTTCTCCTGGCTGGACTCAGGCGCCCGGCAGGCGGCCATTTTCACCGAGCTTCCTCCCGACGCGGCTATGATCATCAAGGCTCTAGTGATAATGGCGGCGACGGCCAAGCCGGCATACACCAGGCTTAAGGCGCTCTTGGGCGGGAGGAAACGGACGTGAATTCCTTCTTGCCGGAAGTAGCCATGGTCACCATTGCCGCCCTTGCCCCCATTTTGGCGGCAGCCCTCGGGGGGCTTGCCACTGAATATGTGGGCGTCCTCAACATAGCGCTTGAGGGCCTTATAATGGCCGGGGGCTTTGCCTATGTGGCCGTTGGCGGCACCTGGGGCCCAGCGGCAGGCATGGTTGCGGCCATAACCGTGCCTGCGGTTTTGGCCCTTGCCCAGGATGGTTTTGCCCGCAAGGCGCGGGCTGACGCTTTTGTGGTCGGGCTTGCCATGAACATGCTGATACCCGGCGCCGCGTCCGTGATGTCGGAACTGATCTTTGGCACCAAAGGCGTTGTGGCCCTGAGCGCCCTGGCTTCTGGCACGCTTGCCCCTGGCGCTGTGCATGTGCCAGTTGTCGGACCGGTGCTGTTCTCCCAGCGTTGGAGCGACATCCTTGCCCTTCTGGCATCGGCGGTAGTCGCCCTTGGGCTGGCCTTGACGCCTTTTGGGCTCAGGCTCAGGGCGGCGGGCATGAAGCCAGAATCAGTGGAGTTGGCTGGCCTGAGCCCGGGGAGATTGCGCGACGGTGCCTATGCCCTGTCTGGGGCGGCCTGCGGGGTTGCCGGAATGGCCATGGCCGCGGCCATAGGCGCGTGGGTGCCAAACCTGAGCGCAGGGCGGGGGTGGATAGCCCTGGTCGCCATATACCTGGGGAGGAAACGTCTCAAAGGAACCTTCCTGGCCTCATTGAGCTTTGCCGCGCTTTTGGCCTTGGCTACTCTGGCTCAGGCCGTGCCTAGCCTGCCAGCCGGCCTTCTGGGGGCAGTGCCTTACCTGGTAACCGCGGTTGCCGTGATATTGGGTTCCGCCGCTCGCGGGCAGTACGCGCGGAAAATCAAAGCGTAGCCCGTACATCAACGCTTGACACCGAGCCCGTAGGGCGGATATATTCCTACTATCCAGATAGGAATTACGGAGTTGCCGTGTTTTCGGTGTCAGCTAGAACCCAGTACGCAATCCGCGCCATGGTGCACTTGGCCATGAGGGAAGGCCACACGGCTACCGCTGCGGAAATATCCGCGGCGGAGCATATACCCGCAAAATACCTTGAAGGCATCATGTCACGGCTTAAGCTGTCCGCCTTGGTGGACAGCGAGCGCGGCAAGAACGGCGGCTACAGGCTGGCCGGCAGGCCGGAGGACATCAGCATGCTGGCCGTTATCGAGGCCATGGACGGATCGGTACGGCCGGTCAGTTGCCTGGGTTCCCAGACGAACTGCTCGGCAACGGCCGCCGGACCGAGTTGCCTGCCAAAAAAATTCTGGGGCGGACTCAAAGAAGCCATAGACGCGTACCTGGGCTCAAAGACGATCAGGGACGTGGTGGAGGGATGACACGCATGGACAAACGAACGGTATATATGGATTACAACGCTACCACGCCCCTCCGCGCCGAGGTCAAGGAAGCCATGAAGGCCGATCTTGACGTATACGCCAACGCGTCCAGCATGCACGAGCTCGGCCGCCTGGCCCGAGCCCGGGTCGAGGAAGCCAGGGCAGACGTGGCGTCGATCATAGGAGCCGGAAGCGACGACGTGATCTTCACCAGCGGCGGCTCCGAGTCCAACAACACCGTGTTTGCCACCATGTTCCACCGTGGCAGAAGGGGCGGCCGCACGGGTGTGGTCACCACCAAGATCGAGCATCCCTGCGTGCTGAACGCGGCGCGCTGGTTGGAGGACGAGGGCTTTCCCGTCCGATTCCTGGACGTGGACAACACGGGCAGGGTCGATATGGACCAGCTGGCCCGGGCGCTCGGGCCGGACACGCTTTTGGTGTCCGTCATGGCGGCCAATAACGAGATAGGCACCATCCAGGACATGGAGGCCATCGGCGCTTTGGCAAAGAAGGCCGGGGCGTATTTCCACACGGACGCCACGCAGGCCGTGGGAAAGATTCCCGTGGACGTGGACCGTTGGCAGGCCGATTACCTGACGCTGTCCTGCCACAAACTCTACGGACCGAAGGGCGTTGGAGGCCTCTTTATCAGAAAGGGCGCTCCCATAGAGCCGCTCATACGCGGCGGGCACCAGGAGCACGGCCACCGCGCCGGCACCTACAACAACCCGGGAATCCTGGGCTTTGGCTTGGCCGCCCGGCTGGCAAAGTCCGAGCTGGACGACTACGAGGCCAAAACCCGGGCGCTCAGAAACCGCCTCAGGGACGGCCTCCTGAGCGCCATACCCAAAATCAGGATAAACGGGCACCCGGACTTTGTCCTTCCGAACACTCTGAACGTGTCCTTCCCCGGGGCTGAGGGCGAAGCCATACTGCTGTACATGGACCTTGCGGGCATAGAGGTGTCCACCGGGTCGGCATGCGCGTCAGGCAGCCTGGATCCTAGCCACGTGCTTCTGGCCACGGGCCTGGGGCCGGAGCTGGCCCACGGATCCATACGCTTCAGCCTGGGCAGGGACAGCACGGAAGATGACGTGGATTACGTCCTGGGGCACCTGCCGGGCATCATAGCCAGGCTCAGGGCCATGAGTACGGTGGACGCGTAAGGGATTCAAAGCTGGACAGCTACCCGTGAGGAACGCCCCGGGCAGCCATACGCTGGCGCGTGCGCACACGCGCGGAGGATAGGATGACAAGCGCTTTTTCCTGGTTGTATTCAGACGTGGTCAAGGACCATTTTACCAATCCCCGGAACGTATTCTCGCCGGACGAGGACTTTAAGGCCGATGCCGAGGGCATGACCGGCAACGTCAAGTGCGGCGACCAGATGCTGTTCATGCTCAAGGTTGAAGACGATGTCATCAAGGACGTGCGCTGGAAGACGTACGGTTGCGCCAGCGCCATTGCCAGCACGTCCATGCTGTCGGACGTGATAAAAGGCATGACCATACGCGACGCGTACAACATCAAGCCTGAGGACATAGCCACTCGCCTTGGAGGCCTGCCGGACAACAAGATCCACTGCTCGGTGCTTGGCGACAAGGCCCTGCGCGCCGCCATTGACAACTACCTGGAAAAAACCGGGCGGGCGGGAGCCTTCAGGAACGAGGGAGCCAAGATTGTGTGCACCTGCCTTAATATTTCGGACCGCGACATAGAGGAAGCGGTCAAGCAGGGCGCCCGCGACTGGGAAGGTCTCCAGGAACGCACCAAGATAGGTACCGTGTGCGGCGGCTGCCGCAAGGAGGCGGAGGAGCTTTTGCACGACTACGTCCACATTTTTGGGGACTAGCGGCGGGAGCGCCCTTCTCAGCCGCCGCGCGTTGGGCCAACGGCTCAGCAAGCGGCGTATTGTGGATACGACCATCCTCGCGTATAGTAGGTAGCACAGCGGCGTGACGAGCGCGCCGGCCCGAACCCCTGTCGTCAACCGGTGGAGCCTACTATGAAAACCCGTATAGCCGTCCTGATCCTGGCGCTTGTCCTGAGTTCAGGGGCCTTACTATCAGCCCAGGACAGATTTTTCACTCCGGTCAATGAAGGCTGGCGCTTCACCTTGGGCGACGATATGGCCTGGGCGGATCCTGCCCATGACGACTCGGGCTGGGAAGCCGTGAGCCTCCCGACCAGGTTAAAGCTATCCGGGGCCGGGCAGTATTTCTGGCTGCGGGCCGAGCTTGCCGTGCCGGGCGAGCTGTCCGGCACGAATGTGTGGTTCGAGACGGGCAAGGCCATGTCTGCCTTTGACTTGTATGCCGACGGCGTGTACCTAGGCACTCGTGGGCGGCTTCCTCCGGAGTACTACTCCCGGCCTCAGGCAAACCAGACCATACTCATACCGGCAAACCTCCTGGAAGACGGTTCGGTGACCATAGCGCTCCGGTGCTACTACAACGGCTCGGAGGCCTATTTCCCGGGCTTCAGGCTGGTCGACGACCGCCAGTCCGAATTCGTCATGCACCTCCAGAACCTGTTCAACATGCGGGTGTACGTGATCCTGGCCGTACTCTGCCTGTTCCTTGGCGCGTATTTCATATCGCAGTTCATATCCCGGCCGGATGACAAAGCCAGCATTTTCTTTGCCCTGTCGCTCTTGTTCATAGCCATTTACTTTTACGACATGGGTGCCGAGCGGGTATTGGTTGACCCCCTGGTGCAGCGAGCGGTCGGCAGGGCTTCCCTGAGCGTTTCCATAGGCTTCTTGATGCTGTTTCTCATGAGTTTTTTCAAGTCTCCGGGCTATAAATTGGCGACGATACTGGTGCCCGCAGATATAGCCGTGTTCGGTCTGGCTTTCATGCTCAACGCCCACGACGACAGCGCCATAGACTTTGTGTTCAACCTGAGCCTTGGGCCCATTTTCCTGGTAGTCATCCTCGGCGTGCTCATAGTCCTCAGGGCGGTCAAGCTCAAGCAGAAAGACGCATGGCCTATCTTTGTGGGCCTTATCGTGGGCGTGGGTTTTGGGGTGCACGATATAATCTACCAGGTCACCGGTAACGATCCCTTTGCCTGGCTGCAAGGCTTCACGTTCTTTTCTATAGACCTTGCGGTGTTCGTGGCTATGGCGTCGCGGTCTTCCAGGTTCCAGCGCGAGCTGGACGGCTACATGCGCGAGACGTCGGAACAGCGCGACCGGTTGAGCAGCCTGGTGGCAAGCGCGGAAAAACTGGCTACCGATACGTCAGAGCTGGCCAAGGCCCTGGACTCGGCGGTGGCCGGCATGGCCTCGTCGGCGGAAAGCTCGGCGGAGGAAGCCAAGGCCATAGGCCAGGCCGTGCAGAGGCAGACGCGCAGCGTGAGCGCCGCCGGGGAGGCGGTGTCCGGACTGGTAGCGTCGCTCAGGGAAGTAAACCACGAGCTTGAGGACGAGGCGGCCAGCATAGCCAAGACGGCGGGAGAGACGGGCGGACTGATAGAGGCCTTCCAGACCGTCGGCGAGGGCATAGACGGGGCGGCCAGTTTTGCCACGGGCCTTGACGGCCTGACCTCAGGCGGCCGCAAGGACATGGAGCTTCTGGCGGACGCAATGGGCAAGGTCAAGGATTACTCGTCAGAGATTCTGGGCGTGGTGGAAGCCGTGAACGATTTTGCCGAGCGCACCAATCTCTTGGCCATGAACGCGTCCATAGAGGCGGCCCATGCAGGCAGCTCCGGAAGAGGGTTCGGTGTTATAGCCCAGGAAATCAAGAAGCTGGCGGCCGCCAGCGCAGACCGGGCGGCCCGCATAGGCGAGATAGCCACGACCATAGACAGCGCCGTTGGCCAGGGCTTCGAACTGAGCATCAGGGTACGCGACGCCCTCACCAGGATAGCAGCAGAGGCCAGCGGCACGGCCAGCCGCGTCAAGGAAGCGGCGGCCGGCATGACGCGCCAGCGGGAATCGGGGGCGCGCATAGCGTCAGAGTCCGAGCGCCTGGCCGAGGCAGCCGCGCGCATGCGCGAGGAGGGCTCGCGCCAGACCGAGTATTCGGACCGGGTGAGCGCCAGCATGAACGAGCTGTCGGGCGCCGCCGGCGAGGTGGGCCTGGCCGCCGAGCTTATCGTCGCCAGAAACGTGGAACTGGCGGAACGGGCGGTGGCGCTGCGGGACCTGGCAACCAAGGCCAGGGGCGCGGCCGAGGACCTGGCGGCCATCATGAGGTCGTGAGGCAAAGACGCATCCCATGAAAGACAACGGCGTGCCTCAAGGACTGCCAAGCAGGGAGCAGGCTGACGAATTCCGCAAGGCGGTGCTCGGACATTACCGGGATAAGGGGCGCGATTTTCCCTGGCGCCGCACGCGCGACCCGTGGCGCATCCTGGTATCAGAGTTCATGCTTCAGCAAACCCAGACGGACAGGGTGGTTCCTCGGTACGAGGCCTGGTTCCTGCGTTTCCCGGACGCGGCGTCGCTCGCCACGGCTTCACTGGCGGACGTGTATGGGCAATGGAAGGGCCTGGGGTACAATTCCCGCGCCCTGCGCCTGCGTGACAGCGCGCGCGCGGTATGTTCCGATTTTGGAGGCAGGGTTCCTGACACGGAGGGCGAACTGAGAAGCCTGCCGGGGGTGGGTCCGTACACGGCCCGAGCCGTGCTTGCGTTTGCCTTTAACCGGCCGACGCTTGTGCTGGAAACCAATATCAGGGCCGCCCTTATCTTCCATTTTTTCCCTGACGCGGCTGTGGTAACGGACAGGGAACTAGAACCGGTAGCCATGGCTGTATTGGATAGGGACCAGCCGGGCCGCTGGTACCAGGCCCTCATGGACTACGGCGCCTGGCTGAAAAAACGCGAGCCCAACCCAAGCCGCAAAAGCGCGGCATATTCAAGGCAGTCGGCGTTCAAAGGCTCGCTCAGGCAGGCCAGGGGAGCCATCCTGCGCTGTCTGTCGGACTCGGGCGGCGGGATAACGCTGACAATGGCGCGCGATGCAAGCGGGCTGGACTACGGCCGCCTAGAGCGGGCGGCTATGGCCCTGGCCGCCGAGGGTTTGGTGAGCTACGCGGACGGCCTTGTCAGTTTTTCGGCGTAAATAAGCGGCTGAAGAATTTCAGGATGGCGTCCTTGAGGCGCTGAAGCACGTTGCCCTTGGGCACGTCGCGCGCCGCGACGATATCCACGCGCCGTATGACCTGGTCGCCCCGCGTGAAGGTCAGGGTGCCGAGTTTGTCGCCCCTGGACACGGGCGCGTCTGCGTCGGGTTCCAGGTCGACGCGGCTGTCTATGCCCGCGGCCAGGTCAGCGGGCACCGTAAAAGCCGGTACCACGGCCAGTTCCAGATCGACATGGGAGCTGGCGCCTCCCCACACGCGCAGGGACGGAAGCTCGGGGGCCTGTGGCCTGACCGTTGTCCAGGTGGCAAACGCCCAATCCAGGATGGCCGCCCCGTCCCGAGCCCGCGTTTCCTTGCCGCCCGAACCTCCTAGGGTGACCACGATAACACGCGTGCCGTCACGCTCGGCCGTGGCTATCAGGTTGTACCCCGACTCGTCTATAAAGCCCGTCTTGAGCCCGTCGCAACCCTCATAGCGGCGTACAAGCTCGTTGCGGTTGCGCAGGACGATGCGCTGGTCCGGCGGCGGCACGCCAACCGGCATCACCTCGGGCCGGGGGAATTCCATGCTCGGGCGGCCGTGGTATGAATCCAGGGCGTCCGGGTGCAGGTTCAGGTACAGGCGCGCGAACTCGGCCATGTCACGGGCCGTGGTGATGTTCTGCTCGGACAGCCCCGAGGGTTCGACAAAGCGCGTGTGGCTGAGTCCGAGCGCGCGCGCCTCGTCGTTCATCATGCGGGCAAATTCCTCGCTTGACCCGGCCAGGACCCTGGCCACAGCAAAGGCAGCGTCGTTGCCGGACACCACGGCCATGCCCCGCAGCAGGTCGTCAAAGGTGACGCGCATGCCGGGTTCCAGGTACATGAGGGACGAGCCGTAGGGCAGGATGGGCGAGGTTTCCTCCGGGAGTATGGTGATAATGTCCGACAAGCCTATAGTGCCCAGTTCCACGGCCTTTAAGGCAACGTGCATGGTCATGAGCTTGGTAAGGCTGGCGGGGGGGATGTACAGGTCGGCGTTGCGCTCATAGAGGACATCGCCCTGGGCGTAGTCCAAGACGACAACGGCGCGGGCGTCAACGGCCGGCGGATCGGGCTGGTCGTAGGCCGCGGCGTGGGCAAGAGGGCCGGCCGCCGTCCCCAGAACGAGGGCGGCGGCCAGGATGGCTGAGAGGCGAAAGGACGCTGACCTCATCGTCGACCTAGAAATCCGCCTGCTTGGGCGCCCTGGGGAACGGAATGACGTCACGGATGTTCTCCATGCCCGTAACGTAGCGCATCAGCCGCTCAAAGCCCAGGCCAAAGCCCGAATGCGGCGCCGAGCCGTAGCGCCTGAGGTCCAGGTACCACCAGTACGACGCGGGGTCCAGATGCTTGTCCTTCATGGCGTCAAGGAGCACGTCATGACGGTACTCGCGCTCGGAACCGCCTATGATCTCGCCGATGCGCGGCACGAGCACGTCCATGGCGCGTACGGTCTCGCCGTCGTCGTTGCGCCTCATATAGAAGGCCTTGAGGTCCCGCGGGTAATCGGTGACGATGAGCGGTCCCTTGACCACGGTTTCCGTAAGGTAGCGCTCGTGCTCGGTCTGGAGGTCGCAGCCCCAGAAGGGCTTGAACTCAAAGTCGTCCTTACGGGCTTCCAGCTCCTTGACGGCGTCCGTGTAGCTCATGTGGGCGAACGTGGACGACCGGACCGAGTCCAGCATGGCTATGAGGCCGGGCTGGATGCGCTTGTCGAAGAAGGCAAGATCATCCCCGCAACGCTCGAGCGCCCAGGACAACAGGTGCTTGATGAAGGCCTCGGCCAGGTCCATGTTCTCCGGCAGTTCTGCAAAGGCCATCTCGGGCTCTATCATCCAGAACTCCGACAGGTGCCGCGGCGTGTTGGAATTCTCGGCCCGGAAAGTCGGCCCGAAGGTATACACGCGGCCCAGGGCCATGCAGTACGTTTCCACGTTCAGCTGGCCGGACACGGATAGATACGCGCGCTTGCCGAAAAAGTCCTTGGTCCAGTCCACCGGCTCGCCGCGCTTGGCTATGGCGTCCAGGTCCAGCGTGGTCACCTGGAACATCTCACCGGCGCCCTCGCAGTCGCTGGCCGTGATGATGGGCGTGTGGACGTACTGGAAGCCGCGCTCCTGGAAGAAGCTGTGCACGGCGAACGCCATCTGGTTGCGTACCCTTGCCACCGCGCCAAAGCTGTTGGTGCGCGGTCGCAAATGGGCTATCTCCCGGAGGAACTCGAACGAATGGGCTTTTTTCTGGAGCGGGTAGCTGTCGGCGGGGCTCGGACCGTACACGGTCAGGCCGCTGGCCTTGAGCTCCACGGGCTGGCCTGCCGCTGGGGACTCGACCAGGACGCCGGCCACAGCCACGGCCGCGCCGGTGGATACCTGCGCCAGGGAGGCGCGCGCTGCGTCGTCCAGAGAGGCGGCGTCGAACACGCACTGGAGACCGTTGAAGCAGGATCCGTCATTCAGCTCCACAAACACGGCGTTTTTGGTGTCCCTCCGGGTGCGTACCCAGCCTTTGGCCGTGATCGACGCGCCGGGTTTTGTGTCCCGGAGCACGCTTCTGATGTCCTGCATACGAGTCTCCTTGATCCGGTCCCTGGCGGCGCGGTTCAGTGACGAAGTGCCCTGCCGGAACGCGGTATCCTTGCGGATGTGTCCCAGGCAAGTATGACCCTGAAACACTCCACCACTTTCATAGCATTTTATCGGCTGAAAGGTCAAAGGGATGATAAGTACACAGATCGGAAAAAAAAGAGTATCATAGAGCTACATATTGAGACGTGATGTGCGTGGCGCTTGCGAAATCTGCAAGCAACCGCGAGCAATCGCAAAGCCAATTTCAGAAGGGAGCCTCTAAAAACTTCAGTTTTTAGAGGGTTACCTTAAAAAAATCTAGCGTTTTCGGCCGAAAACGCAGGGAACCTCTAATAACCATGGGGTTTTTAGAGGTTCCCAGAAGTAACAGACTTTTGGAATTGGCTCCATACAGAATGTAGAAAGGGTGCCGTCCGCGGAGGCAGCCTGGGAACGCAGGAAGCCGCGCCCGCACGGGGCGGCCGAAGACCAAGCATCGGAGTTGACGCAATGTATTACAACGTATTTGTGGCCTATCTGCTCTTTTTTGTAGGCGGTGTTCTTGGCATACACCGTTTTTACCTCAGGAAGATACCCACCGGCATACTGTGGGCATGCAGCCTTGGTTTGGGCGGCCTGGGCCTTCTGTACGATTTCTTCACCCTGCCTGACCAGGTACGCAAAGCCAACGCCCTGCTTGCAGCGCAGGGAGGCCTGTTGCGGCCGGGTCCCGTGTACATCATCCAGAACGGCGCCGCAAAACCAGAAGCGCCGGCCAAAAAAGAAAGCATAGAAAAAATCGCGCTGGGCATAGCGGCCCGGCACGGAGGGCTCGTAAGTCCCGGCGAGGTGGCCCTGGAAAGCGACTATACCAGCGACGCCGCCCGTTCCGCCCTGGAAAAAATGGCGGGCAAGGGCCTGTGCGAAATGCGCGTGAGGACGAGTGGCGTGATTGTGTTCAGGTTTCCTGAGTTTGACCGAGGAGAGGCAGGATTTGAGCCGGGTTTATGATAGGTTCCCGGCACAAGCGCCCGAGAAACGCAATCAAGCAGAGCCAGTTGAGCGTAGTAGGAAAGCGGGCCGCCCGTGGCTGGGGCACGGCGGCTCCCCTAACAGGCTGTTGGAAAGCTGTGAGGTTTTCAGCAGCCTGTAGATAAACCTGTGACGGACGGAGGCGGGCATGGACAGACAGGGCGACGTTATCGAGTTCAGGATCGAGAAGCACCTTGCCGTGCTGGGCGAGGGCAAGGGCGGCTGGAAGACGGAACTCAACCTGGTCAGCTGGAACAACCGGGAACCCAAATACGACCTCCGGGCTTGGGACCCCGAGCATAAGAAGATGGGCAAGGGCATAACCCTGAACTCAATCGAAGCAACCCGCCTGCGTGACGCCCTGTCCGCCTGCCTGTAGACTCAAGGGAGCATCCAAAAACTGATGTTTTTGGATGCTCCTTCAGCTAGTTGTCGGCAAAGAGCAAACCGTACTCGCGCGGGCTCCCGGTTACGTGGGGGTGATAGTCTGCGTATTGGCCGTTGTCGTAATCGTCAGCAACCCACTGGTTCCACTGGATTTGTATATTGACGGCGGTGAAGGCAAAAAGCTCCGTGGTGGTGATGAGGCCGTCCCTGTCGGCGTCGGCGTAGCCGGGAGCTTGAAGCAGAAAGCCTGTGAAAATCCCGTGCGTGCTTGTTTCCCAGGAAAAATCCCCGGCGCCGGCGGCGGACAGGACTATATAGTCGCCGTAGCTCGCACTTGCCGCATACGCGGCTATGGCGTCCCCGGTGGCGGGTAACTGCCAGGTGTACATGATGGAGCCGTCCGGGGTCTCGTTGGGGCCAAAGAGGGGCGGCACGCCGTCCGTGGTCGCTCCTTCCATAACAAAGCCTCCCGAGTGGCAACTGTCCAGGATCACCACCACGTGCTTAAGGCCGGCGGCCTCAAAGGCTGAGAAGAGCTCTGCTGGGTAGAAAGCCTCCAACAAGTCCAAAGAACCTCCGGTGGTAATCGAACCCCGCGGAAGTATGTACGTCGTTCCGTCGAAATCGTAAGTTCCATGCCCGGAATAGTAGAACACGACCAGCCCATCGAAACCGGCCATGCTCGAAATATCAGCCAGAATGGCGGATTTCGTGGCATCTGCATCGGTTCTCAGGGTTGTGAGCCAGCCTTGTGTGCCAAGCATGGCGGCCATATCCTCGGCGTCGTTATCAGCTAAAGATAGATTTGGATAGGAACCTTCAGGCAAGCTGTCATCGTAGATGGACACCCCATATAGCAACGCCACGCGGGCAGGCGCTTCGGGGATGGCGCAAGATGATAAGGCAAGAGCTAGGAGCACGGCCAGCGCTCGGCTATGTGAACGCTTCATGTGTTTCCTCCACCGGTAGTCCACGACACCGTGAACACGGCTTCAAAGCCTGCCGTAAAAGCGTCCGCCCTGAAATACAAAGGCAGGGACAGGCCTGCGTCCAGGGTCCAGCCAGAACCCAACCTGAAGGCGGGATAGTCGATGTCAAAGGACAGGCGCGGGTAATAGAAAAACGAGTACGAAAGGTCGTAGCGGGCCACAAAACCGCCCAGGGACAGGCCAAACCGGATACCCCCAAGGTCAGTCGGCTGGAACGACGCGCCCAGCGACAAGCCCAGCGAGGCAAAGCCCCGGTAGCGGTACCACGCGTCTGAGTAGGCGGACGGGGCCGCCCATGAGTAGCTTAGTGCCAGGTCCATGGACCAGGGCTGCCACAGCGACAGGCTCAGGGAACCGCCCACGGTTGCATGGTTCAAGGTGTCGTATCCCGGTTCCGATGTTGCGAGCACGCCCGTATCCAGGCCGATAGACAGCCTGGCCGGCATGTCGCCGGCAAAGCCCGGGCTGAGAAAGACGAGGGTGGTTATGCAGGCTAAAAGCTGTCGGGTGGTACGCATGTTGGCCTTCAACATGCCCCGGTTTTGAGCTAAAATCAAGCGAAAAGCGACGCGTTAGCGGACGGCGGCAACTTAAGGGGTGTACGGCGATGGGAAGAAGTGCTCTGGTGATGGTTCTGGCGGGTATGTGCGCCGTTATCATGGCGTCGTGTGCAGAAAGAGCGCCCGACCTTCGGCTGGAAACCACGCCGCTGATATCGGGCGGGCTTGGCTGGGTCGTGGTGGACATAGCGTACGCGCGTCTAGGAGCTGAGCCTTCATTTGAGGCCGCGGATTCAGGATACGCCCGCAGGGGCGACGTGCTCAGGATAGAGGGCAGGGACGTGGTCCACGGGGATTCGGACCAGGGGCTGTGGTACCGCGTGGAAACGCCCGGCGGATCGGGTTGGGTCCACTGGTCGCAGGTCAGCGTGTACCAGTCACGCGAGCTTGCAGAAAAGGCAGCGGAGAGCCGCCCATGAACGAGTACGCGTGGCTTCGTTTCGTCCTTCCTCCCCTGATTGGCGCGGTCATAGGGCTCTTTACCAACTGGCTGGCCATCAAGATGCTGTTCAGGCCCCTGAAAGCCTACCGCGTGCTGGGCGTGCGCGTTCCCTTTACACCTGGCATTCTGCCCCGCGAGCGCGAAGGCATAGCAAAGTCGCTTGGCGACACCGTGTCCAAAGACCTGCTCACCGAGGAAGTGGTTGGATCGCGTCTTCGATCCCAGGAATTCAAGCATGGTCTTGAGAGCGCCCTGTGTCAGGCCGGCACGCATCTTTTGGACGCGCGGCCAGAGCAGCTGGGCGAGGGCTTCAGCCCAGAGCTTGGCTCAGCCCTCAAGGATGCGGGCCACACGCTTCTGGGGTCGATCACCGGCTCGGATGCCTTCAGGATGGCCACGGACGCGGCGCTAGCCGTGGCTATTAGGGAACTTGGCCCCTTGAGCCTGGGCGACCTGGCCAAGACCCCGGGAAAGCTTCCGGCCGCCGTCGGTATGCGGCCCGAATTCAAGGACGCCCTGTCCAAGGCAGTGGCAAACGCCCTTATGGCCTGCCTGGACGCCGCGCGGGCAAACGGCGGCTCCCTGTCTGCCATACTGCCAAAGGTTGCCTTGGTGTCACTGTCAGCAAAGGCGGCCAATGCGTCCTATCCGGCTTTGAGCCATGCCATAGCCGGCGTGCTCACCGATCCAGCCATCAGGACAAACCTGGAGAAGGCTGGCGCCCGCCTGGTCAGGTCCACCCTGGAGCGCTTTTCAGCCTTCCAGCGCTTCTTCATCACCCTGGGACGCTATGACGAGGCCATCCTTGAGAAAATGCCAGAGACCATAGCCGATTTTACCAGCGCGGTACAGGGAATCCTGGATGACGAGTCCACACGGAAGGCGGCGGTCAGCCATGTGGCGGCGGCCGTGGAAGGCATCCTGGACAAGCCCCTGGACCAGTGGAAGGCTTTTTCCAGCCCGGAAGCTCTTGCCCAAAGCGCGGCCAAGCTCCAAGCCATGATCCGCTCCGCGCTGGACACCCCTCCGCCCCCGGCCAGCCCGTTTAAAGCCGTCCTGGGCTGCGTGCGCGTGGACACGGTGCTTGGGGCGTTCCCCGGCATACAGGAAGCCCTCAGCCGGTCTGCGGCCGCCTGGCTGGCATCCGTGCTTGCCCCCGGGGACGACGCCGCGCCCGCGGCCAAGGTGCTGTCTTCCATCGCGGCGTCGTTCGCGGATGCTTTTGCCCGGGGGGCCAGCGGCCACTCGCTGGCCGAGCTGTCGGGACTGGACGATGCCTGGGTGAGGAGGGTGGCGGGAGCGGCCTCAGGAGGCTTGGCAGATCTGGCCGCGCGGGAAAGCGGCGCCATACTCAAGTCGCTGGACGTGCGGAATGTGGTCGTCAACAAGGTCAATTCCCTCGAACTCATAGAGGTGGAGCGCATGCTCCTGCGGGTTATCGACCGCGAGCTCAGGGCTGTCACCTGGTTCGGCGGCGTGCTGGGTCTCCTCATAGGGGGGTCGCAGAGCCTTGTAGCCCTGTTCTGGTGAAAACGCCTGGCGCTGAGCTCCGAAGGCAGGAGGGACCAAAGGATGGCTTTCCGCTATGGCGAACCGGTACAGGATTCACTATACTGGCTCGTGGGCCCGGGCCGCAGCCCGGAGCGGGGCGGTGATGGAAAATCCAGCGCGTATATTGATAGTAGACGATGATAAAACAAATCTAGACGCAGCCAGGGCCTCGTGCGGCTCCGATATCGAGTTTCGCCTGGCGACCCTGTCCCGGGACGCCATGGAGGAACTTGAAGGATGGAATCCTGCCATCGTGTTCCTTGCCCTGGATCTTCCTGACGATCCACGCAGGGAATTGTGCTCGCGAATGCGCGCTGCCCGCGCTCGCATGCCCCTCCAGATAGTACTCATGTCCGCCACCGAGCACGCGGAGTCGCTGGACTCCATCCTGTGCACGGGCGCCGACGATTTCATCCGCACGCCCTTTGAGGGACTGGAATTCGCGCTCAGGCTTAAAGCCGCCACCATGCGACTTGCCGCCCAGGAGCAGTTGGTAGCCGAGCGGGAGTTTTACAGGCAGGCGGTCAGACAGGAAGAGGAGCTGTCCAGCAAGCTGTTGGACAAGCAAATGAACCTGAGGGAAACCCTTGCAGTCTTTACGCAGAAAAAGCGCGTCGTGGACACGGAGGACAAACGGCTGGCCGCGGACGCTCGCTACGACGTGCTGACCGGCCTTTTGTCCCGCCAGAGCCTTGCCTCGCGCATAGAGCTCGAGGTGCGGCGCGCCGGGACCGAGGACCATCCTCTGTGCGGCATCATGGTCGACCTAGACCGCTTCAAGTCAGTAAACGACGACTATGGCACCCTGGCGGGCGACGAGACCCTGCGTTCAGTGGGCGAGGCCGTCCGCGCGAGCCTCCGGAAAGGCGACTACGCCGGCCGATTTGGCGGGGAGGAATTCTTTGCCATACTGCCGGGAGCCAGGCTTGACGTGGCCCTTACCGTGGCTGAACGCATACGCTCGCGCGTGGAGGCGGGCAAGATACGGCATGAGGGCAAAACCTTCCAGGTGACCGTATCCCTGGGCGTGGCCGAACTCAAACCGCGGGAAGTGCCCGGTGAGTGGGTGGCACGGGCGGACTCGGCCATGTACCGGTCAAAACAGCTTGGCCGCAACCGCGTGGAAGCCTGACCGACCATCCAGCGGGTAGGCAGCCCGTCCATCATCGTTCCTTGAGTACCATGGCAGCCTCCGCGCAGAGATAGAAGGAACCGGTGACCAGGAGGGGAAGCCCTTCCTGAACAGCAGTATCCATGGCGGCTTGCACGGCCTGCCGCGTGTCCTCCATGGCGCGTACAGAATATCCGCGCTCCTCAAAGGCCTTCGTTATTCTCGGAAGGTCGCTTTCCTTGAACGTGCCCGGTTTCGTTACGACCACCATGGATGCCACCTCCGACAGGGCATCGGCCATGGCTTCGGGGTTCTTGTCCTTGGCGCAGCCAAAGAGGAGTACGGCGCGGCCGCCGAACACGGTCTTAAAATCCGATGCGCAGGCGGCCACGGAGTCAGGGGTATGGGCTCCGTCAAGGATGACGTCCGGCGTGCCGCGCATGATTTCAAAGCGGGCGCTGAGGCGGGCTTCAGCGAGCCCGCGCCTAATGGTATCGTCGTCCACGCCCAGGCCCCGGGCGCACAGTGCGGCCACGGCTGCGTTCCTGGCCTGCACGGTCCCCACCAACGGCGTTCTCAGGCGGAGCCCCGACCACGAAGCGTCTTTGGGGCTGAGGGTAAACTCGGTGCCGTCCGGACTCAGGCGCAGGTCGGTGATGCTAATCTCGTCGTCAAGCACATGGACGGGCGCGTCCAGGCCGCGGGCCGTGGACCGTATGACGTCCAGGGCGTCAGGACGCAGGGCGCTCACATATACAGGAATTCCTGGTTTTATGATGCCGGCCTTCTCGGACGCGATCTTCGGTATGGTGTCGCCCAGGATTTCCGTATGCTCAAGCTCTATGGGCGTAATGACGCAGGCCTCGGGCTGAATGACGTTGGTCGAGTCCAGCCTGCCTCCGAGTCCGACCTCGATGACGGCACGGCCGCAGCCCGCCCGCCTGAACGACAGGAAGGCCAGCAGGGTAAGAAGCTCGAAATACGTGGGCGAGTCGCCACCCGGGTAGTCCGACGGAACGCGGCTCTCTATGCCGGACGCCAGCTCTGTGGCGGCGGGCAGAAGGACGTCATCCCGAACCGGTGCTCCCGCTATTCCTATTCGTTCGGTGAAGGACAGAAGATGGGGAGAGGTATACAGCCCGACGGGAGGATCGTGGCGTTGCAGGATGGCCGCCAGCATGGTGGCCGTGGACCCCTTGCCTTTGGATCCGGCCACGTGGACAAGGCGCATGCCTGAGTCCGGGCGCCCGAAAAGGTCGCGGAGCTGGCGCATGCGGTCCAGGCGGTAGGCCACCGGGTCAAGCTTGCGCTCCATGTTCAGAAAACCGTTCAGGTATGCGTACACGTCATCAGAATTCCGGAACCGCCCCATACCGAGTCCTTTCACGAATCTATGCCAGCCCCAGGACGGAGCGCAGGATGGCGGACGCCGCGTCGAGGCCCGTGGCCCGCTCCAGTTCCTCAAAGCCGGGGCAGGAATTGAGCTCGCATACCGAGAAGCCGCCGTCAGCTTCAAACAAGAAATCCACCGTGCCGTATACCAGTTTGGACTGGAGGAATATCCTCCTTGCCTCAGTATCGAGCCAGTCCGGCGGCGTATACCTGTCCATAATGGCGCCTGCGTGGGCGTTGGACAAGAAGCCGCCGCCCTGCCTGCGGACGCATACGGGATTGCCGGTTCCTTCCCAGGCAGCGAAAAAAAACCTCAGGTCGCGACCCTCGGTGGACGGGAGGAATTCCTGGATGATTACCCCGTCCTCCGACGCGTGTTCGCCCAGCCACTCGGACCACCGGCCCAGGTTCTCTATCAGGGCGACGCCTCTGCCCATTTTCCCGTAGCGTGGTTTGGCTACAAAGGGAAAGGGCAAAAGCGCATCCGACGGAGACATGATCAGGGCCGTGGACGGGTGGCGCGCTCCTATGCTCCGAAAAAAAACCGCGCTGGCCGCCTTGTCCCGCGCCAGGGCATGGGCGCAAGCGGGATTGACGCAGGGTATCCTGGCGTCCTCAAGCATGCGGTAGATATCTGTCGACAGCTCGCCACGGAGCAGGGCCGTATGACCAGAGCACGCCTTGACCACAGGCCGTGGGTCAGCCCAGGGAGGCAGGATCATGGCGTCAAAATCAAGCCCCAGTTTTGCAGCCGCCTCAAAAAGCCTCCTGGCCGGATAGAATTGTCTGAGCCAGGACGCGTCGTCGGTTTTGAGTCCGTACAATAAACGTGTGCCCATGGGAGAACGCTCCTAGGAACGGGCGGCGGCAACGAGCCACGCCGTCGGCCAGGAGATCGGCCCCGCCAAGACCGATGTCTTGAGGGCAAGCCGAACTCGTTCCAGTTCGTCGGCCGTCATGGCGGCTGCCATGGCAGCTCCGTAGGCTGAAGTTGAGGACAGCCAGGCATCCACGTCCTTGCCGGCCAGCTCTCTGGGGTAGCTACGGGCGACGCTGTCGATGGAATCCACGGCAAGGCCGGCCTTTTCCAGGGTGGCACGGAAGGCGTCGGCGTCCAGCTGGGCGGATTTCAGGCCGGTATAGAAAGCGCTGTCGGCATGAGCCCACGCATCTGCGAGCCCGGCGTCGATGGCAGGCGCGGCCAGCGAGGGAAGCAGTCCGGCTGCGGCGGGCATGCGTTCCGCCAGCACAAACCGTGCGCCGCTGAAAGCCGACGCCACGGCCGACAGGGCGCGTACGGGGTCCGTGGCGGACGACAAGAATCCTATGCCAAGCACGGCCGCAACGGACGACGCGTACGGGGCCTGCTTGGCGGCATCGGCGGCTGCATCGGGGACACAGGTCAGCACCGCGGGCTTGTGCATATCCTCCACATCACGGAAGAGGAAGGATAGGCGCTCGGCGGCGTCGGAGCCGGACACCAGTGCGCACACCGATCCCTCCGTACACAAGCGCGTCGCCTCCCTGGCAAGAAGGCCATTATCAGCGTTCAAAATTAGGACATGGTCTGTATTTGCAAGACGTGCAGCCTTGAAAACTGCATCCTTGAGTCCCTGGAACACGTGGGCCGACCCTGCCTCGGCGCGCTCGGTCCAGGCGCCCTGGCCCTTGCCTGCCATGGCTTCACCAGACAGCCAGGCGGCCAATTGGGCGTCCCGGCGGACGAGCACCTTCTCGCGAACCGCGGACTCGTACCCTTCGGCGCCCGGCTGGTAAAACAGGGCGTCGCCAAGGCTTGATGGCAGGTAGCGCTGGGCTATCCAGTGGCCCTTGTACGCGTGCGGGTAGAGGTAGCCCTGGCCGTGTCCCAGGCCATCCGCGTCTCGGCTTGCGTCCTTCAGGTGGTCGGGAACCTCAGCGCGCTCGCGCTCTACGGCGGCAAGGGCGTCGAAATAGGCCATGGCAGAGTTGGATTTTGGCGCCGTTGCCAGGTACAGGGCGGCCTCGGCAAGGTGGAACTGGCCCTCCGGCAGGCCTATGCGCTCGTACGCTGCGGCGCACGCGTTGACCACGCCTATGGCCGACGGATCTGCAAGTCCCACGTCCTCGGCCGCCGATATGAGAAGGCGGCGGAACAGGAATCTGGGATCCTCGCCGGCGTATACCATGCGGGCCGTCCAGTACAGGGCGGCGTCCGGGTCCGAGCCTCGTATGCTTTTGATCAGGGCGCTGGCCGCGTCATAGTGGTAGTCGCCGTCCCGGTCGTACAGCACGGCCCGCTTCTGTATGCTCTCCTCGGCCGCGGCCATGGTGACCAGAATGGCTGAGCCGTCCGGTGGGGGCCAGGAGCTGGCGCTTGTTTCAACTGCCAGCTCCAGGGCGTTGAGCAAGGAGCGAGCGTCGCCGTCGGACACGTCCACCAGGTGTTCCAGGGCCCCGTCGTCAAACGCGACCTTCCAGCGGCCATAGCCGCGCTCGGCATCGGCAAGGGCCTGGGCGGCGGCCTTGGCAAGCTCGCCTGGGCCCAAGGACGCGAGCTGGAACACCCGGGAGCGGCTGACCAGCGCACGGTTGACCTCGAAATACGGGTTCTCCGTGGTGGCGCCGATCAGGATGATGGTGCCGTTCTCCACCCAGGGCAGGAGCGCATCCTGCTGGGCCTTGTTCCAGCGGTGCACCTCGTCGACGAACAAGATGGTGCGCCGGTCGTATAGATCGCGCTCGCGAGTGGCCGATTCTATGGCGTCGCGTATGGCCTGGACGCCGGACAGCACCGCGTTGATGGACACAAAACGGGAGCTGGTGCTGTTGGCTATGATCCTGGCCAGGGTGGTTTTGCCCGTACCCGGAGGGCCTGACAGGATTATGGACGACAGCCTGTCCCGCTGTATGGCCCTGCGGAGGAGCTTGCCTGGCCCGACGATGTGTTCCTGGCCTATGAATTCGTCCAGGGTGCGTGGCCGCATGCGATCGGCCAGGGGCGCGGACGTTCCGGATACGGAACCGCCGCCCGGTGGGGCGGCGGAAAAAAGGTCGCTCACGGGGCTTGTGCTACTCCCTGCGCCAGCCGGTCCACACAGAGCCGTCATGGTAGTTTGACCACAGGCCGTTGCCGTCAGTCAGGGCAAAGAGCGATGTGCCCGTGCCTTCCTGCAGGCTGACGATGGACTTGATGGACGCCTTGTCCAGGGTAATGGCGTAGTTCGTTGGCCAGGACACCAGGTCACGGTCGGCGTTGGGGGTGGCCGTGGCCACATCAAAGCCGGTCGCGGCGAATTCCAGGTAGCCGCCTGGCGGGGCCGGGTCGGTGGAGCTTCTGTACCAGGAACGGGTGGGCATAAGGATGGCAGCCGTGCCGGCTGAAACGTAGACAGGCTGGTAGAAGGCGTACGCGTCGCCCCCAAGGTCGGTCTGGGCTGTGCTGGCGGCGCTCCAGGTGGTTCCGCTTACGGTATACATGACGCCCGAACGCGTTCCGAAAACGGTCTCGCCGGGCACGGCCGCGTATGCTACACCGCCAAAGTCCGCCGCCGGCGCCGTTGCGTCCACCGCTATGGCGCTTGCCGCCGTGCCGGTCAAGACCTGGGGACCGGCGGTGAACCAGTATCTGGTGCCGTCAAAAGCAACCGAGTTAGGCTGGCCTATGGCGGCGTCTGCCGGACCCGCTGTGGCAAAGGCGGCTCCGTTCAGGTAGTACAGGCTGTGGGTGGTGTCCATGCTGTCGTCGCTGGCGGCGTGGAGGGCGGTAACGGCGAACACCTGGCCGTTGGCGCCGAGGACGCACCTGAGCTCCTCGCCGGCGGCCGGGAAAGCGGCGTCGACGCGGTTCCAACTTGTTCCGTTCCACGACCATACACCCAGGTCCGCGCCCGTGCCGGTGTCCGTGAACGTGGCATAGAGCGTGGTGCCGACAACGGCGGCGCTGGTGGCAAAGAGCGTGCCCGAGCCAACGGCGCTAACATCCATGCGGGTCCAAGGCCTGCCGCCTTCCGGGCGGCTCCACAGGACGCCGACACCCGCGTACATGGTGGTATCCGCCTTGACCACGAAGGCTGGGGACGCGTTCTCGAATTCCTTGGTCATGAGGGCGTTAATGTCCGTCTCGCCGGCTATGCTGGCAAAGATGCCCACCGGGCCCTCTTCGCAGGACGAGAGCGACACGACGACGACGGCAGCCAAGGCCAGTAGTTTGAGCGCTTTCATGATGCCTCCGCCTTACAGGTGATACGACACGGACAGCGTGGCTTCCATGAAGAAGCCCACCCGGTTCTGGGTGCTGTCCTCGTAGAACTGGGGAATGATGTCCGCAAACAGGTGCAGTCCGTAGCTCACGTCGCTGTTATAGCGCCACAGGAAGGATGACCCCAGTTTGAACAGCGGATCTATGTGCTTGTAATCTGACAGGGAACTGATGGCCATACCCACGCCTATGGTAGGCAGGATGGATATGGGCGACAAGTTGATGGCGTATGCAGCCTTGAAGGATATGGGGGCCAGGAAGAGCCGCCGTTCGGCCAGCGTCGTTATGAACGCTCCGCCCGCGTCGCCGCCGAGGGCCCAATGCTCGTCCAGAAAGCCAAGATAGGACAGGCCAAAGGCAAAACCCAGGGTGGAATTGGGGCCAACAAGGCCGGGCTGGGTGGGGTCGTAAAAGCCGAGGGGAATGTTGGTTCCGAGGTTGAGCGAGAAAATGCCGTCGCCCTTCTCGTAGTCGCTGTATTCCACCGCCGATAGGCCGTCTTGGGCGTACACGGGGGCCAGGGCGGCCGCCACAAGGAGCAAAGCAAGGAATCGGATGCGCATCGATCCTCCATTTTCTGTTGGGCGTTGGTGCGCGGATACGCGCGGAACCGTCGCGGTCCCGCCACTATACCACAGGCGCCACCCCGTGAAAAGGCTCGTGACGCCCGCTCGTTACCGTCTGGAAGCGCATTTTTTCGCAGCCATGCCGGCAAGCACGGACGGTCCCTCCTGCCACCAGGCCGCGTGTTCGTCCCATACCAGCCTGTACGCTGCCAGGCGGTAACGCCCAAAACGAGGGTAGGGCGGCGGCGGGAGGTCGATGGACTGGTCGGCGTGTCCGCAGTACAGCCCCAGGCCGGCGATGAAGGGCGCTTGGTCTAGGCGGGCACGGCCGATGCCCATATCGCGTAGCTGGGAAAGCGACTGAGTGTCAAAACCCAGGTAGAGTTGATCATCGTGGCGTACAAAACCGGTAAAACCCAACGGCCCGACCAATGCCGCCGCTCCGCGTTCAAGATCGGCACAGATGGGCGCGGATTCAGACCAGGCCACTACGGGACAGTCAAAGAAGGCCCGCGCTCCGGGAAGGCCGGATCTGAACAGCCGCTCCCTGAGCCCTGCCAGTTCAGCCAGAACATTGCCTGAAGGCAGACACGAGAGAGCCCACACCATGTTCTGTGTTCCCAAAGGCATGGAGGCATAGTATACTCGGCGCTAGACGGTGTAAAGAAGCGCCAGCGGTAGGCGTCAAAACGCGCGTTTTGCGACCGCCCATGCAAGCGGCAATAAAAACGGGGGAGCATACATGAAGCACAGAGTCGAGCGCTTGGCTGAACGCCTGACGTCCGTTCTCGCATCCTGGCCCATGGTGGAATGCGTTCTTTCCTGCGAGGCGTCGGAGACGGACGTCCTTGACCCGTATTTTGCCCTGGTGCTCGACGTGTTCTGCTCGGGCGACATTCCCGACGACCAGGTGCGCCAGGAAGCCTTTGAGAATCCCGGCGCCTTCGAGAGCTCCCGCGCTAAGGAAAAGGACCGTTTTTTCCTGGAGGGGCTTCCTATACGCATAGAGTACAAACAGGTAGGAAGCGTGGACGAGATACTGGAAAAGCGCTTCAATATCATGTGGGTATACCGCAATTCGGGCACCTACCTCTTTTACCGGCTGGTGGACGGCAAGGTTCTGTACAAACGCTCGGAATGGATAGACCGCGTGAGGGAAGGCCTGTCGCGTACGCCGCCTGAGTTCTGGGAGCGGCTCAAGGAAACGCACCTGTTTTCCATGGAGCACAGCCTGAGCGATCTGGGCGGAGCAGCCCTCAAGGACGACTGGTACTTCTTCATGACATCGCTGGTCGGCTTCATGCGCGCGTGCATATCCACGCTGTTTGCCATCAACCAGGCATGGGAGCCGTCTGACCGGCACATGACCGAGGCGCTCAATGCCCTGGCCGTGCTTCCGGAGGATTTCCAGGGCCGTTGGGCCACCCTCCTCCGCGTGGACGGTTCGGCCACGCCCGAGCGCAAATATCAGGTTGCCCAACTCGTGGCCAAAAGCATATTTTCTATGTAAGCACCATGAGAACAACAGTACGTGCCGTTCCGCTGATCCTGGCCCTGGCGTCGTGTTCCTTCGGCAGGGTTGAAGACCTTTCCTTCTCGGACTCTGACGGCAGCTCCCAGGCCGTGTACGCGGAAAAAGCCAAGAACGCCCGATTTCTAGGGGCGGAGAATCCAGAGAGCGAATATTTCTTCTCGTCCGAGGAAATTCCCGGGGATACGGACCTGGCTCTCACCCTGACGGGCGAAGCCGATATCCGGGTCACGGCTCTCTACCAGGTTGAGGACGACAAAAAGGCGACTGTGGACGGTCCTTCAGCCGTCTTCCCCGGACTGGGCGCCGTATGGAGGGATCTCAGGTTGGCCCTGGAGCCCGGCACGCCTCTTGCCGGCCTCAGGCTCACCGTGGAGGGCGAGGGTTCGGTCACCCTGCATTATATAGGCCTCCGGCCGCGGTATATCGGATACCGGGCCGCCAGCGATAAGGCCCCCGAGCTGGCGAGCGCCGGAGTACGCTTGGTCATGGACGCGTCTGGCGCCGTGGCAGAAGTCAGCTTTACCCAGCCCGTCCCTAAGGGCGGCTCGCTCGCGGCTACAGGCCGGCAGGAACACCCGCTGGTGTTCGGGGAATCAACACGCTTTACCCTACAGGCTTTGGGCAGGGAGTCAGCCATTCCCCTGGCCTTTTTGGATACGGCCGTGGTGAGATCCTCCGGCGGCATTGAAGAAGTCCGCTATGTTCCGGGAAACGGAGCTCCCCTGGCAGACCTCCATTCCGTATTGGACGCGGCATGGCCAGGCGGCGACTACGCGCTGTACCGCTGGGATGCGCTGCCGGGCACCTTGATACTGGATTTCAAGGATTACGCCACCCAGGATCGATACCTCAAACGCCTGGCGTTTTTCGCTGAAAAGCCCGGCTTTAGGGGACGAATAGCTTCGGATGAGGAAATAGCCGGCCTCCATGGCTGGAACGCCCACGATTACCCAACATGGACCCTGCGCAACTTCTACACCCTGGCAGAGTCGTCGGGCTTCACGCTCAACCAGTCTGAATACCGACTGCTGGACCTGCTTGTGGCCTACGGCATACTCAGGCGGGGGGAGGACGGCTCGCTGAGCGAGGGTGCGGGAGCTGTCATATCGTTCACCAGGGAATCCAGCGCAGCTCTTCGCAGGCTATTTGCCGACCATGAAGCGTCGCACGCCCTGTTTTTCCAGGATCAGGCATACCGAGACCTGACCGCTGCCTTATGGAACGCCCAGCCAAAAGCGGCGCTGGACTTCTGGCTTGAGCATTTCCAGTGGCGTTCATATGATACGGCCGACGACTACCTGATGGTCAACGAGTACCAGGCGTATCTGGTTCAGCAGAGCGTATCGGCGACACGCTGGTACGTGGGCGGAAACGTGATGGCGCGGCTGTCCGCGGTCCACCCTGAACGGGCGTCCTACCATGCTGCTACACGGGCCATAGTGGAGGACAGTTCCGTGTCATCGGCGGCCGAGCTGGATTCGTACCTGGCTCGCGTATGGGGCCTGGGAGCCGGGCGTCTGGGCAGGCTGGAATCCGTGTCGTATTAGCAGGCTGCTGGCAAGGCATGCGGCTTTGTCAGCCAAATGGGAATCTCTAATAACCATGGGGTTTTAGAGGTTTCCCAATGTTAGTCCCGCAGCTCACCACGGACTTTAGCTATGCTCCACTCAAGCGCGTCCCTCAACACGGAAGCCCTGCCAGAACCACGCGTCTCCGCTTCCTTGCGGAACGCGGCTACGGAGGGCAGGATGGTTACCAGGGCCTCAAGGGCATCGGGTTCGAGCTCTGCCATGTATGAGCCGGCCTTGGCCGGCGTCTCGGGACCACGTAGCCGCGGGAGGCCCGTGAGGGCTTTCAGATAGGATTTCATAAAATCGTCGGTGCCCATGAACAGCCTTCCGGAGGCAAACACCGCGCCCGGGGGGCCGGGAGGGACCTGCGTAGCTTTGTCTCCGTCCAGAGTGGAGGCCGCGCCTCCGCCGCGTCGTCTGGTAACGAACATGGCCAGGGATGACCCATAACGCTCAAAGCGCTCCAAATACACATCAAGCTGGCGGTTCCGGTAGCGGAATAAACCGTCCGGGTCGTTTTCCTTGCGTACGGTGCAGGACCTGAACATGAGCTCGACATGCATGCTCTCGAACGGGCCCAGGCGAGCCTGCCTGGCGTCAAAATACCGGTGTATGTAGGTACCCCTTGCGTAGCTCCTCCCGCCCGGATACGAATAGTCAGCACCGTAAACGGACACCTGCCTGGCCCCGAGCCTGGCTGCCAGGGACAGCGCCGCGTGGGTGACATTCCCGCCGGACGTGTCCAGGCTGGGGAAGGCCCTGAGCCTGGACGATATGTAGCCGGCAAAAGGATGGGCCGACGCAAAGAAGTACGGTCGCCGTGCCAGCCTGGCCAGGTTGGGCGGCGACGCCAGATCGAGGAACAGAGGAACGTCCTCAGGCAAGCCGTCCATGTAATGGTAGTAGCTGATGTGCTGGCAATCTATGGATATGACCGCGTCAGGTTTCACGCCTGAGCCCAAAAGGGCCGGAAGGCTTGTGTCCGTGGCAATAAGAAACTCGTCGCGCGAACGGCTTTTCAGGAGGGGCACGGCATCCTCTAGGCTCGGGCCGGCGCCCGTGACGATGGCTCTGCGAACAGGCGCCACAGGCGGTGTCGCCAAGCATGCCTGCCGGATGTTCCTGACGATATTGGAAAACCATCGCTTGCCGAAATGCGCCTGTACCGAGTAGTCGTCGGATACGGACGACAAGGCCCCCTTCAGGGCCACCGAAGCGCTGTGGAAGCGCTCGCTCTCCGCGTCAACACGGGATGAAAGGGGCACCACGGAAAAACCGCCGGCCACGGCAGGCACATACAGCTCGGCCACCGCCGCCGCAAGCTCGTCGTCCGCTGGATCGACCATGAGGCACAGGCGCCTGTCAGCCAGGAGCCTGGTCAGGTCCAGGCGCTCCAGGAGCGCCCTGAGGGTGGACGCCCTGTATTCAACGATGAGACCACGATTCAAAAGCCCGCTATCCAGGAGAGCCAGGGGCAGGAATCCGGCGCCCAAGCCCAGAAACACGTAAAATCCCCCGCCATCATAGGCGCGCGCAAGGCGCGTGGCTTCCCGTACAGGATCAAAGCGGGAATGCATGTGCGCCCTGCGCCCGGCCAGGTCAAGATAGGGTACTTGGCTACCGTCCCTGGCGCTCTCAAAACCCACCCTGGTATCTGGGCGAGCGGCTCTGATGCGCGAGGCGGTGGATTCTGGGTGAAACGACGCTATGGCAAGCATATTGCGCTCGAACAAGGCCGGATCAGGCATGGTCTGCCTCCGCAAAGCTGGCACAGCCCCTGTCCACGGCGGCCAGGGCAGCCTGAATCCGTTCGGCGTCCGAACGCATCCTTGCCGCGTCCGCTATCACGGCGGCCGCGTCTCGTCCGGCCAGGGCCAGCAGGGCAAGCACCTGGTCGGGATCCAGGTGGCGGGGTTCAGAGGCAAGGGCCGCGACCGAACTTTTCAGGCTTTGCGCTAGCTGCGCAAGGCCAACGGCAAAGCGCCTGGCGGGATCCGCGCTGGGATCCGGCGCGGGAATAAGCGCGGGCCGTTGGCTTTTTCCGTATGCGGAAAGAGCGGCGGCAAAAGCGTCCTGGGTAGCCGCAGTACACCATGGCAGAGCTCCGGGCCTTCCCAGGGTAAAAAATCGCTTGACGTTGTTCCTTCTCAACCCAGAAGCATAGGCGTCAAAGGCTCTGGACAGCCTCCATGAGCAGCTGACCTGCGGATATCGCTCAAAAGCGCTGGTCACCATCTGCGACGTGCCGGGGTTGACGCGCGACGAGTATTCCCGGTCCACGTGGTCAAGGGCATAGGGGCGGGCATGGGCTAGGTAGGATCTGGCCGCGAGATCCAGGCCCGCTATAAACACAGGGCCTGAGCCAGCAGAGGCTGCTATGTCCAAGGCTGCCCCTGCAGCCGTACCCGAGCTTGGCGCCTTGAAGGCCCTGCTGCCCACGGCCATCGCGGCCAGTTCGTCAAAAGGCAGCGCGGTGTCCAGCGGAAGCAACATGCCCGCCCCGTCTAGTATGGACGCGGGTAGGAAGGAGCCTGGGGCGCAAGCCAGGGGCACCTTGCCATCCTGGGCCAGGCGCACGTGCAAGGCGTTCCACGGACCTGGATCGGTGGACACAAGAAGGTCTGGAATGACCCCGTGCTTGGACAAGGCGGCGTGCGCGGCGGCAAGGGCGACCACAAAGACATCCTGCCGCCTTTCCCTGAGCACGGGGAGAACCGGCTCAAGGCTAGGTCCTGCGCATGCTACTAGCGTCAGCCCCTGGCCAGGCTTGAGTTCGGCCAGGTTCCTGGGAGCGGCGGAAAAGCGCCAGGCGTTTCTCAGCCAGCGCCTGGCCCAATAGGCAGACGTGGCGGCGTTGGATGAAAGAAGCTCCAGGGCCGTTTCGGCTGCCGTACGGATACGGCCCGCCCAGCCGGGAAAGGCTCGCATGACCGGAGGCCATTCGAGTATCGCCACACCTCCCGCTGCCTTGCCGTCATACAGCTGAGCGTCAAAAAAGGCTAAAAGCTCCTGCCCTGAGCCCGGCGACCAGCAGGGATAGGGGAGCGCGGTCCAATGGCGGTCAAAACACGCGTCCGGCTGCACGGCAAGTATCCTGGTCCCGGGCAGGATGGAACTCAGGGCCGTTGCCAAAAACGGCATGCCGGGGCCAAGGAGTATCACAAGGGACGGGTGCTTGCCCTTGAGCTCGCGCACGGCAAAACGCTCGGCTTCCCTGCCCGGATCGTAACGCGAGTGGAACGTGTCTGTTCGCGGATCGGACGAGCTCGGGGAAGGGTTCACGGTTTCGACAGCATGTCCCGCAGTGCAGCCGCCGCGTCCGGGCTGGCCAGTTGGATGTTCATGAAGGAGACCAGGGCCGGCTGGGCCGCTTTTGGGGCTCCGAACATCCGCATCATGGACGAGCTGAGCTGGACCCCGAGCAATTCCGGGTCGCACTGGCGCGGTGAGAAATTGACAGACAGGAGCCGTCGGGACGGAACCAGGCGAACCATGCCCGTATCGGAAAGCACCAGATTGGCAAAGCGGCCAGCGTCGGCGGCAATGGCCTGGGTAAGGGCATGGGGACATTCGGCCTGAACCCACGCGATCAGGGCGCCAAGGTCCAGGATGCATACGGCAGCTTCCCGAGCGCAGCGCGCAGCCGGCTCACCGCGCAGCTCGGAAAAAAGGCTGTCGGCGCTGAGTGCGGGAGGCCGTGCTACGGTCAGCCGTCTGGCGCGCAATTCGGCGGCCTCGTCGGAGTGCGGGGCCACAACAGGGCCCTGGCTGACCGCTGGATAGCGCACGAGCGCCGCAAGTCCGCCAAGGAGGGGCTCAATGGAACACGGGCCGCCACCGGGCAAGGGAAGCGATGCAGTGGCAGGCAAGCCCGAATCGAGATAGGGTTTAAGGACGCTCAGCTCGAGATCCGGCGGATAGGGTCGGGGTGCCCGGGGGCCAAAGGCAAGGGCGGGTTCATAGCGTTCGTGTGTCAGGAAGTACAAAACGCCAAGTTCGTCCGACCCAGTTCTGGCCGCATGCTCGCCGACCTGAAAGGGGTACAGGTAGGCATTCCCCGCGCTTACAGCCGGGGGAACTGGTTTCTGTACGTCTTTGGATACTTGTTTGGAACTACGCCCAGGCGGAGCGGCTGCTGGGCGGCTTTCCCGAACCTGGTCTACGCGTACGCCGACCGGGACTTTTTTTTTTGACTCTGACCAAGCAGACCGCCGGGCTGGGCCGTTTTTGCCTCAGCCGCTTTATTCAATAAGCCCATCAGAGCAACCCCAATTCCTCAAACAGCTTTTTATAGGTGTCGTAATACTCAGAGGACGCAAACTCCTCTATTTTCTCCTCAGGGAGCGATGCAAGAAGCTGGTCCAGGTACAAAAGAACGGATTTAATGTCCGTCTTTAGCTTGTCGGAAACCACGGGCTCAGGAGCAGACGAATCGTTGGCCGTGGGAGCCGGTGACGGTGCCATTGGTTCGGCGGACGGCATGCCAAAGGACGGCATGGCTATTGGAGGGGGCGACGACAATTCTATGGGACGCTCGGGCGCTTCTTCCGCTTCCACGAAGAAGGAGTCGTCCAGGCTCATGTTAATCTCGTCGGGATGCACCTCAACGGGCGTTGCCGGCTTAATGACGCTGCTGTCTATACGGTCGGCCAGGGACTCGCCGCTTTCCTGCTCATCGAGGGGAGAAAGATCCTCTATGCCGACTTCCTCGGTGTGCAGGTTCATGTCAAACGACACATCTTCGGGCGCCAGTTCCTCAAGCTCGGACGCCTCGAGCTCCTCAAGGGGAGCCTCTGCTAGGTCGGCGGGCGGAGACTCGGGCTCTTCGCCCTCTATGGAAAGCACCAGTTCGCCAAGATCGTCGTCGCCAGACTCATCCAGCACGAGTTCGTCGGCAGCTGGCTCCACCAAGGGAGGCTCTTCCAGGTCTTCCGTGTCCAGATAGCTGGTGTCCTCCTCCAGCGGGGTCATCGGGGTCACGTCAACGTCAGGAAGCTCGTGACTGTCGCTTTCCGCGGGGGTGGCGTCTATGCCGATGTGCTCGATATCCGACGGATGGGCTTCGTAGTCGCCGTCTTCCGGCAGGATGGCAAGGTCGGCCTGTCGGTCCGGCGATCCTGCCTCCTCGGTGAAGTCGGCCGTGTTCAGGATATTGTCCAGCTCGTCGCCGGTCAGGGCTATGGTGTCGTCCTCTTCCTCGTCAAAGAAACCGCCTGACTGGGCCCCTGCCGACTTGGATTCATCCGACTCGGCGCCCTCGGCGGGACGGGAGGATTTCAGCGCTCCGAGCTGGCTGCGGAGGCTGGATAGCTCGTCTTTGATGGCAGCGAGCTCGGACGCGATGGTTTTGAGCATGTCCGACGCCGCGCCCCCTGAAGGGGATGCCAAATCTGAGGTAACGGCCCCTACGTCGTCAAAGCCCACGTCCGAATCAAGGCGGATGCCTTCACGCTGCTCGAGGGAGGGGAGGACGCTGTCACCACCGCCCTGGTCCGAATCGATGAACGAATCCACGCTGATGCCTGACGGCATTGATTTGGTTTCCATGTCGTCAAAGGCGGCTGTCACGTCTTCCATGGACGAAGCGGGGCTGGGTATGCCCTCAAGGCCGCCCACGTCCTCGAACACGGGCTTGGATAGATCCTCAACGTCGTCTAGGGAAAACTCCACGCTGGAGTCGGCCGACGGTTCAGACGGCGCTGGTATGGTGTCGTCAAAATTCAGGTCTATGTCTATGGATTCGAACTCGTCGGCGGGCACCGGCTCGTCGTGGGTTTCCTCTTCCTCGGACATGCCGAACTCAGACAGGTCCACAGCTTCTGCCCCGGCGCTCGGGGTGGAAGGAGGCTCGGTTTCTTCAGGGGCCTCGTCCATAGAGAACCCAAAGTCCTCAAGGCTGACTTCCATGGCATCGGACGAGTCGGCCTCTGGCTCCCTGGCTTCAGGCTCTGGGCTACTCAGCCGCTCGGGCGGAGCTTCCGTCAGCTCGTCCAGGGGTATGTCTATGACAGAGTCTTCAATGACGCCCTCGTCGAGGTTGTCCTCAACGTCCATGATGGCCAGGTCGTCGTCCCCGCCCAGGGTCTGGATGTCCAGAACATCGTCCCCGCCATGCTGAGCGGGCTGTTCGTCCTCCACACCCTCAGGAAGACCGAAATCGTCCAGGGACAGCTCGTCATCGGACGCAAAATCCATGTCCGCGGGAGGAACCAAAGACCCCTCCTCGGCCTCGGAGATGAGTTCGTGTTCGGTTTCCGGCTCCTCGATGACATCCTGAGGCTCCGCCTTGACCCAGACACCGTATTTTTCCAAATCCTGGTCCGAGGCAAGCTCAGGCACGTCGTGCCCACGCTGTTTCTTGGTCTGCATGGCGTAGCGCTCCGTCAACGGGATGATTCTAGACCAAATATCGGCACAAAACCCGCTCAAGGGCACAGCAAAAAGCCCGTTGGGCTCCCTCCGCGCTCCTTGTTTCCAGGACCTGCCACGGCGCGCGCATACGGGCGTGCCGGTGAATAAACGATCCTGACTCAACTCTACTAGCGCTCAAGTGCGTTGTCAACATCATGGTTTTGCTGATTGAAGATAGGCGTTCAAGGAGCGGCCCGGGCGAGCCGTTAATAGGAGGGATGAAACGCTCACTCGCAACGGCCGCGTGGACGGCCATCGTGTCGTATTGCCTCATATCCCTGACGCTCGGGCCTTTCGGTGTCCTGGCGTTCCGCGACGCGGATGGAGCCAGGAAGGCCATGGAAGGCAATATCGTCGAACTGGAACGGATGAACCGCGCCTTTGAGCGCCAGTGGCAGGCTTTGCGGGCAGACGCCCAATCGGTGGCGCTGGAAGGCCGCACCCTCGGCTATGTGGCCTACGACGAGGTGGCAATACGGCTGTCCGTAGGCGGCCGGCCGGGCGTTCCCGCCTCACCAGGAGACATCCTCACGCTTGAGCGGTCAGGCTTCATGGATGACGGCGCCATCAAGCTCTTTGCCCTTGGTTTGGGGGTGGCCGTGGGAATAGTCACCTTCGGGCTGGGCAGAATGAGACGCGAAACCGGGCGGGAATAGGCAACCCAGACATACAGGAGCCGTACCATGATCGGTGCGCAGTGTCCCTGGGCGCGCCGGCTCGCTAATCCTCTATATGAAACAGTTTCTTAAACCACGCGACCAGGGCGTTCCACAGCCTGGCCAGCAAGCCAGGGTGGTTTAGTCGCTCAAGCCGCGCCAGCCCGTCGGCCACCTCGTCGGCGCTGAGCTGGGCGCGCTGCAGGTTTTCGTCCAGCTCCAATTCCAAGAGCGCGGCCTTGCCCTGGCCGCGGATCATGATGGCCTCTATCGTGGTCCAGCCCAGGGATTTTGCCGCTTCCAGCCTGCGATGGCCGGACACCAAGTGGTAGCGCCTGGTCAGAACCACGGGGTGGAGCTGGCCGAAACGCGCCATGCTGGCCGCCAGCTCCCCGATTGCGCCCATATCCTTGCGTACCCGCTTGAGAACACGTATCCGCCGTATGTCAACCTGCATATCAGCCCCCGTGGCCGGGTCGGCATCCGCAAACAGCAGCAGCCGACGTCCCATGCTCAGTCAAGCACGCCAGTTGTGTCGTCTTCAACAACCCCGGTTTCAGGTTCCTGGCCGGTGTCGCCGTCCTCGGTTTCTTCCGTACCCGTATCCTGCTCGCCGTCGGACGGAAGCTGGCCTGACAGTATGGAGTCGAGCAGGTCTCCTATGCCGCCGTCGTCAAGGGCGCTGTCCACGGTGGGGCCTCCGAGTGTGGCTGCCTGGTCGCTCAGCTCCTGGATGCCTTCCTGGGCCTGCTCCGTGTTGAATTCGTGCAGGTCGCAGTACTGCCGCGGCTGGGTTCCCTCAAGGTAGGTAAGCGTGACCAGCCCGTCGTCGCAGTACTCGGTGGGCAGAAGGCCAGATTCCGCGCATACCGTCACTTCCACTAGCCCGGTGGCCGGTTTGGCAAAGTCCTTGTACGGAAGCCCCCTGTGTATCTCAGACATGTAGCCGGACCAGGCAGCGCCGGCTATGGTCGCTCCGGTCTGGCTCACGCCCAGGGAATTGCCGCCCTCGTCAAAGCCGAACCAGATGGCCGTGGTCATATAAGGCGTGTAGCCCACGGTCCATGCGTCTTCCCAGTTCTGGCTGGTTCCCGTCTTGCCTGCGGACGGAATGGTGAATTTCTTGCCGTCAGCGTCTTTGTAGGTGAATACGGTGCCGCTGGACGAGGGATAGCTCAGGGTGCCGATCTTGACCACGCGCTTGAGCATGTCGGTCATGATGTACGCGTTCTGGGGCGACACCACTTGTATGGCCGACCCCTTGCGTTTCTGCTCGGCGCGCAGGTCCTTTTCCGGCTCCAGGATGACGCGTCCGTTCCTATCCTCGATGGAACGGACGGCTATGGGCGTGACCTCTCGGCCCTGGTTCCCGAAGATGGCAAAGGCCCTGGCCATGCGCACCGGCGTCACTTCTATAATGCCGAGCGCCAGAGGGTATACGCGGGGGAAGGTGGTGCGGATTTGCTCTGGGTCGGTTATGTCCAGGAGGGCGGCTGCTCGGCTGATGGCGGCGTCAAAGCCTATGCCGTCAAGCACTTTGACAGCCGGTATGTTCATGGACGCTGCCAAGGCTTGGTACACAAGCACGGGGCCCTGCCATTCGCCCTTGTAGTTATTGGGAACGTAGGGGGTGCCGTCCTCGTTGTAAAACACCATGGGCGCGTCGTAAATAAGCGTGCCCTGGCTGAACAGGCGGGAGTCGATGGCCGCAGAATAGAACAGAGGCTTGAAGGACGAGCCGGGGGTGATGGCGCTGATGGTGGCCCGGTTGAATTCGTTTTCTTTCCATACGAACTCCGAGCCGCCGACCATGGCCAGTATGTAGCCCTTCTCGGTGTCGAGGGTAATTAGGGCGCCTTCCACCGTGGTTTTCTTCAGTTCCTTCTGCACGGCGCCGTAGCTGGTGCTCGTTGCGGCCTTGAGGGAATCCAGACCGAACATCAAGGCCAGGGCGTCCACGGTGGGATTGACGGACTTGGTGTAGTAATCCATGGCCTGGCTCTCCAGTTTTGAGCCGCGGCGGAAGACGCCCTCCAGGTTGAACGCCAGGCTGAACAGCTCGGCCATGGGCGCGTACAGAAGCTCGGCGTCCTTAAGGCGCATCGAGCTGGACTGCAGATACGTCTTGTTCACCTGCTCGATGTAGCGGGCCATGTAGCGGTCGGCGACGGCTTGGTAATCCAGGTTCAGCGTGGTGTGTACCGTGAGCCCGTCCCGGTACAGGTCGGTGGAGCCGTACAGCAGGTCCTGGAGCTGTATGCGCACGTACTCGCTGAACCAGGGCGCCTTGTCGTTCCGCGGGTTGTATGCCTCTCCGGATGCCCTGGTATAGTCAAAGTTGTCCCAATACAGGTTAAAGGACGTGTCGGCCTCGTCCCTGGTCGCAAAGCCAAAGTCTACCATGTCGTCAAGGACGGCCCTGGATCGGTCGCGGGCTACGTTCGGGTTCCGGAGAGGGTTGTAGCGCGTCGGGGCTGATAGCTGGACCGCCAGGATGGCGGCCTCGGCCAGGGTCACTTCCTTGGCGCTGTGGCCGAAATAATATTTGCTGGCGGCCTCCACCCCATAGGTGCCGGGGCCCATGATCATCCTGTTCAGGTACATCTCCAGGATTTCCTGTTTGGAGTACCTGCGCTCCAGCTGGAGGGCGTACCACAGCTCGACGAATTTCCGCCGGTAGCTGATATCCCTCCGGTCGGCGTACAGGGTTCCCGCCAGCTGGAGGGTTATGGTTGAACCGCCGCCGAGGTTCTTGCCCAAGATCTGGCCAGCCAGGGCGCGCACGTAGCCTTTGAGGGTGAAGCCGGGATGGGTCCAGAACGTTTTGTCCTCACGGATTACTATGGCGTCAACCAGGTGTTGGGGAAGGTCCTTTATGGACACGATTTCGCGCTTGATGTCGGCCGAAAACTCGGTAATGACCCGCCCGTTGACGTCCAGGATGCGGGACGGAATCTCGGGGTCGAACTGCGAGAAATTCTCCACGGACATCATGTTTTTGGTCGTTGCTACGGCCATGCCGAACGCCACACCAATCCCGAGGGCCGATACCAGGGTCAGGACGGTCAGGGTTTTTAGGAGCACGGACGCGATCTTCTTCGGCTTCATACGCTAGGAGCCTACGCGAAAGCAAGCGCGCTGGTCAAGCGAGCACGAGGAGCCACACAATGCAAGAAAAAGGCCGGTCACGCATGACCGGCCCGCCCTGACAGGCTGTCGGACACCCCATAGCAAACTGGGAGGGGAACTATGAACGTCTCCGACACCCTTAGTATCGGTATTTGGCCAGCAACTTTAACAGACTTTTTGCCGACAAACGCCGTGCCCTGTCTCTCATCGGATTGACGAATGATTCTCTTTGTCGATATGCTCAGTACGCTAGCATAAAGTCAGGCCGCATGCAGGGCCGCGACTAAAGAATTCTATGCACCACCAGGAGGTTCCATGAAAGTAGCCATAAACGGCTTCGGCCGCATCGGCAGGCTCGTGTTCCAGGCCCTCGTCGAGAGAGGCCTCTTAGGCAAGGACAAGGTTGACGTGGTCGCCGTGGTCGATATTTCCACAGACGCCAAATACTTTGCCTACCAGCTCCGCTACGATTCCGTGCACGGCAGGATGAAGGCCGAAATAGGCTCCAAAAAAAGCGACCCGTCCCTTGCCGAGGACGACACCCTCGTGGTCAACGGCCACGAGATCAAGTGCGTGATGGCCGAGAAGGACATCAAGAACCTGCCCTGGGGCAAGCTCGGCGTGGAGTACGTCATTGAATCCACGGGCATTTTCACCGACGAGAAGGCCTACGGCCACCTGGAAGCCGGTGCCAAGAAGGTCATCGTGTCCGCCCCCGCCAAGAGCAAGTCGGAGGATAAGCCCATCAAGACCTTCGTGATGGGCGTCAACGAGGGCGACTACGATCCGGCCAAGCACCATGTGGTGTCCAATGCGTCCTGCACCACCAACTGCCTGGCTCCCATAGTCCACGTCCTCCTCAAGGAGGGCATCGGCATCGAGACCGGCCTCATGACCACCATCCACAGCTACACCGCCGCGCAGAAAACGGTGGACGGCGTATCCAAGAAGGACTGGCGCGGCGGCAGGGCTGCGGCCATCAACATCATCCCATCTACCACCGGCGCGGCCAAGGCCGTGGGCGAGGTGCTCCCCGTGACCAAGGGCAAGCTGACCGGCATGTCCTTCCGCGTGCCCACCGCCGACGTGTCCGTGGTGGACCTGACCTTCCGCGCAGCCCGCGACACTTCCATTGAGGAAATCAACAGCCTCCTTAAGAAAGCCAGCGAAACCTATCTCAAAGGCCTGCTCGGCTTTGCGGACGAGGATCTGGTGTCCACCGACTTCATCCATGACGAGCGCTCGTCCATCTACGACAGCCTGGCCACCCTGCAGAACAACCTGCCGGGAGAAAAGCGCTTCTTCAAGGTCGTGTCCTGGTACGACAACGAGTGGGGCTATTCCAACAGGGTGGTGGACTTCCTCCGCCACATGGCCGGCCAGAAGTAACTCGGAGCCGGTTGCGATACGCAAAAGGGCTGCCCGGGCCTGGCCTGGACGGCCCTTTTTTATCGTGATCAGCGCGTTGCCGGCCAGATACGGAGCTCGGAACGAGTAGATCCAGGGAGGAACCGATGATCAAGACAGTCAAGGATATAGCCCTCAAGGGCAAGCGGGTCGTCATGCGGGTGGATTTCAACGTGCCCATGAAGGATGGCAAGGTCCAGGACGACACGCGCGTCATGGCAGCCATACCGACCGTGCGCTACATCCTGGACCAGGGCGCGCGGAGCCTGGTCCTTTTGAGCCACCTGGGCGACCCGACCAAGGACGCCAAAAAAGCCAGGGAAAAGGCCGAGAAGGCCGGAGCGGCCTGGGACGAGCACACCTACCTGGCGGGCAAGCACCGCATGAAGCCTGTAGCCGAGTACCTGGCGGCCAAGCTCGGCCGCCCCGTCGTGTTCGCGGGCGAGGACGGTTGCTACGGCAAGAAGGCCTTCATAGAGGCCCAGCCGGACGGTAGCGTCGTCATGCTTGAAAACACCCGCTTCCATAAGGAAGAGACTAGTGACGACCCCGCAGCCCGCGACAAGCTGGCCAAGGAACTGGCCGGCTACGGCGACGTATTCGTGAACGACGCTTTCGGCACGGCCCACCGCGACCACGCGTCCACGGCCAGCATAGCCAAATTCATGCCCGTGTCCGTGGGCGGCTTCCTGATGGAGAAGGAAGTTGCCTACCTGGAGCCCATGGTCACCACGCCTCCAAAGCCCATGGTGGCCATCATAGGCGGCGCCAAGGTCAGCTCCAAAATAGCCGTGCTGGAAAGCCTCCTCAAAAACGCCAAGGCGCTGGTGATCGGCGGCGGCATGGCCTATACCTTCCTGAAAGCCCAGGGCCACGCCGTGGGCACGTCACTGGTGGAAGACGACCAGCTGGACACGGCCAAGCGCGTCCTGGACGCGGCGGCCGCGGCGGGCGTGGACATCGTCCTTCCGCTCGACCACCTGTGCGCCGAGAAATTCGACGCTGGCGCCGCCGCGGTTGCCGTGGATGGCGTAGCGATACCCGGCAGCCTTATGGGCATGGATGTTGGACCAAAGACGCTGGACCGCTACAAGGCCGTCCTCGCTGAGGCAAAGAGCGTGGTGTGGAACGGTCCTGTCGGCGTGTTTGAATTCGAGGCCTTTGCTGGCGGCACGGGAGCGGTGGCCAAGATGGTGGCCGAAGCTACCGGCAGGGGCGCGACCACCGTGGTAGGCGGCGGCGATTCCGTGGCGGCGGTCAACAAATTCGGCCTGGCGTCAAAGATGAGCCATGTATCCACGGGAGGGGGCGCTTCCCTTGAGTTGCTTGAAGGCAAGAAGCTGCCCGGCATTGAAGTGTGCAGGTAGGGGGACAACATGAGAACATATTACATGGCGGGCAACTGGAAAATGCATAAAACTGTCGCAGAGTCGGTGGCGCTGGCCAACGAGCTGAAACAGGCCCTGGCCGGAGCCAAGGACAAGGTGATGGTCGCTCCTCCCTTCACGGCCCTGGCGGCAGTGGGCCAGGCCATCAAGGGCTCGTCCATTATACTCGGCGCGCAGAACATGGGGCCCGATACCCAGGGAGCGCACACCGGCGAGGTGTCGCCCCTGATGCTCAAGGAACTTGGCGTCCGTGCCGTCATCCTTGGCCACTCGGAGCGCCGCCACTCGTATTTCGAGACTGACGAACTGATCAACCGCAAGGTGCTTCTGGCCATCGAGCAGGGCCTGGATCCCATACTCTGCGTTGGCGAGACCCTGGCCGAGCGGGAGGCCGGGCGCCTTGAAGCCGTGGTGGGCACCCAGGTGCGGGAAGGCCTTAAGGGCGTGGCCCGAGGCGACCTGCCCAAGGTGACCATAGCCTATGAGCCCGTTTGGGCCATCGGTACCGGCAAAACGGCCACCCCGGACGACGCGGACGCCGTCCACGCCTTCATCCGGAGCGTTGTTGCGACTATGTACGACGGCGACGCGGCCAAAGCCCTCTGTATCCAATACGGCGGGTCGGTCAAACCGGACAATGTTGCGGAGCTCATGGCCAAACCCAACATAGACGGGGCCCTGGTCGGCGGAGCGTCGCTTAAAGCCGAAAGTTTTGTGCCCATAGCTGCCTTCCGCTGAGGTATTCCCGGGATCCGGCGCCAAAGAGAGCCCTCTACAACGCCAGTTTGCAGGGAGTTCTCATAAGCCGGATTCCGGGCCTTGCCTAGGGCCCGCTTTTAGGGCTATTATCCCGACTTAGGGCTGTTCGCGGCATGAGCGGAGAAGCCCAATCCTGACGGTAACCCTCGGAGTCAACAAAATGGGATTCTTCGCTATCGTTCTGCTGGTGCTTTTTGCCATCGTGTGCGCCCTGCTGATTTTCATGGTCATCATCCAGGATCAGGAAGGCGAGGGCCTTGGCGGCATCTTCTCCGGAGCCGGCAGCGCGGCTTTCGGTTCGCGCTCGAGTTCCGTCGTGGTCAAGTTCACCTATATACTCGGCGGTTTGTTCTTCGTCATTGCGTTCAGCCTGGCGTTGATGAACCGAGCCCCCGATCTTGATAACCTGGAACCGTCCAGCGCCGTATCCACCGAGATCAGGCAGGCCGAGGTTCCGGCAGACGAGCCGAGCGCTACCGCCGCCGAGTCGGCAGACAGTACGGAAGACTCGGGCTCGACCGCGGAAAACCAGTAAACAGAGCCACCTGCGCGTCAGCGGCGGATGACCGACCATTATCTTGTCCTCGGTGTCAGCCCTGACGCGTCGGACAAAGACGTAAAAAGCGCGTTCCGGAAAAAGGCCAAGGCGGGCCATCCCGACGTTGAGGGCGGCGACGCGAGCCGCATGCGGGAGCTTCTGGACGCGTATCGCGTCCTCTCTGATCCCCAGTTGCGGCGAGAGTACGACCGGGGCCGTCTCCGCATTATCCGGGATGGCTCGTCGGAAGGATTCGACTACCGGGCCTGGCTGAAAGAACGGCTGGGCGATCCTGAGTACGTGGCCAAGCTGGTGTTCTACGACCTTCTGCACAACCTCGAAGACGAGGCCCTCGAGCTGTATGAAACCATCCGGCACCGCTCCGACGGCAGGCTGGAGCGGTTTTTCGAGCGCCCTGAAGCCATGGACGCCGAGTTCTGCATAGCCGAGGAGTACGCGGCACGGGGCCGTTTCCGCGACGCCTTTGACGTCATGGCAAAGCTCATACGCATGGAACAGCGCCTGTCGGGCTTTGGCTACTTTTACGACGTGGTTCTGGCTCGTTTCCGCAAGCTGACGCTTGAGGAGCTTGGCCGCACGCTCGAGCCCGAGGACGAAATTTCCCTCCTCGAGGAAGCAAGCTCGCTCAGAAGCAGCGCCGTCAACGACGCCCAGTTCCTGAGGAGAGCTGCCGAACTCCATCTCAGGCTCGGCCGCAGGAACGAGGCGGCGCTTTGTGTATCCAGGGCCCAGGCCCTACGTCCCCGCCTGCCGGGACTCAAAGCCCTGGTTTCAAGGATACTTTCGGTCGGCGCTTGATGCCGGTGGCCGATGCTTGCCTGATTTTTACTTTCCTGGCGTCTTTCCAACTGCCGGGTATTAACCTGCCGCCCTCTCGCGTGTTATAGTCCGTACGGCTCCGGCGCCCGCAGTGGGCGGACGGAACCGGCGATCCGTTCTTTTTGGAGCGTTTGATGAAAAAGCCCCTCATAGTGCTGCTCATGGCCGCCACGCTGGCGTCCTTGGCCATTGCCCAGACCCTTGGTACTCCCATGGCCACGGTCAAGCTGACCAAGACGGAGATCATTTCCGTCAAGGCCTTCACCGACACGGTCGCCAAGTACGAGGCTGTCAAAAAAGCCACCCTCACCGAGGACGAGCGCAAGGCCCTGCTGGACGAGATGATCAACGATGTCCTCTTTTACCAGATGTGCGAGCGGGACGGCATCAAGGCCAGCGACGCCGAGGTGAACGCCTACATTACCCAGGTCAAGTCACAGCTCGGCCCGAACGTCACGGACGCCCAGTTCGAGGCTTATCTTGCCGGACAGGGGGTCATGATGGCCGACCTCAGGGTGTACTACAAAAAGCAGATACTCCTCCAGCGCTGGCTGGCGGCGTTCCGCACGGCTGAGATAGCGGCCATACCCAAGGTGACCAGCAAGGACATCCTTGACACCTACGAGCTGTACAAATCCAAGCTCGTACGGCCCGATACGGTACGGATAGCCATGATCTATTACCCCTATACCGACCGCACCGAGGCGGAGCGGGCCAAGGCGGTCCAGGTCATCAAGGACATTTCCGAGAGGATAGCCAAGGGCGAGAGTTTCGACGCCCTGCGCTTAAAGGCGGCTGACGGCTCGTACGGAGCCACGCGCGACTATATTTACGTGCAAAAGACTGACGCCGCCCGTACGCAGTACGGCCCTATTTTTGACAACGCCTTTGCCATCAAGGACGGAGCCGTGTCAGCTCCCTTTGAGAACGACGCCGGGTGGTGGATCGTGCGCCGTGCCGAGTTCTTCCCCCAGAAGCAACTCGAGCTGTCGGATCCCATACAGCTTGGCCAGCAGGGCACTGTCCAGGATTACCTGACCCAGCAGCTTGCCCTGAAGCGCCAGAACGAGTTCATGTACAAGACGCTAACGGACCTGTTCAAGGAGCTCCGGGGCAAGGCCGAGATCAAGATCATCGGGAAGCCCTGATGGCGTCCAGGCGCAAGGCTCGTATACTGGCGTTCCAGGCTCTCTACGCATGGGACGCGGCAGGCGGAGACGCCGCCGATGTACTGTCGTTCTCCTGGCTGGCCGACGACTCCGCGGCCTACCAGGATGACGAGCTCAAGACCTATGCCCGCCTGATGGCCGCCGGGGCGATAGAAAATATCGACGCCATAGACGCGGCCATCAAGAAACACCTGGAGCACTGGAGCTTTGAGCGCCTCAAACGCGTCGACCTGGCCATACTCCGCATGTCCGTGTACGCTTTGATGTACCAGCGCGACATACCGGTGCAGATCAGCATAGACGAGGCTATAGAGATAGCCAAGGAATTCGGTTCGGAGGAATCCTACCGGTTCATCAACGGCGTGCTGGATGCCGTATGGAAAGAAATAGGCGGCTGAGCCGTATAGGCATGGCGGTCTGCGCGGCCACACTCATGGCCGCGGCGGGCTGCTCGGGAAAGCCTTCGTTCGAGGGACTCCTGGCGCTCATAGACGCAGGCGCGCCCTCGGTCAACCAGGGCACGTTCATGCGCGCGGCCGAGCTGTGCGAGTCGACCGTAGACAGGCTGAGGCTCTTAAAGCGTGCGGCTGTGCGCGGCCCGGCCTTTGCCTCAGACCTAGCCCTCTCGCTGAGGTTTGACGCCGAAACCGAACCATCCGTGGCGTTAGCCGCGTACAGCTTCCACCTGGATACCGGAAAATACGCGGAAGCCGCTGCGCTGGTAAACCGTGGCGTGCCCTACGAACCATGGCCTGCCCTTGCCGCCGAGCTCGCGCTCAGGGCCCTTGCAGACGGCCAGCTTCCGAAGCTGTCCACGGCGGCGCTGATAGCCGCTGCCGACTTCACATCCCACCCTGATTTCATGATCCTGGCGGCCCTTGAGGCAATGCGCTCTGGCCGGCCCGAGGAAGCCAGGGAGCTAGCTCGGGCAGCCATTTCCGGTGGCGGAGCGCCAGAGGCGGACGTGTTGTGGGATTGTGGCCTTTTGGACCCTCTGGCCCTATCTGCCCTGGATATATCCAACCCCGACAAACTTGAATTGGCGGCCCAGGCCGCCTGGCTGAGCGGCCATGTGGCCCTGGCGGCCGAGGCCTACGGCGCGCTGGTGTCATCCGCTCCCCATTACTCATACAGACCGTACGCGGCATTGGCAAGGCTATCGGCCGCGGACCATACAGCCGCCGGCCGTGCGCCGCAAGCCGTCCACAACCAGCTGCGAACCTTTTGGGTCGAGGCCATGCGCTCCGCGTTCCCTGGCCATACAGCCGCCGGCCTTGAGTACGCGTCCCACCTCATCCACGAAGGCAGGCTGGACCAGGCGCGCGCAGTTTTGGATACGCTGAGACCCGGGGACGCTCCCGAGGCAGCCAGGCTCTATGCCCTGCGGGCAGCCGCGGAGCCACGGCTGTCCGCGCGTTACGGTCAGGAACTGGCCCTGGCCTTTCCCGATAACGCCGTGGCCATGGACACGGCACTGGCCCTGGCTGTGCATGCCGGCGACTGGGAAGGCTACCGGGCCGTCCGCGACTCAGCGCGCAAGCTGTCCGGCATGGAGCGTGATGTTTTCTGGGATGCCCTCGACGCTGTGATGACGGGTGACCTTGAGGGTGCGTCGGGAATACTCCGCGCGAGACACGCGGACGTTCCGGATTTCTGGGCGGCGTATGACCTTGGCCTGGTCGAACTGGCGCGCGGCCTGGCCAAACAGGCCGCGGAAGCCTTTTCAGCTGCTGCCAGCAAGGCCTCGGATACCGCGCAGAAGGCCGAAGTGCTGGCGCGCGCCGGTTCGGCCTACGGATTCGCTGGAGACAGGGTCATGGCCAAGGCAGCGTACAAGGCGGCTATCAGCGCCGACCCCACCTGCGTTGACGCTATACGCGGGCTGTCGGGACTTGAAGGTACCTCGCCTTGAAGGTATTCTGGGCGTAGACGGTTCGGGTATCCTGAGTAGAAAGAACGGCCCGTCTATGCCCGCCGCTGCCCGGCCCGTACTGAGCAGCCACGGTCCATACGTATCAGCGCATACACCCCGCGCCGGACCCTGGGCCCGCACGCAAGGAAAAGAGGAACGACCCCTATGGTAAAACTCAAGAACAGAGAACAGCTCGAAGGAATACGGACATCGTGCAGGCTGCTCTCTGAGATGTTCTCGGTATTGGTACCCCGCGTCAAGGAAGGCATAACCACGGCCGACCTGGACGCCGTGGCCAGGGAGTTTATAGTATCGCACGGAGGAAAGCCGGCTTTTTTAGGCTATTATGATTATCCGGCGTCTCTGTGCGTATCCGTTAATGAGGAAGTCATCCACGGCATACCAGGTTCGCGTGTGCTAAAGCCAGGCGACATAGTAGGCCTGGACTGCGGTATAGACCTGCACGGCTATTTCAGCGACGCGGCCATAACGGTGCCCGTGCCGCCGGTGTCGCCCAAGGCCGAACGGCTCATGGCCACCACGCGCGAATGCCTGGACCTGGCCATCAAGGCCGCCCATCCCGGTGGACGGGTGCACGATATATCCCGGGCAGTGTTCGCGCACGCCAAGACGGCCGGTTTTGGCGTGGTCAGGCAGTACTGCGGCCACGGGGTGGGGCTGGCCGTCCACGAGGATCCCCAGGTTCCCAACTACGTGGGTTCCGGCCCCAATCCTCGGCTCGTGCCCGGCATGGTACTGGCCATCGAGCCCATGATCAACGCCGGAGGAGATGGCGTTGAGGAGCTTGACGACGGGTGGACGGTGGTCACGCGGGACCGCTCCCTGTCAGCCCACTATGAGCACACCATAGCCATCACCGAGGACGGTGTTGAGGTGCTGACCGCTTGGTAGGCGCGGCCTGTCAGGCCTTCTTTTTATTAGTATATTACATGAGGGAGCCTCTAAAAACTGCAGTTTTTAGAGGGTTACCTTAAAAACCCTGCGTTTTCGGCCGAAAACGCAGAGGACCTCTAATAACCATGGGGCTTTTAGAGGTTCCCATGAGGCTCATCCACATGTTGGACGAGTTTTGAAGTAGGCTCTAGCCCCGACGGTCATGTCTGAAACTGGAACGTTTCTGAAACCGTCGTATGCCTTGCATTGTTGTATGCTTTCGATACCCCGTGATAAGGAGAGCACCATGTCGTTCACCAAAAAGCTGTTCTCAAGAAAGATTTTCCTTGTGAATCTCGTGCTGGTCGGCATCATGGTGGGCTTTGTCGGAGCCCTGGCCATCATGGCTGCCGGAGGCGGCGGAGGCCAGGCCGTGGTCAAGGCCGAGTCAGGGCCGGTTGCGCCCGCCCACGTCACCGACCAGGCCCTTGCCCTGCAGTCGGCATTCAACCATGTGGCGGACACGGTCTTGCCCGCCGTGGTAGAACTCCACGTGCTCGGCAGTTCCGCCGCTCCAGACTCAGGCGAGTTTCCCTGGCGCTTCTTCTTCGGCAATCCTGAGGAGGCTCCGGACGAGAGCGACCCGGCTCCCGGCTATCAGGAAGAGGGTCTTGGCTCGGGCATTGTCGTGCGGAAGAGCGGCTCCACCGCGTACGTGCTCACGAACAACCACGTGGTCGCCGGGGCCGACACCATAACGGTCAAGCTCTTTGACGAGCGCGAGTACGCAGGCACCCTGGTCGGTTTTGACGAGCGCAAGGACCTGGCGGTCGTGTCCTTCAAACTTGCAGGAGGAGAGGACGTCCGGATCGCCACGCTCGGCAATTCGGACAACGTCAAGGTCGGTGACTGGGCCATTGCCATAGGCAGCCCGTTCGGTTTCTTCTCGTCCGTAACTGCCGGCATAGTCAGCGCCATAGGCAGGGACGGCGGCCCGGACGGCAACATCAACGACTTTATCCAGACAGACGCGGCCATCAACCGGGGCAACTCCGGCGGCGCCCTGGTGAATATCCGAGGCGAGGTGATCGGCATCAACACCTGGATAGCCAGCACCACCGGCAGTTCCATAGGACTTGGCTTCTCCATCCCCATCAACAACGCCACCAGGGTCATAGACGACCTTATATCCAGAGGTTCCGTGCGCTATGGATGGCTCGGCGTCCTCTTGACCGCGCCAGGCAAGGAAAGCCTGTCCGAACTGGACGTAAAGGACCCCAAGGGTGCTCTGATAGGCCACGTGTTCACTGACGGGCCTGCGTCCAAGAGCGGCCTCAGGCCGGGTGATTTTGTGCAGGCCGTGGACGGCAAGAGCGTTGCCAACGTCGAGCAGCTGGTCAGGATAGTGGGCGACCTTCCCGCGGGCGCTACGTCCATGTTCTCCGTTGTGCGCGAGGGCAAGGCCATACAGCTCAAGGTGAGCATTGAGGAGCGCAAGGAGAGCAACGCCGCCGACTATACCAAGCTGTGGCCAGGCGTTGAGGTCAGCCACCTGACCGATGAGCACGCCAAAGCCCAGGGGCTTTCCGGCGTGCGTTCGGGCGTCATGGTGTCCAGCGTCATCGCGCGGAGCCCCTCGGCCGCCTTGGGCCTCAAGATTGGCGACGTGATCACAGCGCTCAACGGACAGAAGATAGCTGACGTGGGCGACTTCTACCGCCTGCTCAACGACACCAAGGCCAAATCCGTGCAGTTTACCGTCATCAGGGACGGCGCCGAGTTGGCCACGCTTGCGCTGGTTCGCAAGTGATGCTAGAGTGAGCCGCAAGAGGCCCCAATGAGCAAAGAATTCATATCGTACAACCAGGTCCGCAACAACGCTCTGAAGCTCGCGCACCGTATCCACATGGACGGCTTCATACCCGATGTCGTCTATGTGTCGTTGCGCGGCGGGGCCTATCTGGGCAATGTCATATCTGAGTACTTCAAAGTGGTCAGGAAGGACGAGCGGCCCGTTTTTTACGCCGCGGTGGTCGCCCGTTCATACACCGACGTCAGGCAGAGCGAGCAGGTACGGGTGGACGGCTGGACATACAGCCCGGAATACCTCCGCCATGGCGACAAGGTTCTGCTCGTGGACGACATCTACGACTCTGGCCGGACTATCAACCATCTGGCGAGCGTGATTCTTGAGAAAGGCGTGCCCAGACGCGATCTCAAGATAGCGGTACACGATTACAAGATCGTGCGGTACCGGGGAGAGCCCCTGCCCATCGTTCCCGACTACTGGTGCCGCCTGCACGACATAGCCACGGTAGACGACGAACGCTGGATCCACTATATGAGCCACGAGCTGGTGGGCCTTACGGAGGCCGAGCTCAAGACCCACTACTATCCCGAGGATCCGGAACTCCAGGACATTCTCTCCGTCCTCAAGGGCTAATATGGGTTCGGGCACTGTAAGGTTCCTTGGGCTTGCGGCGGCTGTCACCTTATGCGCGGCCGCCGTACACGGCCAGTCCGGGCAGCTCGCAAGCCTGGTCCCCGAAAGCGACCGGGCAGCCTACGCTGAGGCGCTTTCAGCGCTGGATGCGGCCCGGGATGCCAACGAGGATTCCGTCATGAGCCGCATGCGCTGGTGGCTTGGCTGGCTGGATGGATCTTCGGAAGCGGCCTATCCCGTTCCCGACGAGCGGGCGGCCAGCCTTGCGAGTCAGGCGTCCGCAAACGTGGTGTCCTTGGTAGCCAAAAGCGCTCGCTCCAGCCTGGATAGGATACTGGAACTGTCGCTGGGCGAACTTGGGCTTCCTGACTACATTGTCCGGCTCTTTCCCGACCTTTCCAAGCTGGACGCGGAGAAACGGAAGCGTGTCGCCGCGGCAGCCCTCACGGGAAGCCAGCGTATCCTGCTGCAAACCCTGTCGGCCATCGACCCTCAATCCACCCTGACTACGTCTTGGTCCATCGCAGGCGAGCTCAGGGAGGCCCTGCTCTTGGATCAGCAGACAGGCATCAGGATTCCATCGGCCAAGGCCTTTTCCGCAGCCGCCCGGCTCGAGGCGTCCGCCGGCCTCCCAGCAGCCCGTTTCTTGGCAATGGCAGAGGCTGACGGCCTAGACACCTTCGGCTACGTCGCAACCTTCCTGCGGGCCTTGCCCGAGCCGGGAAGGCGAGCCCTCGCCGGGAACGGAATGTTGAGCTTCCTTGAACAACGGCGTATCCTGGCCTACGCATATGACCCCTTCTTAGACGGCGCGTATGCCTGGGAAGCCCTGAATGCGTATGCCGTATGGCTGTCCTCGTTCGTGCGCTCATCCCATGACGAAGCGAGCTTGCTAGCCGCCTTGACGACCCTGCCAGGCGCAAATTCATTGCCGAACCAGCTTGATCCGGATTCTCTGGCCCGCATGGAAAACAGGATGCTCGAACTTGCCGAGCTTGCCTCCCGCAGGCTCGAGCTGGAAGCCCGTATCGAGGCAAGAAGCTGGGCCAAGGATAAGGCCGGTACCCTGCCGGAATTCCGGGCTACCGTGGGACGAACGCCTGGCCACCCTCTGGGCTTCACCCTGAGGCTGTGGCTACAAACCGAATCAGGCGCACTGAGTGTCCCCTGGAACAAAGTACGGTCGTCCTTCGAGCTTGCTCTTAGGGACGCTTTCGGAGGAATTCTGCCATTGGCCCTGTACGTCGACGAGTCAGGGCTCAGTGCGGGAAGCGGGGACGCCGAATCGGACTCGGGCTATGTTCTCTACCATAGTCCTGCCGGGCTTGGAGAGGCTGGAGTGTGGCTTATGTCCGAGCTCACGGCGCTCGAGGTAGGGGGAAACGCCGGCTCGATCTTCATTGGCGCCGGTCGGATGGCGGCCGAATGGGCGGTGGTACAAGGCATGACGGATGGTACCGCCGCGGCACATGCCAGAGCCTGGTTTGAAGCCATGGAGGCCGGCTCATGAAACGGGTATTCATGATCTGGGCCCTTGCCGTACTTGCTCTTGCCCAATCCGCCTGCGGTTCAGGCTCCCGCGCGGGAGAAGGCCCCTCCGATAGCTTTACCATGGTCCGCCCGGCGGTTCATGAGGACGCTGGTTATTCTGGCCACGCGGCAGAGCCAGACGCGTCGGTCTTCTACCGGAACGACGAAGCATGGGCACAGGACATATACGCGGATAACCATATCCTGGCTACGGCATACACCCAAAACGGTCCAATTTTCGCGTGGAGCGATGGATCCATATCTGTGGGCGGCACGGACCAGTCGGTCAGGCGGGATGAAGCCTTTGACCCTTCCGGCTTGGTGGAACTTGCCGTCACCCGGAGCGTATGCCTGGTTTCCGGACAGGATGGCGTCGTCAGGGCGTATCATCTTCCTCGCTTGGAGGAACTCTGGACCAGTAAAAAACGCACGGGGCGCATACTGGCAGCCGGCGGTGGAGCTTTGTGGGTCGAATCTGGCGATGTTGCGGTGCTACGCGGGGCGGACACGGGAGCCGTGGCTCAGTCCTTTCCCCTGGAAACGGCGTCGGTTTGGGTCCAGCCGGCCACCAACGGCGATGCCCTCTACCTTGCCTTGGGTGGCGGCAGGGTAGTGGCCCTCAGACCTGAAGACGGGGCAGTGCTATGGGATGCCACCCTGGGCGGCGTGGACTATATCCTGTGCTCGGACGACGCCGTATGGGTCCTGCGCGCCGATCAGGTGCTGGAGCTGGATCCTCTTGACGGCTCCATCCGGAAACGATCCGAGCTGCCTGCGCTACCGTTGTCACGCCCTTTCGTCAACGAGCAGGGACTGCTGTGCTACAAAGGGGCGGACGGCTACATGTATTCGTCGTCAGCGCCGCAGCCGGATCAACGGAGCGTACCGCCTGCCGTCTGCGAGACGCTGTCGTCCTACCTGCTGGACAGCACGCTTGCCGCCGCAGGTGATACGTATCTTCCCTTTGTTGATATGGCTCCCCATGACGGAGCGTATCCCTTCACCGTGTTCCAGTGGTTCACTCCAGACAACGCGGCCGAGTTTGCCCTGGAAGCCCTGGAGGCCGACGGTCAGACACCGGCTAGCGGAGCTGTGCTGTGCGTGTTCGACTATGACGGCAACCTGCTCATGTCCAACGTAGATGATTTGGGTGCCCACGCCGTCAGTGTCCACTCCTTCAATCCCTCGGAGGGGTATTACCTGGCTCTGGGCACGCGTGAAGACGCAACACGGCCCCTGGTGCTCAGAGTCCGCCTTCCCTGACCATGATGGCGTCCACCGTGGCGTCGGGCTCGGCGCCCAGCAGCGCGGACGTGACCTGGTGGCCCCCGCACACGTTGGCCGACGAGTAGAGGGCGGCCAGATGCGCCTGTTCCGAATAATCGGCCAGGGCGTCCGTGACAAAGGCCACCGAAAAGCCACGGTCGGACGCGTCGCGCGCCGTGGTGTTCACGCACTGGCTGGTGGTCAACCCGGTCATGAACATGAGCCCCACCCGTAGCTCCTTGAGCAGCGCTTCGAGCTTGCCCGAGGTAAATCCGGAATACCCTGTTTTGTCGAACACCAGTTCGCCAGCGGCTGGCTCAAGCTCAGGCGGCATGCCGGCAAGTTCCTGGTCGCACAGCGGATAGGTATCCTGATACCCCTCGGCCAGGGCCGCGTCGTAGAAACGCTTGAAGTAGCGATGCAGGTCCGATCGATCCTCTTTACTCCCGCAGAGCCGCAGGTACACCACCGGCCAGGAGCGCGAGCGGAAGAGCGGTAGCAGTCGTCCGAGCGCGGGTATCACCTGCTGTCGGACCCGATTCGCTATGTAGCCGGTGCCGCCCGGCCTCAGGCGCTCGGAATAGCGCCTGAAAGGCGCGTCCGGGTCCAGGTAATAGCGTTGGACGTCGACAACAACCAGCGCCGGGAGCCTCCGCCCGCTCAAATGATGGTACCCGGCGGAATGGCGGCGTTTTTGGGTATGACGATGATGCCGTCCACGATGTAGTAGTGCTCATACTCGCCATCGACCCTGGGCAGGTCGTCTATGCCTATGCGGCAGTTGGCTCCTATGCGGGCGTTTTTGTCTATGATGGCGCGCTTTATGATGGTGCCCATGCCTATGCCTATGTTCGGCCGGCCGGCCGCCTCGTTGGCGGCCTTTTCGTCGTCGTTCTCGTAATAATCCGCGCCCATGCACACCACGCCGTCCAGGCTGGCGCCTGTTTCTATGATGGTCCGGATACCGACTATCGAGCCGGATATGGACGCGTTGGTTATTATGCAGCCGTCGGCGCTCAAAGACCGGTTGAGGGTGCAATAATTCAGCTTGGACGCCGGCAGGTTGCGCCTGTGGGTGTAGATGGGCATGTGCTCGTCGTAGAAATTGAACTCCGGCGTCATGTCGCTCAGGTCCAGGTTCGCGTCGTAGAAGCTCTTGATGGTTCCTATGTCCTCCCAGTAGCCCTCGAACATGTAGGCGTTTACGGGCTTGGATTTCAGTATGGCCGGTATCACGTCCTTGCCGAAATCGTTGTGGGCGTTGGCCAAGGCCTCCTCCATCAGGGCGGCGTCGAATATGTATATGCCCATGGATGCCAGGTAATCCTTGCCCCCGGTCCTGCGGTCGTGCCTCAGTTCTTTTGGGATTTTATAGTTGTCAATGTCCAGGTCAGGCGCAGGCTTTTCCATGAAATCCAGGATGCGCGACTGTGCGTCCATCTGCATGATCCCGAATCCGGACGCGGCTTCCCTGTCCACGGTGGTGCAGGCTATGGTCAGGGGGCAGCCGGACTCCACATGCCGCTTGAACATGTCAGCCAAGTCCATGCGGTACAGCTGGTCGCCCGACACGATCAGGTAATGGCTGGGATGCTGGGGGCGGAAGTGGTTCAGGTTTTTGCGCACGGCGTCCGCGGTGCCCTCGTACCATCCCGTGTGCGTGAGCGTCTGCTCGGCTGCCAGGATCTCCACAAAGCCGTCGGAAAAGGTGTCGAACACGTAGGTGCGCGCGATATGCAGGTGGAGAGACGCGGAGTTGAACTGGGTCAGGATGTATATTTGCTTGAAGCCGGAATTGATGCAGTTGGATATGGGTATGTCGACGATACGGTATTTGCCGCCAAAGGGAACGGCGGGTTTTGCCCTGTCTTTGGTCAGCGGGAACAGCCGAGTACCTTTGCCGCCGCCAAGGACGATGGACAGCACCTTTTGCATGATACGCTCCTTACTAGTAGTCTCGGGTCTGAGTGCACAGGCAGGCCGCTTCATAGTATAGTCTCAGCCATGAGCGCTGTCACCGATTTCCTGGACGATTTTTTGGCGGATCCCGAATTTGGCCCCTCGGTCGGCCACGTGGAGCGCCTTCCGCCGCGGGACGCCGTGTGGGCTGACCTGCCTGCGGACCTGCCCGATGGCATACGCCGCGCCCTGGCCGCCCGCGGAGTAGAGCGCCTGTACTCCCACCAGGCCCAATCCCTTGCGCTTGCCAGAGCCGGCAGGGATTTTGTGGTCGTGACGCCGACGGCCAGCGGCAAAACCCTCTGTTACAATCTGCCGGTGGCGGAAACCTTGGTGCAGGATCCAGACGCACGGGCCTTGTACCTGTTTCCCACCAAGGCCCTGTCCCAGGACCAGCAGGCCGAGCTGAACGCCCTCGTCACCAGCGGGAACCTGCCCATCAAGGCCGCCACCTACGACGGCGACACGCCGCAGAGCGTACGGGCGTCCGCCAGGGACACGGGGCGCATAGTGATTACTAATCCTGACATGCTCCATTCCGGCGTCCTGCCGAACCACGCCAAATGGATCAGTTTCTTTGCTGGCCTGCGTTACGTGGTGGTTGACGAAATGCACGCGTACCGCGGCGTGTTTGGCAGCCACGTGGCAAATGTGCTCAGGCGCCTCCTTAGGGTAGCCGCCTTCTACGGTTCATCGCCCAGGCTGATATTCTGCTCCGCCACCATAGGCAATCCCGCCGAGCTTGCCGGCCTGCTTGCCGGACGTCCCGTGGAAGCGGTCACGGAAAACGGGGCGCCGAGCTCGGAAAAAGCCGTGCTGTTCTACAACCCGCCGCTTTTGGATCCCGTCCAGGGCATACGCAAAAGCTCCGCGTTGCAGTCTCGGTCCATAGCCGCCCGCCTCCTGGAACGCGGCGTGCGGACCATACTGTTTGCCCGGTCGCGCGTGCGCGTGGAGCTTATCGCATCCTACCTCAACGAGCATTTTAGAAACCTGTACACGGAAAATTCAGGCGTTCGCGTCGAGCCGTACCGCTCCGGCCTCTTGCCAACGGAACGGAGGGAAATCGAGCGCGGCCTCCGCGAGGGAACGGTCCACGGCGTGGTGTCGACCAATGCGCTTGAACTGGGCATAGACATAGGCGGCCTGGACGCAGCAGTCATAGCCGGCTGGCCGGGCGGGCTGGCATCGTTCTGGCAACAGGCAGGGAGGGCGGGCAGGAGACGCGACCTTTCCGTGGCCGTGTACGTGGCGACAGGATCGCCTTTGGACCAGTATCTGATCAACCATCCCGAACGCGTGTTCGGAAAGGGCGCCGAGAACGCGCGCATCGACCCATACAACCCGTATATCTACCTGGACCACCTTAAATGCGCGGCCTTTGAGCTGCCGTTCCGCGACGGGGAGAAATTCGGAGACGATCCTTCAGAAGGCCTTTCCATGCTCGAGGACGAGGGCATTGTGAGGCACACCGGCGGCCGCTGGTTCTGGGCCAGCCAGGGCTACCCGGCTGAAAAGCTGTCCCTGCGCTCGGCCACGTCGGACAATATCGTCATCGTTGACGCGACCGAAGGCCGTAACGCCGTCATTGGGGAAATGGACAGGCCCAGCGCCAAGGAGCTGATCTTTGACGACGCCGTGTATATACACCGGGGCAGGCAGTATATCGTCCTCAAGCTGGACTTGGAAAACCGGATATGCACGGTCGAGGAACGTGACGTGAACTACTACACGGACGCCGTGGTCAAGACGGACCTTAAGGTGCTCTGCGAAGACCAGCGTTTTGGCCCGGATTCAGCGCCCGCTGTGCTGGGAGACATCCTGGTGCGTAGCCAGGCTGAAAAATTCAAGAAACTGCGCTTTCACAGCCATGAAAACGTCGGGTACGGAGAAATTTACCTGCCACCGGAAGAAATGCAGACCCGGGCCCTGGCCATCCTGTTCCCCGAAGGGAGCCGGGCCGCCGACGTACTGGATTCTGCGTCCAACGACATGAGGAAGGCGGCCCTCCTGTCCGGGCTGCTCCAGCTTATGAAAAGCCTGGCGCCGGTGCAGCTGTTGTGCGACGCGGCCGACCTAGGCGGCGCGTGGCGCCTGCGGGACGATCATTACGGCGTGCCTGCTTTGTACCTGTGGGACCGCTACCCGGGCGGAACGGGCCTGGCTGAGGCTTTGGGTCCCATGCTTGGCTCGCTTGCCCGCGCAGCGTCCGAGCGAGCCAGTACCTGCGATTGCGAGGATGGCTGCCCCTCGTGCCTGGGCGTGTATGACGGCAATCCCGACTTTGCCCGCGGCCGGAAAAAAACCGCGCTGTCTGCCCTGAAAATCCTTGCCGATGCCTGGAGGGCGTAAGGCGTGCCGAACGATCTGAGATCCAGGCTGAAGCGGATCAGGGAAAGTTCAGCCACGGCGGGCCAGGCCAGGCCCATGAACCCGGGCGGCAAGGCTCGGTGCGAGGACGGGGCGCCCGCGCGTTCAGAATGGCTCGAGCGACACGGCTGGGCACGCCTTGGCGACCAGGTTTGGGAGCGGCGCGTGGAGTGTCCCGGCATACATGCTGGAGCGACCATGGACGCCGGCTACCTCAGCGCGCGCGGCCGAGGTAGCCTGGTAGCTCCGGAAGACATAGTTTTTTTCGATCTGGAAACCACCGGGCTGTCGGGCGGGACGGGCACAATCGCTTTCCTGTCAGCATTTGGTTCGTTCGGGCGGCATGGCTACTCAGTGCGGCAGATATTCCTGGAGGATTATCCGGGCGAGCCCTTGTTCCTGGAAGCATCAGGCGACGAATTGTCCCGCTTTAAGGCGGTGGCAAGCTACAACGGCGCGTCGTTTGACCTGCCCCTGTACAAGGCGCGCCGTACCATGAACGGACTGCCTCCGGTGGCGCCTGCTTTGTCGCTCGACCTCCTGCACGCGGCGCGGAGGCTGTGGCGCGGAGTGCTTCCTGACTGCTCGCTCAGCTCGGTGGAACGCGGCGTCTTGGGAGTGCGGCGTACGGATGACCTGCCCGGTTCCGAGGTGCCGGACGCGTGGTTCAGGTTCCTGGCAACAGGCCCGCACCCGGAGCTGGCCCTGGCCATGGATCATAATCAGGCTGATGTAGCGGGCTTGGCGTCCTTATACGGACTCCTGAGCGCCGGGCTTGCCGCCGGACGGCTACGGAAAGCGGATCCGCGCGGGCTGGCGTCGCTCATTGCCAGGGTCGATCTCGGGAGGGCTGCCCGCGTGCTGGAACGCTCGCTCAGAACAGGAGACGCCGGAGCCGTTCCCGAACTCATGCGCCTGTACTGGAAACTCGGCCGCAGGGACGAGCGTTTGGCCCTGATACCCTTGCTTCCGGACGATGCCCGTGGCCTGTACCTGAAGTCCATCCACGCGGAACGGGTGCTCGGCGACGCCCAAAGCGCAACCAGGTTCGCGGAGTCGGCTGCCAAGCTGGCCGGCTCGTCTGAGAAAGCGTGCGACGCTGTGCTCGCTCGAAGGGCGGACCGCAGGCTCAGGCGACTTGAGCAGCTGCTGGCTCCTGACGCATAGCTGCGGGCGCAAAAAAAACCTTGATCAGTCCTGATCGGCCTTGAGCGTGTCGCCAAGCTGGCCGCAGGCGCCAGCCACGCCCCTCCCGCGCCGTGCCCTGCGCACCGCAGTCAGCCCGAGCCGTTCCAGCTCGTTCTCATACGCGGATACCTCGGCCCGTGACGGCTCATGGTAGGGCAAGCCATCGACGGGGTTCCAGGGTATGACGTTCACCTGTACCTTGAGCCCGCGCGCCCAGGCCGCCACCGCCCTTGCCGAATCAACGCCGGCGTTGGTGCCGGCCATAAGTGCTGTTTCCAGGGTGATCCTGTCGCCGCTGGCCTTTTGGTACACCAGCAGGGCATCCTTCAAGGCCGCCAGGTTCCAGGTCTTGTTGACCGGCATGAGTTCGTTCCTGATACGCTCGTCAGCGGCCGTCAGGGATATGGCCAGGCGTACGTGCGGACCGTTCTGGGCAAGGTCCAAGATGCCGGGAACCAGTCCGCAGGTGGATAGGGTGATTTTCCGTTTTGACAGCCCAAAGCCGTCAGGGTGTGTGAGTATGGCTATAGACGACCTGACGGCGGCCAGGTTGAGCAAAGGTTCGCCCATGCCCATGTACACGACATTCTGGATACGTCCCCGTATTGCTGACAGGTGCAGGTACTGCTCGACGATCTCATGGGTTTCCAGGTTGCGGAGAAAGCCCAGCGTGCCCGTTTTGCAAAAGGCGCAGGCCATGGGACAGCCCACCTGGGACGACAGGCACGCGGTGAGCCTGCCCTCATGGTCGCAAAGGAGCACGGACTCCACGGCCGCTCCGTCCCCAAGGCGGATCTTGAGCTTGATCGAACCGTCGGGGTCGCCCAGGCTGCCGTCTACGGAGCTCGAGTACAGGCTTGGCAATAGGGCGGCCAGGCGCTCGCGCTCTGCCGCGGGGAAATCCGTCATGTCCGCGAACGACCGGGCGCCCTTGACTATCCACTTGAATACCTGCAGGCCGCGGTATGCCTTGTCCAGCCCATAAGCGCGGCTTATGTCCTCGGGCAGCAAACCCGCGGGGTAGGGAGCATTGTCCATGCGCCGTCCTTGAAAGAGCCGCGCCCCCGGCCGGCCGGGGGCGCGAAAAACACTGCCAGTCCGTTTCAGTTCTGTATGCGCGACAAGAGCTCGCTGATCTGCGGATTACGAATGCCGAGCCGCTGGAACTCAACCAGGGTTTCCTCCGCCTTGCGCTTGTCGCCCACGGCCAGGTAGCACTGGGCCAGCTCCAGATACAGGCGATAGTTCTTGGCGTCGTTCTGCACCAGCCGGGTCAGGGAGTCGATGGCGTCCTGAACCTTGCCCTGCAGCCTGGATATGGTGGCCAGACCGAGCACGGCGTACGCGTCGAACTCGATGTTCAAGGCGCGTTCGTAATACTCAACGGCGGTGGGAAGGTTTTCCATGGTACGGTACGCGTCGCCCGCCCGCGTGAGGATCACCTTGTTGCGCGGGTCCCTGTCCAGAATCTTATTCCAATACACCAGGGACTTCTCGGGATTCCCTATGCCGCGATAGCAGTCTGCCAGGCCGAAGAGGGCGTAAAAATTGTCCGGTTCCTTGCCCAGGGCCTTCTCGAAATAGGGAACCCCAAGCTCGAACTGCTTGAGCTTGCGGTGGCAGTTGCCTATGGACGTGAGCACCCGTATGTCCACCGCCTCGCCCTGGGCGTCTACCATGCGCTGCCAGTAATGCAAGGCGTCACGGTATTCCTTGAAGTCGTAGTGGAGGTGCCCAAGGCCTATCAGGGCGTAGGGATTGTTGTCCTCCATCTCGAGTACCCTGAGGTAGATGGCCTTGGATTTGCGGAAATCCCTGACCTTGCGGTAAGCGTCCGCTATACGGGTCAGTACCGTGATGTTGCGGTTGTCGTGAAGCAGGTACTGTTCCCAAATCTCGATGGCTTTCTGGTACTGATTCAGGGCCTTGTAACAGTCTGCCAGGCCAAAAAGGGCGTAATTGTTGCCCGGATGGTACACCAGGCACTTCTTGTAGTGATCCACGGCGTCCCTGTACGCTCCGCGCTTGCGGGCCGCGTCGCCGAGTCCGACCAGAGCGTAGTTATTCTCGGGATCCTGTTCCAGGATCTTGCTGAAGTTACGCTCGGCGTCCGCCACGCGGTTTTCCTTGAGGTACTGGTATCCCTTTTTGGAAAGATCCGCGATTTCCACGATTTCTGGATTCTGCTGGGGGGCCGTCCCGGCTTGTGAATCCGCCTCGTGGTTCTGGTTGGTAAGATGGTCGCTCATGTCTTTTCCTCTTCCGTGAGCATTTTTCGTATAGCCAAAGCCGCCTTTTCAAGCAGCGCTTCGCTCCGTTTGTCGTCATGGGCAAGCTTGAACATTTTAAGGGCGTCTACCGGCTTGCCGCCGTCCAGGTAACGCTCGCCAATGCGGATAAGTCCGTCCGAGTAGCCGGTTGTCTGGAAAATGCGCCTGGCCGTGTCGTAGTCGCCCTTGTTGAACATGGTATTGCCTCTGAGATTGAGGCGGGCCTTCTGCTCGGCGCTGAGTTCGGCATTCGGCTCATCAACGGCCTTGATAAGCCCTTCGTCCGGGAATTTGGATAAGATTGTTTCATCCATATCAATCATATACTGCCATTGTAAGAACGGTTACAGGTTTATCATACGCTCGCGACATTAAGGGGTCGCGAAACTATACGATAGATGTTTAAAATAATCAATTGAAAGATGGTTGAGTGCATAGAATGGAAATTTTCGAATATTCTCGATTTCAGGAAACCAGCACTTGTTGATAGACTTGTGGCATTGTTGCCTTGAGGATGCCGCGCATGGTCCGTTTTGATTGAAATGTTTAGCAGACACCGCGGAGCGCGGTGGCCATGCCATTCAAACTGGTCAATCCAGGACTGAATTTTTACATTTGTGCGCTACAATCTGTACAAGACGGTGGGCAGGCACGGAGCCAAGCGCCCGGTACCTCATACTTTCACGCACCATGACGGCGGCTCTGGAGTCGCTGGGATCGGAGCGCTAGATGGAACGCGACGAGATTTGCACGCATCTCCAACAGGTTATATCCGAGCCCGGTATCCAGGACCAGGTCCAACGACTGTTTCCAAAAAACCTGAAACCACGGAAAAAACCAGCCGGGCTCGAGGACGCGGACAGTCGATTGGCCAAGCTCATGAGGGAACTCGACCACTGACAGCCCGCTGAAAAGCATTGGGTTTTTTGAACAGCCTTCTACACATTCTGCCAGAGAATCAGACTCCGGTCGACTCTGCGCGGCGGTACAGCCGAACGCGCGAGCGTCCGTACTCCCGGATATCAACGCTTGCAAGGTCGCCTGAAAGCTCAGGGAGCGTGTCTTCCGCTGGGTAGTGTATGAGGAGGAGGCCGCCCGGTTCGACAAGACCCCTGGACGACACGGACTCGACCAACGCGGTCTTGTGGGCGTAGGGGAAGGGCGGATCGCAGAAAACAACGGAGAAGCGCTCGTCACAACGCAGAATAAAGCGTTCAACCGGCATGCACCTGCAGTGTATCCGTTGGTCGCTTGCAATGGACACGTTGCGTATCAGTACCGGCAGCTTGGCCCGATCGCGCTCCACGCATCTGATCGGCCGGGCGCCCCGGCTGGCCGCCTCCAGGGCCATGATGCCCGAGCCTGAGAAGAGATCCAAAAACGAGCGGCCCGACAAGTCGCCAAGCACAGAAAAGATGGATTCCCTCATGCGATCCATGGCCGGGCGTATGTCATAGGGGCCGGTTGGCACCTCTACCACGCGACCCCGGTACATCCCGCCGGTAATGCGGAGGCCGCCCATCTAGCTGTTACGCTCCCTGAACTCCCTGGCCAGGTCGCGCTTGACCTCCCGGTCGCGGATGGCGTCGCGCTTGTCGGCCATTTTCTTGCCCTTGCACAGGCCAAGCTCCACCTTGACCCTGCCTTTGGTGAAATGAAAATCCAGGGGAATAAGCGTGTATCCCTTTTCCTCTACCCGGCGTTTGAGCCGCTTGAGCTCATGGGCGTGGGCCAGCAGTTTCCGCGGACGGTGGGGGTCGTGGTTGAACATGGAGGAAAAGCTGTATTCGGATATATTCACGTTATAGAGCCAGAGCTCGCCGTCCTTGAAGGCCGCGTAGCCGTCAGGGAAGGACACCTTGCCCAGGCGCAGGGACTTCACCTCGGAGCCCTCGAGCACGATACCGCACTCAATGGTCTCGTCCACGCTATAGTCAAAGCGGGCGCGGCGGTTCTGCGCTATGATCTTTCTGCCTTCCACCTTCACTCCGATGCGGGCCTTGCTTTCGCTCGGGACGGCCATGGCGGCCATCACGCCCGCTTGCGCCACGCCGCGCGATTATAGAAGCGCGGTCCGCGGCTTGTCAACGCGACCGAAAGATGCTAGCCTTCCGACGCGATGTTTGTACAACTGGGCAACGCCGGCCGCGGGAACGCGGCATTCGCCACGGCAAGGGCTCCGGCCTCTGGCCGCGAGCGCGGATGTATGGGACTCCTTTCATGGCTATAAAGCGCGTCGAGTCTTTCCAGCTGGCCCGCTACCGGCGGCAGCGGGTCATGCGGGTTGTCAGGGCTATACTGATCGCTTTCGTGGTGTTCGAACTCGCGGATACCTACGTGGTGAGCTCGGTAAGCACCCTGTCCGCGTCCATGGAACCCACCATACGGAAGGGCGAGCGGCTGGTGGTCCTGCCAGGCGCCTACGGCCTCCTTAAGCCCTTCTCTGGATCCAGGCTGGCCGTCGGCGAGCCCCGTCGTGGGGACATCGTGCTGGTGCGCCCGCCCTCGGCGTTGGACAAATCGTGGCCGTCGCGCTTCCTGTCCAATGTCCTGGACTTTTTCACGCTCAGGCGCTTTGGCCGTAGCGCGGTGGACGAGGCCGTGATCAAACGCGTCGTGGCCCTACCCGGAGACAGCGTGCGCATGGACGGATTTGTCATCCACGTCAGGGCCAAAGGCGAGGCGCATTTCCTGACCGAGCACGAGGTTTCCGGCAGGGCGTATGACGTGCGCACGCAGGGCCTGCCCGACGGCTGGGATCCATCCCTGCCGCTGTCCGGCTCCTTCCCAGAATTCACCCTTGCCGACGGGCAGTTCTTTGTCATTGGCGACAACCGCCTGAGCTACGCCGATTCGCGATTCTTCGGGCTCGTATCGGCAGACGACATACAGGGCAAGGTGGTGCTCCGGTATTGGCCGCTCGGCAGGCCGGAACTCAGGTGAGCCCAAGGAAAATCACTGCGGGCTCTTCGCCCTCGCTGTACATCCACGTTCCTTTCTGCCGTTCGATATGCTCGTACTGCGACTTTCACCGCTCGATTGGGTCCAGGCAGGCAATGGACGCATGGCTGGCCGCGGTCAAAAGGCATGTGGCCTGGCTCAAAGAGCATTTCAAGGTGAGTTCCTGGAACACGGTATACGTGGGCGGCGGCACCCCGTCGGCCCTGCCGAACGATATGTTGGCGGAACTTTTGGCCTTGCCGGGCGTCCGGAACACGGGCGTCGAGTTTACCCTTGAGGCCAACCCGGATGACATTGACGACGCGTTTCTGGAAACCGCCACGCGGGCGGGGGTCACGCGCATCAGCGTAGGCGTCCAGAGCCTTGAGGACGATGCTCGAACGGCGGTGGCCCGGCGTGGCTCGTCGGACGACATCAAGACGGCCCTTGAGCGCCTGTCCCGATCCTGGAACGGCGAGCTGTCCGCGGATATGATTTACGGCCTGCCGCGCCAGACCGAATCCGGTCTGGCCGCCGATATAGCGTATCTGGCCGGCCTGGGTTTTGACCACCTGTCAGTGTACGAACTCACCCTGGCAGAGGGCACCAGCCTGGCTGATGCCGTCCGCGATGGCACGGCCAAGGTGGCCGGCTCCGACGATCGAGCGCGCCTGTGGGACGCGGCCGTCCGCCCGCTGAGGGACCGTGGCTACGAGCGCTACGAAGTGTCCAACTGGGCGGTGCCCGGCCGGGAATGCAGGCACAACCAGATGTACTGGTCCATGGGCGACTGGCTCGCGGCCGGTCCTTCTGCTTCGGGGAACCTGTACAACGGTGATGGCACCTTCCTGCGGATGGACAACACATGGAACGACGCGGCATACGCGGCTGATCCCGTGGCCAGCTGCTCGGAGAGCGTGGTATCCGGCAAAGACGCGTGGATAGAAACGCTGATGATGGCCATGCGCACCAAGAAAGGCCTGGACTCGGATACCTTTGTCGGGCGCTTCGGCCGGCCACCGGAAGATGTTTTCGGGCCGGCCCTGACCGAACGCCCCGACGTGTTCCAGAAGGATAGCCACGGCTGGAAACCGACCGAACGCGGCATGGACGTGCTCAATTCAGCGCTGGTGGCGTGCATGATGGAAGCGGACCGGAGAGAGGGATCAACATGACCGTGCTGTCCATTCAGTCGCATGTGGTGCGCGGCAGGGTAGGCAACCGCTCCGCCGTATTTCCCCTCGAGCGCATGGGCATAGACGTGTGGCCGTTGAACACCGTCCAGTTTTCCAGCCATACCGGCACCCCCGGCTGGAAGGGAGCGAGCTTTGGCGCGGACCACGTGGCCGATATCGTAGGAGCCTTGGACGGGCTGGGTGCCCTGGGTTCGTGCGACGCTGTGCTATCAGGCTACGTGGGCGACGCTGACACGGGCAGGTCCATACTGGGCGCCGTACGGGCAGTCAAGCGTGACAACCCGTCGGCCCTCTATTGCTGCGACCCCGTCATGGGCGACAAGCCCGCCGGCTTCTACGTCAGGCCAGACGTGCCGGGTTTCATGGCACGGGAAGCCTGCCCGGCGGCGGACATAGTGATTCCGAATCTCTTTGAGTCGGAAGTGCTTGCGGGTTCCGTGGTCAACAACCTTGCCGACGCGGAACGGGTGACTGCGGCCATACATGAGCTGGGGCCCAGGGTGGTGATCATCACCAGCTTCAGCCCTCCGGGCGAGGAGCGCACGGGCTTCTACCTGAGCGACTCGGGCAAGCCGTGGACCCTGATGACGCCGCGCCTTCCGTTTGCAAGCCCCCCAAAAGGATCCGGCGACCTGTTTTCCGCCTTGTTCCTGGGGAATTACCTCAAGAACAGGGACGCTCCCTCGGCCCTGGGGAAAGCGGCGTCCAGCCTGTTCGCCATTTTGGAAGCCAGCCAGGGCTCGGGCTGCCTGGCCGTGGTTCAGGCCCAGGAGTCTATAGAAAAGCCGCCCCGTTTGTTCGAGGCGGCCATGGCATACAAGGCGCGTCGATAGCGCCCGAACGTCCTACTTTTTCTTCTTGGTGGGTATGACGGGAACAAAACTGGACGGATTGGGCAGGGTGAAATCCTTGGGCAGCTCGGAGGGACCGGCCAGCAGCCAGGTTTGGTTCCGGCCGAGAAGGCCCCCGGTACCCCGGAGCGAACCCCGCACGATCAGCTTGTTGCCGTCTCGCTTGATGGTGCAGTCGTACACCTTGCCGTCCTTGGGATCGATGATGGAACCCTTCCAGTCCTTGCCCTTCAGCTGCATGCCGTATACAAAATCCAGGCCGCACATGGGGGGATCGCCGGCAAGCTCGTCAGCAACGTGTTTCTTGGTGGCCAAGGTGTCGTCCACAAGGCCCGTATCCTCGTCAATGGTGGCCACCATGCGTCCGTACAATTTGCCGTCGAACATGTACAGGTACACGTAGGCCGTGGGCTTGTTGGTCTTGTCGTCTATGATCTTCCAGACGCCCAGCACGTCAGTCGCCCATGCCGACGCTGCCCCCAGGGTCGTAAGGAGCATGACAGCGGCGAGCGTCATCCATGTCTTCCTCATAGCTTCTCCTTGTTGCGTGTGTCGGCGTCCGGCCGCGGCCCGACGCCTCAAGGCACAAGTATACGCTCTTTCCCCCGCTTGTAAATGACGCTCGCACGGACCGCCCGAGCGGAAGGCGGAAGCCCCTCGGGCCGTCACACGAAGAATTCGTAGCGGGCGCGCAGGGCCTCGGCCTTTGACTGCCTGAGGCCAAGGTTGAACTGCCGCTCGGCCGCCACGCTGGACGGAGGGCCGTGACCTGGCAGGATAAGGCAGTCGTCGCTCTGCGAAAGGATTTTCTGTTCCAGCTGGTCCCGGAGGAGCCCATGGCTGTACTGGCTCATGGTCGACCCTATGGTGCCCGCAAAGATAGCGTCGCCCGAGAAGAGTATTTTGCCGACACGGAACACCACGGAGTCAGCGCTGTGCCCGGGCACCGATATGGCCTCCACGTCCAACCCAGAGGCCGTAAAGCGGTCACCGTCGTGCACGAGCCTGCATGGCACTCCGTCTATCTCGGCGTTGTTTGAGTATACTTCCGCGTCGTACACCCGTAGCAGGGTCTTGAGGCCGGCCACGTGGTGGATATGGTTGTGGGTGATGAGGGCGGCCGTGACCGAATATCCCTTGCCCTCGATAAAGGACAAAAGCCCGGTGGTAAAGGCGGCAGGGTCGACCACGAAGGCCTGGCCGTTGTCGTCATTGCCGACCAGGTACACGTTGGCGAAGCCGTACAGCGAGTAGTGAAAAAATACCGTCATTACTCGGCGTCCTCCATGGAGCGCACGGCTTCCTGCAGGTTGGAGTATTTCCATGACACTTCGTTCTCCACCGTGTCTATGAGCCAAGCGTTTTTCAGGTTGCAGTCCACAAAATCGGTGGACCGGAAATTGGCCATCATGAAGCGCGAGTTATACAGGTTGGAAAAGCTGAAGGTGCACGACTCGGCTGCCAGCCCGTTGAAATTGTTGTGTATGAGCTCGGAATTCTCGAAGGATGCGTTGAAGAGCCGCGCGCCGGCAAAGGAGCAGAACTGGGCGTCCACCCCGGAAAAATCGCAGGAATCGGCCTGGCAGAAGTCGAAAAAACACATTCTGAACAGCGATCCCGCGAACGTGACGTTCTTGAGGGCTGACCTGGCAAACGAGCACGCGTAGAAGCGCTTGCCCGACAGGTCCGCTCCCTCGAGCATCAGCCCGGACAGGTTCTCGTTCTTGATGGTGTGCGTACCCGCCAGCCGCGTCAGGGTGTCTTCGGCGTATGCCTTGGGATCCGGGTGGTGGGACGCGCAGAACTCGCTACCCGAGAGGACGGTAGCCTCGCAGCCCGGCGCAGAACAGCGCTTGAACGAATACACAGCCCCTCCCCTCGTGTTGGCAAACAGCCTGCCAGAACCGCATCCGGCCTTATCCGCGCAAGGCGGCTCCGCACGACAGCATACTCCGCTTATCGGCCGCCCCGCAAGCTCCATGCTTGCCAAAGCGCCCTCGGTGAACGTACACTAGCCCCATGTGCCTCTTCTGCGGCTCGCCCCTGCCCAAGGGCAAAATCATGTTCCGCGACGTATGCCCGGACTGCGGCAAGGACATACATACCTGCAGGCATTGCCGCTTTTACAAGCCCGGCGTCTACCGCGATTGCGCGGAGACGGTGCCAGAGGAAGTGAAGGACAAGGACCGCAACAATTTCTGCGAGTACTTTTCGCCAGTGGCCAAGGTGGAAGCCGGCGGCGCAAAACCGGTTGATGACGCCAAAAAGGCCTTCGACAAGCTGTTTGGCTGACGGTCCGGATTCGTACGCCACGCTAGACACCGGAAGCACCATGAGCAGAGATACAGGAACACAGCGCCCCGTCGCCTTTTTCGATTCCGGGGTTGGCGGTTTGCCCTACCTGGAGGTGGCCAAACGGCTCCTTCCCGGAGAGCGCTACATATATTTGGCTGACAGGGCAGGATTCCCTTACGGCGCCAAGACCAGGCAGGAAATCGTCGGGCTGTCGCTCAGGGCTCTGGCCGAACTGGCTACCGCCCACCGGCCCAAGGCCGTGGTCGTGGCGTGCAACACGGCGTCGGCCGCGGCTTTGTCCGAGCTCAGGAAAGCCCATGCTAACCTGCCCATCGTGGGTACCGTACCGGCCATCAAGCCGGCAGCCCAGGGCTCGAGGGCAAAGCGTGTAGGCCTTGTGGCCACGGCGGCCGCCACGCGGGACCCGTACGTGCTAGACCTGGTGGAACGCTGGGCTGGCGACTGCCGGGTGGTGCTTCGGGGCGACCAGGACCTTGTGCGCTTTGTTGAGGACCAGCTGTTCAAGGCCACCCACGCTGAACGCCTGGCGGCAGTCAGGCCCAGCGTCGATGCCATGAAAGCGGAAGGGGTGGACGCCATCGTACTCGGTTGCACGCATTTCCTCTATCTTGCCTCCGAGTTCGCCGAGGCATCGGGGCCGGGCGTGCGGATAATCGACTCCCGTGACGGAGTCATAGCCCAGCTCAGGCGGGTGCTCGCGGCCGGGCCGGGACTGGCCGACAACAGGCCGGATGGCCCCGACCTCATGTATCTCACGGGGCCGGATCCCTTTGGCGACAAATACGCGTCGTTCGCCGCTCGTTTTGGCCTGGAACCGGCCGGCTCGCTGTACGCATGATAGGCCTTGTTCTCTCTGGCGCAAACAACGCGTTTTCCGTGCGGGCGGAGGACGGATCCGTTATCCGCTGCGGTCTCAAAAGCAAGCGGCTCAAGGGCACCGAGGGCTTTTATAATCCCCTGGCCGCAGGCGACCTGGTGTCCTACGAGCCCGCGTCGGCAGGCAGCGGCACCATCACGTCGCTGGTGCCGCGCCGCTCCCTGTTCTGGCGTTATAACGAGAAGGGCAGGGCCGTGCAGGCCATAGCCGCCAACATGGACCTGGTGGTGTGCGTGACCAGCGCCCGCCTCCCGCCGTTCAGGCCTCGTTTTATAGACAGAGTGTCGCTCGAGCCGGCCAGCGAAGGGTTGCCCTTCTTGATCGTGCTCAACAAGGAAGACCTGGGCGTGGACGATGACGTGGCCGAGCGCTGCGACGACTACCTCAGGATAGGCTTCAGCGTCATCAGGACCAGCGTGGAGAGCGGTGGCGGGCTGGACGAGCTGGCATCGGCAATCAGGGGCAAGACCGCTGCCTTTGTGGGGCAATCCGGGGTGGGCAAGAGCTCCCTATTGAACGCCCTGGAACCGGGGCTCGGCTTCAAGGTCGGCGAGGTATGCGAGAAATACGAGCGGGGTAGGCACACCACGGTGGCCGCCGTGTTGGTAGAGCTGGCAGACGGCGCCACGAGAGTAATAGACACGCCGGGATTCAGGCGCCTGGCCGTGCGCGGAATGGCGCCTGAATCCCTGGGGGCCTGCTTTCCTGAAATCAGGACAACGTCCGCCGGCTGCTCGCTTGGTGCCCGCTGCATGCACGTGGATGAACCGGGCTGCGCCGTCAGCGCCGCCGCAGAGGACGGGAGGATCCACCCCGACCGTTACGAAAGCTATCTGCGTATCCTTTCCGAGCTTGAGGATACGAAAACCTACGCCAGAAAAGTCGGCCGGCCCAGGCATGTGGCCAGGCGCTATTCTGGCGACGACGATGGAAACGACAACGATGAATGACCACGCGCTGAACTTATTGGATTTTCCCCGCATACGCGATTCGGTTGCCGAATACGCCCTCAGCCCGGAGGGAGCGGCCTCAATTCAAGCAGCCTTGCCGCTCACCGACACGGACGCCGTTGCCGAACTCAAGGCCCGTGCCGAGAGCGTCCGCTACCTGTTCCGAGAGGGCAAGGGAGTACCCGCCTGCAGCTACGCGCCCATAGAGGACTCTGTGCGCGTCATAGCCAAGGAAGGCACCTGCCTTGCCATCGAGGAGCTGTGGGCCCTGGGCATGTGGGCCGACGCGTATGAGGCCGAGCGCCGCTGGCTGGGTCAGGCCAGGCACCCGGCACTGGCGTCGGAGCTCTCAGCCTGTCCTGACCTCGGCGCCGTTTCCCAGGCCGTGTTCCGGATCGTCGGCAGGGACTGCGTCATCCGGGATCTGCCCGAGCTCAGGGAGATCAGCAGCCGCATCCAGAGAATCAACGCCGATATCCAGAAGACCACAGCCGCCTACTTCCAGGACGAATCGCTGAGGGCCGCCCTCCAGAGCGACGTGCCGACCCAGCGTGACGGCCGCACGGTACTTGCGGTCCGCTCGGGATCCAAGACCAAGGTCAAGGGCATAGTCCACGAGGTGTCCAGCACGGGCCAGACAGTGTTCATAGAACCAGAACTCCTGGTGCAGAAAAACAACGAGCTGGTGGAGGAAGAGGCGCGCTACCAGCGCGAGCTGGCCAGGATACTCAGGGACGCCACGGCCGCCCTCCACGTCCACCATGACGCGGTCCTTGCCGCTCGCGCGGCGTGCGCGTCCTTTGACGCCCTGTACGCCCGCGCCCGCTATTCCCACATGAACGACGGCACCTTTGCCGAGCCCCGGGCGGCCGGCATGGAGCTCATTCGCGCCAGGCACCCCGTGCTCGGGAGCAAAGCCGTGCCCATAGACCTTCGCCTGCCCGAGGACGCGCGCGTACTCATCATCACCGGGCCGAACACCGGCGGTAAGACCGTGTCGCTCAAAACGGCGGGCTTGTTCGCGCTGATGAACCAGTTCGGCCTTGCGGTGCCGGCGGCACTAGGCACGGCCATGCAGGTCTTTGACGGGGTGTGGGCAGACATAGGCGACGAGCAGAGCATGGACCAGAGCCTGTCCACGTTCTCGGGTCACATGAGGACCATCGCAGACATCGTGTCAGGCGCCGGCCCCTCAAGCCTGGTGCTGTTGGACGAGCTGGGTTCGGGCACCGACCCCGAGGAGGGCTGCGCCATTGCCATGGCCCTTTTGGACCACTTCATAGCCGCCGGCGCCCTGACCCTGGTAACCACCCACCACGGCATCCTGAAGAATTACGGTTACACCAAGGAAGCCGTCCTGAACGCTAGCGTCGATTTTGACAAGACGACCCTGTCACCCACCTACCGCATCCTCATGGGCGTGCCCGGAGAGAGCCGTGCCCTGGAAATAGCCGGGCGCAACGGCCTGCCGGACACACTGGTGGAGGGAGCCCGCGCTTACCTCAAGGACGAGCGCACCGACATATCCGCCATGATACGCGGCCTGTCGGCCAAGCACCGCGAGCTCGAGCAGATGAAGGACGAGGAACGCAGGCGCCTTAGGGACGCCATGGAAGAACAGCGCAAGGCAGACCTCAAGGAACTGAAGCTCAGGCAGAAGGAAACCGAGCTGCGCGCCCAGGGAGTCGCCGAGCTCAAAAACCTCCTGGCAGAAAGCCGCAAGACCCTGGAGAACCTGGTGCGGGCCGTGCGAGAAGGCGAGCTCACCAGGGAAAAAACCCAGGAGGTCAAGGACTTTTTGGCCGACCTGGATGTAAAGGTAGCCGACGCCGACAGGCAGCTCCGCGCCGACGAGCGCAAGCTCAAGACAGGCGCGCGCCCTCCCGAGGAGATCAAGGCCGGGACCTCGGTCCTGGTCCTGCCGGCACGCAGGCGGGGCAGGGTACTGAGGGCGGCAAAAAAAGGTTCCTGGGTGGTGGAGACCGACGCTCTCAGGCTGACCGTGGACGAGGCGGACCTGGAAGTGACGCAGGATCTTGCCATGCGCGCCCCCAGCATCAGCGTGGAGGCTGCGTCGAGCAGGTCCAACCGAGCGGTCATAGAACTGGACGTGCGCGGTTTCAGGCTCGGGGAGGCGATCCAGGCGCTGGAACGCCAGCTGGACGCGGCCGTGCTGGAAGGTCTCCACGGTTTCTCGGTGATACATGGCACGGGAGAGGGCGTGCTCCAGCAGGGTGTGCGGGAAACCCTGTCGCGCTACCCGGGCGTGGCCGATTTCCATTATGCCCGGCCGGAGGAGGGCGGGCACGGCAAAACGGTGGTCAGCCTGGGCTGACAGCCTGTGCGTCGACCGGTCCGCCGACGTCTTCCCAGCGTATGCCTTGCCCATCAGGAACATCCCTTGCGGCCAGGCGTCCAAGAACGATGGGCAGAAAGCGCGGCTGCACGCCGGGGCGCAACACTTTTTCCGTGCGTAGGATGGCTACATTGCCCTCCGTGAACGCCTGACCGGCTCGAATGGCTGTCCGCGCGTGCAGGGACCGGTTGGTGCGTCCATAATTATCCGCCTCGCTGGATGCCAGGCGCTTGCGGCCGTTTCCAAGGACGGCTTCTACCAGCTCGGGTGTGTAGTCTCTGGACAGGGTAAGGGCGGTTTCCTCCAGGGGACGCCCCGCTGCGTCCTGGACGGCCCGAACCATGGCCGCGAACTGCCCAGGCGGCAGGGCTATGGGATCGTCCAGGCCAGGGTCGTCGCGGGACAGGCATAGGTGCTTCTCAATGACGACGGCGCCGACCGCCGCGGCAAGCGCAGGCACCAGTACCGGGTCCATGGAATGGTCGGACACTCCAGGCGCCATGCCTAGAAGCGTCGACAAAACGGGCAGGATACGCAGGTTGTAGTCACGTTCAGGCGCTGGATACGCGGTCACGCAGTGGAGCAGGGCTAGAGAAACGCCGTCCTGGTACGCGGGCCTGGCGGAAAACAGCCCGACAGCCCGCTCTATGTCCGCGAGCGTGGACACCCCAGACGATAGGATGACCGGCAGGCCATAGGACGACAGCTCGTCCAGCAAGGGCTCGTGGTTGAGTTCCGGAGACGCGACCTTCATGGCTACGACGCCAAGGTCGCGCAGCTCCCTGGCGCTCCTTTTCCCGAACGGCGTGCAGAGGAAAAGGGCGCCGCGGCGCTCGGTCTCGTCCTTGAGGAAGGAGAGAAAGTCCAGCCCGGTTTCCAGCGCCCGGAAACGATCGTAGAGGGCGACAGGTCCTCCGGGAAGGGGGACGACGCCCGTGAGCGGGTGAATAATCTCGTCGGCGTACACATGCTGGAATTTCACGCAACCCGCGCCCGAGTCCACGGCCGCCGCGATGAGCTCGGCCGCCTTGACCCTGTCCCCGTTGTGGCCGGTACCCACCTCGGCCACAATAAGGGGTGAGCCCGCCCCGTATTTCCTGCCGTGTATGCTCAAAATGGACATGTATACTCCTCTCGGGCGCCATCCGTGGGCCACACGCGCCCGGTACGCCAAGGCGCGGCGAAAAACGCTCGACAGAGACAACGCGATACGATACACTTATCGGCATCGATCGCATGCGAGGAGTAGCGACATGAAGCAGTTGTTCTGCGATATCTGCAAGAAAGAAGTCTCTGATCCCATCCCCGGCCGGACCTTTTACCACTTCCGGGAATTTGACCTCTGCGAGTCGTGCAAGGACGACCTGGAAGCGGCCCTTAAGTGGACCGTCAGGAACAAGAAGCCCTTCGACTTCAGCTGGTACGACAAGCTCCGCATGGAACTCCTCCAGGCCGGAGCAAAGAACAATCGTATAGCCGTGAGCAAGCGGCCGCGCTGAACAGACTGTGCAAACCGGCAGGACACTAACACGGTCCTGCCGCTTTCCCCTTCATACGACTGAGCCGGTGTCCAAGCGCACGCCGGCCCGGTCGTGTTTTTTTTGCCCGTCATACGGACCCGTACTCATTTGATACCGGGGAAAAGGCGCTTGGCATCCACAACGAAGCGCGAATCCTGTAGTTTTTCGCGTCTTCTTGCGTTTTCTGCCGTATCGTTGACAGTTGCCTGCGCCGTGTGCTATGGTCATTGACGGTTCAAGCGCGTACGGCCCCTGAATTTCAAGCGCCTGGCCCCACCAGGCCTGTGTTTACCCTTGGGGCCCTTGCACATCGACCCCGCATTCCGCTCGCAAGGAGTCAATATGTCAGGCCATAGCAAATGGGCGACCATCAAACACAAGAAGGGTGCCGCCGACGCCAAGCGCGGCCAGATGTTCACCAAACTTATTAAGGAAATTTCCATAGCCGCTCGCATGGGCGGAGGCGATCCTGACACCAACGCCCGCCTGCGCACCGCGGTTCTCAAGGCCCGCGCCGCGAACATGCCCAAAGACAACATCGAGCGGGCTATCAAGAAGGGCACCGGCGAACTCGGTGCCTCGACCTTTGAAGAGCTCGTATACGAGGCGTACGCCCCGGGCGGAATAGCCGTGCTGGTCGAAGTGCTGACCGACAACAAAAACCGCGCTGCCGCCGAGGTTCGCAATATCCTCAACAAGGCCGGCGGTTCCCTGGCCACAGCAAACGCCGTTACCCGCCTGTTCAACCGCAAGGGCGTCATATCCCTGGACGGGGAGAAATACTCTGAAGACCAGGTCATGGAAGTGGCCCTGGACGCCGGCGCAGACGACATCGTCAACGAGGACGGTGAAATCGTGGTGTATACCACGCCGGAGGCTTTTGAGGCCGTTCTGAACGCCATCAACGCCAAGGGCATGGAAACCGACGGCGCCGAGGTGTCCATGGTTCCGGACAGCTACGTGGACATGGACGTGGAATCCGGCAAGAAAGTCGCCAAGATGATCGACCGCCTTGAGGAAAACGACGACGTCCAGAACGTGTACCACAATGCCAACCTGCCCGAGATGGATGAGGAATAACCGTGCCTAGGGCCCCGGTCCGCGTCTTGGGCGTGGATCCCGGCCTTGCTTCCGTGGGATGGGGCGTCGTCGACATGGACGGCGCCCGTCTTTTTTATCGGGGGCATGGCTGCATATCGACCCCTGCCGACGCTCCCCTGGCCGAACGCCTGGCCAGCATACGGGACAGCTTGGTGGCCGTTGCTGACACCTGGAATCCCGGCCAGGTGGCCATGGAAGGCCTTTTTTTCTCCCGCAACGTGACCAGCGCCCTGGGCGTTGCGGAAGCCAGGGGCGTTATCCGCCTTGCCTTCCGCGACCGAGGGCTCATTCCCTTTGAATACCTACCGAACGCGGTCAAGCAGGCAGCCGCCGGGTCCGCAAGCGCCCGCAAGGCCGACGTGCAGAATTTCGTGCGCCTGGTGCTCGGCCTTGGCGATGTGCCCAAACCGGACCACGCCGCTGACGCCCTGGCAGTGGCGCTGTGCCACTGCCAGCACATGACGCTGCCCGGCATCCGCTGATACGATTTCTCTTGCCTCCTGCATGACCGGTCTGCTATAGTCACGCTCTTTGCCCGCCGCCCCCTGTCAAGCGGTGGGCTCGACCGGCCCGTCAGCGGCCACGAGGGTCCATAGCCATGACCAAAAGAACATTCTTCCTCACCTATGCCTGGGCAGAGCGGGGCAGGCTTGCCGCGCTCCTGGCCCTGACCCTGGCAGCCACGGGCGCGGCCCTGGCCAGTCCGCAGATCGTCAGGCGCTTCCTTGACCAGGCCCAGGCTGGCACCGAGCCCGGGCGGCTGTTATGGACGGCCCTGGCGTTCATGGCCCTGGCCCTCGCCGCGCAGGGCCTGAATCTGGCACGTACCTATCTGGGAGAGCTGGTCGCCTGGCGGGCAACCAACAAGCTGAGGGAGGACCTGGCGGCGCATTGCCTTGCCCTGGACATGGACTTTCACAAAACCCACAAACCCGGGGAGCTGATGGAGCGCCTGGACAACGACGTGAACGAGACAAGGGCCTATTTTTCCACCCTGTTCACCGAGTTGGTGTCCACCGGCTGCCTGTTCGTCGGCGTTATCGTGTTCCTCTGGCTGGAGGACTGGCGGCTTGGTACCAGCGCCATGTTCGTGAGCGTTGTGGTGCTGGCCGTCTTCCCGCGCATCAATAAGGCCCGCGTTCCCCTTATAGCCAACGTGCGTGAGGTGCACGCCGCGCTGTCCGGAGACCTCCAGGAATGGGTGCAGGGCAGAGAAGACATACAGGCGTCGGGTTCCACGGGCGTGATGCTGGACCGCCTGGAGGGCCGCTACGGGGAACGCTACCGCGTGTCCCTGGCCCTCCTGCCGGTCAACACCGTATCCAACGTCCTTCCGGGCGTGGTGCTGTTCTCCGCCTATGCTCTGGCATATACCCTGAGTTCCGGTGCCTTTGGCGGCGCGCTCAGCGTGAGCGCCTTTGCCATGGTGCTCATGTACATTGCCAAGCTAGAAAACCCCATCTACATGATCCAGGAAAGCTTTATGTGGGCGGCCACCGCCCAGGCCAGCCTGGAACGCATAGCTGACCTGTTAGGTCAGCGTCCGAGGCTCTCGCCGGGACGCGCGACGCTCAAGCCGAGCGGCGGACTGGGCGTACGCCTTGAGAGCGTCTTTTTTGGCTACGACGACGAGAACGTGCTCCACGGCGTCAGCCTGGATCTTGCCCCCGGGCAGAGTCTCGGACTCCTCGGGCGGACGGGAAGCGGCAAGACCACGGTGGCCCGACTCATAGCCCGCATGTATGATCCCGTGCGCGGCCGCGTGGTGCTCAGCGACGGCAACACCGAGGCAAGCCCCGCCGAGCTGGATCCGGCCTGCCTGCGCTCCATGGTCGCCATGGTCACGCAGGAAGTCGAGCTCTTAAACGCGTCCGTGCGCGACAACATCACCCTGTTCAACCAGGAAATTCCGGACGACAGGATATGGGAAGCCCTCAGGTCCGTGGGCATGGACGGCTGGGTACGGGGCAAGCCCGGATGCCTTGCGTACAAGCTGAACGGCATTCACGGACTGTCGGCCGGGGAAGCCCAGCTCCTGGCCCTGGCCCGGGTATTCCTGAGCGACCCTGCCCTGGTCGTCATGGACGAGGCGTCGTCGCGCCTTGATCCAGCCACCGAGCGCGCCATGCGGAACGCCGTATCGGCCCTGCTGCGCGGCCGCTCGGCCGTGATCATAGCCCACCGGCTGGAAACCCTGCGCGATGTGGACACAATTGCCGTGCTTGAGGAAGGCCGCGTCATCGAATTCGGCCGCCGCGTCGATCTGGAGGAACGCCAGGACAGCCGGTACAGCGCCCTCCTCCGGGCCGGACTCGAGGAGGCCTTGGCGTGAACACCCTGAAATACCTGTACGGCCTCCTGAAATCCTTTCCCGCCCTGGTGGCGTCGTTCTTCGCTTCCATGCAGGCGAGCAACATAGTGGTGTTCCTGTCCGGCGGCTACATAGCCCGCGCCTTCATCAACCACCTGAACGGCGACCCGGGGCCCAGCTTTGGGCTGGGAGCGGCTCTGGCCCTCCTCACCATTGCTGAAATGTTCCGGGTGGCGGGAATGGCCACGAACATGTATACGTCCATCAGGGTGAGCCGTTTTTCCATGGCTCTCCTGTCGCTCAACATCATGGAGCGCATCCTTAAGCGGCCAGGCGGGCTGCCCTTGCCCCTGGACCGCAAGAAAGGACGCCCCCTGAGCGAGGGACAATGCCTGAACACCCTGAGCACGGACACGCTGAAGATACCCGGCATGTTCCATTTCCTCTTCGAGATGGCCAGCATGCTGGCGTCAGGAGTGGTGGCGTTCTGGATCATGATGTCCATAAACCCGGCGGTCACGCTCACGGTGTGCATTCCGCTTGCCCTGGTGTTCTGGCTCATCAATATGCTCAGGAAACGCGTCGAACCCCTGGCGGACAAGGCCAGGCGCTCTGCCGGCGAGGTCAGCTCCCTGATAGGCGACATGTTCAACTGCGTGCAGACCGTCAAGACCATGGGCGCCGAGTCATTGTTCCTGGCGGAATTCCGCAGGAGGAACCACAAGCGCCTGCGCGACTCGGTCAGGTCGGAATTCTTCTTTACCCTCCTGCGCGGCTTGAACGCCGGTCTTATGGAGTTCGCGGCCGGCATCATACTCCTGGGAGCAGCCGCTTCGATGACCAAGGGCGCGTTCACCGTGGGCGACTTCATGCTGTTCACGTCCTACCTGTGGGCGGTGCTCGGCGTGTTCAGGTGGGGAGGACTCTTCCTGGCCGAGCTCAAGCGCAACGACGTGGCCATAGAACGCATGGAAACGCTCACCAGCCCGGAACCGCCAGGCACCCCGGCGCGGAGGCGCCGACTGAGGCTGGACAAACCATTTGACTCGTCGCTTGACCTGGCCGCCCGGCCCGTTGAGCCCCTGCGCTCCCTTGAGGTCAAGGATCTGTGTTTCACCTACTCCGCGCCCCGCCAACATGACGACGACGATCCAGCCTCGGTCGCCGGGTTGGACGCAACCCGCGGCCATACCGGGAGTTCAGGCCCGCACGCGGCCACATTCAGCCTGGACCGCGTGTCCTTCATGCTTGAAGGCGGAAGCCTTGTGGCCGTGACCGGACCCGTGGGCTCAGGCAAGACCACCCTCCTTAAATGCGTGGTCGGGCTCCTTCCCGTTGACTCTGGCCACGTGCGCTGGAACGGCCAGGAAACTCCCGCGGCGTCGGTTTCCGCTCGCGGGGATTACTGGGACGCTCCCCGGGCCGCGTACACGCCGCAGGTTCCCAGGCTCTTCTCTGACAGCCTGGGCCGCAACATCTTGCTCGGGCTTCCGCACGATCCGGACCTGCTTGACCGCGCCATGCGCGACGCGTGCCTAGAGGACGATCTTGAGCTCATGCCCGATGGTCTTGCTACGCAGATCGGGCCTCGGGGCGTCCGACTGTCTGGTGGCCAGCTGCAGAGAACCGCGGCGGCCCGGATGTTTGCCCGCGGGGCCAGGCTTATGGTACTGGACGACATATCGAGCGCGTTGGACGTGGAGACGGAACGGCGGCTGTGGGATCGCCTTATGGCCAAAGGAGGCGACGCGAGCTACCTGGTGGCAACGCACCGCGAGGCCGTGCTCAGGCGCGCGGACGCCATCCTGTTTCTCAAGGACGGCCGCCTGGAAGCCAAGGGCGTATACAGCCAGCTTATGGAAAGCTGCCCGGGTTTCAGGAACATGATAGCCCGCTGCGAACATCCGGAACTGAACTGAATGGGCTCGCTTCCTACCATGACAGGAGCTTCCAAGCTTGGTATACTGCCGTCATGATCAATGCCATCAGCGGCACCCTGGTACACAAGGGTGCCGATAGCATACGGGTGGAGAACCACGGCATCGAATGGGAATTCTCCGTGCCGGCTCGTTCGGTGGACGCTTTTGGCCGCGTAGGCGACCAGACCCGCGTCCTTGCGTGGCTGCTGCACCGCGAGGACCAGATGCGGCTGTTCGGCTTTCCCGCGGAGGACGAGCGGACCGTTTTCCACGAGCTTCTGACCGTTGAGGGCATAGGCCCCAAGCAGGCCCTGAAGATACTCGGGGGCATAGGAGCGGCCGACCTTGAACGAGCCCTGGACTCAGAAGACCTGGCGCGGCTCGAATCCATACCCGGCCTTGGCAAGAAGACTGCCCAGAAGCTGGTGTTCAGCCTGAAGGGCAAGCTGCCTTCGTCCCTGCCGCCGCGCCCAGGCGCTGACGCAGACGGCCCCCACGAGGACATCGTCCGGGCCTTGGTCGACCTCGGCTACGAGCGCAGAAAGGCACAGGACGCCGTGAGGACGGCCGCAGCCGACCCGGCCATAGCGGCGGTGGAACCTGCCGAACGGGAACGCGAGATTTTCCGCCGAGCCATGATGGCGCTGAGCGGAGCCTAAGGCCATGGACGCAACCACCATCGTATCAGGGGCCTACCAGCCGGGCGAGGACGAGCGGGAGAATGTCCTCAGGCCCCGTTTCCTGTCCGAGTTCCTGGGCCAGGCAGGCGTCAAGGACAACCTTGCCGTGTTCATCCAGGCTGCCAAAAACCGGGGAGAGGCCCTGGACCACGTATTTCTGATCGGCCCTCCCGGCCTGGGCAAGACCACCCTGGCCGGCATCTTGTCGCGCGAGCTGGACGTAGAATTCAAGGTAACCAGCGCTCCGGCCCTGGAGAAACCCAAGGACCTGGCGGGAATTCTGACCACGCTGTCACCCAGGAGCGTCTTCTTCATCGACGAGGTGCACCGCCTGAAACCGGCCATAGAGGAAATGCTGTACATGGCCATGGAGGACGGCGAACTGGACTTTATCATAGGCCAGGGGCCAAGCGCCCGCACCCTGCGCATACCGCTGCCGCCTTTTACCCTTGTGGGCGCCACCACCAGGGCAGGCATGGTTGGCAGTCCCTTGGTCAGCCGCTTTGGCATCAACGTGCGCCTCGGCTTCTACGACAAAACCGACATGGTAGCCATATTGTCGCGGTCAGCGGCCATACTGGGCATGGCCCTCGATATCGACGCCGCCGGGCTCCTTGCAGACGCCAGCCGGGGAACGCCACGCGTGGCGAATCGGCTCCTGCGGCGGATGCGCGACTTTGCCCAGGTGGACGGCAAGGCCACCGTGGACGCGGACGTGGTCCGGCGCGGACTCGGGCGCCTGGAAGTGGACGCGTACGGGCTGGAGCGACATGACCGGGACGTGCTGGCCACCATCATAGAAAAATTCGGCGGGGGTCCCGTGGGCGCTGAGACCCTGGCCGTGTCAACGTCGGAGAGCGTTGAAACCCTGGAGGACTACCTGGAGCCCTATTTGATCCAGGCCGGTTTTCTGATGCGCACCCCCCGGGGGCGCATAGCCACTCCCTTGGCCTACAGGCACCTAGGATACGCACCAAAGCATGAAGACAACGGATTTCAGTTTTGAGCTCCCCGAGGAGCTGATAGCCCAGGAACCGGCAGCCAAACGGGGGGCGTCACGGCTCCTCACGCTGGACAGTCACAGCGGAGCTCTGGGGCACCGCATGGTGGCGGACCTTCCCGACCTGGTAGAGCCGGGCACCGTCATGGTGTTCAACGACTCGCGGGTCCGGCGGGCGCGCCTCTTTGCGTCCAGCGCGACCGGGGGCAGGGTGGAAGTGCTCCTTCTCAGACGTGAGGGGGAGCGGCTATGGGCCGCCATCACCACGCGCATGGCCAAACAGACCGTGGGCAAGACGCTCTGCCTGCCCGAAGGCCTTGGAGCGGAAATAGTCGCCGTTCGACCCGACGAGAGGGTGCTGGAATTCAGCCGCGAGCTCGACGATTCCTACCTGGAACGCCACGGCCACCTGCCCCTGCCGCCGTACATACGCAGGCCGGATTCTGCCCAGGACGCGTCCAGGTACCAGACCGTGTACGCCCGAAACGCGGGGTCGTCGGCGGCGCCAACGGCCGGCCTCCACTTCACGCAAGAGCTTTTGGACAGGCTTGCCGAGCGGGGCGTGGACCTGCGCTTTGTCACCCTTCACGTCGGCCTTGGCACCTTCCTGCCGGTCAGGGCCGACAACATAGAAGACCACCGCATGCACGAGGAAAGCTACACGGTGCCGGACGACACGGCCGACGCGGTCAACCGGGCCAAGGCTGAAGGCCGCGCCGTGATGGCCGTGGGAACGACGAGCGTGCGCACCCTGGAAAGCGCGTCCCAGAACGGCACGCTTGCCGCCGGGCCGGGATCAACCTCTATTTTCATAACGCCCGGCTACCACTTCAGGATGGTCGACCAGCTCTTTACCAACTTCCATACGCCGGAATCCACCCTGCTGATGCTTGTGTCGGCCTTTGCGGGGAGGGAACGCATCCTGGCCGCGTACCGTGAGGCGGTGGAACGGCGCTACCGCTTCTTTTCCTACGGCGACGCCATGCTGATACGCTGATTTCAGGGATACAGGCAGGGCAGGCTAGTAGCTGGCCTCGTCCATGGCCTCAAAGTCCGCGCGGACCTTGGCCAGGTGCTCTAGATGGCGCTCTATGATGCGGCCGTAATCCAATTCGCCGGTCGCTATTCTCTGCGCTTCGTCTATCCAGTACTGTACGTCCGGAAGGAGCGTCCAGCGTAGCTCGTTAGCCTTCAGAGCCCAGGCCTTGGCGCTGTCCCAATAGGCCAGGGCGGCCCGGTACGCCGTTTCGGCTATGGCCAGGCTCTCCAGGTTTTCCCGCTTCCAAGGCGCGTTGTAAAAATACGCCACCTGTTTGTCAAACTTGGCGCCCAGATACAGGTGCTGCTCGATCAGCTTGAGCTCGATATGCATGTTGAAAAGATATCGGTAGCGTTCCCAGTGTTTTTCGTCAGGAATCTTGGCCAGGGCGTAAAGGGGATTGCAGAAATCGGCCTTCTGGGCCTGCTCCAGCCAGTATATGTTCTCTATCGTGTCGTCAGGGTATTGGATGTAGTGGATGTGGTACAGCCGGAAGTATTGTTCCTTGAAATAGACAGGATAGGCCGCGGCCGATGAGAATTGGGTAAGGAGGACGAGCGCCAGGGCTAAGGCCTTCTTCATGCTCCTAATATCGGCCCCTCGGCACGGTCCATAAAGAGCCGGCGGCCTGTTACGTCGTGCCCGGCCTTAACAACCGCCCGGCCACAGGGTGCACGGCGGCCCATACGGCCTCGGACACCAAATCCACCGGCAAGGATGCGTCGACCCGCACGATGGCCACCCCCGACGATGCGTATGAGTCAAGGACAGCCCTATATTCGTCCGCCACCCGGTCCTGAAAGTCTCGGTTCTCGTAGATATCCAGGGCATGGCGTCCGGCCATGCGGGACATGGACGTATCCGTACGCACGTCGAAGTAGACCACCAGCTCGGGAAGGGGAAAGGCGGCGTTCTGGAAACGCGGAAAGTCGCGCCCGCAGGTCAGGCCCTGGTAGGCGAGCGACGAGAATATGTAACGGTCGCTGATGGCCAGCCCGCCTTGCGCCAGGGTATCCAGGATGCCGCCCGTCGAGCGAAGATGCTCGTCCCTGTCGGCGGCGAACAGCCTGGCCACGGTTTCGGGGAGCAGGGGCGTCCGGCCGGCCAGAGCGTCGCGTATCAGCTTGCCAACGGGACCGTCGGTCGGCTCGGCGCTGACCGTATGCGGGATGCCAAGACCGGACAGGCGGGCGTCCAGGACACGCAGCTGCGTGCTGGTCCCTGAGCCGTCTATGCCTTCAAAAACGACAAAACCCGTAAGGATGCGTGGCGCGTCGGACATGATGCGCGAGCATACCCGCGACGCGGCCAGGAGGGCAAGTATTCTGGCGCAAGAATCCCCGCTGTGATACTGTCTTGGGCGTGACTGAACGGCCGCGCGCAAAACTCATTATCGTCATCCTGCTTACCGCGGGCGTGGTGTCAGCATGGGCCGCGGCATCGTTTCTTGGCGACGCGTTGTCGCTGGACCTGGTCGCGTCCACCCTGGAAGCCACGCTTTCTCGCTACACCCAGGCTCTGGGCATACAGGCAACGTACGCGGGCGCGTCCCCGTCCATTTTCAGCGGCCTCTCCCTGCGGGACATAGTCGTGCGCAGGGGAGAGCGCGTCATGCTGTCCGTGCGCCGGGTGCGTCTTGACTACAACCTGTGGTCGCTCATCCGCGGCAAGCCGGGGTTGGACGGGATTACGGTGACCGGCCTGGCCGCGGACATAGACCTTGAACAGGACAGGGACAGCATAGACGGCCTTCTGGACATGCTGAAGGACGGCGGCGGCCAGCTTGGCCGCCTGGAACTGGCTCTGGAAGACGTTACTATCGGTGTCAGGGGGCCGGGGCTGCCGCCCCTAAGCGCCAAGCTGCGCCGCGCCGACCTCTTGTCCGCTCCCGACGGGTCCCTTTCCGTGAGCGGCTCGGGCCAGATAACCCTGGATACCGGCACGTCTTCAACCCTTGGCACCATAACGGCTCCCTTTGCGCTTACAGGCAGCATGAACGCGGATGCGTCGTCGGCCCTGGTGTCCGCAAAGCTGGCCGCCGAGAGCCCGGCGGGCAGGCTGAGGGAAATCCGCGTTCTTGCAGGCCTGGACGGAAATCGGGCAAACCTGTCGGTGCACGGAGTCGCGGGCATCAGGGAACTGGGGTTTGAGTACGACACGGCGGCAGGCACCCTGGGAGCCAGCGCGGATTTTGATGACTGGCGACCATCGTCCGTGCTCAGCTTGGGTAACGCGTTCAAGGACGCCAACCAATGGCTTGAATCAACCGTAACGGGCACGCTTGCCGTATCCACGGATTTCAGCCTGGACGGCACAAGGATCGGCGCGTCGCTGTCAGGCAGGCTTCCCCTTGGCCTGCCGGGCGGCAGGGCTTCCTATCGGCTCAGGGCGGATGGCACGGCGGCAAACGTCGCCGTGGCCGAGGCGCGGATAGCGTCGCCTGGAGTGTCGCTGTCCTATTCTGGCCAGGTTTTCCCGGCCGCTCCCGGAGCGTCAGGCTCCCTGGACCTGGTTTTTGCCCCCAGCGGAACGGACGCTCTGGAGGCGTCGTTCAGTATTGAAGGCAGGGGGCTGTCCTGGCGTGCGGCTTCAGAGCGCCTCGGTGGGGACGTGCCAGCCCTGGAAAACGTCGTCGTTACCCTGGATTCAGAGGGCCAGAGCCTGACCTTTGGGCTGGAAGCGGACGCTGTGCCCCCGGTGCGCTCGGAACCCGACCCGGCCGCTATTCCCAGACCCCGCCTGACGCTGGAAGGCCGCGCAGCCCTTGGACGCAAACCATATATAGAAGCTGCACTCAGCCTGGACAACAGCGGCCTGGGCTGGCTGGCCAGCCTGCTGCCGGACAACGCCAGGTCCCTGGTTGACGATTACGCCGCGGGGCTCAGCATTGAAAGCTCGCTGTCCTTTTTCAGCGACCTGTCGACCTTCTCCTTCGGCTCGCCGGCAACGGTGTTCAGCTATGACGGGCCCACGCCGGCCCGCGTCGAACTGTCCTTCAAGGGCAACTCGGAGAGCGCCGAGCTGGGCATGCTCGACGCGCGCATAGGGGACTATGTGGTGACCGGCTCGGGTTCGGTCGACTATTCGTCGCCCCAAGGGCTGTCCTTTGACGCCAATTTCAAGGTACAGGACATACCCTACGATCTGGCCGGTTCCGTCCTTGACAAGAGCCTGTTCATCCAGGGTGCGTACGGGCTCCTGGTGTCCCTCAAGGGCACGGGTACCGGAACAAGCGCGTCCTTGGTCATGGATTCGCTGCCCGTGGCCCTGGCAGGCGAGATACTCCTGTTCACCGTGGACGCCGGGGCCCTTCTTGAGGGCCAGACCTGGCAAGCCGTGCTGTCGCGCTTTGAGGCCACGCCGTCGGACGCGACCACGGCTCGGCTACCGAGCGTGTCCATGTCAGGCAGTTTTGACCAGAACGGCGGCTCGCTCCACGACATGAAGCTAGCCGACCGCTTCTCGTCATTGGAAGGCGGAGCGGAATTCATCTGGCCAGCCGGCGGCGGGGCGTCAGCAAGCCTGAACCTGGCCAACGATGGAGGGGAGTCGTACCAGGTTACGGCTTCATATTCAGACGGCCGCCTGGATGTGGACACTGACGTCAAGCGGGCCGCCCTGGCCCGGTTCGGTCTGCCTGTGCTGACGGGAGTCATGGACGCCAACCTCCGCGCCAAGGACATCCTGGGCCAGGCTGAAGCCAATTTTACCTTCACCGTCAACGGCGGCCAGCGCAACGACGACGCGCCCTTTGCGACCGGGCGGGGGACCTTTGCCAACGGCGCGCTGGAGCTCACGGACACGCGCTTGAGCTACCTGATGCAGACCGTTGACAGCCTTTCCATGCTGCTCCGGCCGTCCGACTGGTCCTTTGGGCTGACGGCGAACGCGGCGTTGTCGTTGGGCGACGCTACCGCGACCGGAGCCTTGAGCGCCGAAGGCGCGCTACAGGCGGATGGCGGCTACCTGATAGGCGGTTCATTTGCCGATTTTTCCTGGGAAAACGAGCCGGTAGGCACCTGGCCCTTCGCCGTGGAGCTAGGCGACCAGGTCCTGGTTGCCACCCTCGGTGCCAACGGCGAGGCGTACCTGCGTCTGACGGGGCAGGGCGACATACAGGCGCGACTGGACCCCGTCCTTCCGCTGTCGTTCGACGCGTCTGGCCGCGTGAGCGGCGACACCATAAGCCTGGACCTTCGCAGCGTGGCTTTGTCCATGCCGGCCCTCTTCCGTTTCCTGGGCGAGCCCTTCATACAGGCCAGTTCCGGGGTAGCCAGGGGGAGCCTGGCCATACACGGGCCCGTGTCGGATCCGGACATAGAAGGACGCCTGGACATGGACAATGTATATCTGGTTCTGCCCGAACTCATACCAGAACCCATAGGCCCCCTCCTCGAGCCTCTGTATTTCACCGGACGCACCATGGAAACCGACCAGCCCACCGTGCTGGCTGGAGGCGCCACCCTCAGGGCCAGCCTGTACTCGACCATCCGCTCCTGGACCCCCGACGACATGACCATAACTGCCGCTACCACCGGTACCGACCTGGTTCCCGTGAGCTCCAAGCTCCTTGGCCTGGGCATAGAGGGCATGGCCAACGCGGACGTGACCATACGCGTCCAGAAAGAGGACGTGGACATTCAGGGCACGGTACGCGTGGCCAAGGGAGATATCAGCATAACCACCGGCGTCTTTGCCGGGGGCGACGGGGAAGAGGAATCGTACGGCCTGTCGCTAACCCTGGACCTGGGCTTCGGAGCCAGCGTCAGGGTGTATTTCCCCGACAGGAACCTGCCCCTTATCTACGGGCAGACCGATCCGTCCAGCAAGCTGGCCGTGAGCTTTGACGGTTCAAGCGGGGATTTTTCCCTGAAGGGCCGGGCCCAGTTGCGCGGCGGCAGCGTGTTCTACATCCAAAGGAATTTTTACCTCAAGTCGGCGACCATAGATTTCAACGAAAGCTCTCAGTCCTTTGATCCAACCATCAGCCTGAGCGCTGAGACCCGCAGCCGCAACGAATACGGCCCCGTGCTGGTGCTCCTGAGCGCGTCGTCCAGCCGGCTGTCCAATCTCGTGTTCAAACTGGAATCCGTGCCCGGCATGTCGGAGGCCGAAATAGCCCAGTTGCTCGGACTCGAGCTCCTTGGCGCGGAGGATGGCCAGCCCGACCTCTGGAAGGCCCTGGTCGGCAACAGCGACCTCCTACCGCGCTTCAACGTGGTATCCGTATTTGAACGCAACGTCCAGGACCTGTTGGGCTTGGACTTGTTCTTTGTGCGCACCCAGGTGCTCCAGCGCTGGCTGTACGACCTGTCCGGCCTGAACGGCGCAGCCGAGGTGCCCGGCCTGTCAGACTACCTGGATAACACGGCCATTACCGCCGGCAAGTACCTGGGAGAGGACCTCTACCTCCAGCTTCTCTTGCGCCTGCAGGAGCAGGAGCTTGCCTCTGGAACTGGTTTGAGGTTAGACTCCGAGATCAGCCTGGAATGGCAGGCGCCCCATTTTCTCCTACAATGGAGTTTCAGGCCGGAGAATCCTGACAGCTTGTTTGTAACCGACAATACGTTCTCGCTTTTCTGGAGAATCCCCCTTAAATGAGGAAGGCATATACTATGAGACGTTCAGCTGCCCTTGCCGCGCTCCTGCTTGCCGTAAGCGCCATCGTCGTGGCCCAGCCCGCGCCGGACTGGTACCAGGGCAAAACCATCAAGGACATCCGCTTTGAAGGCTTGGAAGTGGTGGCCATAACCGATCTTGACGACCTGATCAAGGAATACAAGGGCTCTGCCTTCTCAGACGACCTGTGGGAAGACCTCCTAGCCAGGGTGTACAGCCTTGACTACTTTGACCAGATATCCCCGGAGGCCGTGCCGTCCGACGCGTCCTACTCGGCGGTCATCATCGTGTTCAAGGTCGTGGAACGGGCGGCCGTGGCCACCGTCACGGTTTCCGGCAACCAGGGGCTGCGCACGGGCGAGATCCTGGACGTTGCCACCATCAAACCACGAACCATTTTCAACCAGTCCCGACTGCGCCTCGATGAGATAGCCATACGCCAGCTGTACCAGAAAAAGGGCTACGCGGAGGTGACCGTGTCGTCTTCCTGGGAAGCCAGGCCGGACGGCAGCGTGGACGTGAGCTACGACGTGGTCGAAGGATACCGCAACATAGTCGAGCGCATCGAATTCGAGGGTATCGTTGCCTTCTCCGCCAAGTCGCTCAAAGGCGACATAGCGCTGAAGGAAAAGGCCCTGTTCCAGTCCGGGGACTTCAGCGAGGCCAAGCTCGAGGCGAGCATCGCCGATATCGAGGCCTACTACCGCAACCGAGGCTACATAGACGCCAAGGTACTGGATGTACAGAGGGCGGCGACCGAAACCGACGACCGGAACCGGCTCATGACCCTGACCTTTGTGGTGAGCGAGGGGTCCCGATACCTTTTTGACGGCATGAGCTTCATGGGCAACACGGTCTTCCCGTCAGACGAGCTGGCCAAGCTGGTTCGCCACAAGGTCGGCGTCATGCTGAACTACCAGCGCCTGATCGATGACCAGACCCGGGTGGCCGACCTTTATTTTGACAACGGGTACATCTTCAACGGCTTCGAGCTCAGGGAGAACCGAGACGAGGAACGGGGCACCATTGCCTACATCCTGACCATCACCGAGCGCCAGCAGGCCCTGGTCGAGCGCATCGAGTTCAGGGGCAACGCCAAGACCAAGGAGCACGTGCTCAGGCGGGAAATTCCCATAGCCGACGGGGACGTGTTCTCCAAGGCCAAAATCATGGAAGGCCTCCGCAACCTGTACAATCTCCAGTATTTCTCGGCCATAACTCCTGAATACGAGCCCGGCGCGCAGGATCCCTACGTCGTGCTGGTCATCAACGTGGAGGAGCAGAGCACGGCAGACATACAGTTCGGCCTGTCCTTTGTTCCGTCGAACGACGCGGACAGCTTCCCGCTCCAGGGCCTGATCAAGTGGAACGACAGGAATTTCCTTGGCCAGGGCCAGACCTTCTCCGTGGGCGCCAACGTGTCGCCGGACACCCAGGACCTGACGCTTGCCTTTACCGAGAACTGGCTCATGGACAGACGCTGGTCCGGCGGCGTAAGTTTCTCGTTCAAGCATGAGGGCCTCAGCGCCCCCACCGACAACGATTTCAACGGTATCCCGGATCCCTACGCCACCTGGGAAGAGTACACGGCGGCCGGCCAGGCAGTACCCGAAGCCTTCCGCATGGACTACAACACCTATTCGCTCAGCCTGGGGCTCTCAACCGGGTATACCTTCAAGTTTGCGCCGGGCGACCTTGGCCTTGGGGGCGGCTACCTGATAGGACTCAACAATAAAAGCTACGACGACACCGTCAACCATCCCTATGATGACGCCATATCAAGCAATCTGGATCGCTGGCTCCTGTCCAACACCCTGTATTTCCGGACCTACTTCAACGCCCTGGACCTGTGGTACGACCCCGCAAACGGCTATTTCTTCAGCCAGCGCCTGGCTTTGAACGGTTTCTTCCCCAACGAGCTGTCCAGATTCTGGCGTAGCGACACCAAGATGGAAGCGTACCTGACGCTCGTCGACACCAGCCTGTTCGACCGGTTCCCCCTGAAGCTGGTGCTCGGCGCCCACAGCGGCTTCAGCGCCCTCATGCCCTGGTTCGGCGAGAGCGAGGTTATAGCCGCGGACACGGACAAACTCCGCATAGACGGCACCTTTGTGGGACGCGGCTGGGGCGGCGCCCTTGGCTCGGTTCTGGGAACATCGCTCTGGGAGAACTGGGTAGAACTGCGCTACCCAGTGGTGCCCGGCGTGCTGTCCCTGGACGGCTTCTTTGACGCCACGGCCCTCATGACCCCCAACGGGCTTCTTGACGTTGGCGCGTCAGTGGCAACCGGGGCCACCGTGCTAGAAAGCCAAGGCTGGGACGCCCTGTCCGGCGGTAATTTTGCCTTCAGCCTGGGGTTTGGCCTCCGCTTTGCCATACCGCAGTTCCCCTTCCGGATTTACATGGCCAAGCGCTTCTATGTGGATCCCTCGGGATCGCTCGAGTGGGCCAATCCCGGCGGCGGCCTGGACTTTGTGCTCAGCATCACCCAGCCTTTGTACTGACCCGCATTGCGTTCTAGGAAGGCACCTGTTGCCAAGGACGCAGCATACGCGAAAAAAAGCGCCGCCCGGCCCGGCTGTCGGGCGGCAGGAGGAGTTACCATGAAACGATTTCATCTGATCGCGGTCCTGGTCCTTGCCACATGCGGGGCCGCGGCTGCCCAGCAAATAACCCGCATAGGCGTGATAGACCTCCAGAAGGTGTACATGACCTATTACAAGGACTCCCAGGCCGTCCGCGCCTTTGAGGAAGATAAGCAGAAGGTTGAGGCGGAGATCCAGCGCCTCGGCGATGAAATCAAGGGCCTCCAGGCCAAGCGCGTCGAATTCCAGGCTGCCGGGGACGAAGAGGCCGTTAAGACGCTGGACGAAACCATCTACAAAAAGGCCCTGTTCCTGCAAGACTTCATCAAGGTCAAGCAGGCAGAGCTTGAGGACCGCAGCACATCGTTGACCCAGTCAGACGCCTTTGGCAAGCTCCTGTACCGCACCGTGCAGGCCATAGCCGAGGCCGAGGGCTATTCGCTCATTCTGTCCTCTAAAAACGCCGACAACGTGGGCTCCACGATCATCTGGTTCAGTTCCATGATCGATATCACTGACAAGGTGATACAGGCCCTGGTGTCGGGACAGTAAGAGCTGCCGACGGGCCGCTCCACGTGGGGGCTGTCGGGCTACGGATACAGGCGGCGGGATTGACTGGGGGCTGCGAAGCGGCTGTCAGTGCCCGCCGCCATCTTTTTGCTTGTCGATCTGGTCGCTCAGCACGGAACGGAGAGCAGAGAACTTACGCTCGTTCTCGTCGGACAGCTCGATCAGGTTGTCGTGGGCGTCCAGGAGGAGGGCCGCGTCCGCCTGCCTGAGGGCGCCGATGCGCTCCTGTTCGGCCGGAAAAGCGATGGCGTCGTCGCTCATGTCCACAAGGCGAGCAACCCCTATGGTCGACAGGAGTTTTTTGCACACATCGTTGGCCCTGAGCACGCTTATGGGACGCTCGGACAGACGCAAGAACCTTTTGTTGAAGCCGACCAGGAGGCCCATGAACGTCGAGTCCATATATTCGCACTGGGACAGGTCGACGTATACCGCGTCCACAGGCGGTTTGAGGTCAAGGCGGTCAAAGACCCTGGCTTTGAGTTCGGCGCACAGCTGCGCGGTGACGTGGCCCGTGGCCCGAATGTAGAGCTTGTTATTTTCCTCGGCCAGGTACAGGGCTTCTTCCACAGAATCTTCTCCCGTCATGCAGGCGGCGTTCCGGCGGATGCGCGGCGTCAGCCGCCTGGAATGCGCATCCAAAAGCGGCCCGACTTGATTGTATCGTAGTTGAATGTGCCCTATAATGCAACGGCCATGGCCGAACAAGTACCCCTGCTCGAACAATACGAACGCATCAAGGCCCAGCACAAGAACGACATTCTGTTCTTCCGGCTTGGCGATTTTTACGAGATGTTCTTCCAGGATGCCCTGGAGGCCAGCTCTCTGCTCAACCTGACCCTTACCCACCGCCAGGACGCCCCCATGTGCGGGGTGCCGTACCACGCGGCCCGGGGGTATATAGGACGACTCCTCAAGGCTGGCAAGCGGGTGGCCATTTGCGAACAGCTTGCTCCGCCCGGCAAGGGCAAGGGCGTCATCGAGCGCGCCGTCGTGGAGGTGGTCAGCCCCGGAACTGCCACCGACGAGGAATTTTTGGACGCTCGCAGCGACAACTACCTGGCGGCCTTCGGCCTGTTCGACGGAACCTGCGGCCTTGCCTGGGCAGACGCTTCCACAGGCGAGTTCAGGGCGGCGTCCTTTGAGTTCGGCGACGGCGAACGCCTGCGGCGGGAACTGTTCAGGCTCGGCCCCAAGGAATTGATCATCAGGCAGTCATGCATGGACGACCCGCTGGTGTCGCAGATGCTCGACGAGCACGGCGTGCCGCTCGTTAACCAAGTACCGGATTGGTCGTTCGGGATATCCCAGGGCAGGACGACTCTCCTTGCGCATTTCGGCACGGCCACCATGAAGGGCTACGGTTTTCAGGACGACGACCCGGCGCTTGCCGCTGCCGGCGCGGTACTGGACTACCTCCGAGACGTAGCCAGGATACGGCTGCATCATTTTGAAAGCCTCAAACCGGTCGGAGACGGCGACCACGCGGCCATAGACGAGGCAAGCCAGAAAAACCTGGAGATAGACCGCAATCTCAGGGACGGTGGCAGGGCTTTCACGCTGCTGGACACCGTGGACGAGACCAGGACGGCCATGGGAGCCCGGGCCCTGCGCAAGCGCCTTCTTGAGCCGTTGTTGTCAGTTGCCGCAATAGAGAAACGTCTGGACCAGGTCGACTCCCTGTACCGCGACCAGAGATCGCTGGAAAAGGTCAGGCGGCATTTGTCAGCCTGCCTGGATCTAGAGCGGCTGGCGGCCAGGCTGGCCATGGACCGGGCGGGTCCTCGGGATCTTTTGGCCATGGCCGCGACCCTGGACGCAGCCGTGCGCGTTGAGGACGCCGTGCCGGAAAGCGGCAGGGAACTCCTGACCGTGTTCGCATCCGCGGCCGAGCGCGAGCGGGCAAGGGCCTTCATGGACACCGTGCGCTCGGCCATAGCCAGCGAGCCTTCGGCCGCCATATCCGAAGGCGGCGTTATCAACGACGGCTGGAACGCGGAACTGGACGGCCTGAGGGCGCTCAAGTCCGACGCCCACGGTGTTCTGGCCGCCTATCTTGAAGACGAGCGGGCGGCCACCGGCATTACGGGACTCAGGGTTAAATACAACCGCGTGATCGGCTACTATCTGGAACTGTCCAAAAAAGACGCGCCCAAGGTACCGTCCCATTTCATACGCAGGCAGAGCGTCATCAACGCCGAACGCTACAGCACGGAACGGCTTTCAGCCCTGGAATCAGACATCAACGGGGCCCAGGAGCGCATAGCCGAGCTCGAACAGCGCCTGTTCGCGGATGTGCGCTCGCTCCTGAGGAACGACGCGGGCCTGCTCGCCGACGCGGCCGCGGCCCTTTCGGACGTGGACTGCGCGTCCAGCCTCGCCTGGACAGCCACCACCAGGAACTACGTGCGTCCCCTGGTCGACGATTCCGACGTGCTGGCTGTGGACGGCGGTCGCCACCCGGTGGTGGAAGCCCATGCCCCATCCGGCGACTTTGTGCCAAACGACGTCAGCCTGAACGAGGACGGGGTGAGTTTTGCACTGATCACGGGACCGAACATGGCGGGCAAGTCCACGTTCCTACGGCAAAACGCCCTGATTGTTCTGCTGGCCCAGGCCGGATCCTTCGTGCCAGCCAGCAGAGCGCGGGTGGGCGTAGCGGACAGGATTTTCTGCAGGGTGGGCGCCCAGGACAATCTTGCCCGGGGAGAGTCCACCTTCCTGCTCGAGATGCACGAAACGGCCAGTATTCTCAACAACGCAGGCAGGAAGAGCCTGGTCATCATGGACGAGGTGGGCAGGGGCACGGGCACCCTGGACGGCCTGTCCATAGCCTGGGCGGTCAGCGAGCATATACTGGACAACATCCAGTGCCGCGCCCTGTTTGCCACCCATTACCATGAGCTGACCGCCCTACGGCATCCAAGGCTCCGCGATCTGTCCATGTCGGTGGAAGAGCGTGAAGGATCCGTGGTGTTCAAGCGCCGGGTGGTGCCCGGACCTGCCGCCGGATCCTTCGGTATCCATGTTGCGGGCCTGGCCGGCCTGCCCAAAAGCGTACTGGTACGGGCCCAGGCCATCAAAACCGAGCTGGAAGCCCAAGAAAAGCGCCTCCCCGAATATGGCGCGCCCGCTCCAAGCAGGGTGCCTGATTCGGGTTCCCTGTTCTCCGTGGAGGACATGGTGCTCGGGGAACTGCGGAGCATGGACCTCAACAAGATGACGCCACTCGAGGCGATGAACAGGCTAGCCGCCCTCAAGGCAGGCTTGTCGGCCCAAAAAGGCGCCTAAAAAAGGGCACCACGGCTCGCGCAAGCGCCGCGCGTCCGTCCGGCGTATTCCCGGCATGGATGTACTCGTTGGCCTCCGGGCCGCCGCGGACCTGGTGTTTCCCCGGGGCTGCGCCGTTTGCGGGGCAGCCGTTTCTCCGGCTTCGCCCTGGCCGCTCTGCCCCTCCTGCGTCGGCCACTTGGTTCCCATGGCAGAGCCGCGCTGCTGCCGCTGCGGCAAGACCCTGCTATCCGAACATCAACTATGCACCCGTTGTAGGCAGGCTAGCTTCCACTTCGGGCGGGCCATACCGGTGTACCGGTACGCCGGGACGGTCAAGTCGGCCATTCTGGTGTGGAAGGGCGGCGACCGGCGTTCCCTGTCCCGCCTTTTTGCCAGGTCGCTGCACACAGCGCTGTCTGAGCATTTCCCGGGTGCCGTGCTCGTACCCGTGCCCCCACGGCCGGGCAAAGTGCGCGCGCGCGGTTGGGACCAGGTCGACGACGTTGCCAGGATTCTAGAACGACAGTACGGATGGGCCGTGCTCAGGGCTCTGGCCCGCGTAGGGCGAGCAAGGGCCCAGAAGACGCTCGGCCTGGCGGAACGAGCGTCCAACCTCAGCGGCAGTATCGTGGTCACCCGGCCGCTCGTTTCCTCGGTCCCATACGTCCTGGTGGACGACATCATCACAACCGGGGCCACCCTGGACTCGTGCGCGCGCGCCCTTTTGTCCAAAGGAGCCGTATCGGTCAACGCGGTGACGCTGGCAGCCCATTGAATCGGATAGTGGCAGGCTCTACCTGGCCGTCTCAAGGAATTGAGTCTTTCATCAAACTGATAGGCGAGCGCTATTGACGAAGAATGTTTAAAACGGCTATGATGCGATGACAGCTCAATAATCGGAAGTAAAAAGAGTCGTGCCGCGACTCTTTTTTTTGTAGGTATATGACAGAGTCAGAAGAACTCTATGGACATATCGCCGACATGCTGGAAAGCGTCGGCATCAAGCTGGTTGACTTGACGGTCAGCCGTCATCGCAGCTCCATCCAAGTGAGCGCCGTCGTGTATTACCCGGCGGGCACAGGCATCGACGAATGTTCCCGGTCCCACAGGCTCATGCAGCCAAAACTGGTGGAATACCTGGGCACAGAGGATTTCGGCCTGGAAGTGGCGTCGCCCGGCATAGACCGCGTGCTCAAGTCGGCGCGGGAATACCAGATTTTCAAAGGCCGCGGCCTCCGCGTCGTCATGGCCGACGGATCTCGAAAGGGCGGCATCCTTGAGGCCTATGACGGCACAACCCTGACGCTCGCCGGCAACGACGGAACCGAATCCGTGCCGGTGTCCGATATTCTCAAGGCAAAATTAGATTCTACCCAGGAGGGCAGGTAATCCATGGCATCAGAAATGGCAGAAGCTATCCGCCAGCTGATTTTTGACAAGGGCATATCCGAGGACCTGGTCCTCAAGACCATAGAAGATGCCCTCCTGGCGGCTTTCAAGAAACGGTTCGGAACCTCCGAAAACGCGGTCATCCGCTTCAAGGACGACTACGATGGCGTGGAAATCCTGGCCAAAAAGACCATCGTCGAAGAAGTGGACGATCCGGCCCTGGAAATCGAGCTTGAAGAGGCCCTGGAACTGGCCGAGGGAGCCGAGGTCGGGGACATACTGGAAATCCCCGTGGACCCCACCGAGTTCGACCTTCAGGAGGTCATGCTCGCCAAGCAGACGACGCGCCAGTCGCTCAGGGAGATTTCTCGCGATACCCTGTTCGCCGAGTTCAACGCCAAGCGCGGGGAAATCATCATCGGCTATTACCAGCGCGAGAAAAACGGCAACATATACGTGGATCTGGGCAAAACCGAGGGCTTCTTCCCGCGCAAATTCCAGTCTCCGCGGGAAACCTACCAGCCGGGCGAGCGCATCAAGGCCCTGATCGTGGAAGTGACCAAAACCGGTCCCCAGATCATCCTTTCCCGCACCCATCCGGAATTTGTGCAGAAAATCCTGGAACTTGAGGTCCCTGAGGTCTATGACAAGACCGTGGAAGTGTATAAGATAGTCCGCGAGCCCGGTTACAGGACCAAGATAGCCGTTTTCTCGCACCGGGAGGACGTCGATCCCGTGGGAGCCTGCGTGGGTCTCAAGGGTATACGCATCCAGAGCATCATCCGTGAACTCGAGGGCGAGAAGATAGACGTTCTGAAGTACGAGGCTGACCCGAGGCGCTTCATCATGAACGCGCTGTCGCCGGCCGAGGTCAGGGACGTGTACATCCTTGACGAGTCCAAGCGCCAAGCCCTTGCCGTTGTCGACGAGAGCCAGCAGTCGGTAGCCATAGGCAAGCAGGGCATGAACGTGCGCCTGGCCAACCGCATTTGCGACTGGAACATAGACGTGAAGACGGAAGAGCAGTTCCGGGAGCTGGATATAGGCGCCGACGCACGCCGGGCCGCGTCCAGCCTCTTCGGCGACGAAGAGGAACTCCTGCGGCTTGACGAGCTTCCCGGCGTCGACCAGCGCGTGTCGGACGCGCTCATGAACGCGGGCGTCGAGATGATCGAGGACTTCCTTGCACGGCCGGACGAAGAGCTTCTGGCCATTGAAGGCATCAGCGCCGAGGACATCGAGGCGCTCAGGGCCGTCATTGACGAGAACGTGGAAGTGATCGAGGAAGAGCCGGCTGAGGAAGAGGAAATCCAGGTCGAAGAGGAACCCCAGGCTGAGGAGCCCGAGGAAGAAGCCTACGAATGCCCGGATTGCCACGCCCGCATAACGCCGGATATGACCCACTGCCCGCAATGCGGGGTCGCGCTGTCCTTCGAATACGAGGACGAGGACGCGGCCGACTCGGAATCCTGAAGGTGAGCTATGTCGGATACAAACGAAAATAAACCCAAGCCTGTTCTCATAAAACAGGCCAAGCCAAAGCCTCAGGACGAGCCCGCCGCGGCGGCAACGCCCGCGCCGAGCACGGAACAGCCCGAACGCCGCAAGGTGGTCGTCGTCAAGAAAAAGCCCAGCGCACCGGCAGCCCAGCCCGCGGCAGCTCCGTCGGGGGCCAAAAAACCGGCCGCTCGCGTGGTGGCAAAACACGACGACAAGCCGGCCAAACCGCATGAGGACAAAGCAGCTCCCGATGCGGCCAAGGCCGAGCCCGCGGCGGACAAGCCGGCTGACAAAGAAGCTCCCAGGACTGCGCACAGGCCGGCTCCCTCCGATCCAAACAATCTCCGGACGACGCGTCCTGCGGGCACCGGACCGCGCGTGGTCGGAAGGGTAGGCGGGTACCGCGCTCCGAGTGGCGCCCCCTCTGGCTACGGCCAGCAGGGCGCTGACAGGCGGGGCGGGGGATCCTACTCGGGTTCCACCGCGGGCCAGGGCGGCTACGGCAGCAGGCCTGCCGGCCAGGGCGGCTACGGCAACAGGCCGGCCGGCCAGGGCGGCTACGCCGGCAGACCCGCCGGCCAGGGCGGCTACGCCGGCAGGCCCGGTGGCGGCTACAGACCGGGCGGCCCGGGCGGCGCTGGGCCCAGGCCCTATCCACCCAGGCCCGGTTTCGGCGGTCCAAGGCCGGGCGGCGGAGCCCGTCCAGGTGGCGCTCCCGCTCCCGCTGGCGACAAAAAGCCGATGGCCAAACGCTTCATCAAGGCAAAAAAGCCTTCCTACCAGAGGAAGGAAGAGAGCCTTGAGCAGAAGCTGGTCCTGCAGCGTAAAAAAGCCAACGCGCCCAAGGCCAACCCCATACCCAAGTCCATAGACATGATGGAAACCATCTCCGTGGCCGAACTGGCCAAGAAGATGAACCTGAAGCCCAGCGAGCTGATCGGCAAGCTCATGAGCCTCGGCGTCATGGCCACCATCAATCAGCAGATCGACGCGGACACGGCCACCATCCTGGCCAACGAGTACAGCTGCGAAGTCCACATCGTGTCCCTGTATGACGAGACCATCATAGAGAAGACAGCGGACAAGCCCGAGGACATGGACCACCGTCCGCCCGTCGTGACCGTGATGGGCCACGTTGACCACGGCAAGACCAAGCTCCTGGACGCCATCCGCAAGACCAACGTGATAGCCACGGAATTCGGCGGCATTACCCAGCATATCGGCGCGTACCAGGTGGAAACGCCCAAGGGCAAAATCACCTTCCTGGACACGCCGGGCCACGAGGCCTTTGCCAAAATGCGCGCGCGTGGTTCGCAGATCACAGACATCGTCATCCTGGTGGTCGCCGCCAACGACGGCGTCATGCCCCAGACCATAGAGGCCATCGACCACGCCAAGGCGGCCAAGGTTCCCATCATCGTCGCCATTAACAAGGTCGACCTGCCCGAGGCCAACCCGGACCGCGTCAAGACCCAGCTGTCCGACCTGGGCCTCCAGCCTGAGGAATGGGGCGGCCAGACCATGTTCTTCGAGATATCGGCCCTGCAGAAAAAGGGCATATCCGAGGTCCTGGACGGCATCCTGCTCACGGCTGAGGTGCTGGAGCTCAAGGCCAACTACAAGTGCCACGCCGAAGGCAAGGTGCTTGAGTCCCGCATCGACCAAGGCCGCGGCATCGTGGCCACCCTCATCATAGAGCGCGGCACCCTGCGCGTGGGCGACAGCTTTGTCGCCGGCGTGTTCCCCGGCAAGGTCCGGGCCATGTTCGACGACAAGGGCCAGAAGATGCTCGAGGCCACCCCGTCCACGCCCGTGGAGGTGGTCGGCTTTGAGGGCATGCCCAATTCCGGCGACCCCTTTGAGGCGGTTGACGACGAGAAGACCGCGCGCGCCTACTCGGGCAAGCGCCAGGAGCTCAAGCGTTTTGAGGAAGCCAAGGCCGTCCGCAAGGTCACCCTGGACAACCTGTACGACACGCTCCAGGACGGCTCGGTGCAGGAGCTCAAGGTCATCATCAAGGGCGACGTGCACGGCTCGGTAGAGGCGCTGAAGTCCTCGCTTGAGAAGCTGACCACGCCGGAAGTTCGGCTGGTAGCCATCCGCTCGGCAGCGGGAGCTATCAACGAGTCGGACGTGGACCTTGCCAGCGCGTCTGACGCCCTCATCATAGGCTTCAACGTCAGGCCCACGCCCAAGGCCAAGACCCTGGCCGACCAGGAAAAGGTCGAGATCCGCAAGTACAACGTGATATACAAGGCCGTGGAGGAAATCCAGCAGGCCATGGAAGGCATGCTGGCGCCCGAGATCAAGGAACAGGACATAGCCGAGGCCGAGGTCCGCAGCGTGTTCAAGGTTCCCAAGATAGGCGCCATAGCCGGCTGTTACGTGCTGGAAGGCACAGTCAAGCGCAACGCCGGCGTCCGCGTCATCCGCGAGGGCATAGAAATATACTCCGGCAAGATATCCAGCCTGAGACGCTTCAAGGACGACGCCAGGGAAGTGGCCGCCGGGTTTGAGTGCGGTATCGGCATAGACGGGTACACGGACGTGCGAGAGGGCGACAAGCTCGAGATATTCGAGCAGGTCCAGGTGTCAAGAAAGCTGAGCGACTCCTCCAGTGGAAAAAATTAGGCAGCGTCGCGTGGAGGAGCAGATACGGCACGAGGTGTCCGAGCTGCTCCTCCGCGGCGACATCAAGGATCCCAGGGTTGACAGCTTCCTCTCCATCACGAGGGTGGAGGTCGCGCGCGACGGCTCGCACGCCAAGTTGTACGTGTCCACCTTCCGCGAGCGCGACGCCCTGGAGGGCGGGGTGGACGGGCTCAACCACGCCGCCGGATTCATCCAGAGCGCCATAAGCAAGCGCCTGAAAATCAGGCTGACGCCCAGGCTGTCTTTCTACGCCGATCTCGGCATCAAAGAAGGCTTTGAGCTTGGCGAAAAGCTTAAGGGACTGGTCCCATGAGCGATGTCCGGCGGGCCGATGGCTTCGTCGTTGTGGACAAACCCGCAGGCATAACGTCCCACCGACTGATAGCGTCGCTGAAACACCAGCTGGGCGGCTCCGTCAAGATAGGCCACGCCGGCACGCTGGATTCCTTTGCTTCAGGCGTCCTTGTAGTCCTCCTTGGCCGCTATACCCGGCTTTCCGACTGGTTCATGGGCGCTGGCAAGGAATACGACGCCATGGTGGCCTTCGGGCGGGAAACCGACACTCTTGACCCGGAAGGCGCGGTGACGGCACAAGCGGAACCGCCGAGCCTGGACGCGCTCAATGCGGCGCTGCCACGTTTCCGCGGCGACATACTCCAGGCCCCACCGGCCTATTCGGCCGTGCACATAGACGGCCAGCGCGCATACGAGCGGGCGGCCAAGGGAGAGGATGTCAGGCCCGAGCCCCGCCCGGTCACCATCAAGGCGCTCGAGCTCTTGTCTTTTGACGGGGCGAACGCGCGGCTCAGGATCGTCTGCTCGAAGGGCACCTACATACGGTCGCTTGCCCGTGACCTGGCCTTGGCCTGCGGCTCTCGCGCCCACCTGTCCGCCTTGCGGCGGGTAGCGTCGGGGCCCTTCCTGGCGGACGGCGCCCTGAAACCCGGGGACGTGGGCGAGCAAGCGCTGAGAAGCCTGGCCGTTGCCGATGCCATTGGCCTAGGGCTGGCTGTCGTCACGCTAGACGCCGAACAGGCCAGGGCCTTTACCGGAGGGCTACCCCTGTACCGCCTCGCGCCGTTCAAGGACAAGCCCAAGGGGGGCGACGCGGCCGTGTACTCGGAGGGCGGCACCCTGCTCGGCATGGTGCGGGCCAAAGACTCCGTCTGGGCCTACGGCATGGTCTTCGAGGGAGCTCGATGAAGATAGTCAGCTGGGACGAGGCCATGGCCGGAGGGCAGGCCTGCCTGCCGGGACTTGTTGCCGCGACCATAGGGGTCTTTGACGGCGTGCATCTCGGTCACCGGGAACTCATTCGGCACGTGCTGGACAAGGCTCCCGCGCTCGCTCCCGTGGCGGTTACCTTCAGGGAAAACCCCAAGCGCGTTACGGCCCCATCGCGCTTTATGGGCGACATCTTTACCCTCGAGCAGAAACTGGAGACCCTGGACGCCCTGGGTATCCATACCTGCGTGCTGATTGACTTTTCCAGCAATTTCAGTAAACTGGCCGGGAACGAATTCATTTCGGCCCTCACGGGGTCGTGCGGCGTGCGTTATTTCGCCGTCGGAGCCGATTTTAAATGCGGCCACCGCCTGTCGACGGATGCCCTTGCCCTGAGCCAGCTTGCGCTTGCTCAAGGGGCCCTTGTCGATGTGGTGCCTCCCGTCATGTCGGGCGGCCATAAGGTGAGCTCGAGCGGTATCCGTATGGCCATACAAAAAGGACGCATGGACCTGGCATTCGCCATGCTGGGTAGCCCCTACACGCTCGACCTCAGGAAGCTCGAAACGGAACGTTTGGGTACGGTCATGACCGTTCATGCCCAAGGGCGCGGATTCGTCCTCCCGCGCAATGGCAGGTACGAGGGAACGGCGCGGGGCGCGCGGAGTTCGCTCCCGTGCGCGCTGGAGGTCAAGGATGGCCTTGTCACCGCGCAGGTTCCGGAATTGACCGAACAGCCAAGGTTCCTCGAATTCGATCCATACAGCGCTTACAATGAGCAAGGAGAATAGAGAGATGGCAGTTACCAAGGAAGACAAAGCCAGGATTGTAAAAGATTTCGGCGCCACCGAGAAGGATACCGGTGCCACCGAGGTTCAGATCGCCCTCGTCACGGAGCGCATCAACCAGCTTACCGAGCATTTCAAGGTCAACAAGAAAGACACCAATGGCCGCAGGGGACTCCTCAAGCTGGTCGGCCAGCGCAGGCGCCTGCTCAAATACCTCCAGCGCACCAACCTGGAAGGCTACCGAGCCATCCTCGAGAAACTAGGCATTCGCAAGTAAGACGATTGCTGGCCCGGGCTACGCGTCCGGGCCAGCGTCATTCTTGGCGGCCTGTTGCCGCCTGCCCGGGAAGGCGCCCGCGCCTGCCGCCCCGGGATTCCAGATGGCGCGGGAGCCACAATGGAGATCGAAAACCCCATGGCACATACCAGCACATACCGTATAAACGGCGAGGACATGGTCCTAGAGACCGGACACATGGCCAAACAGGCCAACGGATCAGTCTTTGGTCGCTTTGGCGGCTCGGCCGTCATAGCCACCGTCTGTTGCTCGTCCAAGGTGACCGAGGGCCTGGACTTTGTCCCCCTCACGGTCGAATACAACGAGAAGTATTACGCCGCCGGCAAGATACCTGGCGGCTTCATCAAACGCGAGACCAGGCCCAAAGACAGGGAGATCCTCGTGTCGCGCCTGATAGACAGGCCCATGCGCCCCCTGTTCGACAAGGCCTTTGGCCGCGAAATCCAGGTCGTGCCCACCGTCATCAGCGCCGACCAGGTCAATCCCCCGGACATCCTGGCTATCAACGCCGCCAGCGCTGCGGTGCACATATCCGACATACCCTTCAACGGCCCTATTGCCGCCGTGCGCGTAAGCCATGTTGACGGCGCCTATGTCATCAACCCCAGCTACGACCAGATAGAGCGCGGAGCCCTGGAAATCGTGGTGGCCGGCACCGAACAGGGCATCACCATGGTTGAAGGCGGGGCGGACGAGGTGTCAGAGGACCTGATGCTCGGCGCCATAGATGCCGCAAAGGCGCCCATAGCCGACATCTGCCGCCTCATCCGCAAGATGCGCGACGAGGTTGGCAAGCCCAAGCTGGCCATGGCCCCCCTGCGCGCCGAACTGGGTCGCAAGGCCGAGATTGACGCCTATGCCCGCCCGCGCCTGGAAAAAGCCCTGTACACCAAGGTCAAGCAGGAACGCGGAGCCGCCATCAACGCGGCCATCAAGGAAACCGCCGAGCAGTTCAAGGATGTCCTTGTCGACGAGATCCAGAACAAGCTCTTTGCCGCCCTGATGGAAGACATCCAGTACGAGACGCTCCGCGCCGGTATCCTGGACAAGGGCCAGCGCGTGGACGGCCGCGGTCTTGAGGACATACGTCCCATCACCTGCGAGATCGGCGTCCTGCCGCGCACCCACGGCGCCGCCCTGTTCACCCGCGGCGAGACGCAGGCCCTTGCGGTCACGACCCTCGGCACCGTGTTTGACGAGCAGATCTTTGACGACATAGAGGGCGACCGTCGCGAGCGCTTCATGCTGCACTACAACTTCCCGCCCTTCTCCGTGGGCGAGACCGGCCGCCTGGGAACGGGCCGCCGGGAAATCGGCCACGGCCACCTCGCGCGCAGGGCCCTTGAGCGCGTCCTGCCTACCAAGGAACAGTTTCCGTACACCATCCGCGTGGTGTCCGAAATCCTGGAATCCAACGGCTCGTCGTCCATGGCCAGCGTGTGCGGCGGCACCCTTTCGCTCCTGGCTTCCGGCGTGCCCATACGCCGCCCGGTTGCCGGCATAGCCATGGGCCTGATCACAGAGGGCCAGCGCTACGCAGTGCTGTCCGACATCCTTGGCGACGAGGACCACCTTGGCGACATGGACTTCAAGGTGGCGGGCACCGAGCAGGGCATCACCGGCTTCCAGATGGACATCAAGATAGCCGGCGTGTCCACCGAGATCATGAAGAAGGCCCTCGAGCAGGCCAAGCGCGGCCGCATGCACATCCTGGGCATCATGAACGCCACCATCTCGACCCCGGCCGCCGACATTTCCAAGTACGCGCCCAAGATCGTCAGCGTCAAGATCGACGTGGACAAGATCGGCGCCATCATCGGGCCGGGCGGCAAGAACATTAAGGCCCTGTGCGAGCAGTTCGACGTCAAGATCAACGTGGACGACGACGGATCGGTGACCATATACGGTTCCAACCAGCAGTCCGCCTACGACGCAAAGGACGCCGTGCTCGGCATCGCCGAGGACCCGGAAGTGGGCCGCGTGTACCAGGGTACGGTCAAGCGCGTCATGGACTTTGGCGCCTTTGTGGAAATCCTTCCCGGCAAGGAAGGCCTGGTGCACATATCCAGGCTGTCCAAGACCCGCGTGGCGTCCGTGTCCGACGTTGTCAAGGAAGGCCAGGTCATACCGGTCAAGCTTCTCGAGATCGACAAGCTCGGCCGCCTGAACCTGTCCTACATAGACGCGCTGGAAGACAAGAACTAGCATACCGCGGGCCGGGGCGCGAGCCTGCCCGCGATCTGAGTACCGCACGAGGCCGGCCCCTGGGACGGCCTCGTTCCATTAAGGAAGCGACCATGTCCCCAACGGGAAACATACTCCGCTACGAACCCGCGCCGGGCGCCGTTCTCCTGGTAGACGTCATGCCGGGCTCCTCCGGCGCCGCCCTTGGCCTCTGGTTTCCCGTAGGCTCGGCCCTGGAGCGAGAGGACGAACGTGGGCTGACCCATTTCCTCGAGCACATGCTGTTCAAGGGCGCCGGCGACCTTGATGCCGACACCCTGTCCCGCACCGTGGACAGGGAAGGCGGCTACCTGAACGCCTTCACCGAGCGGGAGACCATGTGCATCCACTGCCTCATACCGGCGGGCAAGGCGGAAATGGCCGCGTCACTGCTCCTCGACATGGCCTTCAGGCCCAGGCTTGTGGCCGACGAGTTTGAGCGCGAGAAGGACATCATAGTCAACGAGATTCTTGCATCCGAGGACGACCTGGAGGAGGCGGGACACAACCTGTTCCACGCCCTGTGCTACCCCGAGCACGGAGCCGGGCGCCCGATAGCCGGCACGGTGGCCGACGTACGCTCCGCCAGCTTGGACGCGCTCAAAGCCTTCCACGGCGAGCGCGTCATGTCGGGTAGGGTCGTCATGACGGTGGCCGGCAACGTGGATCCGGACAGCCTTGCCGCCCTGTTCTCAAGCCGAACAGGCGGGGCCCCGCGGTCTGATGCCGTCAGTTCCGGACCCGCCGCCTTCAGGCGGAGCCGCGTCACCGCTTCAGCGCCCGGCAGCCAGGTGTACATTTTCACCGGTCTTCCCATCATCCCCCAGCCAGCGGAAGACGAATTCTGGCTGCTCGACCTCATCGATTCGGCATACGGGGAAAGCATGAGCTCCCGGCTGTTCATGAGGCTGCGCGAAGCTGAAGGCTTGTGCTATTCCATATCGTCGGAATTCGCCCCGTCCGCCGTGGCCGGCACCTGGGGCGTGCTCGCGTCCACGTCGCCCGAACAGCTCCCGCGCTTCGCGAGCGCATACAAGCGCGAGGCCGAACTTCTGTACCGCCACGGCCTGGCCGAACGCGAGGTTTCAGAGGCGAGGTCGCGCATACAAGGCCTAATCAGCCTGGCATCCGACGATCCCGAATACAGGATGAAACGGCTGGCCCGCAGGTACCTGTTCGACGGAAGCGCCGACTCCGTGCCTGATATGGTCGGCCGCTACCTGAACGACCGCACCCTGTCCCTGGAACGCGTCAACCACTGCATTCAGGCTAGGCTCGATCCCGACAATGAGGCTATACTGATGTACGGAAAAATCACCAAACGGGCGGCCAAGGCCGCGGCTGAAACGTTTGCCTGCGAGCCATGGGAAGGATCGATCGATGGATAAACCCAGCGTACTCGTTACCCTCGATCCAGGCGCCGATACCCCGCGCTACCAAACCCCGGGTTCAGCGGGGGCGGACCTCAAGGCGCGTTTGGACGCGCCCCTGGATATACAGCCGGGCGAGCGGGCCGTTGTGCCGACTGGCATACGTATCCACCTGCCAGAAGGCTACGAGGCCCAGGTCCGGCCGCGTTCGGGACTGGCCGCCACCCACGGGCTGACCTGCCTGAACTCTCCCGGAACCATAGACTCAGACTACCGGGGAGAAATACGCGTCATCCTCATCAACCTGGGATCCGACCCGGTTGTCATAAGCCCGGGCGAACGTGTTGCGCAGCTCGTGATCGCGCCCGTGGCTCACGCGGAATTTACCGTGGTGCCAGAGTTACCGGCTAGCGAGCGCGGCTCTGGCGGCTTCGGGTCCACGGGCCGCTAGGAGAAGCGCGTGCTTGGCCAAAGACGGCGGTATGGCATCCTGTGGCGCTATGTGGCGCGGGAATTCCTTCTGTCCTTTATCGTCGCCTTTCTCTTCTTTTTCCTGATCTTCTTCATTAACCAGCTTCTCTTGATGGCCAAGGATATACTGTCGCGCAAGGCCCCGTTCGGCGATGTAGCACGGCTCGTGGTGTACGCCATGCCGGCCGTCATCGCCATGAGCTTTCCCTTCGGGTCCCTGGTCGGCGCGCTGATGTCATCAGGCCGGCTAGCCAGCGACAACGAGATCCTTGTGATGCACGCGTCCGGCGTGCCCAGGAGCGCCGTGTTCGTGCCCTTTGTTGTGCTCGGTCTGGTGTTTTCCATGGTGTCGTTCACCATGAACGACTATTTTCTGCCCCTTGGCACCATCAATTACGGCAAGCTGTACCGCAAGCTGGTAACCAGCACCCCGGCCCTTGAACTCAAACCGTATTCTGTCAAAACCTACCGCGACACCACCATGGTCACGGGCCCCGTTGACGGACAGCGCATAGAGGACGTGGTCATACTGGACACCACCAAAGGCGGAGCGTCCCGGGTGATCAGCGCCGGTAGCGCGGAGCTGGTTGACAGGGGCGAGTCATCGGGCGTCATCAGCCTGATACTCAAGGACGTGTTCGTACAGGAAAGCGACCCGGCTAAGCCCGAGCGCTTTGAGTACTCAGAGGCCGGATCCATGGAGTACAACATACTCCTTACCAGCTTTTCTGATTTTTCCGTAGGCATAAGCCCAAGGGAGATGAGCTCCGTGGACGTGCTCAAGGAAATCCGCGTCAAGGAGGCTGCGCTACACGATCGCCAGAAGGCTCGAAGCGCGGAAATCGTCAACCGGACTTTGGCCCTGATCGGCGACTACGCGTCGCGCTCGGCGGCGCTCGCTCCCCTGGATTCGTCCGTGGCCACGCTGAACTCTCAGGCCCTGGCCCTGAGGAACCTGTCGGACAGGCCCCTAAGCGACCGCTCCCTTGATATCTACCGTCTGGAGTATTTTAAGAAATTCTCCATACCATCGGGCGCCTTGTTCTTTGTATTCCTGGCCTTTCCCCTGGGTTCGCTGGCTCGCAAGAGCGGGCGCATGCTCGGCTTTGGCATAGGGCTCCTGGTGTCTGTGGCGTACTGGGGCCTGCTCATAGCTGGCCAGACCCTGGGCCTCAGGTCAAGCTTTTCCCCGCTCGTGGCAATGTGGGCCCCGAACGCCCTGGTGATACTGTGCTCCCTGCCGCTTTTCATCTCGCGGAGGGCGGCATGAAGAGCCTCCGCTGGTCCTACAGCCTCAACGCCTACCTTCTCTCATTGTTTCTTCCCGTGTTCCTTGTGTCCGCGTCCTTCTTTGTGCTCATTCTCGAGATGGCCGACCTCTTGGCCAACATCGTGCAGTATGTGCAGAACGACGTGTCCGTGGCCAGCATGGCCAAGGTGGCGGCTCTCTTCGCGCCCAAGTGCCTGTCCTGGGCCCTGCCCATAGCCATGCTGTTCTCGGTTTCCTTCACCGTGGGCACCCTGTTCGCCAACAACGAACTGATCGTGGTGTACGGTTCCGGCATACCGCTCTTTTCCTTCATGATGCCCGTGTTCGTGCTGTCGGCCCTGCTGTCCGCCGGCTTTCTGTATTTCGAGGACGCGGTCGTCGTGCCCACCTACGCGCAAAAGACCGCCCTATCCAAAAGCCTCCTCAAAACCGGCGAGGCGCCCGAGGACACCAACAACATCACCATACTCGCAGGCGGGGGCAAACTGGTCTGGAACATACGCTACTATGACCGCGTTGGACTGACCATGACCGGCGTGACGATCGTGGAGCGGGACGACGACGGCGGCTTTGTATCCCGCACCAACGCCCAGACGGCCTCATGGACCGGAGACGCGTGGAACTTCAACGGAGTCCGGCGTTTTTTCTGGAAAGACGGCTACCTGACCGACCAAGCCCTGGGCTCATGGAGCGATTCCGCCTATAACGAACATCCGGACACCTTCAAGGGCGGCGGCAAGCCCAGCGACGAGCTCAAGCTCGCCGAGGCCAGGATCCAGATTGGCCTTCTCAAGAAATCCGGGCTTCCCAGCGCGGCGTTGGAAACCAGGTACCTCCAGCGCTACGCCTACGCCCTGGTGCCGCTGCTCGTCAGCCTCCTGTCCGCGGCCCTTGCCGGATGGTTCCGGAAAAACATCCTGCTTATGAGCCTCCTTGTCAGCCTTTCGGGGGCCGTGGTCTATTACGTATCGCAAATGATCACGTCAATAATGGCAGAGAGCGGGACCATACCGCCGTGGGCGGGCGCCTTCCTTCCGTTACTCTTATTCCTGGCGCTCATCGCCAGCCTCTTCAAGCTCAGGCAGACATGATGCCTGACCTACGCCGCGGCGGAGACCCGGTCAGCTAAAACACCGTACGGAGATTGCCATGACACACGACAAACATATATTCGAGGTCATATCGCGCGACCGAACCACGCGTGCGCGCACGGGCGTGCTGGACCTGCCCCACGGCCGTGTCCGCACACCCGTGTTCATGCCCGTGGGCACGAACGCCACGGTCAAGGCGGTCAGCAAGGATTCCCTTGCGGAAATCGGCTTTGAGATCATCCTGGCCAACACCTACCACCTCTTCCTCAGGCCCGGCCACGAGCTCATAGCTGAGGCAGGCGGGCTCCACGGCTTTACGGGCTGGAAGGGCAATTTCCTCACGGACTCCGGTGGCTTCCAGGTGTTCTCCCTCGCGCCCTTCCGCAAGATCGTGGACGAGGGCGTGAAATTCCAGTCGCACATAGACGGTTCCCGCCACCTGCTCACGCCTGAGCTGGCCGTGGACGTGCAGACGGCGTTCCGCAGCGACGTGTTCATGCAGCTGGACGTGTGCACGTCCTACGGCACATCCGAGCGGGACGCCCTCAAGGCGCTCACGCTGACGAGCGACTGGGCCGCCCGCTCAAAGCAACGGTGGGTCGACACCCGCGGCGAATTCGAGGGCAAGCTTTTCGGCATAGTCCAGGGCAATTTCTACAAGGACCTGCGCGTTCGAAGCGCAGAGGAAATCCTGGCCCTGGACCTCCCCGGCGTGGCCATAGGCGGCTTGTCCGTGGGCGAGCCCTTTGACGTGTTCGGCGAATATCTTGCCTTCACGTCGTCGCTCCTGCCTGACGAAAAACCTCGCTACGTGATGGGCATAGGCACCCCCGAGTACATACTGGAGGCGGTCGAACAGGGCATAGACATGTTTGACTGCGTGTTCCCGACGCGCACGGCCCGCAACGGGCTTTTGTTCACATCGAGCGGCCCCATATCGATCAAGCAGGCCCAGTACACGCGGGATTTCTCCGCCCCTGACCCGGAATGCTCATGCTCGGTCTGCAAGGAGTATTCCCGAGCCTACCTCAGGCACCTGTACAAAAACGACGAGATTCTCTTCTCCATGCTGGCGAGTTACCACAACCTGGCCTTCCTGCATGAATTCGTGCATCGCATCCGATACAGTATAGAAGAGGGTAGATTTGCAGAATTCAAGCGCGAGTACCTTGGACGCTACAAATCCAAGGCGTAGGTTTATTATTGTTGTCGCCCTGTCGGTGGCCATGGGCGCCGGGCTTTCTGCCCAGGTCCTTCCCGACGAGGCGCTTCTCATATCCGCCGCTGCGGGCTACCTGGGCACGCCGTACCGCTACGGAGGTGAAACCTCGGCCGGCATGGATTGTTCGGGTTTTGTGATGACGTCGTTCAAGGACATAGGCATCATGGCGCCGAGGGTGAGTTCCGCCTACGCGGCGTTCGGTTCCACGGTCAAGGACGAGCTGCGGCCGGGCGACATCCTGCTGTTTGGCGACGCGGGGGGCATCTTTCATGTCGGGATTTACCTTGGCGACAGGATGTTCATACATGCCGCGTCCGACGGTCCCAGAACCGGCGTTATCATGTCTTCTTTGGACGAAAGTTACTGGAAACGACACTACAAAGGCGCCCGGCGCAGGTATTGATACGCGGCGGCCGCGGAGGACTCAGGCTATGAGAACAAGGTTACTCGCGCTCTGCGCTTTTGCGCTCTTCGCTTGCGCGGCTCAGGTCACGGCGGAAGACCCGGCGGACCTTGCGGAACGCCGGGAAGCGACGCTCCGGTACGGCATAGAAGGCCAGGTGATCGAGCTTTTGGACGCCTTGCGCTCGGAAAAAAACTCGGATTTTGACGAGCTGATCGCCGAGTTGCTGGAATCGTCCACGAGCCCGAAACTGGTGGTGGCCCTGCTCGACTATTTTTCCAAATCCGGCAGTTCCGCGGCTGAAGGCCGAGCGGCCGCCCTCATAGCCGGCAGGGATGAACAGGACGACGGCGTGGTGGGAGCGGCGTTTTCCTATCTTACGGCCGTGAAATCCGGCGCGGCCCTGGACGACGCCCTCACTATCCTCAAGGACGGCGAAAAGCGTTACGAGCAGGCCGCGGTCAAGATGCTCGGGGCGGCCGGGAGGGCGGAGCATGCCGCCGCGCTCCGCCAAAAATACGACGCGTACGATTCGACACCCGCCATACGGCAGGACATACTGCTTGCCCTTGGGGGGCTGGCGTCGCCAGATTCCTTTGACCTCCTGGCCAAGGTCGCATCCGATACAGGCGCGGGCAAGGTAGAGCGCATGTACGCCTGCTCGTCGCTGGGGAAACTCGGCGACGCACAAGCTGTTCCGATCCTGGTCAAGGCATCCACAGCCGATGATCCCAACGTGCGCGCCTATGCCGTTGAGGCCCTGGGGCGATTCCCCGGCGGAGATGTCTCGTCCGCCATTCTGAGCTCGCTCAGGGACGCGCATGTCCTGCCACGGACAGCGGCGGTAAAAGCCGCCGGAGCACTTGGCCTTTCCGACGCGGTGCCGGCGCTCGAATACAAGGCGTCGTACGATCCGGAGCGCCAGGTCCGTGAAGCGGCCATTGACGCCCTGGCTCGGATAGGCGGGGGAAGGGCATTCTCGTTCATCGCAGGTATGCTGGAGGACGCCAAGGCGGCCAGCATGTACAGGGCCAAGGCGCTTGCCGTCATCGTGACGAGTGGGGACGCGTCGTCGCGCAAACGGGCCATGGACGTGTTCGACAAGGCGGCCCTGGACAAGGACCGCAACCTATTTCAAGCCCTCGCGCGCGCCGTGCTGGTCCTGGACGGCACGGAGGCCGCCGCCTACGCCGAACGCCTTCTTGCAGACAGCGACTACACATCGCGCCTGGCTGCATTAGCCTGGGTTGAGCGAAACAAATACAAGGGCTTGGCGGGCGTCGTCAAGAACCTGTCGGAAACCGATCCCGTGCCAGCGGTAAAAAAACGGGCGGCCGAAACGCTCGGCCGCCTTAATTAGAACGCTGCTGGCAAAGCCGCTTGCTTTGCCAGCAGACTCGGGTTTAACTCGCATCAAATGCTGGACGCTCGGGGTGCCCGGCTTAGTCCTCGTCAACGATGGTTGGAAGGGGCGGGCCGGGCATTTCTATGCAATGCAGGATCTTGTTCAACTTGGCCAGGGGCGGCACGTACCTGGAAATGCGGAAGGCCAGCTCTTTGCCCTTGGCGGTCACGATCCGTATGGTCTGGTCCAGGCAGTCCTCTATCGGGCCAGAATAATCGGGGAAAAATTCTGGCCGCGTGGGCACCACGGTGACATTCTGGCCGTCATAGTGCACGTCGGCTATGCGGGCGGGCATGGGCAGCAAGAAGACGAGGAAATCGCTGGACTTGCCGCCGAGCGTTTTCCTGCCGCCCGCGTGCAGGGTCTTGATGTTCCTGGTTCCGATGTCCGTGCGCTGTCCGTCGACCATGAGCTCAAACCGGTGGGCGCCCTGCTGTACCACGCGCGGCGTGTATTCGTACGGTCCGCGGCGGGACAGGGACGGGGCCATGCCAATGGGCGACGCCGGGAGAACGGCGGCACGCCTGTCCGCTCCGGTCTCGCCAGAACGCCAGGACGACAGCAGGCTGGCTGCGTCCCGGCCGTCGGGACGTGCGGCCTGAGCCAAAAGTTCCTGGCTCCTGGCTGTACCGGCGTCCGGCCCGGTCAAGGTTCCAGCCTTCGGCGCGGCAGCGGCCGCAGCCCCAAGGAGCCCGGCGGCGTCTTTCCGGCCGCCGGCCGCCGCGTCGGCGAGCAGGGCCGCGCGGTCGCGTTCTGCGCTGTCCCGGGAGCCGAGTAGGGCGGCCGCGTCCGGCCTTGACGAGCCGGTGGAACCGGCCTTTGCCAGGAGGGCGGACGCGTCGCGCGCATCTGGCCGCCGTGCGTCGGCCAAAGCGGACACGCGGCTTCCGTACGATGACTGAGAATCAAGGATGGCGTCTACCACAGGCGCCTCGGCCCGTCTGTGCACGGAGCGCACGTAGCGTATTGCCATGGCTATGGCAGCCATGGCCAGTATCAGGATGAGCACAAAGGCTATGGGCTTGGCCGTGGTGCGGAAAAAGGCGGCAAGCGGCGACGGCCGGATGTCCACCTGGATTTCCGCCTTGGCCGGATACAGGCGCGTGCCGTCCGCGAACACCGGCTCCAAGACCAGGTCCTGTTCGCCCTCGGGCGTTTCTTGCGGGAGGAGTATGGACGCGCGGAGCGTGGCCGAGCCCTTTGGCGCGACCCGCGTGATTTCCTTGTGCTTGAGCACGTTCGTTCCGTCGGCCAGGAGGACGGCGACAAGCTCGAGCTTGGCCTCGTCCTCAGCAGGATTTTCCAGCCCAATGGGCAGCGTGAAGGCGCGGTCCACGGTTCCGAGCGACTCGGGGTAGGTGGCGCGCACCATGCGCACGCTGCCGTCCAGGGCCAGGGTACCGTTCTCTGGGTCGAACTCGGTTACGCCCACGCCAAGGGCCGCGGCCACGTCGTCAAGATAGTCGCCGGCGCCGGGAGCGTCGGACTGGCCCTCAGTCCCGTCCTCGCCGCCCGAGCCTACCTGGAACGGCACCCGCACGATGCTCATGGTCCAGCCCCTGGCCTTCACGTCCGCCACCGTTGCTTCAAGCGCGGACTTCACGTCTTCGGTGGTGAACGCCGCGTAGGGCGAGCTTCCAGACGGCGCGTGCATGCCATCGGTGATCAGGATGATGTGCTTGTCCCCAAGCTCCGGGAGGTCGGCAACGTATTGGTACACGCTCTTGAGCGCGGCTACAAGGTCCGTGTAGCGGCCGAAGGGATACAAGAGATGCAGACGGGCGAGCGCGCTCTTGACGTCCGAGTCCGTGCGGAGCGTCTGCGCCAGTTCCGTCTGCGTGGTTTCCGCAAAGGTCAGGATGTGGAACCCGTCCCCAAAGCGCATGTACTCCTTGAGCGCCCCGGAAATGACAAAGTCCATGACCTGACCGTAGTACGGGAACATGCTCTGCGACGAGTCAAGGAGGACGACCAGATCCACGCGCTCCTGCGCTGGCGCGGCCAGCGCGCCTAAGGCCAGGATGAGCACAGCGATCAGCGCCAGGTACGGACGATTCACACGCATTGCATTTCCTTCCGGGCTCGAGCCGCCTCGCGGGGCAAGCGCCATGTTTTAAGGGGAGCGTTAGGAATGCCGCGGTGCCGCGCTTCCCCTCCTAGGCCCGCCAGCTCCCATGACGGCGGGCTCCCTCACATCTTGGCTGCCTTTATGTTCTTGACCACATAGGAGAATTTCCTGTCGTGGATGGAAAAGGTGAGCTTGTCGCCCAGCTTGTGGTTCAAAAGCCGCTTGCCCAGCGGGGACAGGTACGAAATAACATGGTTGGACGGATCCGACTCCCATGGCCCGAGAATGATGTAGATTTCCTCCGCGCCCTCGGTCTCGTTGTAGAGCAGCACTTCGGTTCCGAAGGAAATCTTGGACGTGTTGAGCGTGGACACGTCGAATATCTGGGAGCGCTCTATCTCGTTCTTGAGCTTGGCCACCTTGGCGTTCAGCTCGTCCTGCTTTTCCTTGGCCGCCTTGTATTCGGAGTTCTCGCGGAGGTCACCGAGCGACAGGGCGTACGCTATCTCGCGCTGGTTGGCCGGCACGTCCTCTTCCATGATGCGCGACAGGAGCCGGGTCTTTTCCTCGAATTTGGAGGACGTGACCATGAGGCCCCTGGACACCACGGCCTTTTCCTCTTCGTCCGAAAATTTAAAGTCAGGATGCCGCTCTGCGATCCGCTTCCTGAGCTTCATCTTGACCGCAGGATCAAGATCCTTGACGTCGCTCACCAGGGTATAGATGCGCTCTATGGTGTCCTTGTCCGCAACGTCAAGGTAGGCGACCAGCCGATCTTCCTTGAAGAGGATGGAATCAACCTGCTTGTTTATGCGGCGGTTGTCTGTTGTCTCGCGGTGGTTCTCTATCTCCTTGAACGTGATGTCAAGGATGTGGATAAGGGTGAACAGGACCTTGTCGTAGGACAGGCCAAGCTCCTTGACCCAGGGTTCGTCCCACAGGTTTTTGACGACCCAGATGAACGCCTCCCGGTGGTCGCGGTAGTTCTCGACGATGGACACCACGAGCCCCTGCAGGCGCCTGGTCTCGCCGGCGTCCAGAAGGACGTCCAGGAGGCTCTTGGACAGTGCGTACGGAATCAGCCTGACGTACGTGTCGGCCCAGTCGGGCAGGAAGGCCTTGATGTGGGCCAGGTAGGCCTCGCGGAGCTTGGAGTCCTTGATGCTCAGGTAGATGCCTACCACGTCCTCTGTGTCGGCCATCAGCTCTGAGAAGCCAAGGCTGAGCACGTTCTTGAGGTAGCTGTGTTTTGACGCCAGTTCCTTGAGGAACAGATAGGAACCCACCACGAACTCGTTCACCTGGGAATAGGATTTTACGTAGCCGTTGAAGAAAGCGAGCATCTCGGTGAACAGCTCGGAGTCGGGCTCGCCCTGCTCAAGGAACTCTCGCGCGTCTTGCACCCTGGCAAAGAAGTTCTTCTCAGCCTTGAACTGGTTGTACACCTTTTCCTCGTAGGACAGGGGCCGGTCCCTCACCAGGAACACGCTGACGGATTCGGGGGCGTTGCCAAAGCGGGAGTCCGTCCTGAGTATCTCGCGGGCCTTGGAGCTCCAGCTGGTCCACTCGCTGGCCGTGAGCACGGACGGAACGAGTTCCGCCTTGATTTTCTTAATGTCCGCCTTGTTGTCAAAGCTCTTTATGATGGTTACCAGGGCCCAGGGTATGTCCTTCTTGATCTTTTCCCTGAGCTTGTCCTTGGACCATATCGCCTTGAGAACCCATATGTGGTCCTTCTTGAGGGTGATGAGGCTGTCCACGGCCATCTTGAGGCCCATCTGGTGGTCGCGCTTCTTGGCAAAGTCTATGGCTATCTCGTCGCCCACAATGCTCTTGATGCGGCCTATGTTCCAGGTTCGGTGGAACACAAAATTGCCCACGTCAAAGGCTATGTGCTTTTCGAAGTCGGCTATGGCCTCATGGATGTTGCGGTAGCCGGCCGACAGGTTGGACAGCTTGATGTAGTCATCAACATGCGAGTGCTCGGCGTACTTGGCCTTGTATACGTCTATGAATTCCTTGCGGTTCTGGGGGTTCTTGTCGTCGTATTCTATGATGGTCTTGAGAATAGACAGGGCCACGTCCCAGTCGCCCACCGTCTTGTAGTGGCGGTACAGGTCGGACAGCAGCATGGCCGCCTTGTCCTCGCTTATGGTCCTGGCGATCTTGCGCTGGACGTGAAGGAAGAAATCTATGTCGCCGGGGGCGTTTTCTATGAGCTTGTTCCAGATTTCCTTGGCGTTGGAAAAGAGCCCCTTGTTGACGTAGCGGTGGAGCGCCTTGCGGTAATACTCCACGGCGCCTTCCATGTCGCCGTCCCGCTCCTTCTTCTCGGCTATCAGCTTGACTATGTCCGCCTCTTCCGTGTCCACGCGCACCAGGCGTTCCCACACTCCGTACATGTCGTCCGTGCGGTTGTCGTTCTCGTAGCACTCGGCCAGGCGGGACAGGGCGTTGCGGTTCTCGCCGTAGTCAAGGATGCGGCCGCAAATGAACTCGACCACGTTCCACTTGCGGTTGTCCGCGAAGATGTTGATGAGGTTCACCATGTTGGAGTCGTCGATCTGCTGGCGGTACATGCCGACGATGCCGGACAGATATAGGGCCGCTATGCTGTTCTTGCTGTGGGAAAGGTGCTCGTCGCACACCGTGCGGATCTCGTCAAGAACATGCTCTTTGGACGCCTCCTGGAACAGGGCGTCCAGTTCTTTGATCTGGCCGACCGTGTAGTTGGACAGGGTGGCCCTGGTCCACTTTTCCTCATTGAGCAGTTCCTGCAGTTTCTTCGCAATCGGCGAATCGGCCATGTCGGTCCCCTCTTTCTGTGTCAGGCGGTGTACAGTGCGTATACGTTCGCGTCCAGGAGTCTGATCTTGAGCAGGATCTCGTCGATCCTGGCCTTTTCCTCGCCGCGGTTGACGTAGTGGTCAATCATCCAAAAATACCTGTTGAGGAGACGGGGCAACAGCACCGGGCGCCTGGTGGCGTCCGCCGAAAGTTCCGTCTCCATCTCGTATACCGATTGGCGCAGCTTGGCGGCTTCCACAGCCTTGAGCTCGCGCTTGATCGAGAAAACCCCCATGAGCTCGCCGTACACGGGTACCCATTCCGGTATCTCGTGGGGACTGCCCGCTGACTCGGCCGCCCGCTGGGCGAGCCTGGTCAAAGCCTCGTTATCCAGGAGTTCCAGGTCTATCCGCTGGGGGTTGAGGAAAAAGGCCTCGCGGAACAGAGCCTTTGACGCCCGCGCGTCGTCCAGGAGCGCGTACAGGTCGGCAAGCTCTGCCAGCACCGCGGCGTCGTCCTTGCGTGCCTTGGCCGCAGCCTCCAGGTGTGCCAGTGCCGCGTCATAGTCGCCATAGCCCTTGCACGCGCGCCCAAGCCTGAGCGACAGCTCTGGATCCACCGCTTCCCCGGACTGGACCAGCTGGGAGTAGCGCGAGTGGGCCAGCTTGAATGCGTAGTGCTTGAAGGCCAGAGCCGCCCGCGGCGACGGCTCGGGCAGGCGGGCAAGGAAGGACCGGAAGGCCTTCCAGCGGTTCATGACCAGGTCGCCGGCCTCAAGGTGGTCCAAGCATGCGCCAACGCGTTCGGCCGAATCGGACCACCAGCGGGCGCACTTCAGGGCGTACAGCAGCTCTGCGTCCTCAAAGTCCAGCTCAAGCGCCCGTTCCAGGCGCTCCTGAGCCCCCAGGAGGTCAAGAGAGGTGAGGGTTCTGTATGCGTCCGTGAGCAGCGCGTCAACGCCCTGGGCTTGTGCCATGTGCTTTGGAATGTCCGCCTAACGTAATTTCTTCTAGATTTTACAATAAATTATCCGAACTCGTCAATGAACAACGTGTGTCCGCGCTCATGCGCGCTGAGGGCTCTGCTGCGTCCGAGGCCTTGACACGCCTTGAGGCTGCTTCCCCAGCGTGCTAGAATCCAGGCATGAGACGAGTAATCGTGGCGCCGTCGCTGTTGTCGGCCGATTTTGCTGATATGGGCTCTGCCCTTGGGCGCGTGGGGGACAGCGGGGCCGAATGGGTGCACCTGGACGTCATGGACGGGCGCTTTGTGCCCAACCTAACCTTTGGACCCCAAATGGTCAGGGACCTCAAAAACCGATCAGGGCTCTTTTTTGACGCCCACCTCATGACCGTTGAGCCCGAACGCCTAGTGGACGATTTCATAGACGCCGGAGCGGACGCAATTACCTTCCATGTGGAGGCCTGCGTGCACGCGCACCGGCTGTGCCAGCGCATCCGCGCCGCCGGCAGGAAGGCTGGCGTATCCATCGTCCCGTCCACGCCCGCATCAGCCCTGGCCGAGTTGCTACCCTATGTGGATCTGGTGCTGGTGATGAGCGTGAACCCGGGCTTCGGCGGCCAGAAAATGATACCCGAATGCATGGACAAGCTGGCCACTCTCAGGGACGAACGCCAGAAGAGAGGCCTGGATTTTCTTCTTGAAGTAGACGGGGGCATAAACGCCCAGACGGCCGCCTTGGCGCTTGAGTCGGGCGCGGACGTTTTGGTCATGGGCAGCGCCTTCTTTGACGCGCCGGAACCTGCGGCCCTGGTGGCCATGGTCCGGAAGCTCGGGGAGTCCCAGCCTCCAGCGGACGCTCCAAAGCGCCGATAGTTTCAAGGGGGATCCCGGTCCACGCGGGACGGAATCAGGATCAACCAGCAGGAAAGCGGGGCGTTCCCGCCGGGGGCGGACGCCGTGACTGGAAGGATGAGCATGAAGCCACAACGCGCTGTATTTGGGGCGCTGGTTCTTGTCTTGGGCGGGGCTCTTGCCGCGGCCCAGACGGCCGGGAGCCTTGACGTCCTCAAGCGGGGCATACAGCTGTTCGCCGAGGGGCGGTACGCTGAAGCACAGCCCCTGTTCGACACCCTGTCGCGCGATACAGCGGCCGGGACCTACCGGTCGGAGGGCGCCTACTGGTCAGCCCAGTGCCTGGTGGCCGAAGGGCGGCTAGACGACGCGGCCACGGCTATAGACGCCTTCCTCAAGGCGTACCCTGGCCACGGCAGGCTGGAAGAGCTCGTGTACCAGCGCGGCCGCGTCCACCACCTCAAGGGCCAGTACGAGGAAGCCGTACAGGTATTCGCGTCGTACATAGCGACATACCCGGACGGGGACAACGTTCCGGCGGCCGTGTTCTGGTCCGCTGAAGGCCTGTACGCCCTTGGCAAGCTGGACGAGGCAGAGCGTTTGTACACCCTGGTCACCGATGGCTACGCGGCGTCGGTCAAGGCCGAGGCCGCCCGCTACAGGCTTTCCCTGGTCCAGTTCAAGCGACGCGAGGACGAGCTTTTGACCCTGCTCAAGTGGAGCCACGAGGAATCCCTGCGCATCATCGAGGAATTCCAGCGCCGCGAAAAGGCCTACGAGCAGGCCCTGGCCGTGTACCAGAAACGGTACGGCGAGATCAAGACAGGCACCCTGGAAACCCAAAGCGGCCTGGAAGAGGAAATAGCCGCTCTCAAGAGCTCCATGGACGACCTGGCCAAACGCCTCCAGGAAAAGGACGACATGGTGGCCCAGCTTGAGAGCTCGCTCGCGGCTGCCCGGCAATCGGCTGACAGCGCCGAACAGCTGTCCGGCTCGGTGGCGGCCGCCGGAGCCGAGGCCGAGCTCCTGGCCATGAAGGAACGGACCCTGGCCCTGATAGAACTGTATCTTCAGATCCTCCTGGGCGAGGCATCGGAGGCATCCGAATGAGACGATACCGAGTGACCGCCTGCGCCTTGCTGCTCCTCTGCGGTTCGGCCTTTGCCCTGGATTTCCAGTCGGGCTCCATCCGCCTGAGCGTTGACGAAAAGACAGGCCGCTTTTCCGTGTACCAGCTTGCCGAGGACCAGCGCTGGGCCCCCCTCCTGTACGACCAGGAAACCCGCACCAGCTACGCGTCCCTGTCCGTTGACGGCAAGGTGTACCGCCTGGGCGAATCGGGAGATTTCAGGGTGAGCCTTCTGTCCAAGACCGCCGACGGCTGCGTGATCGAGCACCGCTCCAAGGAACTGGTGGTCAGGCAAACCTTCACGCTGGCCAAAAGCGGTGACAGCGCGTACGGCGTCGCCATTGCATACGAACTGGAAAACGTGGGCGGCACTGCCCGCGTCGTTGGCCTGCGCGTACTCCTGGACACCTGGCTGGGAGAGAAGTCCGGCCCCCATTTTACGAACAAGAACGGACCGGTTGCCAACGAAACGCTCCTTGAGGCGGACTCGGGACTGGAATACGTGAAAAGCGCCTCTGGCCCGACCAGCCTGTCCATACTCCTGTCAGCGCCGGCAAGCGTCCCCGATACGACCCTCCTGGCCAACTGGAAACGCCTGAACGACGCAAGCTGGTCCTTTGACTCGTATGCGACCAGGAATTTCACCCTGTTGCCGTATTCCATCAACGACAGCGCCGTGGCCCTCTACTACAACCCGGAAACCCTGGCGCCCAAGGCAAAACGGAACATCAACCTGTTCCTGAGCACGGCGGATCCAGAAGCGGCCGCTATCCTGGCCGGCGCAGCCGACGGGGCGACCACAGACGCCGCGGCTGGCTCTGCTACAGAACCAACCACACAGGCGACCGGTACCGCCACCGCGGCACCCAGCGAGCTGTCGTCGTCGGTCATGACCGAATTGCTGAGCGCCCGCGCCCTGCTGGCCCGCATTAACGAGGCCATTGCCGCCGGCGGTACCCTGTCCGATGAGGAGCTTGCGGCCATACGCGAACTCCTCGCTCGCCTGGAAGAACGGGCGGCGGGTTACTGATACCGTGGCATCAAATCCCTTGGACGACGCCGAGCGCCTGTACGCACGGCGTCGGTGGGCGGACCTCATCCAGCTCCTCGAGCCCCTGTCGCCCATGTACCGGGAGAACCGTCGTTTCTGCTACCTCCTTGCCACGGCCTATCTCCACAGCGAGGACATAGGCGGAGCGTACTCGTATTTCCGTCGAGCCCAAAGCCTGGATTTCCGCGACCCCGACATTGCCGCGGGCATGGCCGCCGTCCTGGTGCGCAGGGGCGAGAGCGACAAGGCAGTTCAGCTGTATATAGACATCCTGGAGCGCTTTCCGGGCAATGCAAGGGCCACACGCGCTCTCGGCTTCTTGAGAAGGCAGGCAAGTTCTGGCGACGACGACGTTGACTCCGGCCGACTTCGCGGGCTGTACCCGGGACCCGGCTTCAACTATAGGCCGCTGGCCGTGACCGCCGCCTGTGTGGTGGCCGTTCTGGTCCTGGCCCTGGCCGCGCCCCGGCTTCTATCGATGGCGGGCAACGCCAATCCTCCGCGGCCGGGCGTAAGCGACGTGGTCCTGGCCGCCGAGGACCTGGCGGAGCCTGTTGGCTCCGGCGGCGGATTTTTGTTCGTGCTGACCGAGCGGGAAGCGGTGGACGCCTTTGACAGGGCCAAGCGCCTGTTCCTGGATTACCGCGACGAGGCCGCCCTGGTCGAGATCAACCGCCTGCGCCTGTCCAACGCGTCGTCCAGGTTTAAAGCCAAGGCGGAGGCCCTGGCCGTGTACGCCAGGGAGCCGAGTTTCCTCTCGCTGCCCGACCGTTACGAGTGGGCTGACGTGAGCGCCCTGCCGGCACTGTATAACGGCGTCGGAGTGGCATGGAAAGGCCTCCCGGCAAACTTGGAGAGCGGCGACGGCTGGACCAGGTTCGATCTCCTGGTAGGCTACCACGACAAAAACCGGCTCTTGGGCATAGTGCCCGTCCGCTTTCCCTTTGAGCTGTCGGTGGATCCGGACTCGCCCATCGAGGTACTCGGCAGGGTGCGCCCGGGTTCAGCCAACGACGCCCGTTTCACCCTAGACGGCATAGCCGTGCACGCCTTCAACCCGTGAAAGGACGACAGCCTTGAAAGCCGTGGTACAGCGTGTGCGCGACGCTTCCGTTACGGTTGGCGGAACGGTGGTGGGGCGGATTTCCAGAGGGCTCCTGGTGTATCTGGGCGTGGGTCACGGCGACACCGAACGGGACGCCGCCTGGCTGGCCGACAAAATTTGCGGGCTGAGGATTTTTGAGGACGACGCTGGCAAGATGAACCTATCGGTGGCCGATATCGGCGCGGGCGTGCTGGTCGTGTCCCAGTTCACCCTGCTGGGCGACGCCCGGAAGGGTAGGCGCCCCTCGTTCAATGACGCCGCTCCTCCGCAACTGGCCAAGGCCCTGTACGAGTCGTTCTTGGGCATGGTAGCAGCCGTTATTCCAGAAACCGCCGCAGGCAGCTTTGGCGCCATGATGGACGTGGCCTACGTCAACGAAGGTCCGGTAACGATACTCCTGGATACTAACAGGCTGTTGACAAACAGCGGATGCGAGTAAAATGAAGGCTCCTGGCAAAGTACCCGGCTTAGTAAGGAGCCTGCTAAGCTTCCTTGACCGCGATCGAGCGGCCGAACGGGCACCAAGACCCAAAAGGACATCCTGAACACACTGGCCTGGCCTTGCACCGCCGTTTGGCGTGGTCAACGAGCAGGGCATGGGCTTCAGCCAGGTAGGCCGGTTCTCGGGGCAGGTTGGCCTCAGCGTATGCCCTTGCACGCTCGTAGGTCGGTTTCTCGCCTACGAGGCCAAGCCGGGAGAATATCCTCCGGGCATAGGCGTCGGCCACAAAAACCGGAACTCCGTAGCAATAGAGTAGCACGCAGTCCGCCGTTTCTGGCCCAAAGGCTGTGAGCCCGAGCAGATACTGTCGTGTCGGCACAGCGCTATCTATCTCCGGCCAGCACTCGGCCAGATTGCGCACGTACTGGGCTTTGCGGCGGTAGGTGCCGGCGGGCCTAAGCAGTTCCGCCAGCTGGTCATCTGGCGTGTTCAAAATGCCCGTGGGCGACAAGATACCGGCCGTGGCCACGGCCGCCACGGCCTTGGAAGCTCCGCGCCAGGCCGTATTTTGAGCCAGGATGGCCCCCACGGCTATTTCAAAGCGCGCGCTTGCCATCCTCCCGTCGCCGCCCGGACCAACCGGCTGGGACGGTGAGAGGAGGTAGCCGCCTTCTTTCCGTCCCTCGCCGCCGCCGCGGGACGGTAGAGGCCACCAGCCCCTCGGTCCGTAGCAATCGGCCAGGGCGCCTATCACGTGTGCCAGGTCCATGCTGCCCCCAAAAAAAGCGCCCGGCCGATGTTTGGCGGCCGGGCGCTTGAACATGATGCGTGCCTTACTTCTTGGTATTGCGGATCACGGCGCGGGCGCCGGCCAGCCGCGCTATGGGCACGCGGAAGGGCGAGCACGACACGTAGTTGAGCCCGATCCTGAAGCAGAAGTCTATGGTGGCGGGGTCGCCGCCCTGCTCGCCGCAGATGCCCAGCTTAAGGTCGGCCTTGGTCTTGCGGCCGTAGTCGGACGCGTGCTTCATGAGGAAGCCGACGCCCGCCTCGTCAATGGTCTCGGTCGGGTTGCTGGGCAGGATTTCCTGCTGGAGGTAGGCCGGCAGGAAGGAACCGGCGTCGTCACGGCTGAACGCGTAGGTCATCTGCGTCAGGTCGTTGGTGCCGTAGCTGAAGAAATCAGCGTGCTTGGCAACCTCGTCGGCCAAGATTGCCGCACGAGGAACCTCGATCATGGTGCCTATCAGGACCTTCATGGACACGCCGGCCTTGGCCAGGGTGCCGTCCACGATCTTCTTGGTGCGGGCGCGCAGGATCTCAAGTTCCTTGGGGTCGCACACGATGGGAATCATGATCTCGGGATTGACAGGGATCTTCTTCTTGGCGCAATCCACGGCGGCCAGCATGATGGCCTCTACCTGGGTGTCGTATATCTCGGGATAGGTGACGGCCAGGCGGCAGCCGCGGTGGCCGAGCATGGGGTTGGCTTCGTGCAGGCGGTCGATCTTGGGCTGGAGGTCCTTGACCTTGACGCCGATGTGCTTGGCCAGTTCCTCGGTCTCGGCCTTGGTGTGGGGCACGAACTCGTGGAGGGGAGGATCAAGCAGGCGGATGGTGACCGGGCGGCCTTCCATGGCCTTGAAGATGCCCACAAAGTCCTTCTTCTGGAGCGGCAGGATCTTCTTGAGGGCTTCCTTGCGCTGTGCCTCGCCGTCTGCCACGATCATGGCGCGGAAGTGGATCAGCTTGTCCTTGTCGAAGAACATGTGCTCGGTGCGGCACAGGCCTATGCCCTGGGCGCCGAAATCAAAGGCGCGTTTGGCGTCGGCCGGCGTGTCCGCGTTGGTGCGTACGCCAAAACCCTTGAGCGAGCCGCGCACGGACCCCTCGCGGATGGTGTCGCACCAGCCGAGGAAGGTCTCGAGTTCCTTGCCGATCTTGGCTGCCACCAGGGGCAACTGGCCCTGGTAGATGGCGCCGGTGGTGCCGTCTATGGTCATCCAGTCGCCTTCCTTGAACTTGACGCCGGATACCGTGGCCAGCTTGCCGACGATGCCCAGGTCTTTGGCGCCGGACACGCAGGGCGTGCCCATGCCGCGGGCTACCACGGCCGCGTGGCTGGTCATGCCGCCGGTGCTGGTCAGGATGCCCTCGGCCACCACCATGCCGCCTATGTCCTCGGGGCTGGTGTCCTTGCGGACCAGGAGGACCTTCTTGCCGTCCTTGGCCCAGGTCTCCGCGTCGGCGGCGTTGAACACCACCTGGCCGCAGGCCGCTCCGGGAGACGCGTTGAGACCCTTGGCCAGGGTCTTGGCTGTCTTGACGGCCTTGGGGTCTATGGCAGGGTGGAGCATCTGGTCGATATGCTCGGGCGACACGCGGAGTATGGCCTCTTCCTTGGTGATAAGCTTCTCTGCGACCATGTCCACGGCCATCTTGACGGCCGCGGCGCCGGTGCGCTTGCCGTTGCGGGTCTGCAGGATGAAGAGCTTGCCCTGCTGGACGGTGAACTCAAGGTCCTGCATGTCGCGGAAGTGCTTCTCCAGCCGGTCCTTGATGGCCACCAGCTGCTTGTACACCTCGGCGTTGCGCTTGGCCAGGGTGGCGATCTTCTCGGGGGTGCGGATGCCGGCAACCACGTCCTCGCCCTGGGCGTTCATCAGGTACTCGCCGTAGAACTCGTTCTTGCCTGTTGACGGGTCGCGGCTGAAGCACACGCCGGTGCCCGAGTCGTCGCCCCAGTTGCCGAACACCATGGACTGGATGTTAACGGCGGTACCCTTGAGGTTCTTGATGCCGTTGAGGTCGCGGTACTTGATGGCGCGGTCGTTCATCCAGGAGCCAAAGACGGCTCCCATGGCGCCCCACATCTGCTCGCGGGGATCCTGCGGGAAGTCCTTCTTGGTGTGCTTCTTGACGATGGCCTTGTAGGTCTCGACCAGCTTCTTGAGGTCGTCGGCGGACAGGCCGGTGTCAAGCTCGACCTTGCGGGCCTTCTTGGCGGCCGCCAGGGCGTGCTCAAAATCGTCATGCTCGACGCCAAGGACCACGTCGCCGTACATCTGGATAAAGCGGCGGTAGGAGTCCCAGGCAAAGCGGGCGTTGCCGGTCTTGCGGGCCAGGCCTTCCACGGCCTTGTCATTCAGGCCGAGGTTGAGGATGGTGTCCATCATGCCGGGCATGGATACGGCGGCGCCGGAGCGCACGGACACCAGGAGGGGGTCATTGGCGTCACCGAGCTTCTTGCCCATGGATTTCTCAAGGCGGGTCAGATGCTCGCCGACCTCGGACTCAAGGCCGTCGGGATACCTGCGCTTGTTTTCGTAGAAAGCGGCGCATACATCGGTGGAAACAGTGAATCCGGGGGGAACCGGAATACCCAGGTTGGTCATCTCGGCCAGGTTGGCTCCCTTGCCGCCGAGGACCTCTTTCATCTTGGCGTCACCTTCGGCCTTGCCGTCGCCGAAGTAGTATACGTACTTGATCTTGGCCATCAGATATTATCCTCCGTTCGTAAGTGGAAACGTACAGGAAAGAACAACGACTGTCAATAAACCGCAAGGAAAACCGGTACTTTGCGCGTTCCGGAAGGTCCTGTAGGCCAGCCTGGGCGGGACTTCAGAGGTTGATGGCCAGGGTGATCACGGTAAGGTCGGACCCGGACACCTGGTTGACCTGGGACTCAAACTTTATGTTGACTTTCTCGCAGGCTTCGGACAGGTAGGACAGGTAATACAGGCCCAGTTCCGTGTTTGCCTCGCCGTCTGGCAGGTCCTTGTAGAAATCCTGGAGGCTGCGCTTGCGCAGGTCGGCGCTCTTTTTCTCGTCGAACGCCTCTTTCATCTTCTCGTACTCGGATTCCTTATTGAAGATGGTGACCTGGAGTTTGCCCTGCGTGCCTATGGACGCGCCCCGAGAGCCCAGCTTCCACGACACGTACACCAGCTCGCCCTTGCGCTTAAGCGATTCTATGACCTGCCTGCGTACGTTCGGGTCAAAGAGCACCGAATTCATGTCCACGGCGCCCTTGAAGATGGCCTTGGCCTCACGCTTGAGGTTCGAGTTCTCGGCGTTGGTAGCCAGCTCCATGATATTGAGGGCCACGTACTCGGCAATTTTTGCCTTTTCCATGTATTCGGCCAGGCTCGTGCGTATGTCCTTGATCAGGGCCTCGTAGCCGTCCGAGCCCTTGAATTTGGTGACGATGAACCAGATGAAGGGCCGGAGGTTGTTGAGGAACTTTTCGGACAGAAGGAGCTGTATGTTCTTTTCCTCGGGCAGGAGGCTCGAGTTCTTGGATATGAACGCGTACATGGGCGCGAGGATGGACTGCTTGATCTCGGCTATGTCCTTTTCCTTTTCCTTCAGGATGTTCTGGAGGAAGGCCTCGTTGGTCTTGGTCTTGTCGTCTATGATATTGGCTGGATTCTTGCGGTTCCAGTTCCTGATCACCTCGCTGGCCAAGACGCGCTGGAAAATATAGCCGTCGTACTGGCGGTAGAGCATGGAGTAGGTGATCAGCTTGGATATGTCCATCACTTCCTGGCGTATGGTCACGAATTCGCTGTTGGATATCTCCACTTTGGACACGTAGTCGATCAGCATCATGCGCTGGAGGCTGCCCGGGGTGAAACGGTCCATCAGGATGCCGTATTCCTCCACGTTGTCCGCCAGCTTGAATTTGCGCAGGTTTTTCTTGTTGTTGATGAAAAAGGTGGTACCCACCTCGGTGAGTATCACCTTGACGGGCAATTCTATGATGGCTTTGCGTTCCTGCGAACCCATTCGATGGACGCTCCAGGGAGTCATAACTTGAGCGGCGCCGTCCGGGCGCGCGTCATGCCCGGAACCCGGGCACGCTGTTAGTATACCCGAAAGCCCGATGTATGTAAAACGATAACGAACGTGCCCGACATCGCCCAAGCGTATTGACGACACAGGCGCGCCGGCCTAAGATCGCCTCCATCATGCCGCGCCGTGCCTGTGTACTCCTCGTAGCCGTGACCGCCCTGAACCTGGCCTGGCCGGAGGAGGGGCAGTGGTCCTTCAGCGCCTGCCTGGAAGCCGTCACCAGCCGGGGCCTGGAAACAGCCGCGGCGGAGCTGGCCCTTGGCGGCGGCGCCGTCCTCAGCCAGGAGCTGGGTATCCTGTACGACGGCGTGGCGTTTGCGTACACGACCGGAAACGCCGACCAGCCGAACCTGGTCCTGGTTGTAGAAGCGGAAGGTGCCAGCCCCTGGTCGTCGGCCCTGTGGCTGTCGGTCATGCAGAGGCTCGGAAAACTGGATCCGGATGACGGCGGGGCCATGTTCCTTGCTACCGGTTCCCGTGACGGTCCAGCCGACTATGTTGAGCCCGGCTCATCTCCCTGGAAGGAGCATGGTCCCGTGGAGGCCGCGGCCGACGGAGGCGACCCGCTCGTTCTCATACTGGATTTGGACGGCTTCAGCGGATCACTGGCGGTCAGGGCGGAGGCGTCCGGTCGCTTGGCGCCGCGAGATGCCCTGGATACGCTCCGGACGTTTCTGGCAGACAGTGGCGTACCCCATGAGATATTCCCGGTTGAAATGCTCTTTGCCAAGGCGGGGCTCGCACAAGGCTGGCCAGACCTTGAACCCTGGCTTGACGCGGGTCTCAGGGCCTTTGCCCTTGAAGCCATACCCGACGGCATCAGCCACCCCGTAGACCAGGCCGAACGTCTGGCCACGGCCATAGCCGGCCTGGCCGCGGTGCCCAGCCCAGCCCCTGAATCCCCAGCCTTCAGGCAGGGCGACGTCAATTACCTGGCCTATCCCTTGCCGGGTACAACCCTTATCGTGTCGGACCACGCCCTTACCGTGCTGATACTGATCACGGGAGCCGCGGCATTGGGCTTTGCTTTTTTTGCCGTTGCCAAACGCGCACCCGACCTGCCTGACAGACGGCGCAGGGAAAGGGCCGGGCGTGAAGCCCTGGCCGCCTTTGCCCTGGCCGGCGGGGCCGCGCTGGCGGCCACGTATCTGGGCAGGGCGGCCGTGGCCCTCGCTCCGTCCGCCGCCTCCGAAACCGGCCCATGGGTGCTGACCATCCGCCTTGGCGTGCGCCTTTTGTCCTTCCTTTCGGCGTACTTTGCCCTGTCCGGCTTTGCTGTCCGCCTGGGCATCCTGTCCGATGTCAGGCGGGCGACGGCGGCCCGGGCGGCATCGTTGGGTTTCAGCGCCGTGGCGATGGCATCCGTCCTGTTTTTCCCGGCAGCCGCTCCCTGGGCCTTTGCCTGCGCCGTGGCGGCCGGACTTGGCGGCGTGTCGCCCCTGAGTTCCGGCGTGCTCGTGACTGCGGCGGCGGGTGTCCTGCTGCCGTTCCTTGTGCCGCTGGCCGTTGGAAACTATCCCGACATCGTTCTGGCGCTCCTCAGGGGAGGAGCCCGCAGCGCCCTGATCCAGGCCGTGATAGCCGCGCCGTTTACCCTGTGGCTGGCGTCCGTCATTTCTGGCAAGCACCGGCTTAGGCGCGGGCGAAAGCCGGCCTTCCTGTTCGCGCTTGGCCCCCTGGCGGCAGCGGCTGTGGAATACGCCCTGGTCAGGTTCGGATAGACCATGCCCGTGTACTTCCACATAGACCTTGACGCATTCTTTGCCTCGGCCGAGGTCTTGGACAGGCCGGAGCTTGCCGGGCAGCCGGTCATTGTCGGTGGAAGCGGGCGCAGGGGAGTGGTGTCGACCTGCTCCTACGAAGCCAGGGCCTTTGGCGTGCACTCGGCCATGCCCATAGCCGAAGCCAGGCGGCTGTGCCCCCAGGGCGTTTACCTGCCAGTCCGCATGGAGCGGTACGCCCATTTGTCGTCCCAGGTCATGTCCATCTTTGAGGATTTCACCCCTGACGTCATCAGGGTTTCCATAGACGAGGCCAACCTGGACATGACCGGCACGGAGAAACTTTGGGGACAACCCGCTGAGGCGGCAGCCCTTCTGAAAACCAGGGTCAGGACGGACACCGGCCTCTCCGTGTCCATAGGCATTGCCCCGAACCGCTACGTTGCCAAAATAGCGTCCGGAGTCCGCAAGCCTGACGGCCTTGTCGAGGTGCCCGCCGGAGGGGAGGAAGGCTTTATGCTCGGTCTGCCCCTGGACAAGATATGGGGTGCGGGTCCCAAGACCCAGGCCCGGCTGGCCGAGCTCGGCATAGAGGACATGGCCCGCCTCAGGTCCCTGTCTGCCCAAACCCTGGAGGCGGCTTTTGGAAGGGCTGGCGGAGCCTTTCTGTACAAGGCGTGCAGGGGACAGGATCCCGGCATTTACGGCTCGGAACCCAAAAGCCGCTCCATCAGTACAGAGACCACCTTTGAGCGTGACGTCAGGGACCGGGAAACCCTGGAATCGGTGCTTTTGGGCATGACAGAGGAACTGGCCGCCAGGATGTACCATGACGGCCACTCGTCGCGCACCGTGGTGCTCAAGCTCAGGGACGGATCCTTTGACACGCAAAGCGCCCGGGAAACCAGGGACGGGCCCTTCATATCGTCCAGGGACATCTACGAGGGAGCCCTTGACCTGCTTCGGAAAAAGTGGGACGGCAGGCCGGTCAGGCTGATCGGACTGGGCCTGGCCCAGTTGGGCTGCCAGGGCGGGCACCAAGATTCCCTGTTCGAGGACGACGCAACGCGCAGGGCCCACAAGGCGGCGGCCGTGGAGAAGGCAGTGTTCGACGCGACGCGACGCGGCCTCGGCACGATAACGCGGGCCAGGCTCGTGAAACCCAAGAGGGAACACCCGGCCGCCCCGGACGACGAGGCGTAACACCCGCGGCAAAACCGGAGCGGTCTGCCCGCGCGCAGGCCGGAGCGTCGGTCCTGCCGCTACCAGCGCACGCTTACGAGGACGGGTTGTTCGGACAGATAGATGGACGATGACTGCATGACGAAGCGGACGTTCCGATCGCTTACGGCGGCTCCGACCACATTCTGCGGAGTAGCCGGCAACGCCAGGGTCAGGCTCACGGAGTAGTCGGAAAACACCTCGGTCACAAAAGCCGCCAGATCGGCGTTACGGGGCGGCTGAGACGTTCCCAGTTCCATGCTCAGGGCCGTGCGCCCGCCCTCGCGGCTAAGGCTTGGCCTGGTGCCCGCGGATTCCATAAAAGCGACGAACGACTCAAGGGTGGGGAAAAAGAGCTTGGCCGTTACCACAAAGCGGTCGGTACCGTCGTTTTTCGCCCACGCGTCGACCCTGCCGCCCGAGCTCTCCACGCTTGCTTGGAAGCCAGCCCTTTCAGTCGGTAGGGGCAGGTACGCCGCGTTGTCGCCGTTCCGGCCCAGTTCGTCGGCCGCCAAGGACACCGTGTACGCCAGGTCCAGCGACACCGACCCGTTGGCCGCTATCCGGGCTGTCGCGTCCACGCCCACGCACGAGGACAGGAGCAGATAAAACGCCAGAAGGCCGGCGGCCAACCTATGCTTCATGCCTGCGATTGTAGCCGCCGGATACCGGGTTGTCCACCAAAACGCCCATCGCCCCGCATCCGGCGCACGTCAGTCAAAACGCTCGCTGGCCACCTGCGAGTCGTGCACCCTGAGGGAGAAATCCCGTTCTATCACGCCCAGGGCCTTGTGCATGACCATCTCGCCGTATTCCGCGGAATTTGACACAAGGGCCGCCCCCAGTTGGGCAAAGCGCAGGGAATCCTGGAGATCTGTTTCCGCGCAGGATACCTTGAAGGAGCGCGTCAGCCTGTCCTTGATGGATTTGACGATGCGGCGCTTGTCCTTGATGCTGGACGTCTCCGGCAGTTCAAGGAGGATCTGGAACATGGACACGATCATGGCAGGCGCTTGCCCAGGACCCCCGCCATTTCCTCCCTGCCCACGGGCTGGCCGCGCGCGGCGCGCGTTCCGCGCCTGAAGGACGTGCCCGCGCGGGCTGCTTTCCGCGAACTCAGGGCGTAGGCCAGGGTCAGGATCAGGGCGCACACGGCGGCGGCTGCTTCTGCTGCTCCGCTGGCCCTGTGCACGGGCTTGGCGCTGAACCAAGCCGCCACCGTGGCGTATTCCTCGTACATGGCATCCGCCGGATGGTAGTCGGCCCCTCCCGCCACCACGGTCATTCCGTCCACTGCCAAGGCCACGATGTCAGGATGCGTGCGCGCCGCTTCGGTAAGCGCGGACGGGTCCAGCACGGACAGCTCCCGCATGGCGCGCATAACTCCCTGCCTGCGCTCGGCCTCAGCGCGGGCATAACCCGGAAGAACGAGCGCGTCCGTGAGGGCGCAGGCCAGCAGGGCGGCCAAAGCGGCCGCGGCCAGGGCTATCAGGGCATGTTTGGATGGCAGGGCCTTTGGCGGTCTCGGATAGAGCGACGCGTACGGCCTGGCCAGGCGCAAGAGGCGCAGCGCGGACGCCGTGGCAAGCGCGGCCATCGGGCCGCCTGAAGCTGCATAGCCGCGCACAGCAGCCGCGCTGAAATCGGCCGTTGCCCACCCGAAGAGCAGGGGACCGGACAGTATGGCCAGCGGCACAGCCGACGACAGAAAGGCCAGAACGCAGGCAGCCAGTTTCGGCGCGTCCCTGCGCCGCGCGGTCAGGGCCAGGACGGCAAAGAGCTCGAAAGAAAACACCAGGTCGAACACCATGCCGGCTAGGGAAAAATAGGCCCGAGAGCGCCACGACGCGCCGGCGGCCGTGGCCACCGAGCCGGACAGCGCGACCACGACCGATATGACGGCCAAAGCGCTCAGCACCGAGTCGCTAAACGATCTGTCCCTGAAGCCCTTCTCACGCGCTTGATCCATAAGCTACAATCATATACGCGAACCATGGGAAAGAAAAGATCAATCGTCGCGCAGGCAACACTCGTCCTCATGGCCGCCCTAGCCCGGGCCCAGGAGCCCGCGCCCCTGCCCACGGAGGCACCCAAGGCCCTGTTTTCCGCCCAGCTCGGCGACGAGGAGGTGGAGGTGCGCATCCAGGGTTTCTGGAGCGCGTCCATCCTGAGTTCCGGCTCCCTGTCCCTTGGCCCGTCGGGATCCTTCTTCAATCCGGTTCCCTTCCTGTTCCAGCAGCGCCCGGACCTGTATATTCTCCTCACGTTCAGGCGGCAGTGGTGGTTCGAGGCCACGGTAGTTGACGACCTGTCGTCGTCAAGCTTTGCGCTGGGATTCTCAGGCGACGAGGACGACCAGGTCAAGGAAGCCAGGCTCGGCAATACCGGCATAGGCATGCCGTCCTATCCCTACCTGTCCTTTGGGAGCCCGGCGGGTTCGTTCGGGGCCATACTGCGGGCCGGCAACGACACGGCATCCTATGACGCCGTGGTGCGCTGGGACGGGCTGTCCTGGAGAACGCGGGACTTTTTTGGCATGTCGGAAAGCTCCGAAACGACCACGAGCCCGGTAGGATTCATCCGCGGCCGGCGTTTTGTCCTGCCAGCAGGGTCACTCACATCTCTGCGCCTGTACGATGTTGTAGGAAGCGACCAACGGCTCCTCGCCTCGGGCGAATACGCCGTGTCCATGGCCGACGGCCTTGTGCTGTTGGCGGCGGCGCCCTTGGGCGACCTGGTCGCCTACTACTCGACGGGCGGCCCGGAAACGAACGTAACCCTGTACACGGCAGGCGCCGACCTGTCGGCCAATCCCAACGAGCTGGGCAACCTGTACGCCCTATCGGGTGCCGTGCCCTCGTCCCGCCTGTACGTCAGGCCGGCTTTCAGCTCCGCTCCCAGCGCGGACTACGAGGTGCGTTCGGTGGCGCCTGGGCTGGTGGAAGTGATACCAGCGGGCGTGTACGACCCCCGAGACCCGTCGTACCGACTCCCGTTCGCCGCCGCGGCTCCCTGGACCTACGACGAGCTGCCCGAAGACAGCGTGCCGCCGTATCCTCTGGAGAGCGGCTTCCTGATAGCGAGCGCCACAGAGCGCGCGCTCGAGCGGCTGGACCTCGAGCAGGGCTCCATCCCCGGCACGGTGCAGGTGGAGCGCAACGGCCAGCCGAGCTCGTCGTTCAGCTTTGACCAGAACTCAGGCGAGCTGACCCTCGTTCCGCCGCCGCGTCCTGGAGAGGCTATCCGGGTCCGCTATGCCGTGCAGAGCCAGGACCGGAGCGACGGCGGACTGGTGTTTGGCGCCGGTGCGCGCTTTCCCTGGCTGGGTTTGGACTGGGCCGTGGCCGTGGGAGGGCGCTGGTCCTTGCCCGGGCAGGCGTGGGCCGAATCCGGCAAGCTCAGGCCCGGCTGGGCAGGCCTGTCCGCAGAGGCGGCCCGCGAGTGGGATCAGGCCAAGCTGTCCTTGGACGCCTTCGCGCGTTACGCCCGCGACAGCTCGAGCGGCGTGTATCGCATCCAGGGTATGGAACCGGACGCGTCTGCCCTGGTACCGCTACGGCCGGATGCGGCTACGGCCCCGGATGCCCTGAGCCTTGAGCTGGCCGGCGCCCAGGATCTCTACGAAGGTTTTCCTAATACGCTGTCTGTCTTTTCAGACGGCGTGTACGGCAACGTCGCGCTGAAAGCGGAGGCCGGGGTGTCGTCAGGCGGCACGCTCGTATGCTTTGTGTCGCCCGTTCCGCTAGCGTCGTTCAAACGACTTGCCCTGTTCGCAAAAGCAGAAGGCGGCCCTTCCACGCTTGCCTTGACGCTGGACGGGGAGGGCGGGGCGGCGGTGCTGGTTCCGGCCATCACCGTGGATCCCGCCTGGTCATGGGTGAGCATACAGCTTGACCTTGCCGACGCGTCGCACCCCTGGACCGCCACGGACGCGAGCGGCACCGTGCGGGCGTCGGGCAACGCGTCCGTGGACCTGTCAGCCAGCGCGTCAGCCGTAAGGTTGACCCTTGGAGGGCTCGACGCGGGTGAGGCCATGCTGGTCGACGAAATCGTCCTCCTTGAGCCCGTGTCGGGCTTTGCCCTGACGTCGTCGCTCGCCTTCAGCGCTGGAGATGCGGCCAACAAGGACGGAGCCTATGTAGAGCTTGCGGCCGTTGGCATGGCAAGCGACGGCGCGTCCCTTGCCGGAACCCTTTCCGGTGGTTGGACCCTGGGACCGAGCCAGTGGCGCGCGGATGTAAGCCCTTCCTGGGCCGATGGCGGCTTTTCGGTAGCGGCAGGCTACACCCTGGATATTCCGTCTCGGGACAGTCCCATACGCTTTGGCGACCGTTTCAGCGCCGCCCCGGATGGCCCCTCCTACGCCCATGCCCTGGAAGGCATCCTTGCTCCCGATGAAGTGCCCCTGCGGCTGGCCTTTGACGCCAAGTCCGAGGAACGCCTGGGCCGCCTCGCGCAGGCCTGGGCGTTCAGCGCGGGCTGGGACACGGCCGTGTCGCTTGACGCGTCCGCCTCGCTGGAAACCCAGGGCACCGACCTAGCGGCCGGAGGTCTGGCTGAGGCATGGCTTGGTTCCTTCCGCGCCTTCCTTCCGGTAGGTGAAGACATCGCGTCGTCTAGGGTCCTGTCTGGGTCCCTGTCCGCCTGGGACGCACGTATACAGGCAGAACTATCGAGCGCGTTCGGGACAGCCTCCAGCGCCGGGCCCGCGGCCATCCATGAGGCGGCTCTTACCCTGAGGTTTCCGTTGGCGCTGTCTGGGTTGGAACTGACGCCCTATTACAGGCGATCCACGTCACGCACGATGAGTTCCGCGGCCGCCGGCTTTGCTCAGGATGTGGACGCGTTTATCCTGAGCGCGTCTAGCGCTGCCGGACTCTGGTCAGCCTGGCCGCTCGCGGATGCCCTGATCCCTGCTGGCGGGGCCGCGGCCTGGGCTGAAGGCAGCGTCGCGTCGTCGCACCGAGCCGTGGCGGGCCTTTCCCTGAAACGCGAGTCGGGTGCCAGGCTCCTGGACCTGTTCCTGCCGTCCAGCGCTGACCTGTCGGCGTCCAGAAACTACGCCAGCGCCGACGATTCGCTGTCGGCCTGGACAAGCGTGGATGTGATCCTGTCCGGTTCTGCCCTGAACCTGTTTGCCAGGAACGGAAGCCGAGCCGCCTGGGACTCGGTGGAGTTCGACGAGTACGGATATGGCCTGGACCTGCGCCTGAAGCTGTATGACGACGGTGCCGTCCTGCCGTACCTGTCAGCGCGACACTCCATGGCCCTGGACGGTGCGGCTGTGTGGACCCTGAGCGCCGTCAATACCGCCACCTTTGAGGCTACCCGCTCCGCTCCCGCGTGGTCGGAAGCCCTGTCCCTGTCTCTTACCAGGCGACCAGGGGCGACCTGGTTCGGCTCCCTTGTCGGGTTGATCCTGAGCCCACGGGCGGACGGACAGGCTGCCGGGCAGGATGAGGGGCAGCCTCCCGCGGAGTCAGGCAGCGTCCGGGCCTGGTTGGACGCTGCCTGGGCCGTACCGCCCGCCTTGAGGGAAACCTGGACCTTTGCGGCCCAAGCAGGGGCCACGCCCGGTGGAACGCCTTCCATTAAGACGACCCTGTCCTACGAGACGCGCTGCGTGCAGGCGGGCGTCCTGTCCCTGGGATTCCGCGTATCCCTGGCGCCCAGCGTGTCGTTCGGATCGGGCGGGGCCACCTGGGGCGGCAGTTACGAGCTGGCCCTGGACGGCACCGTCAGCTTCTGACGGCCGCCCAGGTTGACAGCTCCCGTCGGGCCTATCTATAGTCTGTCCACCATGAAACGACGACTCGTGACCAGCGCCCTTCCGTACGTGAACAACGTGCCGCATCTTGGCAATCTCATCCAGGTCCTGTCCGCCGACGTGTTCGCCCGCGCGTGCCGTCTCCGGGGCTATGACACGCTGTACGTGTGCGGCACCGACGAGTACGGCACGGCCACGGAAACCAAGGCCCTTGAGGAAGGCGTGAGCCCCGCAGAGCTGTGCGGGCGCTTCCACGCCATTCACAAGAACATATACGAATGGTTCGGCATAGCCTTTGACAAATTCGGCCGCACCAGCACGCCCAGGCAGACGGAGATCGTGCAGGGCCTGTTCAAGGATCTCGACGCCGCCGGGCTCATCAAAGAGGAGACGATAGAGCAGCTGTACTGCGATTCTTGCGAGCGTTTCCTTGCAGATCGCTACGTGCGCGGCACCTGCCCGCACTGCGGCTACACGGACGCCCGCGGCGACCAGTGCGAGGCCTGCGGCAAACTCCTTGATCCCACCGAGCTCATAGAGCCCAAGTGCTCCACCTGCGGAGCCACGCCGAAACCCCGCTCGACCAGGCACCTGTACATAGACCTCCCGGCCATCCGCCCAAAGCTGGAAGCCTGGATGAAGGACGCCAGCGTCAAAGGCTTCTGGGCGAACAACGCCATCCAGATGACCCAGGCGTGGATCCGCGACGGCCTCAAGGCGCGCGCCATAACCCGGGACCTCAAGTGGGGCATACCCGTGCCCAAGCCAGGCTTTGAGGACAAGGTATTCTACGTGTGGTTCGACGCGCCGATCGGATACATATCCATCACGGCTACGCTGGCCGACGAAAAAGGTTTTGACTGGAAAAAATGGTGGATGGATCCTGAGAACGTCGAGCTGTTCCAGTTCATAGGCAAGGACAACATACCCTTCCACACCGTTATCTTTCCGAGCACCCTCCTTGGGTCGGCCAAGAAATGGACCATGCTCCACCACATGTCCAGCACGGAGTACCTCAACTACGAATCCGGCAAGTTCTCCAAAAGCAAGGGCGTGGGCGTGTTCGGTACCGACGTGATGGACACAGGCATACCCGCGGATGTATGGCGCTTCTATATATTCTACAACCGCCCGGAGAAGAGCGACTTCACGTTTACCTGGTCTGACTTCCTGGAAAAGGTCAACGGAGAGCTCATTGGCAATCTCGGAAACCTGGCCAACCGCACGCTGTCCTTCATCCAGCGTTTCTATGACGGAGCGATACCAGCTGGCGTGCCGGACGAAGCCTTCTGGATCCAGGTTCGCGGCCTGGAGGCCGACATAGCCGAGCGCCTGGAACGCGCAGAGCTCCGCGACGCTTTCCGCCTCGCGTTCCAGATAGCCGACCTGGCCAACAAGCGTTTCCAGGCCACCGAACCCTGGAAAGCCCGGACCACCGATCCAGCGGCGGCCGCCAGCCTCCTCTCCGACCTCTGCTACGTTCTCAGGGACCTGGCCATCATCATGCACCCCTACATGCCGGCCGCCATGGACAGGCTGGCTTCCTTCCTTGGCTGCGCCGTAGGCTCCGGCGGCCAGGACTGGACGAGGGTGGGAAAACTGGACGGGCTGTCCACCGTAAAGGACAGCGCCGTGCTGTTCCAGAAGCTGGATCCCGTAGTCATAGACGAGCTGCGTGAGCGCTATTCCGGCTCCCAGAAGGAACGGGCCGCCCGGGAAGGGGCCAAGGCCGCCGAGGCAGCCGCGCCTTCCGGCCAGGCTGCTCCGTCCAAACCCGCTCCCGAGCCCAAGCCCGTTCCCTACGCGGACCTTCCGCTGGAGGAACGGTTCCGGAAACTGGTAGACCTGCGCGTCGCCAAAATCGTCAAAATAGAACGACATCCCAAGGCCGACAAGCTGTACATAGAAACCCTTGACGACGGCAGCGGTACGGAGCGCGTCATCGTGTCCGGCCTGGTGCCGTTCTACAAGGAAGAGGAGCTTACGGGCAAACACATTATCCTGGTGAACAACCTGAAACCGGCCAAGCTCCGTGGCGTGGAGAGCAAGGGCATGCTCCTTGCCGCTAGCGTGTCCGGTCCCGAGGGCAAGGAAAGCGTGGAAGTGCTGGAAGCCCCGTGGGCCGCTCCTGGTACCAGGGTGACGATACCGGGCCAGGATGCCCTGGTTCCCGCCGACCCGGAAATAGACGTGGACGCCTTCTTCTCGGTTCCCCTGAAAGCAGTGGACGGCACGGCCAGGGTAGGGGACACGGTTCTTGAAGCCCTTGGCACTTCCCTGGGCACTACCACGGTAAAAAACGGAGATATCGGTTAAGGAAGCAAACATCCCGGGACTCTGCAGTTCACGGAGTCTCGGGATGTCTACAATTGGATACGTTTGTACCCGGGCATTATTCATATCCGGTTTCAATCGGCACGAAAGGTTACATGGCGCTAGAGCTTGAACTTATGACAAGCAGGGCGGACAGCTCGGCAACCTTCCTCCAGTCAGCATACTGGGCGGCGTTCAAGTCAGATTTTGGCTGGAGAGCGTACCGTTTCAGGCTCGTCCACGCGGTAGGCTCGTGCGAGCTATCCGTACTGGTTCGGAGTTTGGGCATGGGGCAGAGCTTTGCCTACATTCCGCACGGGCCTGAGCTCCACGTACCGGAAGCCGAACAGACACAGATGCTGGCCGAGTTAGGCCGCGCCCTCAAGCCTCAACTGCCGCGGTCGTGCATGTTTATCCGGTTTGACCCTCCCTGGTTCCACGCTGAAGAACAGGCGCTCCCGGACAACTGTTCGCCTGTCACCCGTCCTGCGTACGGAACACCCTTGGTCAAATCCACCGACGTCCAGCCGCCCGACACGGTGCTGGTCGACCTCCGGCCAGACGACGATGCCATCCTCGGAGCCATGAAAAGCAAATGGCGTTACAACATACGCCTGGCAGAGAAAAAAGGCGTACGCGTTGCCGAGGAAGGTCGATCGGCCCTCGGGCTGTTTTACGAGCTGTACGAAACAACGTCGAAGCGTGATGGCATAGCCCTGCACGCGCGCTCCTATTATGAGAAACTGTTCGAACGCGCAAATCCGGACGGCGTGCAGGGGATGGCTCACGCTTCAGAAGACCTGCGTCTTTGGGTGGCGCGCCACGAAGGGCAGGCCCTGGCGGCCATCATTACAGTCTTCCACGGAAAACGGGCCGTATACCTGTACGGCGCATCCAGCGACGAGAAACGCTCCCTGATGCCAGCGTACGCCCTCCAGTGGGCCGCCATGAAAGCAGCCAAGAGCGCAGGCTGCACAGACTACGATATGTACGGCATACCGCCGTCCGACGTGCCCGGCCATCCCATGGCCGGCCTGTACCGCTTCAAGACTGGTTTTGGCGGTTCCATCCTGCATTATGCCGGGGCCTGGGATCTTCCATACAAGGTGCTGCCGTATGCAGCCTTCCGCGTGGCCGAACAAGCGCGGATGCTCTGGCATAAAAAGGTTCGCAAGGCATTCAAACGCGGTGGCGGAGCCGGAAACTGAAACCGCATGGCCAGCCGAGAGTGTTTTGCACCATTCAATTTTTCTGAACGTTGCTTCTTTCCATGCTCGTCAAGCTGTGGTACTATGCTGTTCCAGCGACTACTACGCCCCCTGCGGGGCGTTTTCATCACATACGACAAAAGGAAGCGCCATGAACAACAACCCCCTTCTTGATTTCAGCGACCTGCCCCGATTCTCGGAAATCAAACCGGAGCATGTCACGCCGGCCATCGACGAGCTGATCACCAGCGGCCGCTCAGCCATCGACGCCATCACTGCGTCGTCAGCGGAAGCCACCTGGGACAGCGTCGTCGAGCCCCTCATGGACGCCACCGAGCGCCTGGAGCGGGCCTGGGGAGCCGTGGGTCACATGTACGCGGTGGTCAACAGCCCCGAGCTGCGCGCCGCCTACAACGAAAACATACCCAAGGTGTCCGCCTTCATGTCCGACCTGGGACAGAACCTCGGCCTGTATGCCAAGTACAAAGCCCTGGCCGCGCGCGCCGACTTTGCGTCGTGGCCGGAAGCCAGGCGGACGACCATCAGCAACGCCCTCAGGGATTTCCGCCTGTCCGGCGCCGAACTCCCCGAGGCTGAGAAGAAGCGCTTTGCCGACATAGACTCGCGCCTGGCGGCCCTGGCAGCCAAGTTCTCTGAGAACGTGCTGGACGCCACCGACGCCTTCAGCATCCTCATCACGGACAAGACCGAGCTGGACGGCATCCCCGACGACGTGCTCCAACTGTACGCAGAGGCGGCCAAAGCGGACGGTAAGGACGGCTGGAAGATCACCCTGCAGTTCCCCTCCTTCTTCCCCCTCATGCAGTACTGCTCCAACCGCGCCCTGCGCGAGCGCGTATACGAGGCGAATTCCAAGCGCGCCGCCGAATTCGGACCGAAGGAGCAGGACAACACCCCCATCATCCGTGAGCGTTTACTGCTCATCAAGGAGAGGGCTGCCCTCCTTGGCTACAAGAATTTTGCCGAGCTGTCCGTCGTGCCCAAGATGGCCGACACGCCCGAGCAGGTGCTGACTTTCATACGCGACCTTGCGTCCAAGGCCAAGCCCTTTGCGGTCAAGGACAGGAAGGAACTCGAGGAATTTGCCAAAGCCGAGCTGGGCATGGCCAAACTCGAAGCATGGGACCTGTCCTACGTGTCCGAAAAGCTCAGGGTGGCCCGGTACTCGTTCTCCGACCAGGAGGTCAAGCAGTACTTCACCGAGCCCAAGGTAACGGCCGGCCTCTTCAACGTGGTCAAGACCTTGTACGGCGTGGACATAGAACCGGCCAACGCCCCGGTATGGCATCCCGACGCCAAATACTTTGAGATCAAGCGCGGCGGCAAGGCCTTTGCCGGCTTCTACTTTGACCTGTATGCGCGAGAGGGCAAGCGCTCAGGCGCCTGGATGGACGTGGCCAGGAGCCGCCGCGTCAAAAACGGAACCGTCCAGCTGCCGGTGGCCTACCTGACCACCAATTTCTCCCGACCGGTGGGCGGCAAGCCGGCCTTGTTCACCCACGACCAGGTCACCACGCTGTTCCACGAATTCGGCCACGGCCTCCAGCACATGATGACCACCGTTGACGAGCTCCCCGTGGCTGGCATAGCCGGCGTCGAGTGGGACGCCGTCGAGCTGGCCAGCCAGATCATGGAGAACTTCTGCTGGGAGTGGGACATGGTCAAGGCCATGAGCGGCCACGTGGATACGGGGGCGCCCCTGCCCAAGGACCTGTTCGACAAAATGCTTGCAGCCAAGAATTTCCAGAGCGGCATGTTGACCGTACGCCAGCTGGAATTCGGCCTCTTTGACATGCTCCTCCACACCGAGTTCGACGCCGGTGGGGGCGACTGGCTCAAGCTCCTGGACGAGGTTCGCAAGGAAGTTGCCGTCAACTTCCCCCCCGAGTACAATCGCTTCCCCAATTCCTTCAGCCATATTTTCGGCGGCGGCTACGCGGCCGGGTACTACAGCTACAAGTGGGCAGAGGTTTTGTCTGCCGACGCGTACAGCGCCTTTGAGGAAGCCGGCGGAGCCAACCCAGTCACCGGCAAGAAATTCCTGGACGAGTTCCTGTCCAGGGGCGGTTCCAGGCCCGCGGCCATGAGCTTCCGCGCCTTCCGCGGGCGCGATCCCAAGATAGACGCTCTGCTCAGGCACAGCGGCCTGGTAGGCTGAGGCTCGGGACTTTCCTTTAGGCTTTTTTGAAGGTATGAAAAAGGCGCGGCCCCTTAAGGGACCGCGCCTTTCCTTTTAGCACCGCTTCTGTCAGGCCTCAATATTGAGCGTGAGGTACTCCCAGAATTCCTCAGGGAAGGGTTCCGGCACGGGCGGGGGAGGCGGGGGCAGGCTCGCCTGGTAGTCCCGCACTCGCACACCCCGCAGATACCGGTCTGCCACGCTGGGGAACAACTCCAGAAGGAGTTCGTCTTTCTCGTTCTGCGCAAGGCGAGCCCCGCCAGCTTCCGCGATCTCGGGATTCGGCTGCTTTTTGTACGCGCTGGTGTCGTACGGCGTCTCGTTCCGGACGCCGGCTATCCTTTCCCTGAAGGCAGGGTCTATGGGAAAGGGCGTCTTCCCGTAGGAACCCTTAACCAGCTCTATGAAATTCTTGGACACATTCGTGTAGAAGGGCTTGCCCTGGGCCCGGTCGACCACGCAGTTGACTGCCTGCACGCCAACTATCTGGCTGGTGGGCGTAACCAGGGGCGGCACTCCACAGTCCAAGCGTACTTGGGGCACGGCATGCAGCACCTCGTTGAGCAGATGCTCGAGCTTGGCGTCTTTGAGCTGGGCCATCATATTGGTGTACATGCCACCGGGTATCTGGGCCTGCCGCACGATCTCGTCAGGCTCGGGGTAGTTGAACAGAGCCTCGATGCGCTGGCACAGCCTGAGAGCTTCGTCGGCTTTTCCAGCGGAAGCCGCTTCAACGGCCCCGTCCAGGAGGGCAGAAAGTTCCGGCCCCGGTTTGTACGAGACCAGGTCCACGTCCGGCGGGAGGCGCTTGTACTGGTCAAAAGACGCCAGTTCCTCCCGTATGCCCCTGAGCTCGTGGTTGACGCGGCCCACGGCTGCCCTGTCCACGCCGGTATCGATGCCCAGCCTGTCCGCCAGGAGCTGGATGATCTCGTATGCCGGCGCCGCGGGGCCACCGGAGAAATTCATGATAACGGTGTCTACAATATCAACCCCATTGACCATGGCCATGAGCACGCTGGCCGTACCGAAGCCGGGCGTACAGTGCGTATGCAGGTCCACCGGTATGTCCAATTCGTTCTTCAGGGCCTTGATAAGCCTGGCGCTGGTAGCCGGATCGATGAGACCGGCCATATCCTTGATGGTGATCATGTCAGCGCCCAGGGCAGCCAGTTGCTTGGCCTTTTTTACAAAATACGCCACGTCAAAGATCGTGCCCGGTATGCGCCTGCCCTTGAAAAAGGCCTTGAACCTGTCACCCGTGGTAAAGTGAGGATCGACGGTATAGCACACGGCGCAGTCCGCCATGCCTCCGTTTTCCTTGACATAGTTTATGGTGGATGTCATATTGTCGATATCGTTCAGGGCATCAAACACACGCATGATGTCGATGCCCGACCGGACGGCATTGCGACAGAAACCTTCTATTACGCTGTCCGGATAGGGGGTGTATCCAAAGAGATTGCGACCCCGGGACAGGGCAGTCAACTTGGACGAGCCCGCCATGCCGTCACGTATGCTTTCAAGCCTGGTCCACGGGTTTTCACCAAGGTAGCGCATGACGGAATCCGGGACCGCGCCCCCCCATACTTCCATGGCGTAAAACCCCGCCTGTTTGTACAGGGGCAACACCCGGTCGACCTGGGCTTGGGTCATCCTGGTTGCGAATTGCGACTGCTGTCCGTCCCTCAGTGTGAGATCCCGTATGCGCACCGTGGCTGGCATGTACATCCTCCTGGGCGGCTTTATGAGGCCGCGTCTTTCATTATAGTACTATGGCAAGGGCTTGTTGTGGAATCACCGAAACCATACCAAGTTGTTTTGATTAGTAAAATCTATATTTCATTATTTTCATTCTTATTTCATATTTTACGCAGATAGCGCTTTGACACTTTTTGTAGAGTACGATATGCTAACGCCAAGTTCCGCATTGGGCGATTCGATGCCTGTTGTGCACGGCACACTGGGCCCTCGATGCGACCCGAGCGGGCAAAACCGTGAGTGTAGGACCATGAGCGAACAGAAGAAAGCCTTTGAGCACGTCATCCGGGAACGGTGGTGCAAGGGATGCAATATCTGCGTCGCCTTCTGCCCCAAGCAGGTACTCGTTCTCCGCAACGGCAAGGTTCACGCGGCCCATCCCGATCAGTGCATCGGCTGCCGTATGTGTGAGCTGCGCTGCCCCGATTTCGCCATCGAGATCCGGGAAAAGGGTTCCGCGGAGTCCCTGGGACGGGACGCTTCGGAAGTGGACTACGCCATCAAGCCGGAGGCCCACCAATGACCCAGGCCAAGCTCATGCAGGGCAACGAGGCGTGCACGCTCGGCGCTCTGGCCGCCGGACTGGATTTCTACGCCGGTTACCCCATCACTCCATCAACCGAAATTGCCGAGCTGTGCGCCGAGGAGCTGCCAAAAGTAGGCGGAAAATTCATCCAAATGGAGGATGAGATCGGCTCCATAGCGGCCATCATCGGCGCTTCCCTGACAGGGCGCAAGGCCATGACCGCCACCAGCGGACCTGGCTTTTCCCTCATGCAGGAGAATATCGGCTATGCCGGCATTGCCGAAGTGCCCGTGGTCATCATAGACGTCCAGCGCGTGGGCCCGTCCACCGGCCAGCCCACCTCCCCGGCCCAGGGCGACGTGATGCAGGCCCGCTGGGGCACGCACGGCGACCATCCCGTGGTAGTGCTGGCGCCAGGAAACGTAAAGGAATGCTTTGAGCTGACCGTCAAAGCCTTCAATATAGCTGAAGAATACCGCCTTCCCGTGGTGGTGCTCACCGACGAGGTGATCGGGCACATGCGCGAGAAGGTTGTTCTGCCCGAGCTGTCCGAGCTCAAGGTTTCCAACCGCGTTCAGCCGCAAGCTCCCGGCGGCTACAAACCCTATGAGGCCGATCTGGACGGCGGCGTGCCTCCCATGGCGCGTTTTGGCCAGGGCTACCGCTACCACGTAACGGGTTTGTTCCACGACGAGACGGGGTTCCCGTCCAACAAGGGCGATGTTACCGACCGCTTCCTCAGGCGGCTACAGCGCAAGGTGGAGAAGGCAGAACCGGCCATACGCGACTACTTTACCGAGTCCACGGACGACTGCGACACACTGGTCGTCGCCTTTGGCTCGTCGGCCATGTCCTCCCTGTCTGCCGTGCGCCAGGCCAGGGCCGCAGGCATCAAGGCCGGCCTCTTTAGGCCCAAAACCATATGGCCCTTCCCGGAAGAAGCGCTCCGAGAACTCGCCATGAGGGTCAAACGCATCATCGTGCCCGAGATGAACCTTGGCCAGCTCGCGCTGGAAATCGAGCGGGTTTCCGGCTGCAAGGCTCCGGTCACCAGGGTGTCCAAGGTCAACGGAGAGCTCTTCAAGCCTGAGGAAATCCTGGCCGCCATCAGGGGAGACGCCAAATGAGCGACACGATGAAATATTTCAGGGAAAACCGCCTGCCGCATATCTGGTGTCCCGGCTGCGGCCACGGCACGGTGACCGGAGCCCTTGTGCGGGCCATAGCCAAGCTCAAGCTGGACAAGAACAAGGTCGTGGTGGTATCGGGCATAGGATGTTCCAGCCGGGCACCGGGCTACCTGGACTTTGACACCCTGCACACCACCCATGGCCGCGCACTGGCCTTTGCCACAGGCATTAAGCTGTCCAGGCCGGACCTCAAGGTCATTGTCATGACCGGCGACGGCGACGCCACGGCCATAGGCGGCAATCACTTCATACACGCGGCCAGGCGCAACATAGACATCACCACCATCGTGATGAACAACAACATATACGGTATGACCAGCGGCCAGTACTCGCCCATGACGCCTAAGGGCATGCTCGGCACCACAGCGCCCTACGGCAACGTGGAACGCAGTTTCGACCTGGGTAAGCTGGCCATAGCGGCGGGAGCCACCTACGTGGGCCGCGCCACCAGCTACCACGTCACGGTCCTCCAGGACCTGATCGAGAAGGCCCTGCTCAACAAGGGCTTTTCCGTGGTCGAGGCCCTGACCCAGTGCCCCACCTACATGGGCCGCAAAAACAAGCTCGGCGGCCCCGTCGAGATGCTCGAATGGTTCAAAGCCCGCGCGGTCAACATTAAGGCCGCCGCTGTCATGACGCCGGACAAGCTGGAAGGCAAATTCCTCATAGGGGAGCTGTACAACCAGCCCGAACCGGAGTACACGGCCGAATACTCGGCCATGGCCGACCAGGTGCGGCGCAGATTTGACGCTTTCCAGGGAGGGGTACGCGGATGCGAACAGAATTCCGACTAAGCGGCTCTGGCGGACAGGGACTGCTCCTGGCCGGCATCGTACTGGCCGAGGCTGCCATCCTGGAAGACAAAAACGCCGTCCAGACCCAGAGCTACGGCCCCGAGGCCCGGGGCGGCGCGTCCAAGGCCGAGGTGGTCATATCCGGCGAGGATATCGACTATCCCAAGGCCACCGACCCCGACTACCTCCTGGCCCTGACCCAGGAATCGTACAGGTCGTTTGGCCCCCTCATGGGCAAGGGCACTATCATCGTCGACTCGTCCGTAGCCTTGAGCGACGATATCAAGGCTCGCACCGTGTCCGTGCCCATCCTCCAGGCAGCGGCCGATGACATCGGCAAGAAGGTGGTGGCCAACATAGTCGCCCTGGGAGTGCTCGCCGGTGTGTCAGGCATCGTCGGCCACAAAACCCTTGAGGAAGCCGTGAAGAAACGCGTGCCCAAGGGCACGGAAGACCTCAACCTGAAAGCCCTGGCCAAGGGCTTTGAGCTGGCCTCCGCGGCCACGTGAGCCGCCCATACCCTGTACCATAGGAGAACGACATGAGCGACATGGACGCCATCCAAAAGGGCGCGGACGCGTATGACGCGGGCGTCAAGAAGAGCCTGGCCAAGTTCGCCGAGCGCAAGGAACGCTTTGTCACGGGCTCCAAAAGCCCCGTGGAGCGTCTGTACACGCCTCTCAACAACGCCGGCCAGGACTACGTCAGGGACATAGGCTTTCCGGGCGACTATCCGTACACGCGCGGCGTCCAGAACACCATGTACCGTGGGCGCCTGTGGACCATGCGCCAGTACGCAGGTTTCTCCACCGCCGAGGAGTCGAACAAGCGCTACAAGTTCCTCCTGGAACAGGGCACCACGGGCTTGTCCGTGGCCTTTGACCTGCCCACCCAGATAGGCTATGACTCCGACCACGCCCTGTCCCAGGGCGAGGTGGGCAAGGTGGGCGTGGCAATAGACTCGCTGGCCGACATGGAGATTCTGTTCAACGGCATACCGCTGGACAAGGTGTCCACGTCCATGACCATCAACGCTCCGGCGTCCGTCCTCCTGGCCATGTACATAGCCGTGGCCGAGAAACAGGGCGTCAAGCCGGACCAGCTGAACGGCACTATACAGAACGACATCCTGAAGGAGTACGTGGCCCGGGGTACCTACATCTTCCCGCCAGAGCCGTCCATGCGCCTGATCACGGACATATTCGCGTACTGCTCCAAGGAAGTTCCCAACTGGAATACCATATCCATATCCGGCTACCACATACGGGAAGCCGGCGCCACCGCGGCCCAGGAAGTGGCTTTTACCATAGCCGACGGCGTTGCCTATGTGGACGCCGCCATCAAGGCCGGCCTGGATGTTGACGACTTCGCGCCGCGGCTTTCGTTCTTCTTCAACGCCCACAACGATCTCTTTGAGGAAGTGGCCAAGTTCAGGGCAGCCCGCCGCGTGTGGGCCAAGATCATGAAGGAGCGATTTGGCGCCAAGAGCCCCAAGAGCTGGATGCTCCGCTTCCATACCCAGACCGGTGGCTCGACGCTGACCGCCCAGCAGCCCGACAACAACATCGTGCGCGTGGCCATCCAGACCCTGGCCGCCGTGCTCGGCGGCACGCAGTCGCTCCACACCAACTCCAAGGACGAGGCCCTGGCCCTGCCCACGGAGGACTCCGTCCGCATAGCCCTGCGCACCCAGCAGATCGTTGCCTACGAGTCCGGAGCGGCCGAGACCGTAGACCCGCTGGCCGGCTCCTACTACGTGGAAAGCCTGACCGACCGCATCCAGAAGGAAGCCGAGGCGTACATAGCGCGCATCGATGACATGGGCGGCGCGGTCAAGGCCATCGAACGCGGCTACGTCCAGCAGGAAATCCAAGACGCCGCCTACGCATACCAGATGGACATAGAGTCCGGCGAGCGCGTGGTGGTCGGCATGAACAAGTTCCAGATCAAGGAAGCCCCGCCCTCAGGACTCCTCAAAGTGGATCCCAAGGTGGGGGAGGACCAGGCCAATAAACTTAGGGACCTCAAAGCCAAACGAGACAACGCCCGCGTCGCCTCGTCGCTCGAGGCCGTCAAGCTCGCGGCCACGGGCGGCGACAATCTGATGCCGCCCATCCTGGACGCTGTCCGGGCCTACGCCACCCTGGGCGAGATATGCGACGTACTCCGCGGTGTGTTCGGCGAGTACCAGCAGAAGGTCATCCTTTAACAGGCGGTTGAACAGCATCGAGTTTTTCAACATTCTGTTATGAGAGGAACGGAAACATGGAACGGAAAATACGCGTACTGGTTGCCAAACCTGGCCTTGACGGCCATGACCGAGGCGCCAAGGTGATTGCCCGGGCCCTCCGCGACGCGGGCATGGAAGTGGTGTACACGGGCCTCAGGCAGACGCCCGAGCAGATTGTGGCTGCCGCACTGCAGGAAGACGTGGACGTGATAGCCATGAGCATATTGTCCGGCGCCCATAACCACCTGTTTCCGCGCGTCATGGATATCCTCCGCGAGAGGAATGTGCAGGATATCCTGGTCATAGGCGGCGGGGTCATTCCGGACGACGACATACCGGCCCTCAAGGCCGCGGGCATAGCAGGCGTGTTCACGCCCGGCACGCCAACGTCGGCGACCATAGACTTCATCAAGAACAACCTCAAGCGCAGCGTCTGAGCGCCATGAGCGACGCCCTCTCCCTGGCCGACCGGGCACGAACCGGCGACGTGCGCGCCCGAGCGCGGCTCATCACGCTGATCGAGCGTGACGATCCCGAGCGGCTCGGCGCGCTGTCCGCCCTGCGGGCCAGCGCCCGGGGCTCGGCGCATGTGGTGGGCATTACCGGCCCGCCGGGAGCCGGCAAGAGCACCCTGACGGACAAAATAGTGTCAGAGCTCAGGTCCAGGGGACGGACCGTCGCCGTTGTTGCCATAGATCCGTCCAGTCCCTTCACCGGCGGTGCCCTCCTGGGCGACCGCATACGCATGAACCGCCATGCCACGGACGAGGGCGTGTTCATACGCAGCCTGGCCACCCGCGGCCACCTTGGAGGGCTGTCGCGCGCCACGGGCGAGACCGTGAGACTCCTTGACGCGCTGGGCTATGACGACGTCATTATAGAGACGGTGGGCGTGGGCCAGTCCGAGGTGGACATAGTCCGCCTGGCTGACACCGTTGTGCTGGTATCCGTTCCCGGCCTGGGCGACGACATACAGGCCATCAAGGCCGGCGTCATGGAGATAGGCGACGTGTTCTGCGTCAACAAGGCCGACCGGGACGGGGCGGAGCGCGTGGTTAGGGAGATACGCTCCATGCTGGAAACGGCCGTGATGAACGGGGCGGCCACGCGCTTTTCCGAGCTCTTTGCTGCCCTGGCCGACCGTAAGCAGGCCGCGCGGGAGCCAGAGAACGCTGATGCGCGCGCGCATTTCAGCCAGGGGGCGGCGCACCACATAGCGGCCGATGGCCACGGCAGCCTGGAGCTGCCGCCGGTGGTGGCCACGGTGGCCGAAACAGGGCAGGGCGTCAGGGAACTGGTGGACCACATCAAGGCCCACGAGGCTGGACTCGAGGCCACGGGCCTTTTGGCCAAGCAGAGGCGGGCCAACCTGGCCTGGGAACTGGGTACGGAGGCGGCTGGCAGGCTGGTCGGCCTCCTCGAGCACGAGGAACGCCGCGAGGAAGTGGCAGCACTGGCCGACGCGGTGCTGGCCCGCTGCATGGATTTTCACGACGCTGTGGCCGGGGTGGAGCGATCGCTCGCCGAGGCCATACGCTCAAAGGGTAGCTGAGCTCGCACTGAGGAGGATAACGATGATCGGAAAGATCGACCATATCGGCATAGCCGTGGCCAACCTGGACCAGACCCTCAAGCTGTACACGGACGTGCTGGGCATGAGCCTGCACGGCACCGAGACGGTGGCCGACCAGAAGGTCAAGGTAGCCTTCCTGCCCCTAGGCGACTCCGAGCTTGAGCTTCTTGAGTCGACGGACCCCGAGGGGCCCATAGCCAAGTTCATTGCCGCCAAGGGCGAGGGCATACAGCACATAGCCTTCAAGGTGGACAATATAGAGGCCGCGCTTAACGAGATGCGGGCAAAGGGAATACGCCTGATCGACGAAAAACCGAGGTACGGGGCCGGCGGCGCCAAGATCGCCTTCCTGCACCCAAAATCCACAGGCGGCGTTCTTGTGGAACTCTGCCAGCGGGACTGACAAGGGTGACGCTCTAAAAGCCCAATGGTTCGTAGGGCGTCCCGGCGTTTTCGGCCGAAAACGCGATGTTTTCTAAGGAAACCCTCTAAAAACAAAGGTTTTTAGAGGCTCCCAAGGAGCTTGCCAACATGGAAGAGAAACTCAAGCAACTGAAGGAGCGCCGGGACGCGATACTCGCGGGCGGCGGCCCGAAACGCGTCCAGGCCCAGCACGACAAGGGCAAGATGACGGCCCGCGAGCGCCTGGAAGCCTTTCTGGACCCGGGCAGCTTTGTGGAGATAGACGCCTTTGTGGAGCACCGGGCCGTTGACCTGGGCATGGACAAGGTGGACGCACCCGGCGAGGGCGTGGTCATAGGCTACGGCACCGTTGACGGCCGCCTGGTCTATGTGTTTGCCCAGGACTTCACCGTAATAGGCGGCTCCCTCGGCGAGATGCACGCGGCCAAGATATGCAAGGCCATGGACATGGCCGTCAAGGTCGGCTGCCCCTGCATAGGCATCAACGACTCCGGCGGCGCCCGCATCCAGGAGGGCGTAGACGCTTTGTCTGGCTACGGCGACATCTTCTACCGCAACACGCTGGCCTCGGGCGTCATACCGCAGATATCCGTGATCATGGGTCCCTGCGCGGGCGGCGCCGTGTACAGCCCGGCCCTGACCGACTTCACCGTGATGGTCGACAAGACCGCAAACATGTTCATCACCGGCCCCCAGGTTATCAAGGCCGTGACCGGCGAGGACGTGAGCGCCGAGGGCCTGGGCGGAGCCACCGTGCACTCGGAGATTTCCGGCTGCGCCCACCTGATGTTCGCCACCGAGGCCGATACCCTGGCCGGCATCCGGAAGCTCCTGTCGTACCTCCCGCAGAACAACGTGGAGGATGCCCCGCTTGCCCATACGGCCGATCCCGTGGCCCGCGAGCTTCCCGCCCTGGCGGACATCATACCTGACTCGCCCAACAAACCCTACGACATCCGCGACGTCATCAAGCAGGTGTTCGACGACGGCGACTTCTTCGAGATACAGAGCCTGTACGCCATGAACATCGTGGTAGGTTTCGCGCGCCTGGGCGGAAGGTCCGTAGGCATCGTGGCCAACCAGCCGCGCATCATGGCGGGCGTCCTGGACATCAACGCATCGGACAAGGCCAGCCGCTTCATCCGCTTCTGCGACGCCTTCAACCTGCCCCTGGTCACCTTCACGGACACCGCCGGCTACCTGCCCGGCGTGGGCCAGGAGCACGGCGGCGTCATACGCCACGGGGCCAAGCTCCTGTACGCCTATTCGGAAGCCACCGTGCCCAAGCTGACCGTGATCGTGCGCAAGGCCTACGGCGGCGCCTACATTGCCATGTGTTCCCGCCATCTGGGGGCCGACCAGGTGTTCGCCTGGCCAAGCGCCGAGATAGCCGTGATGGGCCCAGACGGCGCTGCCAACATCATCTTCAAGAAGGACATCGACGAGGCGGCTGATCCGGCGGCAAAGCGCAAGGAAAAGATCGACGAGTACAAGCGCAACTTTGCCAACCCGTACAAGGCGGCCGTTCGCGGCTACGTGGACGACGTCATCGATCCCGCCGACACGCGCAAGCGCCTTGCCGGCGCCCTGGCCATGCTCCTTGGCAAGCGGGAAAGCCGCCCGGCCAAGAAGCACGCCAACATGCCGGTTTGACGGAGGCGCGCCATGGATGTATGGACCATTACCATAGTCGGCGTGGGGACGGTATTCCTTGCCCTGGTCGGCCTGTCCCTCATGCTCGGCATGTTCAAGCGCCTGTTCCACGGGCGTAAGGACTCGGCACCGAGCGCGGCTACCGCTGAAGCTCCCAGGCCCGCGCCTGCGCGGGCCGCGGACGGAACCCTGGTTGCCGTGATCAGCGCGGCCATAGCCGCAGCTACCGGTGGCCAGCCCGGCTCGTTCCGGGTTGTGTCCGTGCAGGCGTCCGGAGGATTCTCAACCCCCGTCTGGGGTCACATCGATAGACTGACGCGGACCGGAAGCGGCCGCTAGACGCAACGAAAGGGAGTATGAACATGCTGAAGAAATATCGCGTTACCGTGAACGGCCAGGCGTACGACGTGGCCGTGGAAGAGTTGGGCTCCCAGACATCCGCTCCGGTGGCCTCGGCTCCCGCGCCCGTGGCAGCCCCGGCCGCGTCTCCCGTCCCATCGGCCCCATCGGCCCCGGCCGCCCCGAGCTCCGGCACGGCCGGCTCGGTCAAGGCTCCCATGCCGGGCACGGTGCTTGGCGTCAAGGTGGCGGCTGGCCAGCAGGTCAAGCGCGGCGACGTGCTCCTGATCCTGGAAGCCATGAAAATGGAGAACGAAATCACGTCCCCCGCGGACGGCACCGTGTCCCAGGTCCGCGTGCAGGCGGGCACCACCGTCAATACCGGCGATCCGATGATAGACATCGCCTGAAGGGGGTAACGGGTACCGCATATGTGGCAGAATATCCTGGAGTTCCTCCAGTCTACAGGTTTCGCGGCCTTCGGCAACAGCTCCATGATGGTGTTCGGCGTTATTCCCGGCGAGCTCATCATGATCGTCGTCGCCTGCGTGCTCCTGTACCTAGGCATAGCCAAAAAGTTCGAGCCCCTGCTCCTTGTGCCCATAGCCTTTGGCATGCTGCTGGTCAACCTGCCGCTGGGCGGCGTCATGGCCGCACCGCTGGGAGACACACCCGGGGGCCTTGTGTACTACTTGTACCAGGGCGTGAAACTCGGCATATACCCGCCGCTCATCTTTATGGGCGTGGGAGCCATGACGGATTTTGGCCCGCTGATAGCGAATCCACGAAGCTTGCTGTTGGGCGCGGCCGCGCAGATCGGAATCTTCATCACCTTCCTTGGGGCCACAGCCCTTGGCTTTGACCTGAAATCGGCGGCTAGCATAGGCATCATAGGCGGCGCGGACGGCCCGACGGCCATATTCGTCACCTCCAAGCTCAACAGGGACCTGCTCCCGGCCATCGCCATAGCGGCATACTCGTACATGGCCCTGGTGCCCATCATCCAACCGCCCATCATGAAGCTCCTGACAACCAAAAAGGAGCGCATGGTGGTGATGGATCAGTTGCGCGACGTGTCAAAGACCGAGAAGATACTGTTTCCCATCGTCGTGACGATTGCGTGCGGGCTGCTTCTGCCATCTGCCGTGCCGCTTTTAGGAGCGCTGATGCTCGGCAACCTGTTCCGGGAAACGGGCGTGACCGCGCGACTTTCGGATACCTCGCAGAACGCGCTCATGAACATCCTGACCATCTTCCTGGGCGTTTCTGTGGGCGCTACCGCGGCAGCGGAACGGTTCCTCCAGATAGAGACGCTCAAGATCATCGCCCTGGGACTCGTTGCCTTTGCCATAGGAACGGCGAGCGGGGTGCTGTTCGGCAAGATCATGTACCGCACGAGCGGCGGCAAGGTGAACCCGCTTATAGGCTCAGCCGGCGTGTCCGCAGTGCCCATGGCCGCCCGCGTATCGCAGGTTGTGGGCCAGAAGGAAAACCCCGGCAACTACCTCCTGATGCACGCCATGGGCCCGAACGTGGCCGGAGTCATAGGAAGCGCCATAGCCGCCGGCGTTATGCTGTCCTTCCTCGGCTGATATCTGCGCGCACCAAAAAACGGCGCCCCCATTCCGGGGCGCCGTTTTTTATCCCTGCCTTAAGCCGCTGTCGTCAATTCGTCGGCTTGAAAGCGTCCTTGCCCGGATACAGGAATTTACGCTCCGCTATGTGGGCGGGCACTATGGCGTAGGCCACGTCGGACTGGCTGCACAGGGTCCCGTGTCCGTCATACAGGCTCACCGTCATCACGGCGCGGCGGCCGTCATTGTTGGCAAGGGCGGCCTTGAGCGTTATGTGACCGTGGGCTATGTACACGGGCGACAGGTAGCGTATGGACAGGTCCGCCGTGAAACCGGCCGTACCGAGCTTGGCGAACACATACCAGCTGGCTATCTCGTCGTGCAAGGCGGCCTGGACGCCTCCGTGCAGGACGCCGTTGAAGCCGCAGTAGTCGGGCTTGGGCTTCCACTCGCTGACCACCTGGTCGCCCTCGTCCCTGAAGGTCATGGCCAGGCCTATGGGGTTGTCCGGGCAACAGCCGAAGCAACGGTAGCCGTCGCCGCCTATAAAGGGATTGGCTATATCGTGCATGAGGATCTCCACAGCGCAAAAACTGAAACCCGACCGGGCGTTGGCCCGGCCGGGTCGGGAATCAGCGGCCGTTGGGGCCGTACAGGTAGTCGAAGTAGTCCATGTCCGTGGACAGGGTTTTCTGGAAAGAGGGCAGGGTAAGCCGGTACGACTCGACGGCGCGCCAGAACTCGTAGAACGAGCGGTCGCGTCCGTATGCCTGGGCGTATATGCCCGCCGCCTCGGCGTCGGCCTTGCCCTTGATGGTCTCGGCCTCGGCGTACGCCTCGGACAGGCGCGTGCGGCTGTCGTTCTCAAGCCGGCCCATCCACTCGGCCTTCTTGCCCTCGCCAAGGGCGCGGAACGCCTGGGCTATCTGGCTGCGCTCGGCTATCATGCGCTGGTACACGCTCTCGGTCAGCTCGTTGGAGTAGCGTATCTGCCGGGGGATCACGTCTATGATCTCTATGCCGTACTCCGGCGCCTGCTCCCTGGCCAGCGAAAGCATGTCCAGGCTCAGGGCCCTGCGGCCCTTCTCTATGCGGTCGTAGCTGGTCTGGACGGTGGTGAGCGAGCGCAGGGCTTCCGTGCTCTCCAGTTCGCTTGACGAGAAGGCCTCGGCCACGTTGTCCGTCATGATGGCGTTGGTGTTGCGGACGGCTTCCCTGAGGTAGTTGCCCGTAATAACGGTGCGCACGGCGCTGTCTATGATGTCGGACAGCCAGCGGTACGCGCGGTCCATGCTGGTCAGGCCCTTGTAGAACTTCTCCGGATCGGCGATGCGCCAGCGAGCGGTCACGTCCACCCATATGTACTGCTGTTCTTTGGTGAGTATGCTCTGCGGCTCTCCGTCCCAGGCTTGCACCTTTTTGGAGTAGGTCACCACGTTGTCGGTGAACGGCGTCTTGAATTTGAGCCCGGCGCTCGTCTCGACTTTGCGGATTTCGCCAAAGCGGAGCACCAGGGCCTGCTGTCCCTCATCAAGGACATAGAAGGGTCCGGTCAGAAGGAGAAGGCCAAGAATGGCCACAATGACGACGAGGGTAATAATCAGCTTCTTCATGGATTCACCCCGCTTCCCGAGCCAAGGTTCTTAAGCGGTATGAAGTTGCCCAGCTCGCTGTCCACCAGGTCCACGCCGGTGGCGTCCTTGAAAATGTCTTCCATCATTTCGTAGTACAGGCGTTCCCTGGTCACTTCCGGAGCCTTGACGTATTCGGCGTACACGGCCAGGAAACGCGCCACGTCGCCCTTGGCCTTGTTAACGCGTTCTGACGCGTAGCCCTCAGCTATCTGCACCACGCGGTCGGCCTCTCCGTCCACCCTGGGCATTTCCTTGTTGTACGCTTCCTTGCCCTCGTTGATAAAGCGGTACATGTCCTGCTCGGCCTTGTTGACGTCGTCAAAGGCGGCCTGCACGCCCTGCGGTGCCACTATGTTCTGGAGCTTGACGCTGACCACCCTGATCCCGACCCCGTAGGTCGTGAAGTTTTCGTTCATGATGGACAGGGCGTCGTTCTCTATCGCCGTGCGCGCGGGGCTGAGCACGCTGAGGATGGCCTTGTCGCCTATCAGCATGTTGAGGACGGACTGGCTTATGTCCCTGATGGTCTTGTACTTGTCCTCCATCTGGAACAGCCAGGCCACCGGATCGACGATCTTGTACTGGATGATCCATTCCACGTCGACGATGTTGAGGTCGCCCGTCAGCATGGTGGACTCCTCGTTGTACACGGCCGAGTCGTCGTACTGGGTTCGAATGTCCGCCCGCTCCGTGCGGAAGCCGAATTCCTCGGAGTGGACGATTTCCGTCGGGACTATGTAGCTGCGCTGTATGCCGAAGGGCAGCTTGAAATGCAGGCCGGCGCTCTTGGTGCCCGTCACCTTGCCAAAAGTCGTCACCACCGCCGTCTCGGACTGGTCCACCATGAAGAAGCTGGTAGACAGAAGCACGAGGGCGGCCACGACGATCAAGCCGATGATGACGGTTGTTACGCTAAAACGACCGCGTATCGGCGTGACATTACGTTCAGCCATCCTTTCCTCCTTACGGGTTCCAAAGGTACCGTGGGCGGACCCGTCAATCAAGACAAATATCGTCCGATTTTTGTTCGTTTAAAGGCGACTCGGGCGTGCATGCGCCCTCGCAGGCCTTGGCGGCTGCCGGACCGAACATGTCCCGTATCAAGGCCTGCGCGTTCGGCGGAAGGGGAGCCAGCACGGTACCCGGGCTATCGGCGTCAGACCACGCGGGGCACGACAGCAGGACGCAGTGGAGCAGGTAGCCGCCGCCCCGGGCCGAGCCGCCGTATTTTGCGTCGCCGGATAGGGGATGGCCGTGTATGGCCGCCTGGGCGCGTATCTGGTGGGTGAGGCCGGTGACAAGCCGCAGGCGGACCAGGGTGCGTCCGCCGGACGATGCCAGGGGCGTCACCAGAGTCACGGCCCTGCGTCCCCGCTCCGATTCCACCGTGGCGCGGCGGTCCTCGTCTCGCGCAAGCTCGTCTTCCCAGCGCGCGGGTTCTGACAGGATACCGTCAAGGACGGCCAGGTATTCCTTGACCAGTTCCCCCGCCCTCAGGGACGAGCTGAAGGCGCGCGCGCCTTTGATGCTTGCGGACACGGCCACGGCCCCGGACGTGTTGCGGTCCAGCCTGTGCAGGGGTGCCGGCCTGAACGCCAGCGACGACGCCATCCTGTCCCCGAAATGGGCCCGGCACAGCTCGTCCAGGCCGCCGGGGCCGTGGGTCAGCATGCCCCTGGGCTTGTTCACCACAACGATATCGGCTGTCTCGGCCAGGACCATGCCGGCAAGGGCAAACGCCGACGCTCCAGCGCCGTTGTCCGGCCGGCCTCCGCTGTTTGGACCCTGCTCAGGGAACGGTAGCCTGAGCGTTATTTTGGCACCGCTCTGTACAAGGGTGGCGGGCGACGCTTTTGCCCCATCCAGCCTGATGCCGCCCGACCTGAGCAGTTTGTAGATGGCCGACAAGCCAAGTTCTGGGAGGAGCCTGCGCAGCAATCTGTCCAGCCTGCGCCCCGCGTCGTCGGGCCCGGCCACATAGGTTCTCTCGGTACGAGCCATGAGTCCATCCTAACAGGGGCGGGAAAAAGCTGAAAGCGGTATCGCGGCGATGGCGTACGCGGCGAGCTCCGAGTGATTTCCATCCGCCCCCGCTTGACACGGACAGGCCATTCGCCGGAAATTTCAGCGATGAACGGCGAACACGCATCCGGCCTGCAAGACCTGTTCAGGAACCCCATGTTCCTGTCGGCCATACTCAGCCTCTTTGTGGCCCAATTCGCCAAGGCTGCCATAGGCATGTTCAAAGCCAGGCCCTGGCGCCTGAAGGACGTGTTCGGAACCCTGTTGTGGCGCACGGGAGGCATGCCGTCCAGCCACAGCGCCCTGGCCATATCCCTGGCCACCGCTGCCGGCTTCTCCGAAGGCATGGGGTCCAACCTCTTTGCCCTGTCCCTCTTTTTTGCCCTGGTGGTCATCAGGGACGCCCTGGGCGTACGGCGAGCTGCCGGCCTCCAGGCCAAGGCCCTGAACTCCCTCGGTACGCGCGCGTCCAGGCGGCTCGGCCTTGTGTTCAGGCCGGTCAAGGAAATCCACGGCCACACCCCGGGACAGGTACTGGTAGGCGGGCTCCTGGGCTTTTTCATAGCCCTGGCCGTATCCACTCTGTAAAGCCGCATGCACAATTCCACGGCCGCCGGGGCCGCGCACCGCCTGCTCAGCATGCTCTCCGCGGCCATCATCGTCGCCCTTGGCCTTCCGGCTCTAGCCCAAACCGGCCTTGCCGCCGTGGCGGTGCCCGCCCTGGACTATGCCCGGGCCGTGGCCCGCATACAGGAAGCAGGCGGCGTTACCTCCGCCGAGCTCAGCCTGCCTTTGAGCGATTTTTCCTCGCTTAGCGTGCAGCCCCTGGACGCCGTATTAGAACGCCTTGGGCAGGGCGATCCCCGCGCCACGCCCCTGACCGACGCCATGCAGAAAGCCTTCCATGTAGACGTTGATGGAGCAGCCTGGATAAACGCCTATGTAGCCCCGTCCCGCCTGACACGTCTCAAAAAGGCCTTGGCTGAGGACAACATACCCTTTCTGGCCACCCCCGGAAGGCGCTCCCTCTCCCGGCTGTTCTTTTTGGCTCCCCTGGGGCTGGCTCTGTACGGCCTCCTGAGAAAACCACGGATGGACAAGCTCTACAGGATCGTGGGTTCCCTGCTCTGGCTCCCCCTTTTGTTCGTGCCCGGCGTGGATGCCGCAGGCGCGGCGGCAGCGCTCACAACCATGTTTCTGGCACTGAGCGCCCGCCACCCGCCGCGTGTCGACGGCGCCGGTCCCGGAGTATCCCCCAAGGAAGCGCTCAAAGCCGTCTGGCCCTACGCGACGGCGCTCGTCATCCTGTGCCTGTCGTCGCCCCTTGTGCTCCTTGCCCTGACGCCGGCCGCCGGCGCTGCCCTTCTGTTCCTGCGCCATGGTAAAAAAATCCTTGCCTGGGAACGACGACGAAACGAGCACGCCCTTCCGTCCTTTGTACCCATAATGCCCGGCAGGCAGGGCGGAAAGCTGGGATGGGTACACCGTTCCTTCCTGCTGGCCGGCACATGCATCCTTCTTCTTGGGCTGGTACCCGCGGAGCGTTCCGCCACCAACGCGGATACAGGCAGCCTTGCCCTGGAATGGCAGGACGTGCCAGCCGGCGGGCACGATCCTCTGGACGCCCACGTTTCCTACCAGGCGGCCCTGACCTGGGGGCGTTTGGGGGAAGCCAGCTGGGGTTCGACCACGTATACCCTGCCTGCCGGCTTCAGCGTGGACAGCGAGGGAAGGGCCATCTCGCTTTCGGATAGCGCCAAGGCCACGGCCCCGCCAGACGCGCTTTACGGCTCGCTCGGGCCCGTTCTGAGCAAGGGCCGGGTCGTCCGGCCCGTCTATGTGGCGCCCGGCACGAGCTTTCGCAGCGTCTATCGGCTTGATACGATCGGCGCGTTGCTTTATATACTATCCCTCGTACCCGTGGCGCTCGCAGCCCTGGCCTCCCGGCGGGGTCGTGGGGCGGGCGCCCGGCCAGGAAGGCACGTCGGAACGCATGTCAAGCGCTAAGAGCTTCAAATACGGGGGCGTCGAGCTTACCCAGCGTCGCCATTACGACCATGAACCGCTGGAAAACGCCTTTCTCCCCATCAACGCCTACATACCCCTGCGGGAACTGGACCAGGAAGCCAAAATCATCGTCACGGAAGGCATGGAGGTGCGTGAAGGCCAGCTCCTTGCCCGTGGCGAGGCCAAAGGCTCGGCCAATGTCCATTCTTCCGTCCCCGGGTACGTGCGACGGATCATACGCACGGACGGCGAGCGCCCCGCCTGCGTGGTGGTGGCGCTGGCCGGTTCGTTCAGCATCCTCGGCAAGCGACCGGAGCGCTATCTCTGGAAATCCCTCAACCGCGCCGACTTCATACACATCGTGCAGGAAAAGGGCCTGGTCCAGACGTCGACGGGCAGACCCCTCCACGAGCTTCTGCACGCCTGCCACGACGGCGACGGGCAGACCCTTGTGCTCAACGCGCTCGAGATGGATCCATGCCGACGGACGGAGGAGGCCGTGCTGGTATCGCGGCTACCGGATGTGCTTGACGCCCTGGCCATGCTCCAGAAGATCCTGAAACCAGCGTCCGTGACCATAGCGGTGGACCAGAGCTTTCCGCAGGACGAGAAGGCGACACTTGAGCGCCAGGCAGCCGAACGAGGGGCCAGCGTGGCCGTGTTCAAGCGTCGCTTCCCCCAGGACATGCCCGTGCTGATAGACAGGGCCCTCCGCCCCGAAGGCGCCGCCGGAGCCCCCTCCTTTGTCGTGGAACCCACCACTGCCGTGGCCCTGCATGACGCGGTCGTGGCCAACAAGGCCCACGTAGAGGTGTATGTCCATGTCGGCGGCGGCGCCGTCAAGGCTCCGCGGGTGCTGAAAGCTCGCCTTGGGACGCCCATCGGCGAACTGATCGAGGAATGCGGAGGGCTGACCGGCAAGCCGGACCGAGTCGTGCTCAACGACGCCCTGCGAGGCCCCCTGGCCTCCAGCCTGGACGTTCCGGTGGGAAAGACCACGCGGGCGGTGCTCGCCCTCACGCGCGAGGAAACCAGAAGCGCCCGCGAGCTGCCCTGCGTCCACTGCGGAGCCTGCGTGAAGGTATGCCCAGAAGGACTCCGCCCATACATGATCCAGAAGCTCGCCGCCTCCGGCCGCGCGGCGGAGGCTGAAGCAGAGGGCCTCAGCCGGTGCATCCTGTGCGGAGCCTGTTCCTACGTGTGCTGGTCCAGGATACCTCTTGTCAGGAATTTCCAGATATTCATGTCGCAAGGAAAACTATGAGCGCTACCGCAAGCCAGGGCATATCCATCCATCCTCCCCACATCCACGACTGGCGCTCCACGTCCCGCGTTACCTGGCTGTGCGGCATCTCGCTGGTCCCCGTTGTGGCGTGGTCCGCGGCCCTGTATGGCTGGCCGGCCATCACCGTGTGGCTGGCGTCCGTCGCCGCGGCCGTCCTGTCGCAGCTGGCGGTGGACGCCTTGCGCCACAGGCTGAGCCTGGCGGACGGCAGCGCTGTCCTGACGGGCCTCCTGGTCGCCACGGCCATGCCGCCGGGTATCGCTCCCCACGTGCCGGCAGCGGCCTCCGCCTTTGCCGTTATCATCGTAAAAGGAGTATTCGGCGGGCAGGGCTCAAACTGGATGAACCCCGCGCTCGGCGGCATAGCCTTTGCCTACGCCAACTGGCCTGGCGCCATGCGCGAATTCATCATGCCGCGCATGCTGTCCGGGGTTGACGGACTCTCGGCGTCCACGCCCCTTGCTTTTGCCAAGGACCTGGCGTCGTCTGGATCTGCCAGGATCATGGACACCATCCACCAGGCCGGCTATCCGGTATCCGCCCTGGACACATCCGTGACCAATGTACTCAACGGCTCCCTGTTCGAACATCTGGGGGCTCGCCTGCCAGACGGATACGTGGACATACTCCTTGGGTTCAGGCCGGGAGCCCTGGGCGAAAGCGCCCTCTTCCTGGTGCTCCTGGGATCGGTTTTCCTGCTATCGCTCAGGCTCATTAAAGCCGAGATACCTGTGGCCATGCTGGTCGTCTTCGCCCTCCTGTCCAAGCTGTTCGGCACCGGCCTTCCTGGTGAAGCCGTGTACGGCGGAGACGCCCTGTTTGCCCTCGGAGGAGGCGGAGTCCTTATTGTGGCGTTTTATATGGCCACCGACCCTGTCACATCCCCGGCCAGCCGTTTCCTTGCCCTGTTCTACGGTGCGCTGATCGGGACCCTGAGCTACCTGTTCCGGCGCTGGGGCGGCCACCCGGAGGGCGTGGCCTATGCGGTACTGATTGCCAACGTGGTCATGCCGACCCTGGAGCGGCGGGTTGATCCCCTGTTCCGCGGCCTGGCACGCCGGAGGCCGGCATGAACACCCGCGCTACCGTATGGCCGCTGGCCATAGCCCTGGCGTGCCTTTTTATCCTGGGGCTTGGCGCCGGCTTTCTGTCAAACTACGCCGCGTCGAGCTCGGCTGAGAGCTTTCTCAGGATGCTGGAGCCGGAGGCCGGAACGGACGCCGCATGGGAAACGCTCAGGGACGGCGCCTTGATAGGCAGGGCCGTATCGGGCAGGGGACAGGCCGTCTATCTGGCAAACGTGGGCTTTCCCGGAGGTAGCGTCCAGGCCGCCATCCAGACGAACCTGGACGGCAGGCCGCTGTCCAGCCGCGTTGTTTCCGTTCGAGGCGCTTCCAGTTACGCGCTCAGGCTGTCCGCCCTGATTCGTGAGCTTGGCTCCGGCTCTGATTCCGGGTATTCGCCCCTGGACTCGTCGCTGGAACCGACCCTGGCCGATCTTATGCGGAACCTGGCGGACGCCGAGCGTTCAAGAAAGGCGGCGCGGCAATGAGAACTGACTCCCGGCTCACCCTGGCCCTCGCGGGACTCGCGCCCCTGTTCATGGCCTCGGACAGCTTGTACGCCGGCATGATGGCCGGCGGAGCCTTTTTGACCGCCCATGTCTTGGCTTCCGGGTTTTCCCTCCTGTCACACCCAGAACTCAAGCGGGGCCAGGTATTCATGATAGCCATGCTCGGCGCGGCCGCGGGCGTGGGCCTTTTCGCGTCCGTGGCCAGGGTACTGGACCCGCTTCTGTTCGAACTGCTCAGGCACCGCGTGTACGCCGCTCCCTTCCTGGCTCCCGTGGTCGCTGCCGCCCACGTGCCTTTTGGCCAGCCTGAACGGGAACGGGGCTGGGAAAACATCGTGTTGGGCCTGGCCCTGAGCGTCAGCCTTGCGGTGTTCGGCGCAGTCCGCGAATTCCTCGCCACGGCCACGGCACCGGGCTCGAACCATGACGGTATGAGTGCTTTTATTCCGATGGCCATCCAGCCCGCCGGAGCGTTCATCCTCCTGGGCATGATAACGGCGGCCGTGCAGGCCTTGGGCCGTATCAAACGGAGGGTAGGGTCGTGAACGCCATACAACTGAGTTTTTACCTGGTCTTCGGCGGCAATATTCTCATCACATGGGGCATCCTGCCCGGCGGAAAGCGCGTCCGTGGCGGCAACGCGCCTGGCTGGAAGGACGCGGTCTTTCTGCTTGTGGCCGCGGTCCTGTCCAGCCTGGTCTATGACCTTCTTGCCCGGGCCGTCCTGCATCCTCTGGGAGTCGAAGCGCTGGGCCCGGTGGTCTTTGCCTGCATCCTGTTCGGCATCCACGGGCTCAGACTGCTTGCTTTCAAGGTTCTATCCGGCGCGCAGGAGTCCGACGAGGGCAGGGGCGCGGTTTCCTGGGCGTTCGTGCTGTACGCTACTGCGGCCACCGCCGGTTCAGCCTTTGACTCGGCAGGCCAATTGGCCATGTCCGGCGCGGCAGCGGCCTTTGGCTACCTGGCCGCGTCCCTTTTCCTTGAGGATATCGTTGAGCGATCAGAGCTCGAGCCAGTTCCGGAAGCCTTTCAGGGCATACCCGTGCGCTTGGTGAGCGCCGGCTTGGTGGCCTTGGCCTTCTCCGGGGCTGATTTCTCCTTTTTCTCGTCATTTATCGGGAAATAAGGCAAACAGTCAGGAAGATTTACAGCTTTCTCCTTTCCCCGGAGACGGAATCAGGCTATAATGACCCGACGCCGGTGTCCGGACAACCGCTGTGGCGCTCATCCGCGCCGGTGACGGCTTCCGCGCGCGGCCAATAAGGACCACGAGAGAATGCTAAAAACATATCTGGTACTTGGCATGTATAACCATCTTCCCGAAGGTTTCCCGGAAGCCGAGGCCGAGGCCATCTATCAAAGCTGCTACCGTCCCTTTCTCTCCGTGCTCAACCGCTTCCCCGAGATCCAGGCAACCTTGTTTTTTTCCGGCAGTCTGCTCAAGCGCCTAGAGGCCAGACATCCGGAATACCTAATGCTCCTTGAGGAGATGACGGGCCGCAGGCAGATAGAGCTGCTTGGCGGGGGTTTCCACGCGCCCATACTACCCCTGGTTCCGAATTCGGACAGGCTCGGCCAGGTCGAACAGCTGACCACGTATCTCAGGAAATTCTTCGGTAAGCGCCCGCGGGGCGCGTGGCTTTCTGAATTTGCCTGGGAACCCTGGCTGGCGTCCACGCTCCAAGCGTGCGGCATGGACTATACCTTCCTCTCCGAGCCCCAATTTGCGGCTGCCGTGGGCCAGGAGACCCGGTTTGAGCCTGTGGTCACGGAAGACCAGGGACGCTGTATCACTGTTTTTCCCGCCACCGACCTTGCGACCCTGCCCGGCAAGCCCCTGAGCCTTGAACAGGGCGGGGAGACGCTGGCCGCACGGGGTACCGGACTGGGCGTACTCATGATGCAGGGAGAAAGCATCAGGTCGCAATGGTCCAGGTCGGGTCTCGAGTCGCCCGATATCTACCTGGAACGCGTGTTTGCCTGGTTCCGCAAAAACACGCTGGAGATAGAGACGACCACGCCATCCCGCTACCTGAAGACCAGCCGGCCCTACCGGCGGGCGTACTTTCCAGGCTCGGCCTCCCGCGCTTTTTCAGCAGCCTGCCTTCCTTCAGGCAACCACGAACAGGCAGTCCAGCCACCCAGCCTCCGCTCTGCCGTGCTCCGGAGCGCGGCCAGTTCAGCCCTGTATTCCCGGATGCACTGGGTACAGCTACTCATCGGGCAGCTGCGTGGCGACCGGTCGCGCAAAAAAACGGCCACGGAAGACCTCTGGAGGGGCCAGTGCGGCGACGCGTACTGGCCGGCCCCGTCTGGGGGCATCGTGCTCCCCAGCGTCCGGCAGGCGGCCTACCGCGCGCTCATGGACGCCGAGCAGACAACGCGTAGCAAGGCCAGCTTCAAACCCGGCATACTCAGGGCCGATACGGATTTTGACGGGGCCAAGGAACTGGTATACCAGGGCACGGAGCTCAACGCCTTTGTGCACAAACGCGGCGGCGCCTTGGTCGGCATGGAAACCGTTAAATCCAAGCGCAATGTCCTGGATCTGTACTGCCCCGAACCGGACGGTGACCGGGCCCACCGCCACGCCTTCTTGGACCGTACCTACCTGTCAGCGCCAGGCACGTCCTGGGCAAGGGAGCCGTGGAAAGCAGACGCGGGCACGTTTTCCCGTCATGCCTTTGAGGAACTGCAGAGCCTTGCCAATTCGAGCAGCCTGACCCTGTACAGGGAGGATGTGGTTGGCACCAGCCAGGCGCGGAGGATGCTCGGGCTCAAGAAAACGTACAGTTTCCACAAAAAAACAGCCAGGGCGTCATACGAGCTGTCCAACAAATCGGACGCGCGTTTTTCGTTCTGGCTGGGCGTGGAATTCAACGTAGCCGTGCTGCCGGACGAGCTTTCCGCCCTGACCCTGGACGGCACCAAGGTGGACGCCGCCCTCGCGCACGCGCAAAAGGGCGCAGCCCTGGGCGAAGCCCAGGGCTTTGCCTACCGCTGCGAGGACGAGGCCCGCTCCGTCGCCGTCCACGCCTCAAAAAAGGCCAACGCCCTTGCAGCGGGCGTCAGCGCCGAGCTGGCCGACGGTGTCCAGGTTGCCCAGGGGTCATGCCTGCTCCTGTGGTGGAAGATCGACCTTGAGCCGGATGGATTGTGGTCCATGGACATCAACGTGAGCTGCGGCGAATGACCGTTCCCGGCGTGGTATCTGCTCCGACCAGCGCTTCGTTGCGCCGTAGCCCGCAAATAGGCTAGACTGCGTGCATGGCTGACTTCATGTTTCCGGCCAAGCTGGCCGGACTCCGCGTTCATCTTGTGGGGGCCAAGGGCACGGGAATGTGCGCCCTTGCCGAGTTCTTGTCGGCGCGGGGAGCGCTGCTCAGCGGTTCAGACGTGCAGGATTCGTTCTACACCGATACCATGCTTGCCGCCCTTGGCGTGCGGGTAACGGAATTCTCCGCCACTGCCATCACGCCTGATCTTGACTTGGTCGTGCACTCGCTGGCCTACCAGCCCGATTCCCACCCGGAACTGGTCAGGGCCCGGGAAATCGGCCTTCCCATAGCCACCTATCCGGAAGCACTTGGGGCGCTCTCCCGTCTCCAGGATTCGTCGGGTATCTGCGGCGTCCATGGCAAGACCACGACCACGGCCATGGCAGGCGCCCTTGCCGCGGCGTCGGGCCTGTCCGTGACAACCATCGCCGGCAGCGCCGTGTCCAGCTTTGGCGGCCATTCCATCCTGAGCTCTGGCGACAGGCACCTGATAGCCGAAACCTGCGAATACCGCAGAAGCTTCCTCAACTTTTCGCCCGCCAGGGTACTCCTTACCAGCGTGGAGCCCGACCATCAGGACTACTATCCCGATTACGAAGCCATCCGGACAGCCTTTATCGAGTACCTGTCACGCCTCCCTCACGGCGCTCCCATCATATACTGCGCGGACGACGCGGGCGCTGTGGACACCGTGCGCATGGTTTCCCGTTCACGGCCAGATCTCAAGCCGGTACCGTACGGTTTTTCCGCTTCCGGCCCCTTCCGACTGTCGGCTTTCCAGGTCAGGGGCGAAAGTTCCTGGTTCAACCTGGACGCGGACCCGGGCGTTTTCAGCCTCCGCGTGCCGGGCAGGCACCTGGCCCTGGACGCGGCTGGCGCGCTCGCCCTGTGCGCGTCGATCATTGAGGATGAAGGCCGTGTTCCCGGTCCGGATTTCTACCAGTCCGCGCGGCTGGCCCTGTCCGAGTTCCGTGGATCAAAACGCCGCGCCGAGATTCTGGGCGAGGCGGGCGGCATTCTTTTCATGGACGACTACGCCCACCACCCGAGCGCCATACGCCTCACGCTCAAAGGTCTCCGGGAATTCTACCCAAACAGGCGCCTGGTTGTGGATTTCATGTCGCACACGTATTCCCGCACCAAAGCCCTGTTTGACGACTTTGCGTCCGCTTTTTCGGACGCCCACCTGGTTATAGCCCACCGCATATACGCGTCCGCCCGCGAGGAACCCGATCCAACAGTGAGCGGGGAACTGCTGGCCGATGCCATGTCCAGAGCCGGCACCGATGCCGTGTACCTGGACAGCCACGAGGACGCGGCGGACCGTGTAACCGGGCTCCTCAAGCCGGGCGACCTTTTTTTGACCATGGGCGCAGGCGACAACTGGAAACTCGGCGCTGAGCTTTTCAAGCGCCTGTCAAACGCAAAGGACGCCCGACCATGAAAAGCATGACCGGCTTCGGATCTGCCCGCGTAGCCACACCCAAGCTCAAGGCGGAAATCACCCTCAGAAGCCTCAACAACCGCTATCTGGACCTGTCGGTTCAGCTCCCCTCATCCCTTTTGTCCCTGGAAAAACGGATACGCGACGCGGTGTCCGAACGGGTCAGGCGCGGGAAAGTCGAGCTCGGAATACGACTGACCGGCAGTGAGGCGCCGTCCTTTGCCCGTGCCGACCAGGACGCGGCTAGAGCCGCCGCTCAAGCCCTCAGGGAGCTGGCTCAGGCGGCCGGACTGCGAGAAGAGCCCGGCCTGTCCCACCTTATGGCCGTTGAGGGCGTGCTTCTGTACGACCGGGGCCTTGATCCTGAAGAACTGTGGACCGGCCTGGAACCGGGCATCAGGGCCTGCCTAGACGACTTCGACGCGGACCGCGCGCGGGAAGGGCAGTCTGCCCGCGCCGACATGGACAGGCAGTTGGCGGTCGTCGAGGCGTCGCTCGGCCTGATAGCCGAACGGGCGGGCGAGCTGGAATCCTTCATCGTCAAAGACCTCCGTGCGCGCTTTGTCCAGGTGATGGGCGACCTTGCCGACGAGGCCCGCATCCTGTCGGAAACTGCCGCCTACCTGGCCAAGCACACCATCAACGAGGAACTGGTGCGCCTGCGCGCCCACCTGGACGCCTTCCGCGCGGCCATGGACGACGATCAGTGCGGCAAGAAGCTGGATTTCATCTGCCAGGAGCTCAACCGAGAAGCCAACACCATAGGCTCGAAAAGCGCCCAGGTCGAGGTGTCCCAGTCAGTGATCCGGCTCAAGGACGCCATTGAGAACATACGCGAACAGGTGAGGAACGTCGAATGAGCGTGACGAACGCGGATGGCCCCACGGGCCTTCCACACATCATAGCCATATCGGGCAAGAGCGGCTGCGGCAATTCCACCGTGTCCCGTCTCTTGGCCGAGCGGCTCGGGCGCACCCTGGTGAATTACACCTTCCGCAGCATGGCCGACGAACTGGAGATGCCTTTTGAGCGTCTTCTCGAGCTTGCCTCCGGCGACCCGTCCTACGACCGCACGCTGGACGAACGCCAGGTGGCCATGGCCCACGAGCGGGACTGCGTGATAGGCTCCCGCCTGGCCATCTGGCTGGTGCGCGACGCCAGGCTCAAGGTATACCTGCACGCGTCCCCAGAGGTACGGGCCGAGCGCATACGCAAGCGCGAGGGCGGGGACCCGGCCACCGTGCTTGAATTTACCCGGCGCAGGGACCTTGTGGACCGGGAACGCTACCTTTCCCTGTACGGCATAGACAACGACCGTTACGACTTTGCCGACCTGGTCATCAACACGGAGCGGATGGATCCCGAGCGCATCGTCAACGTCCTGGTCGCCGCTGTTGAAAGGATGGTCTAAACTATGGCAGATACACGCAAACGCGTCGTCCTGGTCACGGGAGCGTCCAGCGGCATAGGCAACAGCACGGCCACCTACCTTGCCAAGAAGGGCTACAAGGTGTACGGGACAAGCCGGGCGCCGGACAGCCGGCCGCGGCGCGCTGACGAATTCTTCGAGCTCGTTAAAATGGACACCCAAAACAGCGACTCGGTCAGGAAGGCCCTGGACGGCATACTCAGCGCGGAGGGCCGGCTTGACGCCCTGATATGCAACGCCGGCATGGGCATATCGGGTCCCGTCGAGGAAACACCGATTGACGACGTGATCCGCCAGATGGACGTCAACTTTGTCGGCACGGTACGAACCATCCAGGCCGTCCTTCCGTCCATGCGGGTAGCCGGAGGCGGCACCATCCTGGTGCTCAGCTCGATCATGGGCAAGGTGGCGCTCCCGTTCCAGTCCTTCTACACGGCCAGCAAATTTGCCCTGGAAGGCTTCATGGAAGGCCTCCGGATGGAAACCAGGCGCTTTGGCATACGGGCAGCGCTCATAGAACCGGGCGACTTCAGGACGGGCTTCACGGCCTCCCGGCGCAAGGCCGAATTGGCCGAAGGGAGTCCTTACGGTCCATGGGTGAATTCGGCCCTTGGCATAGCGGAGCACGACGAGCAGAACGGAGCGGATCCCATACTCATAGCCCGCCTGGCCCACAGGCTGATACAGGCCCGGTCGCTCAAGGCCCGCTACACGGTCGGCCCGTTTGCCCAGCGCGCGCTGATAGCGCTCAGGCCCTTCCTGCCGGACGCATTGGTTGAATTCGGGGTTATGGCCATGTACGGCCAGCTGGGCAAAAAACCTCAACCCTGAACGGCGGCTTTCAACCCCCGTTTGACGCCAGTTTTGCCAACACGTACTCGATCCATGCCTGGGTCTCCTGATAGTAGTCGTCCCTGGCCCGCACAAGATCGTAGAAGGCTTCCTGGTAGGAACCGGTCAGGGCAAGAGCCTGGCCCCGGTAGAATCGCGCCAAAGCCGTGTTCTCGGGAGAACGGGGCAGGGACAGATACAAGCCCAGCTGCCTGGCTCCCTCCGAATAGCGGCCGTTCATGAGATAGTCTGCCACTATGGCCCGCAGGGCGAATTCCTCGCCACCGCCGGGCTCAAGGTCGCGCTGGAAAACGATAAAACGCGGCGAACTGGGCGCCTGGGCTGGAGCCGACAGGCCGCTCAGTATCTGTATGGCATCCCTGGTCGCGCGGTCGATATCGGCCTCGTCGGGGGCTATGGGGTCGCCTATGACCTCCGAACTGTCTTCCAGGCTTTTCCGAACCACCACCAGGGGCAGGGGCAAGGATCGGGACTCAGGCCCGGCTTCAGGCAGGGCAACACGGTATTCGGCCGACTCCAGCGACACCGGCTCGGTGGTGGCGTTGTGGCCCGGCTTTATGCTCACGGTACCTGCCACCAGGTCCCGTTCCGGCACCGCGGCGTAATAGTAGTCGTTTCCCGGCACCGGGAGGTCATTGAACGATCCCACGCCGGGCTCTGACAGGGACGCCACGCTGGCGCTGAGGAGGGAAGCCACCGAACTGATCTTCTGGGTGGCTCGGTAGACGATCATCCGTCCGCCCTGGGCGTCCGGGGGGAATTCCACCAAGATGCCCTCTCCGTCCCTGCGCGCGCGGACGGAGGGCTCAGGCGCGGAGGACGCGGTAGCGGAGGGCTCGGGCGGGGTAGGCGTGGTCGGTTCGGGTGCCACCGGTTCCGTCTCAGTTGCCGGGCTTTCGGGAACGGCCTCGGTAAGCTGGGCGGGCGGAGCGTCCACGGAACCAGGTTCCGGGACCTCAGGCTGGCTTGGCGGCTCGGGGCTCGGCTGTACGGGTTCGGTCAGGGCCACCTCGCTGGCCGGCTCTTCCTGGGGGCTTTCCGCGTATTCAGGCGCGCCGGGAGCGGGCATGCCGACCAGGCTGACGTTGCGCAGGGGTATAAATACCTGGTGCACCCCGGTTTCCGAGCGACCGAGCACGAAATAATAGTAGGCACGGTCGTCTGGGGGCCGGTACTCCAGCTGGCCAACGCCGGCCTGGACCTGGCCTATGGGCACGGCTTCGGCAAAGCTGCCCGCCGACGGCTCCGACAGCTGGCGGTATACCACGTAGCCGAGCTCTATGTCGTCGCTGTCATCCCAGGATACGACGATAACGTCGTTCCGGACGCCTATGCGTATGTGCGACGGGTAGGGCTCATACGCGTCCGCCCCGCTTCCGTCCTGGGCATACGCCAATGACAGGACCGAAAGAACCAGGACAGCGCCTAGGATCCGGATTTTGACTCCCATGGTATCAATACTATCGGCGAAACGGCCTGTTGGCCATAGCCTGCTGGCGGTCCTTTGACAACCTCCGCTTCATCGGATACCATACCCCCCATGTTCGTGTCCGTGGTGTGCGATCTGGGCGGGGAAGATTCGCGGTCTGCCGTGTACGCCCTTCTCCCGCAGTATGGCTTCGAAAAAGTCCAGCGCGCCTGCTTTGAAAGCTCGCGTATGGGTGAAAAACAGCTAGCCGCCCTCAAGCGCGACATAGACAAGGTCACGGATTATTACGACACCGTGAGGATTTACCAGTATCCCGTTGAGGGCAAGCTGGCCATATCCACGCTCAAGGAAAACAGGTGGAGGCGCATCATGATCACCGCGCCCCAGCGCCAGTAGGCCGACAAGGAGACACGCATGCTCGAGGAAATGAACACTCCCGTGGCGGAGCTGAAAAAGGAAATTCTTGAAATCTGGGGGCGTCTTTGACCCCGACGGCATAAAAACCAAGATAGCCGAAAAAGAGGAAGAAAGCGCCCAGCCAGGCTTCTGGTCGGACCAGAAACGGTCCGAGCGGGTGATGGCCGAGCTCAAGGTGCTCAGGGGCCGCCTGGACACCTGGACGGAGATCAGGCGCAGCATGGACGCCCTGGACGAAATCCTGGCCCTTGCCCAGGAAGAGGGCGACTCGTCCCTTGAGCCCGAGATACGTTCCAGCTTTTCCGACATCCAGAACCGCTTTGAGAAGGCGGTCACCTTGGAACTGATGACCGGAGAGGCAGACAAGACCTCCGCCTATCTCACCATCCACGCCGGCTCCGGCGGCACTGAAGCCTGCGACTGGGCATCCATGCTCTACCGCATGTACACGCGCTGGGCCGAGCGCAGGGGCTTCAAGACTGAGCTGGTGGACCTCATAGAGGCGGAAGGCGGCATCAAGAGCGTCACCGTGGAAATAGACGGCGCCTACGCGTACGGCTTTCTGCGCTGCGAGACCGGCGTGCACCGCCTGGTACGCATCAGCCCCTTTGACGCCAACGCGCGCAGGCACACCAGCTTTGCCAGCGTGATGGCCCTTCCGGTGATCGACGACACCATAGAAGTGGTGATCAAGCCCGAAGACGTGCGCATAGACACCTACCGCTCCGGCGGTGCCGGCGGCCAGAAGGTCAACAAAACCGACAGCGCCGTGCGCATCACCCACCTGCCCACCGGCATCGTCGTCACCTGCCAGAACGAGCGGAGCCAGCACAAGAACAAGGACGTGGCCTTTTCCGTGCTCAAAAGCCGCCTGTACGAGGTATACCGGCAGGAAAAGGACAAGGAAAACGCCCGGTTTCAGGGGGACAAAAAGGAAATAGCCTGGGGCTCCCAGATCCGCTCCTACGTGTTCCAGCCGTACACCATGGTCAAGGACCACCGAACCAAGTTCAATGTGGGCAACATACAGGGTGTCATGGATGGCGACCTGGATCCCTTCATAGACTCGTATCTCCGCTTTCTGTGGAAGGGCGGGACCGTGGTTCCCGATGCTGAGGACGACGAGGCCTGAGCCGGCCATGGTCGTTCACCCGCGCCGTCTGATCCTGATGGCCCTTGCCCTGGCCACGGCCACGTGGAGCCTGAGCGCCCAAGCGGCAAAGACCGTGGCCTGGGCCGAACTGGACAGTTCGGAGGCGCCGGCCGACTACCGCTCGGCCGGCGCCTCGGTGCCCGTACTCCTTATGCGAGCTCTATCCTTCGCTGGGGAACGGCTGTTGTCGGACGCCGAGCTTGAGTCGGCAGGCGCCCTTGAGGGGCAGGCCAGGATAACGGCCGCCCGGGCGGCCGTGGCCAAGGCCCAGCGCGCGCGGGATATTGCGGCCCTCACGGAGACCGACCCAGCCAAACGGGCCTACGACCTTGCGGCCGCCGAGAAAACCCTCCGCCAGGCCCGCGCCGATCTGGAAGCTGCCCTGAATGCCGGTACGGACGCAGAGCCTCAAGGATCGGTGGTCACGCTGGCGCCCTGGGCCAAGCACGCCACGGGCGTTTTGGTGCAGGCCGGCGGCGAACCCGCCGCACACTGCAAGGAACATTCCCTCGATTACCTGTTCCACGGGAGCATACGCTCGTCGGGGCGTTTCCTTGCCGTGCATATCAAACTGTACTCGGCGGCCGCCGGGATAGATGTGTGGTCCGCCACAGAATACGCGGCTCCGGATGACCTTGCCAGCGCCGTGGACGCCCTGACCCGGCCCGCCGCAACGGCCATCCTTGGCCGGCCCTACGCACGCCTTACCGTGCTGGCCGCTCCTGTCGAAAGCAGGATCACCCTGGACGACCACCATGCATACCAGAGCGGCGCCATCTATTACGAAGCGTCAGCGGTGAATATAGAGCTAAGCGCCCCCGGATACTCCAGCACGTCAACCCTGGCGTCGCTTGAACCGGGCGCTGACACCTTCCTTGCCGTCGAGCTTGAGCCCCTGGCGGCCGGGCCCGTGCTCGTAACCAGCGATCCTCCGGGCGCGTCGATTTACGTGGACGGAGTCCTGGCCGGCGTTACTCCCCTCGAACTACCCGGCTTTGACGGAGAGCGCGTGGTCAGGCTCACGCTCCCCGACAGCGAGGACGTACAGGCCAGGATTGGCCCCGAGGACTCTGGAGACACCCTGAGTTTCAGCTTTGAGCCCGCGTCCGACGGTTCCTTTGCCCAACGCTTTGACCAGGCCAAAGACGATTTTTACCGGTCCCTGGGATGGTTTATCCTCTCCCTGCCCGTAACCACTTTGTCGTACGGTACCTTCCGTTCGTGGTACGACGCGGAAAATGACGCTCTTTCGTCCGGACTGTCGGACCCCGCGACCATACAAACCCTTGAGACGAACTACTGGACGGCCCAGGGCGTGTTCTGGGCGTCAGCCGCGGTGAGCGCCGGCCTGGCCGTCAACGCGGTCATAAAACTGATACGGTATGTGGACGCCGCCGATTGAGACGGGGCGTGCCGCATTGCGCGGCTATCTGGAAGGCGGAAGCTGAATGAGGTTTTCTGACAGGATACGGGCCCTTTTGGGCATGTCGGTCATGCGCGACGACGATTGGGACAACCTTGTGGATCTCCTCGTAGAAGGGGACCTTGGCCCAGCCTTTGCCGACGCGGCGGTCACCGAGCTCCAGAAGCTGTGCGCGCAGGAAGGCGTCCGTGACGGCGCGGGCGCGCGCTCACTTTTGGCCCGCGTGCTAGCCCCCCACGCCCGCTCCGTCAGGGTGGAACCGATTCCCGGAGGCCTGAATGTGGTCCTGATGCTCGGCGTCAACGGCGTGGGCAAGACCACTACGGCAGCCAAGCTGGCCCGCCTCTGGACCGCGAACGGGCTGGCGTCCAAGGCTGTGCTAGCCGCTGGAGACACGTTCCGCGCGGCCGCCATCGACCAGCTCAAGCTCCACGGACAGCGCCTGGGCATGCGCGTGGTTGCCCAGACCCAGGGCTCGGACGCGGGAGCCGTTCTCTACGACGCCGTGGAGGCGGCCGCGGCCGAGGGTGCAGACCTGGTGGTTGCCGACACCGCCGGCCGCATGCACACCAAGCAGAACCTGATACGTGAGCTTGAAAAACTGGACAAGATAGTGGCGGCCAGGACTGATAGGGAACGTTACCGCAAACTCCTGGTCGTGGACGCCACCACCGGGCAAAACGCGCTCAGGCAGGCAGAGGTCTTCTCCGCCGCCGTCAAGATTGACGGCCTGGTGCTGACCAAATACGACTCGAGCGCGCGCGGGGGCCTGGCACTGGCTATAGCGCGTGACCTGGGCATACCCACGGCGTTCATCTGCGACGGCGAAGCCTATGGAGACATCAAGCCCTTTGAGCCCGAACGCTACCTGTCGGAGTTCCTTGGCCTATGAAAGCGCCTCGCACCCTGGTTTTGTCGGCCGTCCTGTTCGCGGCCGCGCACCTCTCGGCCCTTGGCCAGGAAACCTGGTACAGCTCAAACGGCGCGGGCATGGCCTTGGACGAGATGGAAGCCGCCCGAGCCCTTGCCCAGGCCTGGTCGCTCCGCATCAGCACGGCCGGACGCGTCACGGTGGCGACCCTGTTCCGCCAGGGCGACGAATATCAGAGCACCCGGAGCGAGTACGCGCCCAACGGCGGCCTGGCCCGCGTGGCCATAAGCCAAAACGGCCGCATCGTCGAGGAAACCGAATTCCTTGCCGGCCTCCCGTCTGTAGAGCGGCGTTTCCTGGCAGGCGGTTCCGTTGAGGAAACCAAATACACCTACCAAAACAACACGCTCGTGGCCTCTGAGCGGAGCGTGGACGGCCGTCAGGTTGCCACGGTGTCCTACCGCTACGGCCCGGACGGAAGGCTCCTGTCCGCGCGGGAAAACGCCGGAACGCGATCCGGGTACGGCCGCTCGTCGTCGTGGAGCATGCGCGACGGCATCCTTGACCTGCGCACGTACGACGCGGACGGCCGCCTGGAATCCTACCGGCGGTACCGGGATTCCGTGCTGGAGCTCGAGGAACACCGAACCTGGAACGCTGGCTCTCTGGCTCGGGTGAGGCGCTCGGAGCCGGAAACAGGCATCCTGCTTGAGGAGAGCTACGACGACGCTGGCAAGCTGGACACCCGAGTCACCACGCTCAAAGGCCAGATCATGACCACGGAACACTTCACGTGGACCAAGGATGGCCTTCTGGCCCGTTCGGAGAAGACCGCTGACGGCCACCGTACCGTGGCCACCCTCACGTACGACCAAGACGGCAGTCTGGCCGTCGAGCGGGTTGAACTGGACGGAGCGCCCGTATCCGAGCGTCGCTACAGCTCGGCCACGGCCTGGGTGGACGACGCGTACGACAACGGCGTCCTTTTTGCGCGCAGCTGGTACGAAAACGGCCGCCTTGTCAAAGAAGAAATCATCAGGGACGGGCTCACCGTCCGGGAAAGGACCTTTCCGTGACCGGCCGATGGATACGCTATGTAGCCGGCCGCTGGTTCAGGCCCGGCCATCACGAGGGCCCGTCGCTGGCCCCGGCGGCCGCTGGCATAGGCGTTGGCGTGGCCGCCTTGATAGTCATCCTGGGGGTGATGAACGGTTTCCAGATGGGTTTCATGGACGCCGTGCTCGAGCTGGACAGTTACCACGTGAGGATAGACGCGCCCGACGCCGAAAGCTATGCGGCGGCCTTGCCTGACACCGTATCGGCGCTCCCGTTCATAGACGTTCGCACGCTTGCCGTTGGCGTCCACGGTTCTACCGAAGCTCTGCGCGTAAAAATAGTACCGGATAACGCCACTGACCTGGATCCCGCCCTGGCCGGCCTGGAACTCCGCTCGGGGGAATTCGGCCGCGGCCTGTCCGTGGGCTCTGAGCTTGCCAGGAACATGAACCTGCTGGTGGGAGACACGGTCAAGGTCCTGGCCGTGACAATAGACGACGAGCGCGGCATAGCGTCGGACTTTATCGAGCTCAGGGTGGGCGGGATTTTCCACACGGGCTTCTACGACTTCGACTCCGGCCTTGCCTTCCTGCCTGCATCCCAGTCAGGCGGCCTGGCCACGGGCGAGCGGACCATCCTGGGCATCAAGCTCAGGGACCGGTACGCTGACCGCCTGGCCCTGTCCAGGCTTAAGGCCGCCGGCCTTGCTCCCGGCGCCGCCCAGAGCTGGCGCGACTACAACCGGGCTTTTTTCGGAGCCCTGCGCATGGAAAAAAACGTGATGATGGCCCTGGTAGGCCTGATCTTCCTGGTTGTCGGGGTGAACATCTTCCACGCCATGCGCAAAACGGTCTTTGCCCGCATGGAGGATATAGCCGTGCTCAAGGCGGTGGGAGCACGCGCCTCAGAGGTGCGTCGCGTCTTCCTCCTGGACGGCCTGGCGGCCGGAGCTGGCGGAGCCTTTCTAGGCCTGGCCGTGGGCCTGGCCCTTGCCGTCAACGTCAACGAAGTGTTCTCGGCCATAGAATCCGTGTTGGGCTTCCTGGCCAGCTTGTTCGGCGGCCGGGGGCTGCGCTTCTTTTCGCCGGACCTGTTCTACATAAGCGACGTGCCCGTGCGTCTCCCCTTTGCCGAAGCCGCCTTTGTCACGCTGGCGGGAGCCGCTTCCGCCCTGCTTGCCGCCTGGGCTGCCAGCGCCCGGGTATCGTCTTTCATGCCCTCGGAGGTATTGCGCGATGAGTGATGTCGTTCTCAGTCTGAGGGACGTGAGCCGGGTGTTTTCCACGGAGGCCGAGGATCTCCATATCCTGCGGAGCGTCGATCTGGACATACTGTCCGGCCGGAGCTCGTCGATCAGCGGCCCGAGCGGATGCGGCAAAAGCACCCTCCTGTCCATCATGGGCGGCCTTGACAGGCCAAGTTCCGGCACCGTCATGGCTGGCCAGCTTGACCTGGGCAAGGCCACGGAAACCCAGCTGGCGTCGTACCGTTCGACCGTAATCGGGTTTGTCTTCCAGTCCCACTATCTCCTCAAGGATTTTACCGCCCTGGAAAACGCCATGTTGCCCGCCTTCATGCTGTCCGGCGACCGTCCCGGGTCCGAGCGCGTCGCCCGCGAGCTCCTGGACGCCGTGGGCCTGTCTGCCCGCCTTGACCACACGCCGGCCCGCCTGTCCGGTGGAGAGCGTCAGCGCGTGGCCATAGCCCGAGCCCTGGTCAACTCGCCGTCCGTGGTGCTGGCCGACGAGCCCACAGGCAGTCTGGACGAGGACAGCGCCCGTACCGTGGAAGAGCTCCTGTTTTCCGTGGTCGCTGAGCGCGGGGCCAGCCTGGTCTTGGTCACCCACGACCCGCGCCTGGCCGGCCTGGCCGAGGTCCGGTACCAGCTGAGAAACGGAACGCTGGCTACCGTATGAAAGGCGCCCCGGTTTTTTTCATAGCGTCGCGACTCATAGCCGGCCGCAACGACGCGTCCGGAGGCAGGGACCAGGCCCGCAGGGCCCTGCGCGGGGCGGTACTTGCCATAGGCCTCAGCCTGGTGCCCCTCCTTACGGTCATGCAAGTGGCTGACGGCATGGTGCAGGGTATCAGCGCCCGATACGTCGAGCTGGGCACCTATCACGCCCAGGCCCACGCGTACTCGGACACGGAACCGCTTGCCGACGCCCGGGACCGTTTGGCCGCCACGCCAGGCGTTACGGGCGCCTGGATAGAATCCCAGTCAGTTGGCGTGGCCTTCACCTCAGGAGCCAGGGAAGGTGCTGCGATACGAGCCGTTGAGCAGGGCTTTCTGGACGACCCCGGCACGACAGCCTATTTTGAGCTTGAGGACGGTGATCTGGCCCTTGAACGGGCCAACGACGCCCTGGTGGGCTCCGCCCTGGCAGCCAAGCTGGGCATCAAATCCGGCGACAGTTTCAACCTGATAACCGTGCGACGCTCGGCAAGCGGCGAGCCCCTGCCCAAGGTGAGCATACTGAGGGTCAGGGGCGTGGTGTCCGCGGGATACCGGGAGCTGGATTCGCAGTGGCTGTTCATCCGCCAGGCCGACACCGCGCGGGTACTGCCCCGCGAAAGCACGCGCAGCTTCGTCGGCATAAAGTCGGCCGACCCCTTTGGCGAGCCTGAGCAAGCCCGCCTTCTGGCCGAGTCCGCTCTACAGCAGGGCTACACGGTGTATTCATGGAAGCGGCTGGAGCGCAACCTCTTCGAGTCCCTGGCCAGCACGCGCACCATGCTGCTCCTGATCATGGCCGTGACGGTTGCCGTTGCGGCAGTGAACGTGTCCAGCGCCCTGTCTACCCTGGTGATGGAGCGCAGGCAGGAAATAGCGGTGCTGAAAAGCCTGGGTGCCCGGCCATCCGACCTTGCCCGGACCTTCTCCCTGGGTGGCGCTTTCCTTGGCGCGGCGGGGGCGGTGCTCGGTTCGGCCTTTGGCCTCCTTGCCGCCACACGGATCAACGAGATACTCAGAGTCCTTGAATGGCTATCCAATGCCGCAAGGCGCCTGGTAGCCCTTCTTACCGGTTCTCCGGCACCCGCGTACGCGCCCCTCCTAGACCCAGAATACTACCTGCAGGCCATACCCATTACCCTGCGCTTCGCAGACGTGGCCGGGGTGGTTATCCTGACGGTGGGGCTGTCCTTCGCGGCGTCCTTCCTGCCCGCCAGGAAAGCCGCCAGGCTGGATCCCATGGACGCGCTCAGAAGGCGCTGAGGCTTTTAGGAACCTCTAAAAACCCCTTGGTTATTAGAGGTTCCCTGCGTTTTCGGCCGAAAACGCAGGGTTTTCTAAGGTAAGCCTCTAAAAACTGCAGTTTTTAGAGGGGCCCTTTTTTCAAACGGGTTCTGATGACAAAGGCCGTCTCCCGGGGTATAGTGCTCCTACCGCGGCCAAACGCAAGCGCCCAGCGCCCGCCGGACGTATAGATCCGCGGCGACGGAACCACACGAAACCCCGCCAGGAGGAAACCATGGCCAAAACGGATACGCATCCCAGCACCGGTGAGGAAAAACTCAAAGCCCTGGAAGCTGCCCGGCTCCAGATAGAAAAGCAATACGGGGTGGGCTCCCTCATGAAGCTCGGCGCGAATGAGAATTCGCTCGCCATAGACTCCGTTCCTTCAGGATCCATTCTCCTTGACGAGGCGCTCGGTGTCGGCGGCTATCCGCGCGGCCGCATCATAGAGATATACGGCCCGGAATCCTCGGGCAAGACCACCCTGGCCCTTCACGCCATAGCGGAGTGCCAGAAAAAGGGTGGCATAGCAGCCTTCATAGACGCTGAGCACGCCCTGGATCCGGTATACGCCAAGAACCTCGGCGTCAACACGGACGACCTGTGGGTATCCCAGCCTGACAACGGCGAGCAGGCTCTTGAGATAGCCGAGTCGCTCATACGCTCAGGCGCCGTGGACATCATCGTGGTGGACTCCGTGGCCGCGCTCACCCCACAGGCGGAAATCGAGGGCGACATGGGCGACGCCCATGTTGGCCTCCAGGCCCGTCTCATGAGCCAGGCGTTGCGCAAACTGACCGCTACCATTGGCAAATCCAAGTCCATACTGGTCTTCATCAACCAGATACGCATGAAAATCGGCGTTATGTTCGGCAACCCCGAGACCACCACGGGCGGAAACGCCCTGAAATTCTACTCGTCGGTCCGTCTGGAGGTCCGCCGCATAGAAACCATAGAACGGGGCGACGACGAGGCCGTGGGCAACAAGGTGCGCGTCAAGGTCGTCAAAAACAAGGTGGCTCCGCCCTTCCGCCGGGTCGAGCTCGAGATCATGTTCGGCAAAGGCATATCGGCGTCGGGCAGCCTGGTGGACGCGGCCGTCAAATGCGGCATCGTGGACAAAAAAGGCGCCTGGTACACCTACGGGGAGGAAAAGCTGGGGCAGGGCAGGGAGAACGTCAAGCTGAACCTGGAACAGAATCCCGACCTGGCGGCCGAACTCGAGGCCAAGTCCCGCGCCATCATGTTCCCCGGTAAGGACGTCAAGGCCAGTGACAAAAATGCCGACAAACCTGCCGCGGCCACCGCTACCAGCGCCGCCGAACCGGCACCCAAGACCCTTACCAAGGCAGCAGAAACGGCCCAGCCGAAACAGGCCAAAGCCGCACAAGCGGCGGATCCCAACGAGGACGGGCTGTTCTGACCCCTGTCTACCTGAGCCTCGGCTCGAACACGGGCGACAGCATGACCCTACTCGCGTCCGCCGTACACGCGTTATCCGGCCTTCTGGACGTCCTGCGCGTGTCGCCCCTGTACCGATCCAGCCCGCGCTATGTGCTGGACCAGCCGGATTTTCTCAATCTGGTTGTTGGGGGCGGCACGGACCTGGCTCCGGACGAGCTCCTGGACGCTACCCAGGCCATAGAGGCCGCCCACGGCAGGGACAGGTCCAAGGAGCGGCATAAGGGCCCGCGTACCCTTGACATAGACCTTGTCCTGTACGGCGACCGGGTCATACGGTCGGGCAGGCTGACCGTGCCCCATCCGGGCCTGACAGAGCGAGCCTTTGTGCTCGTACCGCTGCTTGACCTGGCCCCGGATATGGTCCATCCGGAGACCGGAAGGCCCTTACGCGACTATTCGCGGGCCGTGGAAGGGCAGGGGATTTACCTTCACGGCGACGGGCGGCTATACTCGGGACCATCCGGACGGGCATGATGCAAGAAACCATAGACACCTCACCGGAAGCTCCCGCCTCAGGCAGGAGTTTCCGGCTCAACGACTTTGAGGGACCACTGGACCTCCTTCTGTTCCTCATCAAGAAGAACGAGGTGAGCGTCTACGACATACCCATCAGTTCCATAACCGAGCAGTTCCTGGCCGTGCTGGACTCGGCTGACGGCCTTGAGCTGGACGACCTCACGGAATTCTACGCCCTGGCGGCCACGCTCCTGTACATCAAAAGCCGCATGCTCCTCCCGGTTGAAGTCAACCTAGACGACGAAATCGAGGACCCCAGGCGCGACCTCGTGGACAAGCTGATCGAGTACCAGAAGTTCAAGAAACTGTCCGAGCTCATGGAACAGCGCGAGGCCGAGGTTGAGTGGACCATAGAACGGCGGAAGATGCAGCGCGCCCTCCCGTTCGCTGACGACAACCTGTGGCAGGAAATCGACGTCTGGGACCTCCTCAAGTCCTTCTCGTCGCTCATAGGCGGCATATCCAGCGAGCGCGTGATGGACCTGTACGAGGAAGTGTCCATCAACGAGAAGACCACGCTTATCAACGAGCTGCTGGAGTCCAGGGAATCGTTCAGCTTCCACGACCTCATCACGCGGCCGGGCTCCGTGCTCGACATCGTGTGCGCCTTCCTTGCCATCCTGGAGGCGGTGAAATTCCGCCTCATATCCATACGCCAGCATCGCCTGTTCGGCGACATTCAAATCCGTGCGCACGGCAAGCGGGGAGCCAGTGGAACTGAATCTTGACAAGGAAGCGGCGCTTTTAGAGACCATCCTCTTCCTCGAATCGGAGCCCATGGACGAGGCGGGCCTGTCACGCGCCAGCGGCCTGTCAAAGGACGTGGTGGAAGCCGCTATGGAACACCTCAAGGACGTCATGACCGGCGACTCCCACGGGCTTGAGCCCGTGAGGGTTGGCGGCGGCTGGATGCTTGCGCCTAAAAGCGAACTGTGGGAAGTACTGCGCGAGCGCTACGGCCGCAAGAACGAGCAGCGCATGTCCAAGGCCGCCCTCGAGACCCTATCCATCATAGCGTACTCCCAGCCGATCACGCGCGCCGAGATAGAGGCCATACGGGGCGTCGCCGCCGACAACATGATACGCTTCCTCCTCGAGAAGGAATTCATCAAGGAGGTCGGCAAGAAGGAAGCTCCCGGCCGGCCCATCCAGTACGGCACGACCAAAGAATTCCTGAAGTTCTTCCGGCTCAGCAGCATAGCCGAACTGCCCAAGCTCGACGAGTTGGACAGGGAGCGTTTCGAGCTGGAGGGCGACGCTTGAGCGACGGGGAAGCTACACCGGACGACGGACGGGCAGGTACCAGGCTCCAGGCAGTCCTTGCCCGGGCCGGCGTGGCCTCCAGGCGCTCCGCCGAGAAACTCATCCTGGCCGGCAGGGTCAGCGTGAACGGCCAGGTGGTAACCCAGCTCGGCACACGGGTGTCTCCGGACGACCAGCTGTTGCTTGACGGCCAGCCTATCCAGCCGGAAGCCTGCGTGCTCCGGCTGGTGCTGAACAAGCCTCCCGGCTACCTGTGCGCCATGTCGGACCCCCACGGCCGCCCTCTGGCCTCATCGCTCTTCCTGCCCGACATACCTGAGCGGGTGTACCACGTGGGAAGGCTGGACATGTACTCCTGTGGCCTGGTCATGTACACCAACGACGGAGACTTTGCGGCCAAGGCGGGCCATCCCTCGTACGGGCTCATCAAGGAATACGAGGTCGAGACGGACGGCCGCCTGCACCCGGATTTTGGGACAGCCTTCGAAAAAGGCCTTGCGGAGGGCGGAGAGATCCTGAAGGCGGAGAGGGTAGAGGTCCACGGCCTCAGGCGCTGCTCGGTCTGGCTGGCAGAGGGCCGCAACCGCGAGATTCGCAGGGCCTTGAGCCTTTACCGCCTCCACGCCAGGGTACTCAGGCGCGTGGCCATAGGCCCCGTGCGCATCGGAGATCTGCCCGAAGGCTCCTGGAGGCGCCTGTCGGAGGCCGAGGAAGCCGAGCTTGACAGAATTTTCTCCGCCGCGCGCGGGGCGGGCGGCAGGAGGGGAGGACGCACATGATCGTCGCCATGGATGGTCCGGCCGGCACCGGCAAGAGCACCCTGGCCAGGCTCGTCGCGGAGCGGGCGGGCTTTACCTACGTGAACTCTGGCAGCCTGTACAGGGCGGTCACCCTGGCCGTACTGCGGGCGGGCCTGGATATCGGCGACCAAGAGGGCATAACGCGCCTGGCGGAAGGCTTGGACCTGGATTACCGTGACGGGCTCCTGCACCTGAACGGCGAAAACGTGGAGAGCCTCCTCCGGTCGGACCAGGTCGAGGCCGCGGTTGCCAGGCTGTCGGCCATCGTGCCTGTCCGGCATGTGGTCAACGGGCACCTCCGCCGCCTGGCCCAGGGTCGAGACGCCGTGGTGGAGGGCAGGGACATATGCACGGTGGTCTTCCCGGACGCCGAGCTCAAGTTCTTCATAGACGCCAGCGTTGAAGCCAGGGCACAGAGGCGCTTTGCCCAGGGCACCAGCTCCCTCAGCCTGGACGAGATACGCGCCGCGATAGAGGATCGCGACCGGATAGACAGGAACAAGGCCGAAGGCAGCCTCAAAAAGGCTGATGACGCCATCTATTTGGATACGTCGTACTTGACCATAGATGAAGTTTATGAGAAAGTGTCCGGGAAAATCCAACAGCAAGGGAACCGTATGGGCAAGGAAGTGGAAATGGACGCCGCTGCACCCTCCGCAGACAGCATCCAGACACAGTTACAGGAACAGTATCTTAAATCCATGGGCCAACTGGAGGAGGGTGACCTGGTCGAGGGTCATGTGGTCCAGGTCGCCAGCGACTGCGTCTTCGTGGACGTCGGCGCCAAGAGCGAGGGCAAGATCCCTCTTTCGGAGTTCTCCGAGCCTCCCAAGGTCGGGGATGTCGTGACCGTGGTCCTCATGAAGAAGGAAACCCGGTCCGGCGAGACCTACGTGTCCAAATCCAAGGCGGACGAGAAAGTCCACTGGCGAAATATCCAGAACGCCCACAAGAACCACGAAACCGTGGAAGGCGTCATAGCCAAGGAAATCAAGGGCGGCTTCGAGGTGACCCTTGGCCACGGGCTCAGGGCCTTCTTGCCCGTCTCCAAGGCTGACGTGCAGCGCGTTGAGACAGGCGACTACCTCATCGGCAAGAAGTCCAAGTTCTACCTGGAACGGCTGTACTCCGACAAGCGCGTCAACATCGTGGTCAACCGCCGCGAGTGGCTTGAGGAAGAGGTCAAGGCCCGCCGCGAGCAGTTCTTCTCCACCGTCCAGATTGGCGACACCGTCAAGGGCGAGGTGAAGAGTTTCACCAGCTTTGGCGCGTTCATAGATCTTGGCGGGTTTGACGGCCTCCTGCACATCAACGACATGAGCTGGGGCCACGTGACCAAGCCCAAGGACTTTGTCAAAAAGGGCCAGGAAATCGAGCTCAAGGTCATCAAGATCGACCCGGAAGAGGGCCGCATCAACCTGTCGCTCAAGCACTTCTCGCAGGATCCCTGGGAGACTTTCGAGGAACGCTACCACCTGGACGCCGTTGTCAACGGCAAGGTGACCAAGCTGACCGACTACGGCGCCTTCATCGAGCTCGAGGAAGGCATCGAGGGCCTTGCCCACATATCCGAGTTCTCTTGGGTCAAGCGCGTCAAGCGCCCGGACGAGATGCTCAAGATCGGCGACTCAGTCGAGTGCATGATCCTGGGCTACGACCTGGACCAGCAGAAGGTGTCCCTGGGCCTCCGCCAGGTCCACGAGAACCCCTGGACCACCATAGACAGCCGCTACCCCGTGAACACCAAACTGACCCGCAAGGTCGTCAAGATCACCGGCGCCGGCGCCTTCATCGAGCTGGAAGACGGCATAGACGGCTTTCTGCCCGCTGAGGAGCTGTCCTGGACCAAGAAGGTCAGGAACGCAGGTTCCGAGGTGCAGGTGGGCGAGGACATCGAGGTCATGGTCATCGAGAACCAGCCCGAGGACCGCTCTATCCGCCTGTCCGTCCGCCGCCTGTCCGACGATCCCTGGGTGGCCTTTGGCGCCACGTACCGCGTGGGCACGGTGCTCGACGGCACCGTATCGTCCATCACGGACTTCGGCGTGTTCGTCAAGGTGCCCGGCAACCTGGAAGGCCTTGTCAACAAGGCCAACCTGAGCGACGGTCGCGAGGAGGACTTCGAGACCGCGGTCAAGAAGTACGAGGTGGGTTCGCCCATCAAGGTGGTTATCACGGAGCTGATGCCCGACCGGCAGAAGCTGTCGCTGTCCGTCCGCGACCTCGCCAGGCGCGAGCAGCAGGCGGAGATGTCCCGCTTCATGGACGAGGGCTCGGGCAATGAGGGCTTCACCCTCGGTGACCTGCTCAAAGAGAAGAAGGACAGCTCCCGGAAGAACCCCTAAACGGCCATGCTGGACCGTATCGATCCCGACAAGTTCGCAACGCTTATCGAGATCAATACGCTCATAAACTCCAACTACGGTGACGCCACGGCGCTCCTGACTCATATTATCGAGTCGGCGACGCGGCTCACCGAGGGGGAGGCATCCTCCCTCGTCCTCAAGAACGAGGACGACGGGAGGCTGTATTTCGAGATAGCCCTTGGCCCCAAGGGGCGCGAGGTCAAGCGTTTTTCCCTCAGCTCCGGAGAAGGTATAGCCGGCTGGGTGGCCGAGCGCGGCCAGTCCCTGATCGTCAACGACGTCGAGACCGACTCCAGGTTCTACGGCGACATATCCAAATCCATAGGCTTTCCCACCTACAGCATCCTGGCCGTACCCATGCTCGTGCGCGACCGCTGCGTGGGCGTCATCGAGATCATCAACAAAAAGGGCATGAAGTATTTCACCCAGCTGGACCTCCAGTGGTTGGAAATGTTCGCCACCCAGGCAGCCATAGCCATTGAGAACGCCCGCTACCTGGAAAAAGCCAAACAGGAGATCGGTTTCCTTAGGGACCAGATCACCAACGACCAGGGCTACCACGTCATGGTGGCCAAAAGTCCCGACATCCTGGAAAAGCTCGAGCTCATAGAGCGCGTCGCCAAAACGGACTCGTCCGTGCTGATTCTGGGCGAAAGCGGCGTGGGCAAGGAGCTGTTCGCCGAGCAGGTGCACCTGAAAAGCCACCGAACCGGCAAACCTTTCATACGGGTGAACTGCGCGGCCCTGCCGGAAGGCCTTCTGGAAAGCGAGCTTTTTGGCCACGTCAAGGGAGCCTTTACCGACGCCATTCAGAACCGGCGAGGGCGCTTCGAGCTGGCTGACGGAGGCACCATTTTCCTGGACGAGATAGGGGAGGTACCCCTGCGCCTGCAGGCCAAGCTCCTGCGGGTCATCCAGCAGAAAACCTTCGAGCCCGTCGGATCCTCAGACACCATGACCGTTGACGTGCGCATCGTCGCCGCCACCAACCGCGACATAGACGCCCTGGTCAAGCGCGGGGAGTTCCGCTCGGACCTATACTACCGCCTGAACGTGCTACCCATATACATACCGCCCCTGAGGCAGCGTAAGGAAGACATACCGGCCCTGGCTGATTTCTTCCTCAAGAAATTCTGCCGCGAGACCAAGAAACAGCTGTCCGGCTTTACGGACGCGGCCATGGAGCACATGCTTTCGTACTCGTGGCCGGGCAACGTACGCGAGCTTGAGAACGCCGTGGAGCGGGCAGTGGTCATAGCCAAGGAACACACCATAGGCCACAAGGACCTGTTGATCGGCTCATCGGGATCCGGCCAGGACGAGTACCGCGGGAAAAACCTCAAGGAAGCCCTGACCATATTCAAAAAGCATTTCATAGCCAATGCCCTGGAAGAAAACCTGTGGAAACAGACCGAGACCGCAAAGGTGCTGGACATCCAGCGCACCTACCTGTCGCGGCTCATCAAGGAACTGGAAATAGTACCCCCCAAGGAGTGAGCATCATGAGTGCAGTAGAGAAGAAGACCAAGGCGTCCGAGCAGGGGTCAGACGCTGGCGCGCTGTTCGTGGAACGTTTGACGGATTTCCTGCGCAGGAGCAGGGTGGCCCTTTTGGTCGTCGCCGCCATTTTTGTGGTGGCCCTCGTGTCCGCCGGCGTGGTGAGCGCCGTACGCCAGGACCGTCTTGCCAAATCGTCGGCCGCCATGGACAGCCTGGACGCGGCCTACGACGACTGGCTTGCCCTGGCCGAGGACGCCCGGCCGTCCGCCAGCGCCAGCCTGCTTGCAGACGCAGCCGCCGTTGCCGAGGGTTATGACGGCATGTACGCCGAACTCCGCGCCCACCTGGTGCAGGCCCGCGTCCACTATATCCTCAAGGATTACGCGTCCGCGGAAAAGGCCTTCCTGGCCGTCACCGACGCAGATCCCGATTCCCACCTGGCCCTGGTAAGCCTGGCCAACGCGTCGGCCATGGCCGAGGAACGCGGCGACAAGGAAGCCGCCCTGGCCCACCTCAGCCGCGCGGAGAAAGACTATCCGGCCGCCGCAGGCCTTGCCAGAATTCGCTTCAACATAGGCCGTATCTATGAGGAGACCAAGCAGTACGACAAGGCCATGTCAGCCTACGGCGCCTTGGCCGCCCTGCCTGAGGAAAGCGATTGGACAAAGCTTGCCCGCGACCGTATAATCTACCTCAGGTCCCTGGGCCTGGCTCAGTAACCAGGGCGAGCCCGGCTCGCTGTATACCCAGCCCGGCCTGAACAAGGCCGGGTTTTTTGCTATTCGGAGGATCTCGATGCCCAAGAAACGAGCGCGCATTTTCGAAGTTAAGTGGTTTTCACTCGTCATAGCCGCCCTGGTGTTTGTGCTCTTTTTTGGCCTTGCGCAATCCACCCGCATCGTGGACCAGCTCGAGGGCTCCGTCTTGGACGTCCACTTCCGCATCAAACAGAACAAAGAGGGCAGGTCGGTCCAGGAGGGGGCCACTTTTGTCGAGCGTAACCTGAAGCTGTCGGAGAGCATACTCCTCATCGGCATCGACCAGAAAACCCTGGCTGAGTACGGCAAGTGGCCTTTTGTGCGGACGCGCCACGCAAACCTGATCAACGCGTTCAGCCGCCTCAACGACCAATCGAACCGCGAATCCGCCCTGTTCCTCGACGTGTTCTTCATCGAGCCGGACACAACGGCTACCAACGACGCCGTCCTGGTTGACTCCATAGAGTCGTCTGGCAAGGTGTACCTGGAAACCGTCCTTGATCCCATGGGCGAGACCCTAGAGGGCGACGAGTACGCCGTGCGCCAGAAATCCTTGTACGACACGCACGGCACCATCACCAACGTAACGGGCGACTGGAAAAAAATCATCGACCGGTATTCCATACAACCGCCGCTCGAACCCTACGCCCGTGCATCCGGCGGATACGGCCACGCCAACTTTGTGTCAGACGTGGACAAGATATACAGGCGCCAGCCACTGGTGCTCAGGCAGAGCATGCTGGTACGTAAGCTGCGCCTGGACGAGCTGACGCCTGGCTTTTCCGTCAACGAGGACAACTTTGAGCGCCTGGCGTGGCTGGACGCGCGCGGATTCATCCACGACATAGACTCGCCCATAACGGCGGCAGAGCTTAAAAAATTGGCGGCGCGCATGGCCGCCGAAGCGCCCATGCAGATAGAGGACGTGAACATGGACGGCGTGCCGGACGACAGCTACTACGTCATCCGCCATTACCGCGACTATTTTGTGCCGTCCATAACGCTGTCCCTGGCCCTTGAATACTTCCACAAGGACTTTGACGACCTCGAGGTGGTTGCAGGATCGCATATCCTCATCCCGAACCCGATGATGCGCGTGGGCGACGATCTGGTGCCGTACACCATCCAGACAGGCATGGACATTTTCGACGCCGACAACAGCCTGGTGGAAGAGGGCAAGCGCAGGGTAGTGCCGGAAATACGCATACCCATAGACGAGCAGGGACAGATGCTCATCAATTTCATGGGACCGCGCTCGGCTGAAACCCCCGACCTTGGTCCTCAGACCTTCCCGGTCAGGTCGTATTCCGCGTACGCCAACCGGGATCCTGGACCTGACCCGTCAACCTGGAAGCGCACGCTTGCAGTCAAGGACAAGATCCTGATGGTCGGAGCTTTCGCGAGCGGCATGGCCGAGGACGAGAAGCCGACACCGCTTGGCATGATGTACGGCATCGAGATGCACGCCAACGCCCTCAATACCATCCTGATGGACAACTTCATCATCAAGGCACCGTATTGGCTCGACCTTTTAGTCATAGCCCTGGCGGCCTTGCTGGTAGCGGCTCTGAGCGCCAGAATTCCAGCCATTGGCGGTTTCTTTGCCACGCTGGCCATGATTGGCATCTACTTCTTTGCCGTGGACCTAGCCTTTGACCGTAGCTCGTATCTCCTCGGCTATGCTGCGCCCGCCTTCGCCGCCATCGTCACCTTCATCCTGGTGGTGGTATACAGAGTGTTCACGGAAGAGCGCGACAAGAAGCAGATCCGCGAGACCTTTGGCAAGTACCTTAGCCCCAAGGTGGTGGACCAGCTGGCCAACGACCCGCCCGAGCTCGGCGGTGTGGACAAGGAACTGACCGTGTTCTTCTCCGACATCCGCGGCTTTACCACGTTGTCCGAGAACATGACGCCCCAGGAGCTCGTCAACCACCTCAACGAATACCTCACAGCCATGACGGATATCGCCCTGGACTACGGAGCCACCCTGGACAAATACATGGGCGACGCCATCATGTGTTTCTGGGGAGCGCCCATACCCCAGGCCGCCCATGCCGAGCTTGCGTGCAAGTGCGCCCTCAGGCAGATGCAGGCCTTGGACAGGCTCAACGCCAGCTGGCCCGAGGCAAAGCGCATCAACATAGGCATAGGCCTCAACTCCGGCATCATGACCGTGGGCAACATGGGCTCCAAGCTCCGGATGAACTACACGTTGATGGGCGACCATGTGAACCTGGGATCCCGCCTTGAGGCAACCAACAAGGAGTACGGCACAAACATCATCATCAGCGAGAATACCTACGCCTTGGTCAAGGATAAATTCATCGTGCGGGAGCTGGACAATATCCGCGTAAAGGGCAAGAACAAGCCCGTGGTGATATACGAACTGGTCGACTGCACGGAGAGCATCGATCCGCCTGTCCAAATCCTGAAAGGGTAATCGCGTGGTTCGAGCACAAGGTGGGGGCAGGGCCACCTCGGCAAGGGTGGCCGCCCTGGTTGCTGCCGCTCTGGCGGCGGCGTGCGGCATAGACATTGTCTCGTACTTGTCCCAGCAGCCCGTCAGCGACGGGCCTAACCTGGTCAAGGCCCCGGCTGCGCCGGACTCCATGTACCTAGGCGTGGAGCTGTTCTACCGTATCTACGCCACCTATGACGACGCGCAGTCGGACCTGACCGCCTACAGCGCGAAGCAGTCGTCTGAAACCATACCCGGCGAGTCGGTGGAGTCATTCCTCCTGAGCCAGTCCAACTACGCATACCGGACCCTGGTGGTCGACGGCCTTGATCCGGGCCCAACGCTGAGGGCTTCCTTGCTGGCTTTCGATCTGGCGACACTGGCATTCTCGTCAACCACAGAATCGACCATCACCATAGGTGCAAACCCGCCATACGACTTGTCGCGAAACCTCCCGACTCCTGTATCGTTCAGCGTTCCACCTACAGAAGGCGATCAGGATTATGAGCACAATGACGACGATCCCGATACCGGAATATTTTATATTCACACCTTTGCGGCCTGCTACGGCCTGGACACCGCCAATAGCACCTTCCGGAACCTGTACAGCAAGGCCGTAAGCCTGGGCATTACCACGCTGAGCTACGACTAAGCGGTGGGCCATGACGCCCTTAGGGACACTGGAGGGGCAGGCCAGCCTTTCGTATACCCTACTTCCTATAATGTATATTCTGTCTACTTGCATGCCTTAAGACGCCTCGTTTTTGGTAAGAGCATGAGCACGCTACGTTCTAGTCCTAAGCATTGTATGCCGCGGGGTACGGAACGGGCTGCCCTCCGTCGCCGCGGGCGTATTGAGCAAGCCTACACAGCCTAAGCGCAGTGTGCTTGAAATCTTTGCCGGTCGCTCCCGCGAACAAGGACTGAATACCCAGCTGACGGGTTCCCGCGAACGGCAGCAGTACGTGCACCACTCCAGGCGACGCGATCATAACCTTTGCCCCAGCCAGCCTGTGGTCGGCACCCATGAGTCCTGAAAGATTGCGGGCAAGCATGTCCTCATCCAGGCCGGCCTGGGATACATCCAGAGAGAACAGGGAGCCCCAATGGCTTTTGGACAGAGACGGGAACTTGGTGCCGCTCGGCCAGTACAGAACATAGGCCGCGTCAACATTAAGGCCATGGGGCAAGAAGCGGTTCAGGCGGCCTGGCAACGCTTCGGCGTCAGGAACACCGTCCCTGCCCCCGTCCAGAAGAACAAGACCATACTCCTCTACGGACGAACACCCAAGGGGCAAGGGTTCGGATATCTCCATGCGCGGGCTCGGGTTGAAACCCTGGGAAAACTCAACGCAGTAGCCCGCCCGCTCGAACGAGCTTGCCAGGACATCCCAAACTGTGTGATGAGGATAGTATGCAGCGCGGCCCGTTTTATGGAACCTGAACATGACCCTGACGCGCTTAGACTCGGCCGCTGGCACCTGAGCCGAATCCTGAAAACGAGCCGCCGACTCTTCTTCCAGCCTCCGGAGTCCTTCATTGACCTCGGAATGTATACTATTGTCCGGAATTTCCATGTTGTCCGTGCAGGAACCGCAAGGATTTGTGCAGTTATGTATACATATCGAGGTTAATTCTGGCTTTTTGGACCTTTGCGCCTCTTTTTTCAGGTAGGCCTTTGATACGCGGAGCATAACCGCATCCCAGGGCAGCAGTGCTTCCATATCCCGCGGGCCGGTACGCGCAGCCGTATCGAACTTCGTGTCGCCCAGAGCCGCTTCCCACGCGTCTTTTTTGAACTTGTCGTCCCAGGCGTCAAAACAGGCACCATGCCGATACGCGGAAAGGATAAGCTCCCCTACCCCTTCGTCGCCCCGTGCTATGATGCCTTCCAGCCAGGAAAGATAGGGAGCGTGATAGCTGACCTTGACCCGGGCGTCTTTCCTGAATGCGTCCTTGATAGCGTATATGCGGCGGGCGGCCTCCAACGGGTCAAGCTGGCGGCTCCACTGAAACGGCGTATGCGGCTTCGGGACAAAGGTGGCCAGGGTTACGTTAAGCTTTATGGTCGTGGCATCCGCCAGGGCCGTAAGATAGTCTATGATAGCCGTTTCCTCGGCCTGGCCCACGTCCGGCAGGGGCAAACCGATCATGAAATAAAATTTCGCCAGCCGGTATCCCCGGCCTTCCGCTTCCTTGAGTATGGCGACGATCTTGTCCCGCGGAACGACCTTGTTGACTGAACGCTGCCACTCGTCCAATGGCGTCTCCACAGCAAAGGTCAAACCCGACTTCCGGGTGCCGGATATTCCCTCTATGAGCTCCAGCGGAAACGATTCGACCTTCAGGGAAGGCAACTGAAACGATATGCCGCGCGATGACCAGCGCGCGTTCAGGACAGACAGGAGCCTAAAGATTCCTGGATAGTCGCCCGACGACAGCGAGGACAGCGTGATCTCCCGGTGACCGCCCTTCACGATCTGGGCTTCCACGTCACGGGCAATGAGCTCCGGCCCGCGGAGCCGCTGCGGCCGGTAGAAATACCCTGCGTGGCAGAAGCGGCAGCCGTTCGGACAGCCGCGCATCACCTCGACCACGCCGTGGTCCTGCACCGGTTTGAGCACGGGCACGGGAAAGCTGAGGCCGTATTCCGTGGTGGCAAAATCCTCGTAGATGGCACGAACGGCCTTTTTATCGGGCGTCCATACGGCCGGCTCAGCGCTCAGCATGGCTATCAGTTCATGCCGTGCGGCCCCGGCCTTCCTGGCCGCTGCCATTTCCTCAGCCAGATCAAAAAACCTGCCCTCGGCCTCTCCTATCCACACGGCGTCCAGGAATCTGGAAAAGGGCGACGGATTGGTGATGGCCGGTCCGCCCGCTATCACCACAGGATCGCTTTCCGCGCGGTCCTTCGCTACCAGGGGAATTCCCGACGCTTCCAGGACCGCCAGAATATTTGTTGCGGCAAGCTCGTACCCTACCGTGAAGGCCAGGATATCCGCGTCGCGAACAGGCGTTCCGCTTTCCAGCCCGTAGAGCGGAAGGCCTCGTTCCTTGAGCAACGCCGCAAAGTCTGGAGCGGGCGCAAAGACGCGCTCGCACGCGACGCCCGCCCTGCCGTTCAGGCCGCCGTACAGAATGCGCATGGCGTTGTTCGACATGCCTATCTCGTAGAGGTCGGGAAAACAGAGCATGACGCGCAGGTTAGCCTGCTCCTTGACCGTCATGCCGCTTTCCCCGCCTAGGTACCGGGCTGGCTTCTCTATCGTCTGCAGGGCGGCCCCTATGTCTCTGACCGGATCCACGGCCGCTCTCACGACTCGTACCTCCGGGCGCTGATGCCCAGAGACAGGCCCAGGCCAATGCATGCCGCCCACAGCGACGATCCCCCGTAGGACAGGAACAACAGGGGAATGCCGGTAATAGGCATGATGCCCATGGCCATGCCGGCGTTCACCATGAAGTGGAAAAGCACCATGCTGAACATGCCGGCCAGGACCCCGCGCTGGAACGGTGAGTTGACCGTTCTTGACGCAAGTATGAGCCGCACGCTGACAAGCATGAACAGGGAGAACACGACGATGCCGCCGATAAAGCCGAGCTCTTCAGATATGATGCTGAAAATAAAGTCGGTGCTCTGCTGAGGCAGATAGCGGTAATGGCTCTGCGTCCCCTGAAGGAAGCCCTTGCCTGAAAAACCGCCCGAACCGATGGCGGTAATCGACTGCAAGATGTTCCAGCCCGAGCCCAGGGGATCGACCGACGGATCCAGGAACACGACCAGCCTCATCACCTGGTACTCTTTGAGTACCTTGCGCCCTAGCATTGACGCCCCAAGGCCGATGATGACCACCAGGGCGACATAGGCCATCCAGTAGTAGTAGCGTTTCTTGAATAGGCGGTACCCCAGCACCGACAGACCAAAGCCCAACACGGCCGCGACCAGCACGTAATACACGTACGGAGCCTCGTAGAACATCCTGAGGGCAACGGACGTGTCAGCGGCTATGAGCGTCTGCCACAGGGGCATGACCGTGAGCACGCCCACGATGGACGCCGTGAGTATCAGGAACCACAGGTAGCGCGGCGACACGTCCGCCATGAAGGCCATGCCCAGGTAAACCGGCAGGAACACCAGGGCTGTCCCGAAATCTGGCTGGCTCAGGATCAGCAGCATGGGAATGGCGACAATGCCGAGCGAGATGGCAAAGCGCCGGAACGAGTGTCGCTCGTGCGCGCTTTCCTCCAGGTAGCGCGAGAGGAACAGGATGGTTGCTATCTTCATGAACTCGGACGGCTGTATGCCAAGATCGCCAAAGCCCAACCAAGAGCGAGCTCCGTTGACCACGCGTCCGAAAATCCTGGTGTACACAAGCACCACCAGAATGCCTACGTACAGTATCGACACGTATTCCGGCAGTCGCTTGGGGTCTATGAGGGCGGCGGCCAGCATGAGTCCCAGGCCGGACAGCGCCCACACGATCTGCTTGGCGTACTCGGTAGACACCAGCTGACCGTCGCTGGTCATGCCGGACGAATAGATGAACATGACGCCTATGGCCATCAGCACGGCCACCGATGCGACCACGATCCAGTCCAGGGACCGGGCAAATACCTTGATCGAACTCATTATTCCATCCTGCCGACCACGCCGGTAGACTTGTTGAGGAGGCCGAGCTCGCCCGCCGCTTCCTCGAATGTCTGCCCCGCGAAGTAACCCTGGAACACGATGTTGGTAGCGTACGGAGCCCACCACTCCCACGGATTGGACGCCTCTATCATGGAAACGACCACGATGACGTCGTCTGGGTCCTCGGCGTCGGCGGGCCCAAAGCCCACGAACCACGAGTGCCAGCGATCCTCCAGACCCACTTCGGCGGTGCCCGTCTTGCCCGCGATGCTCACCACTTTGTTGCTCAGCGGATAACGGGCTGTGCCTTCAGTGATCACGCCGCGCAGGTATTCCTTGACCAGCTTCCAGGTTTCGGGCGACACGCGCGACGAGTGCAGAACCTCGGGCACGGTTCTTGACAGGATGGTGCCAGTTGCCGGATCGCGCACGTCCTTGAGCAGGTGCGGGCGGTATATGACTCCCTCGTTGACCACCATGGCCATCATGTCGGCTACCTGCAGCGGCGACACAAGAAGGAAGCCCTGGCCGATGGCCAGGTTCATCGTGTCGCCGTCAAACCACCTCTCGTGGAAGCGGCGCTCCTTCCACTGTGGCGTGGGCACAAAGCCTTCCGTTTCGCCGGGCAGGTCTATGCCCGTGGCGCTCCCAAAGCCGAACTGCCGGGAATAGTCGACAATATTCTCAACGCCAAAGGAATCCATGGCCACTTCCCAGAAATACACGTCGCAGGACTGGGCCAGGGCCCCGGCAAGGTCCAGGCGTCCGTGGCCGGGCTTGCGTATCCAGCAACGGGACACTCGCCCGCCTACCTCTATCTCGCCCGTGCATAGGATACGGGCGTCCAGGGCCATGGCCTTTTCCTCTATGATGCCGGTGGTCATGATGGTCTTGAAGGTGGATGCCGGCGGATAGCTCGACTGTATGGCCCGATTGATGAGCGGGTTGCCCGGGTCCTCCAAAAGCCGCGCGTACTCGTTGTTGCCGCCCCGCGCTATGATGGCGTTCGAGTTGAAATTGGGGTACGACACCATGGCCAGTATCTCGCCTGTTGCCGGCTTGAGCACCACGATGGAGCCATTCCGCTCGCCAAGCGCCTTCTCTGCCAACAGCTGGGCGTTACGGTCTATGGTGAGCGATATGTTGCGCCCCATCACCGGCGGCTCGACGTCGCGGCTCGTGGGCTCTACCCGCCTACCCTTGACGTCCACCACCCTGAACTGCCTGCCGTCCTTGCCCCTGAGTATCTCGTCGTATTGCCGCTCCAGACCGGATTTTCCAATGATGTCGCCGGTCTGGTAGCCCCTGTTGTAGAAAATCTTGAGGTCGTCCTTGGATATCTCGCCCACGTAACCTATGAGGTGGGAAAAACTTCCCGTCTCCAGGTAGTTCCTCTTAGGGCGGGAATACCACGACACGCCGGGAAATTCGTCGATGCGTTCCGCCAGCCGGTTGATGACGTCCTGTTCCACAGACGACAGTATCTCGATGGACTGGAACAGCCGGTAATGGGACGGGGGGATTTTCCGGTGTATCTCGTCTAGAGGCAGGTCGATCAGCGCGGCCAGCTTGGCGAATACCGTGTCGCGCAGGTCCGCGGGTATCTCGGCCGGCACCACGGTAAGGGCAAAGCTGTCCGCGTTCAGCACAAAGGGTATGCTGTAGTTGCGGTCGTAGATCTCTCCCCGCTGCGCGGGCAGTTTCTCAACCTGCCTGGATATGCTGACGGCGCGCACGCTGTACTCGCTACCCTTGATCAGCTGGAGGTACAGGAGGTAGGACGCGTACCACAGGAACACGGCGGCCGCCATGGACACGAACACCGCTATGCGGAGGGGCGGGACTCCCTGCGGCCGAGGACCGAAATCGCTCATGACTGGGCGTTCCTGCCGGCCAGGAACGATTTCAGCGGCGACAGGATAAGAAACACGACCGGCGCGGCCACGGCGTTGTAGCCGGCCTCTATCCACAGCTTGGCGTCGCCAAAATCGTAGGACTGTATCTTGCCGGAGAACATCCACGCCAGTATCGCCAGGTATACGGCCTTGATGACGGTGGCCCCGAAGCCGAAAGCAAGCGGCATGACCACGCGGTCTATGTAGAATTTTCCCGACAGGGCGTTGAAGGTCCAGGCCATGGCCGTCTTAACGAGGGCGTTCAGGCCCAGGGGGCCCGCGCTCATGCCGTCCTGCAGGAAACCGGCCGCAAAACCTGAAGCCTGCCCCAAAAGGTCGCGCGTGGAAAACGACACGAAGACGATGATGAGCAAGGCCAGGTCGGGCACGACCGAGCGTATGGCTATGGCGTCCAGCCAGGTGGACTGCAGCACCAGGGCGCCCACCAGGAGCCCGAGCGTGAGCAGGAAACGCCGTATCATTCCGCTCCTCCCTCTGCTCCCTGGCCAAGCACCACGAACACGTATTCTATGCGCCCGAAATCCAGGACGGGTTCAAGCTCGATTTCCAGCGAGGTCAGGTAATCGAAGATCCGTAGCTTGGTCACCCGGCCCACGGCTATGCCCTGGGGATACAGGGACTGCAGCCCGCTCGTGACCACCAGGTCGCCGTACTGAATCTCGTCCTTGGCCCGCTTCTTGACGTATTTCATCACCAGGGGCAGGTCGTCGCTGCCCGAGCCCACAGCCAGTCCTTCGTACCGGGAACGCTCGAGCCGGGCCGCAACATAGGTCGTGGCGTCGTACACGGGAACCACCACGGAGGTCAACCGGGACGCCTCCAGCACCTTGCCGACCAAGCCCTCTATGCCGTTTTGGTAGGCTACCACCGCCTGGTTCTTCCTGACGCCGTGCGCCGTGCCTTTGTCTATCACAAAGGTGGCGTACAGGTTTTCAGGGTCGCGGGCCACGATACGCGCCGCCTGGGCTTGATAACCGGACGCCTGGGAGAAGGCAAGCTGCTCCTTGAGGCGCTCGTTCTCGCCCTTGAGCACCGAGTAATCGCGTTGCTGGTTGGTGAGCGCCTCCACCTGGGCCAGAAGCTCCCGGTGGCTTTCCTGCAGGCGCCTTAGTTCGGCTATGCTGGTGGCCGTGCGGGAAAAAAATCCCGACACCGAGTCAAAACCCCGCTGGACAAAGGACACGACGGCCAGCCCCACCCGCTCAGGCACGCCCTCGAGGCTCCGGGTGGACACCGTCAGGGTCACCAGCGACACCGCTAAGAGGAGCCCGGACACCAGGGCCTTGATGCGGACCGCCCGCCTCGATTGCTGGGCCATGCTACAGGTTCAGGGCGCCCGCCGAGCCGAACGCGATGTCGATGCCCCGTATGGCCTCGAAGTACTTGCCTGCGCCAATGGCGACGCACTCCAGGGGACGTTCTGCCAGGATGACTGGCACGCCCGTCTCCTTGGCGATCAGGCGTGGCAGGCCCTTCAGGAGGGACCCGCCGCCCGCCATAACGATGCCGCGCTCGACGATGTCAGCAGCAAGCTCAGGCGGAGTCTGACCGAGGGTCTTCTTGATCTCCTCGACGATCTGGTTTACGGGTTCCTGGAGAGCCTCGCGGACTTCCACCGAATCGATTTCCAGCCTCCGCGGGAGTCCGGTGATGGCGTCTGTGCCCTTGATTTCGACCTTTTCTATCACCTTGTCCGGCGACGCGTTGCCGATCTCGACCTTGAGCCGCTCCGCCGTCTGCTCGCCGATGATCAGGTTGTGGGCTGCGCGGATGTGCTTGATGATTGCCTCGTCGAACTCGTCGCCGCCTATGCGTATGGCGTTGGTAACGACCAGGTCCTTGAGCGATATGACGGAAATTTCCGTGGTGCCTCCGCCGATGTCGCATATCATGTGCCCGGCGGGTTCGTGTATCGGTATGTCGGAGCCGATGGCCGCCGCCAGGGATTCGGGCAGGACCTCGACCTCTCGGGCGCCGGCCTTGTACGCGGCCTCGACCACGGCGCGACGCTCGACCTCGGTGATGCATGTCGGTATCCCGATGACCATCCGTGGCTTCACGAACCAGCGCCGGGGTATCACCTTTTGGATGAAGTACTTGATCATCTTCTCGGTGGTGTCGGGATCCGCTATGACGCCGTCGCGCAGTGGCCTAATGGCCACTATGTTGCCGGGCGTTTTCCACAGCATGCGCTTGGCCTCCGAACCGACCGCCAGCACGCGCTTGGTGCCCCGCTCCACGGCCACCACGGAAGGCTCGTTGATCACTATCCCCTTGCCCCGCACATAGATGAGCGTATTGCACGTGCCCAGGTCGATGCCGATATCCAACGCCAACGAGTCCAACAATCTTCTTCCGGCCATGGAAGCGCTCCTTGCTCTGGTTGAGGGGCGGCCAAGTACAGACGTCTCGGCGCGCCATCGCAGTTTTCAGTGGCCGCCATCTGGCCCCAGGGGCCGCGTGGCGGTCGAAAAGCCGTCCGACGTAAAACGCTCCGCGTTCCGTCGACCGCGTACATAACCGGGTTCCAACGCGCCTATCAGCCGGGCGCGTAAAAGCCCGCGACGAGTGAGCCAATTTCAAAAGCCTGTTACTTCTGAAATTGGTGTTGCGATTGCTCGCGGTTGTTTGCATATTTCGCAACCGCTACGCAAATCATATTTTAATATGTAGCCTTTCAAAACTCGTCCGATTTTTGAAAGAGCCTCTCGTATCCAGCCTACGTCCGTTCGGCCAGTTTTTTACGCGCCTCCTGGTGCATAGGGTCGATCGACACGGCCTTCCTCCACGCGGCGCGGGCCTTGAGCTGGTCGCCCAGGGCCTGGTAGACAAGCCCTTCGTAATACCAGGCGTCTGCCGATTCTGGATTGCCGTCCTTGATCGATTGGTAGAGGGCCAATGCGTCGTCAAACCGTGCGCGTCCCCTGTATATATCGGCCAGCAGGAAGGCACAGCGTTCCCGTAAATACGCGTCCTGCGTTTTATCCATGGCTTCCCGCGCAAGCTTCTCAGCTTCGTCGCTCCGGCCTATTTCCACGTAGATGGCGGCCGCGGCCGCCTTGAGTTCGTAGGAATCGGGCGAAGCGACCATGGCCTTCTCGAAATAAGCCGCGCTTGCCTGCATGTCGCCAAGGCTTTTCGATGCAAGGCCTAGGTACTCCCATGTATCCACCTGCGTAAAGCCCAAGTCGGCAGCAGCGCTGAGTTGGCTTATGGCCTCCGGCGCGTAATCCAGTCCCTGGTGGTAGTATGCCTTGCCGAGTATGTACCTGCACTTGGCCTCAAGGTCTGAATCTCCGTCCAAGACCGCCTTGCGCAGGGAAAAGACCGAACGGCTGAGTTCCTCGGCCTTGCGTTCGGCGTCGAGTTCCGACATGGCCAGGTAGAAGGACGAAAGGCCGTGCATGGACAGGAAGAAAGGATCAAGGGGCGTTTCCGCAAGGGCCTTTTGCGCGAGCTCGGCCACGGATGCGTACTCTCCCGCGTCCCAGAGCGCCAGCGTCTCCGCCCTATCCGGCCGTCCCTGTCCAAGGGCCCTGCGCTCCGCCAGGGACAGCATCAGTGCGCGTATTCCGAACACAGCCCCGGCCAGCGACGCGACAGCGACGGCCACCAGTATAACACCGCGGCGCCGCCGTCGTTTGAGGTATGGATCATCATGCGTGACAAAACGCGGCGCGTAAGGCTTCATTGCTACCTGGAATTTGTATCACGGGACGACGCATGCAGTCAATGAAGCGGGGACACGGCCAGACAGCGACCGGATGTCCGATGGCTATTCGTGCCCATGAAAAAAAGGGGCGGACCTGTAAGCCGGGTTCTGTGGCCGGCCTTGCGGCCGACCGGGCGCCATCCATCTTGACCGGAAGTTGCCTTCCGGCTCGCGCGGCCAACCCGTGGATCGCGGGCGCCAGAGGCGCCCGCCCGCGGACCGCGGACCACTGCTTGGCCTTGCTCGCGACGAGGTTTGCCGTGCCGTCCTCGTTGCCGCGGACGCGGTGGGCTCTTACCCCACCTTTTCACCCTTACCCCGGGTTTCCCCGAGGCGGTACGCTTTCTGTTGCGCTGTCTGTCGCGCTGCCGTCTCCAGCACCGCGCCCGGCCGTTAGCCGGCGTCGCGTCCTATCGAGCCCGGACTTTCCTCCCGGATCCCGCCAAAGACAGCGGGAACCGGGCGGCGCCCCGGTCCGCCCCACACATTCTAGGCTAGCTCTTAAAAGCTCAGTCCTCGGAACCGTCCATGTCGTCCTTGCCGGAATCGATGTCGTCCGAGCCGTCGTAGCCCTCGTCCTCGCCCTCGTCGCCAAAGTCGTCAAGGTCTGCAAGGCTGCCCGACTCTATGTCCACCAGGTACTCGTCTTGGGCCTCGCCCTCCTGGTAGTACAAAACACGGGAGCAGTAGGGACAGAAGGTTATCTTGTTGCTCTGGCGCACTTCGTTGACGAATTCCGCCGGTAGGATCATGGAACAGCCCGAGCAGATGGTGCCGCGCACCGGCACGATACCTATGCCCTGCTTGGAGCGTATGATGCGCTCGAACTTGAACACCACCTCGGAGTCGATGCCGTTGGTGATCTTGGTCTCTTCCGCGCGCAGTTTCTTTACGCGCGCGTTCATGTCGCTTTCCTCGTTCTTGATCCTGGCGCGCTTCTCGGCGATTTCCTGTTCCTGTGCCTCGATCAGGGTCACCGCGGCCTTCAGCTCTTCCTCGGCTTCCTTGAAATTTTCCTCTTCGCGCTTGAGTTCCTTGCGGAACTGGTCCTCGCGCTGGCCAGCCTCGGTGATTTCCTTATTCAGGGCCTCGAATTCGCGCGGGCTGGATATGCTGTCCATCTGCTGTTCGGATTTTTCTCGCTGGGCCATGGTATCAGTGAGGTTCTGGCGGAGCTCCGACACTTTTGTGGATACTTCCTCAAAGCGCGCTGCCTTGTCGGCGTGGGCCTTGCGTGCCCTCGTGAGGACTTCCTCCTGCGCGGCTATGGACTTGGGGAGTTGGTGGATTTCTTCCTCCAACGCAACGCGCTCCAGGAGGAGCTCCTGGAATTTCTTGAGCCGCTCAAACAGGTCTTCCATCAGCATAGGTTGTCACCTCATTCGGGATGTGCCGCTTTAGCCGGCGGATTATAGCACAGAACGTAAGGGCGCATCAACGCCAAGCCCGGCCCCGCTGGCCAGCGGGACGGTCAATGGTCAACGTAATCCCTGAGTTTTTGGCTACGCTTGAAGTGGCGCAGTTTCTTCAGGGCCTTGGCCTCGATCTGGCGTATGCGTTCCCTGGTCACGTTGAAATAGAGCCCGACTTCCTCAAGGGTCAGGGAGTAGCCGTCGTCGAGCCCGAATCGCATCCTGAGCACTTCCTGCTCCCGGGGCGGCAGGGTGGACAGCACGGAGCGTATCTGCTCCTGGAGGAGCTTGTAGTCGGTCTGGACGCTCGGGTTTTCTATTTCCTTGTCTTCGATGAAGTCGCCAAGGAGGCTGTCCTCGTCCTCGCCTATGGGCGTTTCCAGGGATATAGGCTCCCTGGCAACGTTCTTGACGCTCTTGACGCGGGTGACAGGCCAACCGAGCTGCTGGGCGACCTCCTCGTCGGTGGGCTCGCGCCCGAGCTTCTGCATCAGCTGGCGGGATTCCCGCACCACCTTGTTGATCTGCTCGATCATGTGGACGGGCACGCGGATGGTGCGCGCCTGGTCACTTATCGACCTGGTTATGGCCTGCCTGATCCACCAGGTGGCGTAGGTGGAGAATTTGTAGCCCTTGCGGTACTCGAATTTCTCCACCGCCTTGATGAGTCCTATGTTCCCTTCCTGCACAAGGTCAAAGAAGTGGAGGCCCCTGTTCGTGTATTTCTTTGCTATGGACACAACCAGCCGGAGATTGGCCTTTATGAGGCGGTCCTTGGCGTTCTTCATCATGATGCGGCCGCGGTTTATCTCCCGGGCCATGCGAATGATGGAGTCGCAGTCGCTCTCAAAGGCGTGTTCCATCTCCTCCAGTTTCTTTTCGGTCACCTGGATCTGGCGGATGCGTTCCTTGATCTCGTCGGCGTTGATGCCAAGGTCCGACTCGATCTTCTCCCGTCGGTCCTTGATGGTCAGGTTCCTGCCAAGGACCCTGAGTTCCTTCAGGTTGGACACACGGAGGGTATGCTCCAGCTTCTCCTGCTCCCGGCGGTACTTTTTAATCCGCTTGGCAGCGTTGATGAATTTTTCGGAGAACGAGTTGATTTCCTCGGTGTGGAGGTCGGCCTGGCCGAGCCGCTCCACCAGCGGGCCCCTGAGCGTCTTGAGGCTTTCGTCGCTAAGCACCTCGCCGCCGCGGCTGGCCACACGTTTTTTGGCCTCCATGTACGACTTGAGCTCAGCCTGGGTATCCCTGAGCACGTCACGGTAGAACTGGTTAAGCCGACGACGCTCTGCTATGCGCTCGGAATTTTCCTTCCTCTGCTGGGAGCCGGATTCGCGCTTGGCCTTGACGGATATCTGGTGAAACTCGGGGATCAGCATGCCGCTTTCCTTGATGATCCCCTTGATGATGTTCTCGCCCTCTTCCATCTGCTTGGACAGCTCGACCTCCTGCTCGGCGGTGAGGAGGTTTTCCTTGCCTATCTCGCGGAGGTACAGGCGTATCGGGTCGTCAACGGCGCTATCCTTGTCGTTGTAGACAAGGCGCTTTTTCTCCTGCGTCTCGCCGCGACCGGCCTCCTTGGGCTCCGCGGCTTCCTCCACCTGGAGGTCCTCCTCCTCTATCTGGATGTTGTTGTTCTCCAGAAGGGCAAGGACACCGTCTATTTTGTCCGACGACACGATATGCTCGGGCAGGAAATCCGACAGCTCATCAAAGCTGATGGTTTTCTTGGCCTTGGCGTACTCGAGAAGTTTTGCGATCGCGGGGTCGAGTTCGTTATCTCCCATTCCGCTCATCCTTTATGGCAGTCAGTTCTCCGTCTAGATGCATTTTTTCATAAAGCAGTTCGTTCAAGGACACTTCGTCTCCGTCCCTGCCCTCATCATAGTCCCTGATGCGGGCTACCAGTTTCTGCACCCGTTTTTTTATGGCCTGTTCCTTCAGCCTGAGCACGCCGTCCGCCACAAAACGTTGCGGATCAGCGTCGTAGGCGCCTGTGGCCGCCCTGTCCAGCACAAAAGCCGACAAGGAGCCGTCCTGTATGGCGGCCGCGGCGGCCGCGGGTCCCGGATCGTCGCGACGGAAGCATTCCTCCAAGGCTATGTAGCCGCTTCTGAGCGCCTCGTCCTCGAAAAACGAGGGATCCAAGACGGCCCTGAATTGCGCGTACAAGGCCGGATGGCACGCAAGGGCGGCCAGGAGTTCGGCGTCCGGGCCAGGCGTAAAGGCCTTCTCCGTTGTATCCGTCCTGGTAGGCGGCCGAGGCCGTCCCCTATCCAAGAATCGAGCGAAATCAGCCCGCACTGAAGCAGGATCGACGCTGAAACGGGACGCCGCCGTTTCTAGGAAGGCATCCCGCCTGAGTTCGGACGTATATTCGGCGATGAATGGAAACAAATACGAAAAAGCGGCCGCCACTCCTTCCGTGCCGCCACGGGAAAATGCCACGGCAGCGTTGCCGAGCAGGAATTCTTCGGCAGTTATAGTTGATTCCGCCTCTTTTTTCAATCGCTCGTGGCCGTATTTTTGGGCAAACTCGGCAGGATCCTTCCCGTCCGGGATTTTAAGCACCAAGGCAGTGAGCCCGGCTTTTTCCGCCAGGCCTATGGCCCGTTCAGCCGCCTTGACACCGGCCTGATCCGTGTCAAACGATAACACAACCGTATCGGCGTAGCGCTTGACAACCGCTGCCTGGGTTTCCGTGAACGACGTGCCCAAAGGCGCTACCGCGTAGTCTACGCCGGCCGCGTGAAATGCTATGGCGTCCATGTAGCCCTCGCAGAGCACGGCCCGGCCATGGTCGCGTATGGATTTGGCCGCTTTTGACAGCCCGAACAGGTTCTCGTGTTTGCGGAACACGCTGGTTTCCGGAGAATTTATGTATTTTGGACCGTCACCGGCAAGCAATCGTCCCCCAAAAGCCACGCAACGTCCCCTGGCGTCATGGATGGGGAACATCAACCTGTCTGAAAATATGCACACCTCTGGGTATTTGGCGGAAAAAAGCCCGCTGGATGCCAGAAATTCGGGTGAATACGACTTGCCAAGGAGAAACCGGCGCAACCAGGTGCGATCTCCGGGCGCATAGCCCAGCCGGAAAGACGCGATGACCTCGTCGGAAAGGCCCCTGGCGCGGGCATAGTCCAAGGCAGGCTTCCCGCGGGCGTCCTCCGTGAGCAGATGGTGAAAGGAGCCGGCCAGCCGCTCGTACAGCTCGTAGATGGCGTCCCGCCGCTTTTTTTCGTCGTCCGCCGCCGCGTCGTCCACACCTTCGTACCGGAGGGGTATGCCGGCGCGGTCCGCCAGGCGTTCCAGAGCCTCTACATAGCCGCATTTTTCAATTTCCTTGACAAAGGTGACGACATCGCCGCCTTTTTTGCAGCCAAAACAGTAGAAAAAGCCCCGTTCGGGGTTCACGTTGAACGACGGCGTCTTCTCGTTGTGGAAGGGACACAGGCCGAGCCACCGCGCACCCCGTTTTTCCAGGCGGACATACTCCTTGACCACGCCCACAATGTCGCTGCGGGACACAATGTCCCTGACCAGGGCTTCCGGGATCCGCTTCATGGATTGCGCGGCTTCACATACAGGGACGCGGACCTTATATGCTCGTCCAGGGTTTCGGAGAAACTGTGGGTGCCGGCCGCCTCGTCAACCAATCTGAAATACAGGTAGTCCGTCTGGGCCGGCCTGAACGCCGCAGCCAGGGCGGTCAGTCCCGGGCTGCAGATGGGCGTCGGCGGAAGGCCCGCGTACTTGTAGGTGTTGTAGGGATCGACGATCTGCAGATCCCTGTCGTACAGACGCTCCGGATGGGGACGCCCCATGCGCTCGGTGATGATGTACACCACGGTAGCGCATGACTGCAGTCCCATGCCTATGCGCACCCTGTTCCAGAACACGCTGGCCATCAGGGGAGCCTCGTCCGGTACGCGGTACTCCCGCTCGACGATGCTGGCCACGGTCACGTAGCGCTGGAGTTCTTCCGGGCTAAGCTTTTGGGCCTCGGGAAGGGTTTTCTCCAGCCGGGAGCGGAACGTGTCCACCATCATACGTATGAGCACGTCCGCTCCGGCGTCCGGCGGCAGGAAGTACGTGTCGGGGAAAAGGTAGCCCTCAAAGCTGCTTGAGGCTATGCCGAGCTCGGCCAGGAGCTCAGGGTCCCTGGTTTTGGCCAAGAAATCCTCCGGCTGGGCTATGCCAGCCTCAGCCGCGCGCTCGGCCACAACACGGAGGACGGCGCCCTCTGGCACCACGAGCTTGCGCATAACCTGCTTGCCCGACGCTATCAGCTCCATGATGGCCGAAGAACCCATGCCCGGCCGTATGTCGTACACGCCAGCCTTGAGATCCTGGTCCAGGTTCTTGGCTTTGAGAAGCAGGAGGAATACTTCCTCGGACCGGATCAGGCTTTCGTCGTGGAGCCGGCGCGCTATGGCGCGGGCGCTGTCCCCGTCACGTACGGTGAACAGCGCACCCTCCGGGGGCAGGGCAGGCGCTGGCGAGTCCAGCCAGGTCAGTCCCAGAAGGGCCGCCAGGGCCAGGCTGCCGGCCACAAAGAATAGAAAAACCAGGACAGCGCCGGTGGTTTTTCTGGCCTTCGTTCCCATATCGTTACGCTGCGTCATCAGGCAAGCCATCCCTTCACGTAGGCGCCATAGCGTTCCGCCACCAGCTCCATCTCCTCTATGCTGAAATGCCCGTACATTACCTGCCTCAGGGCGTCCAGGGCCCGCCTCTGGACGGGATCCAGGCCGTCTTCCCGTTCGAGCAGGGACGAGTACAGGGACGCGAGCTCCAGCCCGCTCATTTCCAAACGCATAGTCTGGCGGCTAAAATCGTCAAATGTCACATTCCAGGCCCTCCCGGGCCAGTATTACCTCTATACCGCGCTTTTCCATATGACCCAGGTACCAGGCCGCCGATTTTAGGATGGTTTCTATCTTGCGGTCGCTATAGGCCGGCTCGTGGTGGAACAGGAACAGGCGCTTGATGCCCCAGCTCGCGGCAAAGTCGGCGGCAAGGCTGAACGACGAATGCCCCCAGTACTGCTTTTCTATGGCCTCCCCGAGGGTATACTGGGCGTCTATGATCAGCGCGTCGGCTCCCCCAAAAAACTGCTCGTTTTCCTCCGTGCGCTCGAAATCCGCCGCCTCAAGTTCCGTATCGGTCGAGTATATGGCTTTGCGGCCGCCTTCCGTCACCAGGTAGCTGTAACAGCCGCCGGGATGGCTCATGGACCTATGCCGCACGGTCACCCCGCCTATACGGATTCCCTCACCCCTGATCTGCACGAATTCCTTCTGCGCGCCCATCACGTCCATCTCCACGGGAAAATACGGAGGACGCATCTGGGCGTCCAAGAGGTCCCTGAGATCAGGCTTGGGACTGTAGAACGATATATGGGATCTCGGGTCAAAGGCTGGCGCGAAGAAGGGCAAGCCCTGGATATGATCCCAGTGAAAATGCGAAAAGAAAAGATGTACGGCTGCCGGTTTTTTTGTGGCGGCTATTTCCAGCCCCAGGTTGCGTATGCCCGTACCCGCGTCGAAAACGATACGGCAATGCTCCCCGGTCGCCACTTCCACGCAGGCCGTGTTGCCTCCCACGGTGGAAAACAGGTAGTCCGGGAGCAGGGCCATGAATCTCTCCCTGGATTCCTGGGACTCCAGGTCGGAAGGACTGATGCGCTGGACTATGGAGGAAATCTTGCTTTTAAGTCCGGCCGGCGTGATCGGCGTGGGCAAGGACCCCCGTACGCCCCAGAACCGTATCCTCATCGACCGTCTCCCACCTGAAGGTATAGTCCAGCAAAATCGGCTTGTTGGACATCCGCGCCTCCAGCCGCCTGGCGATTTCCGCCCCGTCTATGACAGTTCCCCGGCCTATGCCCGGGCATTCGTGCGCTTCCGACAGCCAGTCCCGTTCACTGTCCAGTATGCCTGGCCAGAAAGGATAGGTAGAGCATTGCACCGGCCGGGCTTGGTACACCGTGCAGCCTCCGTCCCAAAAGACGCAGTCGTAACCCGGTTTCTCAGTAAGGCTTATTGACCAGCCGTTGCCCATGTCCACCGACCTGGTAAATTTATCCAGAAAGACGCGAAAGGCAAGTCCGGTATGGCGCATGAGCCGGACAAGATCGGATGCCGACAAGAGGACCAGGCCCGGTTCTTGTCGGCAGCAGGCCGAACAGCGCGTGCATGAGAACCTGAGTCCGTCAGCCCAGAAAGGCTTGGACATGTGGCGCTCCTTCCGGCGCGTATGCTCCGCGCCATACGGAAAAAGGCCGCCCAAGCGGGCGGCCTCTCGGATTGGAGAGAGAAGGATTTGAACCTTCGAAGGCTAAGCCAACAGATTTACAGTCTGCCCCCTTTGACCACTCGGGAATCTCTCCATGTGGACCGGCGTCATCCCAGGACCAGCCTCGAAAGCCATCTCCCGGAATCGAACCGAGGACCTCGAGATTACAAGTCACGCGCTCTACCAACTGAGCTAAGATGGCGTCGTGGAACGAACGGCACTATACCTGGAAGCACGGCGCGCGTCAAGGGGAAGCGACGCGTGGCGCGCAGGGTATCCACGTTTTTTTTACCGCAGCGGGGCAAAATACCCGCCCTCGTCCTTGCCCGATCTCCCGCGCAGGTACACTTCCACGTTCACTCGGAGGTAGTCCAGCCCGAAACCGTCAGGGGCCCCTGACATGAAGGATAGGCGGTACCAACCAGTGTTCCTGGACCGGAGGTCGGCTGCCAAACCAGCAAGTCCCTCGGGACGGTCGGCACGCGCCACCTGGCCGCCCGTGGCGTCCGCGAGATAGCCCAGCAGAGGAGCGGCGGGATCAGAGCCAAGCACCACTGCGTAGAACGCTATACCGTTGTTCCGCAGTACAGCGGCTAGCTCGGCGGCCGCGGGCCCGTCTAGGAATTGTTCGTTGACCGAACCGGTAGTAAGGTAGAAAACCGCCTTGCGCCCGGTGGCGTCAAAGAGGCTGCCTGCCGCCAGCCGCACGCCCGAATCAAAGCGCCAGCTCTGGCTTGGCTTCATGGCGAGCAGGGCCGCGCTCATGTCCCGGAGGCCGCCGCCCACAGGCGGTTGGGCCTGGTTGCCCGCCAGCAACAAGACCGACGACGCGTCGCCGCCGAGCGCCCCGTGAAGCTCGGTCAGCCTGTCCCTTGCCTCAGTCCTGGCCTGGGCCATGGCCGGCGAGCCCTCAACCAGGAACACGGCGTCTATGCGTTGATCCGCGTCCAGGCTGCCCAGGAACGAAAGGTCATCTACCGTGTTGATGCGCTGCAGTTTGTAATCCACGGCCTGGCCGGCTTCAAGCCTACGCTCTATGGTCTCGACTAGCTCCGACACGTAGAAATTCCCCAGCCCCAAACCGCCCACAGCCCTGCCCCTGCGGTCGAGCACCCTGACGTCAAGACTGACACTCGGGAAGGACGACGCGTCCACACGCAATAGCTCCAGCGACAGCCCGGTATAGCGCTCGGCGGGATCGGACAGGTACACAAGCTCAGACGCGTCAAAGTCCGCAATGACCAGCTCGCCGTTGGCATCAAAGGCGGCGGATACAAGGCGGGCGTCGGCACGGTCTGCTCGGAACAGCTCCCTGAGGCCTTCCGTCTCCGGGTCGACCAAAACGACGCGTACGCTGTCGGCCACCAAGAGGGAACCTTCATGGGCGCGCATGCCCTCCGGCCTGACCAAGCGCCCCTCGGCCACGCTCCCGAGGTAGTTGCCGTAGGAATCGAACGCGTAAATGCCCCTGCGTGCGGCGTCCGCCACATACACGGTGTCACCGATCACGGCCACGCCCGTGGGTATGCTGAGGCCGGCAAAAACCGCCGACTTGCCGCCAAACGCCAGCACCGGCTTGCCTTCCGGGCTGTATTTGACGACCCGAGACATGCCCACGTCGCTCACGTACAGAAAACCGTCGTGGTCCAGGACCAGGTACTGGGGCCCGGCCAGCTTTCTCTGTGGCTGCTCGTGATACGACCGAACCGACCCGTTGACGCCGAGCCTGACCAAGCGATCCGCCTGGAACTCGCTCAAGACCATATCACCGTCCGGGAGCAGGGCAAGGGCGTATGGCCGGTCAAAACCGCTTGAGCCGCCCGTGTAGGTGGCGACGATTTGTCCGTTAGCGCTGACCTTCAACACCTCGTTCGTGCCGTGGGCCACCAGCAAAAGGGATCCGTCCGGCAGGGGCTCTACCCAGCTTGGCCGGAGGAAACGACGCTCCGAACCCGCCACTCCCGCCAACTCAGCGTAGCGAACGTAGCTGTCTCCAGCCTGGCCGGCGTTTGGATCTATCAGGCCTTCCGCCAGCTCAAGCCTGGCTTGAAGAAACGGCGATGGACCGCCGGACTCCATCGCGTCACGCCACAGCTCAAAAGCCGTGGTTGCCGCCCCCAGGCGCCAGTACGCTTTGCCCAGCCAGAACGAGCTCAGGGGATCGTCAGGAGACGAACCCAGCGCCTGCTCGAAAAGCAGGAGCGACTCCGCGTAACGGCCCGAGTTGTACGCCTCCACTCCGGTGCGGAATGCTTCCTGGGCCGCCGGCTCGGAAAACTGGTAGGGAAACTGGGCAAACAGTGGCGCGGCGCTGGCCAGGACCAGCGCCAGGCATACGGAACGGCGCGGGACGTTCATGCTTCCGCCTTTCGGAGGCGTTCCATGTGTCTTTTCACCTCGTCGTTGGCCGGCAGTTTGCCCGCCGCGTATTCCAGAAAGCGTTTTGCCTCGTCGACCATGCCCAAAAGAAGGTAGGTCCAGCCCAGCGAGTCTGCGTACGCCGGATTGCCCGGCGACCCTTCCACCGCCTTGCGGCAGCAGGCCAGGGCCTTTTTCAGGTCGCCATCCTTGCATGCCAGGATGTATCCGTAGCCGTTGAGGGCGTTCAGGTTGTCAGGCGCTTTGTCCAAGGCCTTTGCGTACCATGACAGCGCCTCGTCCAGCCGCCCCTGGGACCAGCTAGCATAGCCGAGAGAAGCCAGAACCTGGACGCTCTCGTCGCCGCCCTCAAGGAGCTTTTTGAGTTCGTACTCAGCCAGCTTGGATCTCCCGGTCACACTGTACACGTATGAGAGGGCCAGGCGGCACTGCTTGACCCTGGCGTCGTCCGCCCCCGAGGTGACCACTTGCTCCAGATACAGGAGGGCCTCGTCATGGCGACCGAGGCGGGCATGGCAGAGCCCAAGTATGTAGGCCAGATCCAGGTAATTGGCCTCGTCCACCTCGGCTTCCGCAAGGGTGAGCAGGGCCGACTCGTAGTCGCCAGAACGGTAGTCGGCCAGGGCCCTGCTCAGGGCGTCCTGGCTTGAAAGAGCGCTCATGCCCCGCCCCTGTTCGCGGCCTGGGGATAGACGAGCACGCGCGTCAGGGACGCGCGGCCTGACGACACGACATCCTCGTCGGTATTGGCCGCCTTGACCGTCTCTACCCTGCCGTCCGTGAAGAAGCAGTACGAGTGCCCGTCTGGACCGTCGAAAATTTTCATGGTGTCGTGGTACAGGCGCGTGGAAGGCACACAGGAAACCAGCTCAAAGCGGTGCGCGTCGTCAGCGTTGGGCGCGTTGATGTTGAGGAACACGTCGGGATTCCAGAGCGCCATGAGCTCATCCAGGCGTTCGGCCAACGTGTACGCCACGGCGGCGTAGCGGAACGGGGCGCTGAATTCGGCCAACGACACGGCTATGCCCGGTATGCCGTTCATGGACGCCTGCCTGGCAGCCGCCGCGGTGCCCGAGTAAATCAGGTCGGTGCCTAGATTGGGGCCCCGGTTGATGCCAGACACGACCAGGTCAGGCTTGACCGGCAGGACGCCGTGCCCCGCCAGGATGACGCAGTCCGCCGGGGTGCCCGAGCACGAGTATTCTCGCTCGGACAGTTTTCTGATCTTGAGCGGGTGCCTGAGCGTCATGGCGTGGCTCTGGCCAGATCGCTCACCGTCCGGGGCGAACACCCAGGCCGTGTGGCCCTGGGCTTCCAGAGCCTCCGATAGGACCTTGAGCCCGTCGCTCATGTAGCCATCGTCGTTGGTAACCAAGATGTTCATCTGTTCTCCCGCCCCGGAAACGCTCGTGCGCTCAACGCTCGGCCGGCTCGTCCGGCACTTTCCAGGGTCCGATTTTGTTCAGCGAGGGCTTGAAGCCGAATATTCGCTCGTATTCCTCAAGGCGTTCGCGATAGGCGTCCTCGGCGTCCTGCGGCATGAGGGTAATCGTGCATCCGCCAAAACCTCTGCCGACCATGCGGCTAGCCAGCACGCCGTCTATTTCCATGGCCCGCTTGACCAGCCAGTCTATCTCCGGGCACGACAACTCGTAATGGTTTCTGAGGCCCATTTGGGACTTGTACAGGCACCGGCCGAACGCCGGAAGGTCCTTGCGCTTGAGCGCGTCCCGTGCGTCCCTGATGCGCCCCATCTCCTCCATGAAGAACGTGCAATGCCGGCGGATATGTTCCGGCATGACGCCCAGGTGCTCGTCCAGGTCCGCTACCGTATATGCCCTGAGCCCCCGCGCTCCGCCGCCGAGCATGGACAGGCCCTTGGCGCAGTCGGCTACCCTGGCCTTGAGTTCCCTGTCCACAGGCGGGCGGGGCACTCGGGAATCGGTAAGATACAGCCCGTATTTTCCCAAGGGAAGGGACAGCGTCTCGGACTTGCCGTCGCGCGCGTCCACCACAACCATGGCGCCGGGCTTGGCCCGTATACAGGCCGCGGCATCCGAAGGCAAGGCGCTTTTTTCAAGATAGGTCGAAGCCAGCTCGTAGGCCGCCTGTTCCGTCTGCGCGGCGTCCAGCTTCCTCCCGGCCAGAATCGCCGCCAGCCGCAACGAGCATACCAGCAAGGCCGTTGACGATCCCAGGCCAAGCGCCTGGGGTATGTCGCCGGATATGGTAAAATTCCAGCCATGGGCCAGGGGCACGCCGTCGGTCATGGCCAGTATGGCCCCTTTAAGGTAGTTGGCCCAGCGGTCCTCTCGGCGGAATTTCAGGTTGGCCGCGCTACTACGCTTACGCTCGTTGAGATCGGCCGCATAAAAACGAAGGGACGCGTCCTTGCGCGGACTGGCCGCGACCGACACATACCGGTTGAACGGCAGTGCCAGGTACTGGCCACCGGCTTCGGCTGTGTGGTCGCCGAGCAGCCGGATGACGCCCGGCGCGTGGGCAACGACTTCAGGCGAGGCTTCGTACTCACTCCGGTGCAATTGACGTATGTCCATGGGCACGCCTTCCGCCGCTATAGCGCGCAGACGAACCGGCGCACGGCGCCCTGTTCCATCCGCATGCTCTTAATAACGTTTTTTGCTTGGCTCACGCGCGTCCGTGTCCGGCACCCATGAGCTTCAGCCGTCAGCCACGAGCGTTCACAGGATCAAGAAACAGCGCTAGATGCGAAACCTTCCCACAACCGCATGGTTACCGGTACCGGCTCACTACAGCGCGGCAATCAGCCTGAACCCGTGCCATGGCCTGTGGGTATCATACTTCAAAACGCCCTTGCCTTCAATAAAAATCGCCTGAACGGCCAGCCCGTGTCTGACCAGGACGCTCTACTTTGACAGCCTGGCGCGCCGGGTATACTATCTGAGTATGACAGCTCGCTTAAGGCCCGCCTTGCTCCTTGTTGCCCTGGCATTTCTCCTCTCGTCCTGCCCGGGGCTCCCTCCGCCCGGCACTGACGGGCAGCCTATTTCGGACACAGGAACGGATACCCAGGCGCCCGGCGCGCAGGATGCCTTCGATCCGTCCACCATATCGCCAGAGATGAAGGAAAGCGCCTTTGTGGACATCCGAGGCCTCATAGATCAACTGAATACCATCATACGGAACAGGGATATAGACTCGTGGAGGGCCTACCTGACCGAAGAATACGTGGCGTACTACTCTGATGCCGCTACCCTGGCCGAGATTTCCCAGGAGCCCGCCCTCAAGCGCTACGACATCGTCCTCAGGACCCTTGCTGACTACTTTCAGTATGTGGTGTATCCATCCCGCCAGAACATGAAGGTGGACGACATAGAATTCGTTGGGCCCGACCATGTACGGGCCATAACGGTGAATTTGAAAGGCGAGCGCCTGGTACTTTACAATCTGGAGAAAATCGGCGATACATGGAAGATAGGTATATGGAGGTGACCATGAAGCGCTGCCTGGTTTTGTGCGCGGTACTGATAGCCCTGTGTGGCCTGCCCGTCTGGGCCCAAACCACCACCAGCGCTGGGCGCACGGTTGAGGAATCCTACCTGCAGGAATCCCTTGAGACCATGATCATCAGGGAACAGGCCTACGCCGACAGCAAGGACATGAAGCTGGTAGCCCTCCAGTACATACGCCAGGCCGTGGAAGAAGGCCGCATGAACCCTGAGATCAGCAGGGCCCTGGAGTACCTGGCGTCCGAAACCACCCTGATCCAGATACGCTCGGGCGGCGTTGGGCGCATTATCAACGACTACCCGGACGTGCGCAGGGAAGCCTGCCTCCTGCTCGGCGAGTTCAAGACGGTGGAAGCCAAGGACACCCTGCTCAAAGTGGCTCTTTCCGACGACGAGCCGATGGTCATAGCGGCCGCCATCCGCTCCCTGGGCAAGATAGGCATGAATGAGAACGACGACGTAACGCAGGCTATCGCCTTCATCGTCAACCGCTTTGACATACTCATGCCGGACAACAGTCTGGCCTTTGAGAGCCTGGTGGCCCTGGAATTCCTGGCCGACGCGTCCGGCGGGCTCAAGGATCCCGCGGCCATCCGCGCCATCCTACGCATCGCCGACGGCAACTACATCACGCCGGTCAAGCAGAAGGCAAAACAGCTGCTGGACAAGCTGCGATCCATGTCCAACTAGAGTCACCGGATACGGCAAAGCCCCGGCAGCATGCTGCCGGGGCTTTGTTGTATGCGCCTGCTATGAGCGATGCGCGATTCGAACGCGCCACCTACAGCTCCGGAGGCTGTCGCTCTATCCAAATGAGCTAATCGCTCGGGCCGGCCATCATAGTACCCAGTCGGACCAGCCGCTGTCAAGGCTGGCCGGGCTCGGGCAAGCGCCCTTCCACCCCGCCCCTGACCTGCGTTAGAGTACAGCCATGTTCTCCGACACCATCCTCCTTGCCAGTTCGTCGCCACGCAGGCAGCAGTTGCTTGCCGCCCTGGGCGTGCCCTTCGTAGCCGTATCCGCGGACATTGACGAAAGCGCCTGCGACCACATGCCGGTGTATGAACGGGTCCAGGAGCTGGCCAAACGCAAGTCCTTGGCCGGAGCCGACGCCTGGCGCTCGGCCCATGGCGTGGCCGACTGTCCTCGCTGGGTTCTGGGAGCGGATACCCTGGTCGCCCTGGACGGGACTGTCTTCGGCAAGCCTGCAGACCGCGAACACGCCCGGGCCATGCTGGAAACCCTGAGCGGACGCACGCACGAGGTGCTCACGGGCCTGGCCGTCTTGGACACGGCCAGCGGCGTTACGCGGATGATAGCGTCCAGAACAGACGTAAGCGTGGCCGCTATGGGTCAGGACGAGCTTACGTCCTACCTGGATACGGGCGAATGGATGGGGGCCGCCGGCGCCTACAGAGCCCAGGAACGCGCTGGTCTTTTCATCGAGCGGGTAAGCGGATCTTTCTCGGGGGTCGTGGGCTTGCCACTCCGGGAGTTTTATGTCATCCTTGGTCGGTCCGGGTACCCTCTCAGAAGGTGACCGGGCACGAGCCCGGTGGCACAAGCCGCCTGGCCAACCATTTTCCGTCCCGGCCTCGCGCCGGGAACGAGAACAAGCGAAGGGGGCTCCGCCATGCGCGGGGCCGCGTTGGAGGAAATCGTGGCTGTAGTCACCATGAAAAGCCTCCTGGAGTCCGGAGTACACTTCGGCCACCAGGTGAAGCGCTGGGATCCTCGGATGAAGAAGTTCATCTTCGCCGAGCGTAACGGGATCCACATCATCGACCTGCAGAAGACCATCCAGTCTATCAAGGAAGCCTACGAGGCCGTCCGCAAGACGGTTGCCGCGGGCAGGCCGGTCCTGTTCGTCGGTACCAAGAAGCAGGCCCAGCAGGCCATACAGAAAGAAGCCGAGCGCTGCGAGCAGTTCTACGTGAACAATCGCTGGCTTGGCGGCATGCTCACCAACTTTGCCACGGTGCGCAAGTCCATTGAGCGCCTCATCAAGCTCGAAAAAGAGGATTTCTCCAGCCTTACCAAAAAGGAACAGGCCCAGCTCCAGAAGGAAAAAACAAAGCTGGACAAGAACCTTGCCGGCATCAAGGGCATGAACAAGCTCCCCGGCATCATCTTTGTAATCGACACCCGCAAGGAAGCCATCGCCGTGGCGGAAGCCCAGCGCCTGGGAATCCCCATCGTCGCCGTGGTCGACACCAACTGCAATCCCGAGGGCATCACCTACCCCATCCCCGGCAACGATGACGCCATCCGCTCCATCAGCCTCTTTACCCAGATCATAGCCAACGCCGTGGTCGAGGCCGAGAGCGAGACCGGCCTTAAGATCATCGAGACCCTGCAGGACGACGACGCGGCCCCCGCGGCTGACGCCGCTGCCGCCGCACCCACCGAGGACGAGGAAGTGGAAGTGGATCCGTCCACCTACGTGGCCAGCGCCGAGGCTGAGGCCGCGCCCGTTTCCGAGGAAAGCACCCCGGAAGAGCCCATCGTCGAAGAAGACAAGTTCTACACCAAATAAGGAGTCCCGCATGGACATCAAGGCAAGCGACATCAAGAGTCTGCGCGACAAGACCGGCGCGGGTATGATGGACTGCAAGAAGGCCCTGGTAGAAGCCCAGGGCGATGTCAAGCAGGCCGAAAAGCTGATCAAGGAATGGGGCCTGGCCGGCGTCGAGAAGCGCGCCGGACGCGCCACCAACGAAGGCCGCATTTTCCTGGCGGAATCGCCTGAGGCCATAGCCCTGGTAGAGATTGACTGCGAGACCGACTTTGTGGCCCGCAACGAGGATTTCATAGCCTCTGGCAACAAGATGGCCGCCCTCTGCCTGGCCAAAGGCTACGACAAGCCCAACAACGAGCTTGAGGAGCAGGTGCGCGAGCTGGCCAGCGTCATCAAGGAAAACATCACGCTCAAGCGCGTGACCCTGGTTAAGGCCGCAGCCAACCAGTACCTGCACAGCTATGTCCACGGCGAAGGCAAGATCGGCGTCATCGTGACAGCCCAGAGCGACAAGGCGGATGCCTTCGCGTCCTCCGACGTGACCGGTTTCATCCACGACGTGGCCCTGCACATAGCCGCCTTCCACCCCATGTTCCTGGACCAGTCCCGCGTCGACGCGGCCTGGGTCAAGGAGCAGGAGGAAATCTTCCAGAAGCAGGTCGAGGGCGACGAGAAGATGAAGGGCAAGCCAGAGAACGTCATCCAGGGCGTGCTCAAGGGCAAGCTCCAGAAGTTGATGAGCGAAATCTGCCTCTTGGACCAGGGTTTTGTGAAGGACGAGAAACAGAAGGTTTCCGCCGTCATGGCCGCCGTGGGCAAGTCCGCCGGCGCGACCCTGTCCATCAGCGATTACGTATACGCCCGCGTGGGCGAATAAGCTCTTCGGCCGTCGGGCAAGCCCCATGATGGGCTTGCCAGGCGGCTTGTTTGGTAGCACAGTGTAGTTTAAGGCGCGCAGGCGGCTGTCCGGCGCCATTCCATGCCACAGGGGGCCATGCGGCCCGCCATCCAGGGAGGAAACGATGAGCGACATAAAAAGCGCATGCGAAGATCGGATGAAAAAGACCCTGTCCGCCTTGAAGGACGAGTTCGCTGGCATTCGCACCGGTCGCGCGTCGCCATCCATCCTGGACAAACTGCGTGTCGACTACTACGGGGAGAAGACGCCCATAGCCCAGGTTGCCACGGTGTCCGTACCCGAGGCGAGGCTTATCGTCGTCCAGCCCTGGGATAAGGCCACCATAGGCGAAATCGAGAAGGCCATACTCAAGTCTGACCTTGGTCTCAATCCGTCCAACGACGGCAAGGTGATCCGCATATCCATCCCGCCCCTCACGGAGGAGCGCCGCAAGGACCTGGTCAAGCACGCCAAGGCGTCCGCCGAGCAGTCCCGCGTCGCCCTGCGCAATATCCGCCGCGACGGGCTTGAGGACCTGAAGAAGCTCAAGGACTCCGGCACGCCCGAGGACACCATCAAGAAATCCGAGGACGAACTCCAGAAACTCACCGATTCCTACGTTGCTCATATCAACAAGACCCTTGAGGACAAGGAAAAGGAGATCATGGAGGTCTGAGCCATGGCTCCGTCCGCTAACGCGTCGCCCGCCGTCCAGAACAGCTCCATTCCCGCCCACGTGGGCATCATCATGGACGGTAACGGCCGCTGGGCAAAGTCCCGGGGCCTGCCCCGCACCGATGGCCACAAGGAAGGCCTCAAGGTGGCCAAGCGCATCGTCAAGGCCGCCGAGGATCAGGGCGTGCGCTTCCTCTCCCTGTATACATGGAGCACGGAAAACTGGAAGCGCGCCGCAGAGGAAGTGGGCTTTCTCATGGGCCTTCTGCGTACGCATTTGGCCGCGGAACTGGATTTTTACCGCGAGAACGGCGTCAGGATAGTCCATTCGGGCGATCTTGGCGGCCTGCCTCCCGATATCGCTTCCGAGATTCGGAGCGTGGCATCCGACACGGCCGGCTACAGCGGCATTACGGTCAACCTGGCCATCAATTACGGCGGCCGTGACGAGGTTGTCAGGGCCGTGGCGGCCATGCAGAAAGACGGCGTGGCTGCAAGCGCGGCGGAATTGCGCGCGCGCCTGGACCAGCCGGCCATACCCGATCCGGACCTCATCATCAGGACCGGCGGCGAGCGTCGTCTGTCCAACTTCCTTCTTTGGCAAGCCGCGTACGCGGAATTGTATTTCAGCGACACCCTCTGGCCGGACTGGACGGCCGCCCATCTGGCGGAGGCCCTGGCCGACTACGCGGTCCGTGAGCGCAGATTTGGTGGTACCCCGTGAAAAACATCCTGTCCCGCGTGCTGTTGTTCTGTCTTGCCATCCCGGCCCTCTACGGTACCGCCCTGTTCCTGCCCTATGCCCGCCATGTCATCCTGGCCGTCCTCATTGTGGTCTTTGCCTGCGGGGCCGGCCTTGAGCTCCTCGCGCTCGCGGAACCCGGCGCATCGAGGGGCCGGAAGCTGACCGCTGCCCTGCTTGCTGGCCTGCCCACGGTAGCCGCCTACATGGGTGGCTATGTCCTTGCCGGACCTGCAGTGTCGGCTTGGCTGGTTTCCGTGGGACTGGCTGTGCTTGGCCTCTTTCTGGTCACGGGACTCGGCATGGCCTTTCCCCGCTCGCCTGAAGCCATGGCGCTCAGCCTGAAAAAAGCCTCAGCGAACGCCCTCCTGCTCGCCTACCCGGGCATGCTGGCGTCGTCCCTGATACCGGTCATAGGCACGCCGGGAATCGGCGGCCGCCTCATCGTGTGGTTCAGCCTCATCGTGTTCGCCAATGACAGCCTTGCCTGGCTCATAGGCATATCCCTGGGACGCAGGCGGGGCATATTCAAGGCATCCCCCAACAAAAGCCTTGAGGGCCTCGTAGCGGGCATGGCCGGGAGCATAGGCGGGGCCATGGCCGGCCCCCTGTTGCTTCCCTCCCTCGTACCCCAAAGCTGGCTTCTTCTCGGGGCTGTAGGCTGTGGCCTGGGAGTGCTGGTGGTGGCCGGCGATCTGTTTGAATCGGCGCTGAAACGCGCCGCCGCAGTCAAGGACTCCGGGGCGGCCATTCCGGGACGGGGAGGCTTCCTGGATTCCTTTGACAGCATCCTGTTCGCGGCTCCGGCCTTCATGGTGTTCGTCTCCGTCCTTGGCCTTGCGTGATTCCTCCATGGACAGTCGCGTCAAGGTTGCGGTCATAGGGGCCACAGGATCCATAGGGACCCAGACCCTGGACATTATCCGCAGGCACCCGGAGCGCTTCACAGCCGTGGCCCTGTCAGCCCACACCGGGCAGGACGCCCTCATCAAGGCTGCCAGCGTCCTTGATGGCTCGCCCCTCCTGTGCCTGTCCGGGCGGCCATCCTCCAACGACAGGGTTCGCTACAGCGGTCAAGGAGCCCTTGAGCGTCTTCTTGAGGATTCGGAAGCCGACATAGTGGTGAACGCCGCCGCCGGGGCCGCGGGCCTGGGCGTCAGCCTGGCCGCCGTCCGCATGGGCAAGCGGCTGGCCCTGGCCAACAAGGAAACCGTGGTCATGGCGGGCCGCCTGGTGCTGTCGGAGGCGTCGCGGGTTGGGTGCCCGGTCATCCCCGTCGATTCAGAGCATTCTGCCCTGTTCAACCTGATTCAGCGTTTCGGCCGATCTTCAGTCCGTTCCGTGGTCATAACGGCGTCCGGGGGCGCCTTCCGTGACCTGCCCGCGGAACGCATCGCTGGCGTAACGCTCAAGGACGCCCTGGCCCACCCCACCTGGTCGATGGGGCCAAAAATCACGGTGGACAGCGCGACCATGGGGAACAAAGGCCTTGAAGTAATAGAAGCATCCCGGCTTTTTGACCTTCAACCGGGGGACATAGACGTGGTCATCCACCCGGAAAGCCGGGTCCATTCGCTCATACGCACCAGGGAAGGATCCCTGTACGCCCAGCTGTCCAGGCCGGACATGCGCATACCCATACTGAACGCCCTGTCCTGGCCCGATCTGGCCGACGAGGACTGCGCCGACCTGGACCTGGCGTCCGCTTCTATCACGTTCAGGGCCGTTGAGCCCGGACGCTATCCCCTGCTTGGCCTGGCCTACAGCGCCCTGCGGGCGGGCGAGGGGCACACGGACGCGTACAACGCGGCCAACGAGGAAGCCGTGGCTGCGTTCATGGACGGACGCCTGCCCTTTACCGAGATCTCGTCCGTTGTGGACGCGGTCCTGTCCCTGGACTGGCCAGTGGTCCTGGACAGCATACCAGCCGTGCTGGACACAGACACCCGCGCCCGAGAAGCTGCGCGCGGGGCGATAATGGAGCGCTCATGACCATCATAACCATACTGCTGGGCCTGGCCGGCCTTGGCGTCGTCGTCTTTTTCCACGAACTCGGGCATTTCCTGGCCGCCCGGGCCGTGGGCGTTGAGGTTGAGGAATTTTCCCTGGGCTGGGGCCCCCAGCTCTTCGGGTTCACGCGGGGAAAAACGCATTACCGGGTATCCGTCCTGCCCATAGGCGGCTACTGCAAAATGAAGGGCGAGGATTCGTATAGGCAGGCCATAGACCAACACCTGGACGAATTTCCGCGCGAGCCGGGCTCGTATTTCGGCGCGCATCCCCTGAAGCGCATCCTCATAGCCTTGGCCGGTCCCGCCTTCAACGTGATTCTGGCCTTTGCCATATACGTGGCTATAGCCGGCATCGGGTATACCATGCAAAGCTGGCCGAACCGCGTCGTCCTTGCCAGCGACTATAACGGCGCTCCCTCGCCAGCGGACGCGGCAGGCATCCAGACGGGAGACCGCATACTGTCGGTGGGCGGCACGGATATCAGGGGCTACTCCGACATCCAGGAGCGCTTTGCCCTGTCCGCGGGCGACACGCTAGAGCTGGTGCTTGAGCGCAACGGGGCCGTCATAACAACGCAGGTAACGCCCGTGCTGGACAAGGAGACAGGGGCCGGCCGCGTCGGGCTGTACCCTTGGATAGAACCCGTGGTCCGCTCCACCGAAGGATCCGCGGCCTTGAGCGCCCTCGAGCCGGGGGACAGGGTCAGCGCCATAGACGGCCGGCCGGTGGCCCATGTCATGGACCTTGAGCTGTACCTGGACTCCGCCCAGCCTCAGAAACCGGTCATCACCTACGTCCGGAACGGCCAAAGCCTTGAAACCTCAATCATGCTGTCGTACTCCAAAGGCGCGCCTGGCCTGGGCGTGCAGTGGCTGTACGAGAGCACACGCGTCACCTCTGACGGCATTCTGGACGCCCTCGGCGACGGCCTGAGGGAAACGGGAGCTACCATAGCGGCCACCTACCGTGGCCTGGCGTCATTGTTCCAGGGAGTCGACGTGCTCAAGGCAGTATCTGGACCGGCGCGCATAACGTGGACGGTAGGCCAGGTGGCCACCGAGAGCCTGTCCAGCGAGGCTGGCGGCATGTACGTGACGGCCAGTTTTCTGGCCCTCCTGTCGATAGGGCTATTTGCCATGAACCTGCTGCCCATACCCCTTCTGGACGGGGGCTGGATCGTGCTCTTCGTGCTTGAATTCATCAGGGGCAAGGCCGCAAAGGTGAAAACCGTGCTCAGGTACCAGACCATAGGCTTTGTCGCGGTGGCGGGACTCTTCCTCCTGACCACCGTGGCCGACATCCTGTTTTTTTCCGGGCGGTAAGCCTGCTCCGGCCGGCACGATCGCGTTACCGGCCGCTTGCTAGCACGCCCCAGGCTGATCCCGTACGCGGCTAGCATACGGGACCGCGTCAACGTACGTAAGGAGGCATCCATGACAACCGTTACCTGCCGCTGCGACAACCAGATCGAGGTAGACGTTCCCGAACGCGTCAACCTGGACACGGACGCTTCGTCGCTCATGTCCATGCTGGACGCGTCGTTCCTTAGCCAGACCTGCCCGCGCTGCGGGGCACCCGTCCGGCCGGAATTCTCCGTGAGGGTGTCATGGCCGACCAAGGGCATGGATGTGCAGGTGCTGCCCGAACTGGATCGGATATCCGTTTACCGGGATAAGGCCGACGCGCCCAAGGGCGTTGAGATACTGGTCGGCTATCCCGAACTGTTTGAGCGCGTGCGCGAACTCAGGGACGGCCTGGATCCCAGGGCCGTGGAAATAGTAAAGTACTATCTGCTGGAAAAGGCGGAGGAAAGCGAGCCGGACGCGGACGTGACCGTGCTCTACCACGCCAAGGAGGGCGAGCGCCTGGTGTTCCATGTTCTTGGCTTCAAGTCCGGCGACACCGGCGTGGTCAAGCTGCCCGTAGACACCTACAGTCGCGCTTTTGATGGCCTCAAGGACAGCATGTCCCGTGAGCCCTTCCAGTCTGTGTTCCAGGGCGCGTACCGGTCCATAAACAAACTGGCGTTCCTGGACGACGAGGAAGCCTGACGCTAGTCCGGTTCCGCCTACGCGGAGCCGGACCCTTTAGGCATGCGAGGGGTTGGCCTTGACCCGGCGTATGGCGTCGTCCACGGCCTTCCTGACAGCCTCGGCATAGTCGCCCTCGGCCTTGGCCTGGGCGTAGAACGTGCCCATCAGGGACGCGTGGTACAGGGGCCTCAGGGAGTTGAGAGCCAGGGCGGCCATGTCTATGACGCAGTCCTGGCATTCGCATATGCCCTCTGCCGCGGCATTGTCCAGGCGCTTGCCCAGCTCGTCCAGGACCATGCGTTCGGAATCATTGACCAGAATGGACAAGTCGTAGCGTTTTTCCAAATCCATGTGTGCTCCTCCGCCTGACAGAGGAAGTCTAGCTCCCGTCCCGATCCTTTTCAAGCGACTCAAAGCGCGTGTAGTTCGGGAAGAAGAGCAGGTTGACAAGGCCCACGGGGCCGTTCCTCTGCTTGGCTATCAACAGCTCGGTGGCTATGTGGCCCGAGCGTTCGTCCTGGCGCTTGTCTATCTCACGTTCTCGGTGCAGGAACATGATCACGTCCGCGTCCTGCTCTATGGAGCCGGATTCCCTAAGGTCCGCCATGGACGGCTGCTTGCCTTCAGCCTCGCGCTTGAGCTGGCTCAGGGCCACCACGGGTATCCTGAGTTCACGTGCCAGGGCCTTGAGGGATCGGGATATGCTGGATATCTGTTCCCAGCGCGGCAGGTCGGCGTTCTCGTGGGTGATCAGGGTCAGGTAGTCGATGAAGATGATCTTGACGTCCTTCTCGCTCTTCATGCGCCTGGCCAAAGAGCGCAGGTCAAGGAGCTTGATGTTCGGCACGTCGACGAAATAGAAAGGCGCCTCGTATATGCGGCTTGCTGCGTCCATGAGGCTCTGGATGTCGCTTGGCTTTATAAGGCCCGAGCGCACCTTTTCCGAGTTTATCCTGGCCTCGCTCGCCAGGAGGCGGTTCATCAGAGACACGTCAGGCATTTCCAGGGAGAAAAAGCCCACTCCCACTTTTTCCCTGAGCGCCATGTGGGACGCCACGTTGAGGGCAAAGGCGGTCTTGCCCACGCTCGGGCGGGCGCCTATGATGATCAGCTCGGAATTTTGGAAGCCGCTTGTCATGCTGTCCAGCTGGGAGAAACCCGTGGGTATGCCCGTGTACTGGGACGTGCTTTTGGACAGCTTCTCTATCAGGCGCATGGTCTCGGGAACCACTTCTTTGACGCTCTTGTAGGTCACCGACTGGCGGTCCTGGCTGACGTCAAAAATGCTCTCCTGCAATTCGTCCAGGAGGAGCGACGTCTCTATAGAGTCGTCCTGGGCCTTCTGCCTGATGTCCGCCGACAGCCTGATCACCGCGCGCCGCACCGACGAGTCGCGCACGATCTTGGCGTAGTACTCGACGTTGGCGCTGGACGGCACGGCGTCCGTGAGCTTGGCTATGTAGGCTGGCCCGCCGGCCTGGTCAAGGGTGCCAAGCGCGCGCATTTCGTCTGCCAGGGTGATGAGGTCGGCCTTCTGCCCCTTCTCGAACAGGGACACGATGGCGCTGAACACATGCTTGTTCGCGTTTACGTAATAGTCGTCCGGACGCAGGTACCGCAACACGTGCGGCACCGCGTCCGGATCCAGAAGCAGGGCTCCCAGGGAAGCCTGCTCGGCCTCCGCGTTATGCGGCGGGACTTTGTCCTTGAGGCCGGCAGGTATCATGGTCGCCGTATTCCTTATTCCTGGGCTTCAGCCTCTGCGGCGGGCTCGGGCTGAGCCACGGTTTCCACGACCGGGGCGGGCTCGGCCTCCTCATGGCGCTTGCGGCGGGGAGCTTCGGTCTTGACCGGGGACTGGGCCTTCTCCACGTGTCCTTTGACGACGAGCTTGAGAACGGCTTCGTCCTTCTCGTACAGGCGGATGTTGAGCTTGTAGGTACCCACGCTCTTGATCAGGCGGCCGGGAACCTCGATCTTTTTGCGGTCCACGTCCAGGCCCTTCTTGACCAGCTCGTCGGCTATGGTGGCGTTGGAAACGCCGCCGAACAGCTTGCCGTTGGGGCCCGCCGGCATGTCAAGCACCAGCTCCTCGGCTTCAAGACGGGTCTTGAGATCGCCGGACAGCTTGCGCTTTTCGGCCTTCCGGGCCTCTATCTCGGCCTTGCGGGTCTCGAACATCTTGACCACAGACGGGCTGAACGGAAAGGCCTGCCCCCGGGGCAGGAGGAAGTTGCGGGCATAGCCGGCGGCGACGTCCTTCACGTCTCCGAGCTCGCCCAGGTTGGGTACGTCCTGATTCAGGATTACCTTCATGGTTTGTCTCCTTGAACTACGGTCCTGAACGGAATCCAGGTCTCCAGGGTGCCAAGCGCTGCAAAGACGCCTACGGCCACAAGGCCCGGTACGCCGGCCATCAGAGCGATGGCCACGGCGATCGGTCCGAGCACGCGCGCGGCAGGGGCCAGGCCGATACGCCCGAACAGGGCGCCGGCCACGGCAAGACCTTGGACTCCGTAACAGATAGAAAGCGATACAGCCACGTTCCATACCACCGCTTGGAAAGCCGGCAGGGAAACGTAGCGAGAAACCAGTATTCCGGCCCATGAGGCCAGGAAAGGCCATACCAGGTACCGAGGCACCCGGTACGAATGCAAGGGCGGAGGCACGGCCGACTCGTCGTTGCCGAGGGAGCGTTTTGCCAGTTCCTCGACCACGGCCTTGTTGGCCTCCTCAGCGTCATCCAGGGCGCCCATGGCTATGAGCCGTTCGGACGCCGCTTTGCCTGCCTTGGCCATCCTCCAGCGCATGCCGAAGGACGAGCCCATATACATGCTGGCAAACAGCCACAGGAAGATACCTGAGCCGTGCCCGAGCGTGATCATCCTGGACAGGGAAGCCCACAGCGCGTCGGCGTCCAGCTCGGTGCCGATTATGCCGGATGCTTCACCCGCGGCCTGGCCGAACCAGGCCCTCAGTTCCGGCGACGCGATGGCAGACGCCAGGACCGGCCAGGTGGCCAGCGCGGCGACGCCTGCGACCAGGAGCCCCCTCGTTGCCATGGGCAGTTTCCCGAGGGCCGGCCACAGCATGGCCGTCTGGCCTGCTATCAGCACCAGGGGCGGCACACAGGCCACGAGGTACGTAACAGGGTCTGTCACGCCTCCCATGGCCAGAAGGCCGGCAAAAACAGCGCACAGCGTGAGCGCCGACGTACCAGCCGCTGTACATCCCGCCTTAAAGCCTTTTGCCGCGCCCAGCGCCGACAGCGGCAGCAGGAACACGGGGGCAAACCTGACGGAAGCGAATAAAACCGCCGACAGGACGCCAAAGCCCAGGGGAATTAACAGCTTGTGGATACGCCGGCCGTTTTCCACGCCGGCTCAGTCAGCCACGTAGGGAAGCATGGCCAGGGAGCGCGCGCGCTTGATGGCCACGGCCAGGTCGCGCTGGTGCTTGGCGCAGGAGCCGGTAATCCTGCGCGGCAGGATCTTTCCGCGCTCGGTGATGAAACGGCGCAGGGTGTCGGCGTCCTTGTAGTCGATTTTCAGCTTCTGGGCGCAGAATTTGCACACCTTTTTGCGGAAGAAACCCTTCCTTCCGCCACCGCGACCGCCGCGGTCGCCGCGATCCCCGCGGTCACCACGGTCCCCGCGGTCGCCACGATCGTCGTCGCGGCGGGGCTCGTCGCTGTCCTGGCCCCTGGAGGGGCGCTCGTTGCTCTGGTTCATATCGGACATACGGATACTCCTTAGAAATCAATCTGCCCGAGTTGCCGGGCACATGCCGCCTTCCGGGCGGCCGCTCCGTCAGAACGGAATGTCGTCGGAAAACTCGTCGGGCTGGGCCGTCCTCTGCGCGGGAGCGGCCGGCCGGCTATCGCCGCCGCGCCCGTCGCCCTGGGCTCCCTCCCTGCCGCCGGCCTGATAGCCGCCCTGCTGGGATCCGCCCTGCCCGCTTCCGAGCAGCTGGACGGTGTTGGCGTTGACAATGACCTTGATCCTGGGCTGGCCGTCCTGCTCCCAGCGATCCTGGCGCATGGTGCCCTCAACGGCCACCAGCTTGCCCTTGGTCAGATACTGGTTGATGCTCTCGCCTTGCTTGCCCCAGAGGTCGACATCCCAAAAACTGGCTTCGTCCACCCACTGGTCGCCCTTTTTCCTGCGCGTGCTGGTCGCCACGGAAAAGTGGCACACAGCCTGGCCGGAATTGGTGTATTTGAGTTCGGCGTCTCTTGTCAGCCTGCCAACCAGCACGGCTACGCTTAAATCGGCCATTGAGCCTCCCGCTTTGGAAACCGACCGCCTCCAGGCCGCTAAGGCCCCGGGGCGTTCAGCCGTCCACCCTCACGAAGAGGTACTTGAGGATGTTCGTGTTGAGCTTGAACACTTTCTCAGCGGCAATGATCTTTTCCTGCGGCATCTTGAAGGTGTATAGGATGTAGTGGCCGCGAGGACGTCCCTTGACGGGATACGCGAGCTGGCGCTCGCCCCGGTCCTCTTCGTTCAGCGTCTCGGCTCCCTGCTTTTTGAGCTCGGCCAAGACCGCTTCCTTTCCCTGGCGGAAGAACTCGTCCTCCGGGGGGAAGATGGTCATGAGTTCGTAGGATCGCATGATGCCTCCCTATGGTCTATGATCCGTCCATACCGGGCGGATAAGGAGATATGGCGGCCGCCGCCTGTCAGGCAGACGGACGACAAATCGCGGCATGGTAGCATGGATGGGGCGTACGGGGCAAGGAGCCACGGCGGGCTTTACCGGAAGCCGCGCCGAGTATACACTGGTCGCATGCCCCATGTAGTCCGCTACCAAGACGACCTGTTTCTCCTGGACGGCCTGTCCCGCTTTCTCTCCGACGCGGCCAGACTGGAGCCCGATCCGGACATAGCCGGCGAGCCTGTTCTGGCCGTGGCACGGTCCCTGGATTCGTCCATACGCCGCATCCGGGACCTCATCATGGGCAACCAGCACCTTGTGGACCGGCTGGACTATCTCCGTTTTCTGGCCCGGGTTGCGCGGGTATCGGGCGACGCCCTGTCCGAGCTGGCCCGGCCACAATCGGCCCTGGCTCCCGCCCTCGCCAGCTCATCGGACGAGCTGGAACGCATGTCCCGGGCCCACAAAGCAGCGGCGGCCGAGCTTGCCGACGCCCTCCACGCGGCCCTGGACGACGGCGCTGCAGGCCAGGACCTGGTGTCCGGCGACGAGCTGTCCGAGCTGCTGCGCGACTAGCGTCGTTCAGGACATGCTTCCTCAGAACAGGTAGCGCTCCATGGCTGCCAGGCCGTTCAGGGTAAGATCCGGTTCTATGGCGTCAAAAGCCTGGGTCAGGCCCGACAACACCCTGCAGAGGCCTCCAGTGGCCACGACCTTGGCACCGCCAAGTTCGGTCTTGATGCGCGTCACCATGCTGTCCACCAGGCCAGCATAGCCAAGCACCACGCCCGCCTGTATGGCCTGTACGGTGTTCTGGCCCAGGGCGGAAGCCGGCGCTTCCAGAGGAACCGCCGGCAGGCGGGCCGTGGCCGTTGACAGGGATCCGGCTGCCGTTCCCAGCCCCGGCGCTATGGCCACGCCCGCTATGGTGCGGCTGGCGTCCACCGCCGTGAAGGTCAGGGCCGTGCCGAAATCCACCACCAGGCAGGGGCCGCCGAACAGTTCCCAGGCTCCCAAAGCGTCCGCAACCAGGTCCGAGCCTATCTCGTCGGGGGCCAGGATGCGGAGGGGCAGGCGGTCGTACACGGCTGGTCCCACCGTGACAGGCTCCGAGCCGAACACGGCGCGGGCCATCTTGGCCACGGTGGTCGTGAGCGGGGGCACTACCGAGCTGATAATGACGGTACGTATCCGCGCCGGGTCTATGCCCCGGTCTTTGAGGATGGATTTGACCACCACCCCGTACTCGTCCTCGGTCTTGCCGTGGACGGTGCGTATGCGGAGCGACTCTAGGAGGCGGCCGCCTTCATACGCAGCCCCGACTATGTTTGTGTTTCCGGCGTCGATCACGAACAGCATGGCAGTACTATCGCCGCCAGGTCGCCCGGGTGTCAAGGAAGCGCCTGTTTGGCCGGGATGCTGATGGAGCCGAACGTTTGGCCATCCCTAAAAGCTTGCGCAAGGCCGGCCATCCGGGCCATACTGCCTTCACCTCGCCGTGCGTTCCAAGGCGGGTCCGGACACGGCGCAGACTAAAGGAGCCTTCATGGGCGACATCATACAGGCGCGGGTGCTCAAAGGCTTCCGCGACATGCTTCCGGTAGCTGAAATCCAGAGGGCATCCCTCATCGACAGGCTGTCGGCCACCTTCAGGAGCTTTGGCTTTGTGCCCATAGACACGCCGGTGCTGGAGTACGCCGAGATACTGCTCGGCAAGGCCGGCGGCGAGACGGAAAAGCAGGTGTATCGCTTCACGGATTCGGGCGGACGCGACGTGGCCATGCGCTTTGACCTGACCGTGCCCTTTGCTCGTTTCATGGCCGAGCACCTGTCCGAGCTGTACCTGCCCTTCAAGCGCTACCACATGGCCAAGGTATGGCGGGGCGAGAACACCCAGCGCGGCCGCTACCGCGAGTTCATGCAATGCGACTTCGACATAGTGGGCGTGGACAGCGCGGCCGCCGACTTCGAGATCGTGGCAGTCATGCGCGCCGCCATGGTAGCCCTCGGCGCTCCGGACAGCCGCGTCCACCTGAACAACCGCGCCGTGTTCAACCGTTTCCTTGAACGCCTCGGAGCGGCCAACGCGTCCACCGACATACTCCGCGTGGTGGACAAGCTCCACAAAATAGGACAGGACGACACCCGCGCCCAGCTGGCGGCCATAGCGGGTCAGTCGGCCGCGGACGAGCTTTTGGCCTTCATAGCATCGGGCGACGATTACGACGCCACCCTCGAGCGCGTTACCAGGCTGGCCGGCGGCCCGGGTCCGGACACGGACCGCCTGGCCGAGATCCGTGACATGGCCGTGGCATCCGGCATAGCCGACGCCGTGGTTCTGGCCCCGAGCATCACCCGCGGCCTGGATTACTACACCGGCGTGGTCTTTGAGACCTTCCTTGACGCCCTGCCGGATATTGGCTCCGTGTGCTCCGGCGGCCGCTACAACGACCTGGCCTCCCTGTACACCCACCAGAAACTGCCTGGCGTGGGCGCCAGCGTGGGCATAGACCGGCTCTTGGCCGCCTTTGAGGCCCTTGGCCGCTCGGGAACATCGGGAGTGGCTCCGTCCGTGCTGGTGTTCAACCTGGTAGACGGCAAAAACGCCGTCTACCAGGCGGCCGCCGCGGCCTTCCGGGCCGCAGGCCTTACGGCCGAGGTGTACCCCGAGCGAAAAAAACTCGGCCAGCAGTTCGCCTACGCCGAGAAAAAGGGCGCCGCTTTTGGCCTCATACGCGGCTCGGCCGAGGAAGAACGCGGCGTATGGGTGCTCAAGGATCTGGCCGCCCGCGCCCAAACAGAGTATCCCAGCCTTGAAGACGCCGTAAAGGCGGCCTCGGCCCGCGCATGACGGCTCGCTTAAGGCTGGGCGCGGCCCTGGCCGTCTTGGCAACGATGATTGTCCTGTCCTGCTCCCTCCACGCCCCGCTGATCAACAGCGTCAGCCACAGGCTGGTGGTGCATCCGGACGGTGAGCGCCTGTCCGTCTTCGCTGGCGTGTCGGACCAAGACGGCTCGGCAGATTTGGCGTGGCTTTTTGTGGTCCATGACCAGTCCGAGCTGTCCTGGACCCTCGGTGCTGGCGACTGGCAGATCCAGGAGGAAGGATCCCTCCTCTTTGTGGGCTCCAACGGTCTGTCCGCGCCGGGGCTCCTGCCCCGCGGGCGCTACCGCGTCGTCCTTGTGGACCTGGCCGGCGAGCGGGACGAGCGTTCGTTCACCCTGGCGTCGCCTGACACCTCTGGCTACGCGCTTCCGACGGCGGCCATGAGCGGACCTGCTTCCGTCCTTGTTACCTGCTCATGGCCCCAGGCCATGGTCCTGTTCACGGACTCGGGCGGCAATGTCACGCGCACAGCCGCCGTATCCTCGGGCATCCATGCCCTGGACGCGCTCTGGGGCGACTCAGGATGGCGTGAAGGCTCCGACTGGTTGTCCGTATACGCTCTGGACCCCAAATCCGAATTAGGGATGATGTCATGGAAAATACGCCTGCCCGACTGACCGGGGGCCCACTGTCAGCCCGCGAGGTGGGCATACGCAGTTACGTGGTCCGCTCTGGACGCATGACCGACGGCCAGAAGGACGCCCTGAACAGGCTGTACCCTGCCTACGGCGTGCCGTGGGAACCGGGCCGCATGCTCGACTCCACAGCCCTGTTCGGCGCTGACGCCCCCTTTGTGGTGGAAATAGGCTTTGGGATGGGCCTGGCCACAGCAGCCATAGCGGAAGCCCTGCCCGGCACCAGCTTTTTGGGCCTGGAAGTCCACGCTCCCGGCGTGGGCAAGCTCCTGTCCGAAATCGAGGCTCGCGGCCTGGCCAACCTGCGCGTGTGCCGCCACGACGCGGTAGAGGTGGTGGGCTCCATGCTGGCGCCCGGAAGCGTGGACGGTTTCCATGTATTCTTCCCCGACCCCTGGCCCAAGAAGCGTCATCACAAGCGGCGCATCATGAACCCCGACTTTATCCGGCTCATGGCAGAACGGCTGAAACCGGGCGGGTACATCTACTACGTGACGGACTGGGAAGAATACGCCGAGTGGACCCTGGACGCCCTGGGTGCGGAGCCCCTCCTCCGCAACCAGTACGGCCGCTGGGCAGAACGAGAGAGCTGGCGGCCGGTGACAAAATTCGAAGAGCGGGCAGTCAACGACGGCCGCGCCGTGCGCGAGCTGAAATTCGTCCGGGTGTGAGGCGGACGGCCCGGCTCAGCCGAAAAAGCCCGACAGTTTTCGGTACAGGGTTCCGACCTTCTCACGCTCGTCCGGGCCGGCCTTGTCCGCTATCTCGTCGATCAGCGTCTCGAGGCTTGCCACGCTCTCGTTCAGGGCGGTGTGGAAACCGCGGGACACGCGGAACCAGTACGTGCCCTCCCCGTCGTTGAACAGGGCCACAAAACCGAGCTCCGGATTTTTGGGTTTCCAGTAAGCCACCTGGAGCACGTGGTCAAGCACCTTGACCAGGTTCTGGACGTCGTCGTGCACGCTGAACATCACCTTCTTGGGCCAGCCGCGCTTCAGGTCCTCCGCGGGCTCCAGCCAGGACGCCACGCGCAGGATGGTGTCCAACTTCTCGCCGTCCATGAGCACTTTGTGGTCCACCTTGACCACGCCCAGCATGCCCTTGAAGGCGGCCCCTGAATCGGCACTCAGGGACTCCCGGGCCTTGCTGAAGCGTTCCCAGTCCAAGATGGCCTTCTTGCGTTTCTTCTCGGCGACAATTTCGAAAATCTCGCTCCCGATCTTGATACGGGTGGTGAAATCCCTTGGCTCGCCTGCCTTGGCCGCGGCCTCCCTGCGCCGCTCTGGCTTGCCGGCCTCCGGTCCGCTGGGTATGACAGCCTGTTTCCTGCCCAGGAATGTGTCGGCCACCACCGGAGATATCCTCACCAGCAGGGGACGCTTGAGGGGCGACACGCTCATGGCGTACATGCGGGTGGTGCGGACTATCTCGCCGGCCACGATATAGTCGGGATTCTCCTTGAACATCACCGAGCCCGGATGGATCTGCACCTTCTCGCCCATCAGCGTGCGGAAGATACCCCGGTCTTGTCGCGCGCACACGAACTGGATAAGGCCCCTGCTGACGGCGCACAGGTAGTCATCAGTGGAACCGCCCGAACCTATGGGCACGCCGAGCGAGTTGACGATCAGCTCGATCTGTTCCTTTATGCGGGCTATCTCGAGCAGGGTCCGCTCGTCCAGATAGCTCCGCTCGCAGAAGCGCGCCTTTTGCTTGGCGTCGCGGAAGGCCTTGAACATGACCAGATACGACACAAAGTCGCCTGCCGGGTCCCGGAACGCGTGGTGGGCCCGCCTGGCTTCCAGCTCCTCTCCCGGGGGCAGGACGTAGGGGCTCATGGTGGAGAGGAACGACGACGCCACCACCACCTCTTCCACCACGTCGGGGTATTTCATGACGGACTCGACGATCATCCTGGACAGGCGCGGCAGGAGCGGAAAGGCGCACATCATGGTTCCTATCGTCGACAGCGTGCGGTCCGGATTCAGGGCCTCAAGCAGATTGAGCACGTCCATGGCGCCAAGGATGCCCGACCGCGCCGGCTTGGATATGAAATCAAAGCGCTCAAAATCCGTGATGCCGAGCTCGGCCATGCGGAGTACCACCTCCGACAGGTCCGTGCGGTATATCTCCTCCATGGTGAACAGCGAGCGGTTCTCGAAGTCGTCGCGGCCGTACAGGCGGTAGCAGTAGCCCGGCTGGGTGCGGCCGGCGCGGCCCTTGCGCTGATTGCACGACGCCTTGGATATGGGCACTTCGATGAGGCTGGCCGTGTACGTCCGTGGGTTGTAGAAATTCAGCTTGGCCAGGCCCGAGTCTATCACGCTGGTCACGCCGTCTATGGTGACGCTGGTCTCCGCTATGTTGGTGCTGATGATCACCTTGGTCTTGCCCGCCGGCGCCTTGTCGAACACGCGCTCCTGCTCATCCTTGCCCAGGCGCGCGTACAGGGGCACAAGATGGAGGCGGCTCCGGCACTCGGTGAAGGACAATCGCTGCATGCAGTCCTTGATGGCCTTCTCGCCCGGGAGAAAGACCAGTATGTCGCCATCGCGCTTGTCGCCCACCACCCTGTTCACGATCTGCTCTATCTTGTCGGTCAGGGCCTCGGGGTTGCCTTCCTGGGCCGGCGGATCCCACACCACGGTGACCGGGAACACCTGCGTGTCGATCTTAACGATGGGACAGTCGCCAAAGTACGCGCTGAACACCTCAGCGTTTATGGTGGCCGACGACACGATCACCTTGAACTCGGGCCTGGCCTCCAGGACGCGCTTTAAAAGCCCCAGGATGAAATCTATGTTCAGGCTGCGCTCGTGGGCCTCGTCCACCATGATCACCGCGTAACGCGACAAGGCCGGATCCAGCTTCATCTCCTGAAGGAGTATGCCGTCCGTCATGATCTTGATGGCCGTCCCCTGCTCGGTCTTGTCCTCAAAGCGCATCTTGTAGCCCACAAGCCCGGGCATGGGCGTGCCGAGCTGACGGGATATGAATTCTGATACCGATATGGCCGCTATGCGCCGCGGCTGGGTAACGCCAATCACGCCGCCGCGCGCGTAGCCGGCCTCGTGTAGGATGACGGGTATCTGCGTGGTCTTGCCCGAACCCGTGGGGCTTTCAACCACGATGACCTGGTTGGTCGCCAGGGCGGCCAGGATTCTGTCCTTCTGCTCGTATACCGGTAGTTTTGAGTAATCCATGGGTCCATTGTAGCCTAAGCAGACGCATTATCAAAGCGGCGGAGCCTCTGTATACTGCCTCCATGCTGCGGGAAATTTTCACCGATGTGGTTGTGCTCGGCGCGATGGCCGCCATTGCGGCCGGACGCGTGCCCGGCCTCAGGATGAATCGCGCGTCGGTGGCCTTTGCCGCGGCCGCGCTCCTGGTGGCCGCCGGATCCGTGGGCGTGGCGGACGCTCTGGCCGCCATAGACCTGGGCACCCTCGTGCTCCTGCTGTCCATGATGCTGGTGGCGGCCAGCATGCGCCTGTCCGGCTTTTTTGACTGGGTCGCGGCCCGCCTGGCGGGCCTGGCCGGAGCTCCCGTGTTGTTTCTTGCCGCCATCGTGCTCAGTTCTGGCTTCCTGTCGGCAGCCTTCCTGAACGATACCATATGCCTGCTCTTTGGGCCCATCGTCGCGGAGACGGCTCTCCGCGCCCGTCGCGATCCCGTGCCCTACCTGGTGGCCACGGCCGTATCGGCCAACGTCGGCTCCGCCGCCACGATCATAGGCAATCCCCAGAACATGCTGATAGGAGCCCAGAGCGGCATAGGCTTCATGCGGTTCCTGGCCGAGCTCGGCCCCGTGGCCCTCATGGCTCTGGTGATTTCCTTCATGTGCATCATGCTGGCCTTTCCCCGTGAATTTTTGGCAAGGAGGGCCGGCATGCTGGCAGGCGATGCTGTCAGCGTGGTTCCCTCGGCGCCCATCAGGGCAGGGGTGCGGGTATACAAGCCGCTATTATGGAAAAGCCTTACGGCGTCCGTCCTCATGCTCGGCGGTTTTGCCTTGGGCGCGCCGGTAAGCGCCGCGGCGGCCCTGGCAGCCGCACTTATCATGGTTACCAGGCGGCTTAAGCCTGAGCGGGTATTCAGCGAAGTCGATTTTGGCCTCCTAGTTTTTTTTGGCGGCCTCTTTGTTGTCACCAAGGCCGCCGCGGGCACGGAGGCCTTTGCCTGGTTCGAGCGAACCTTGCTCGCTGCGGCCGCCGATTCTCCCCTTGGCTACTCGGTGGCGGCAGCCGGCCTGTCCAACGTGATATCCAACGTTCCCGCCGTCATGGTCCTGGCCCCTGGCGCGGCGGCGGCGGTGGATCCCGAGCGTACCTGGCTCATCCTGGCCATGGCCAGCACCTTTGCGGGCAACCTAACCCTGCTCGGTTCCGTGGCCAACCTGATCGTCGCAGAAGGAGCAGCCTCCAGGGGCGTCAAGCTCGGTTTCTGGAGCTATCTCAAGGCAGGCGTGCCGGTTACGGTCCTGACCATACTGGCCGGTGCCTGGTGGCTGAGCAGATAGAGCGACGCTTGACCCTCCGCGGCCAAAGCGCCTAAGATGGGCGCGCCGGGGTGGCCGGGCATCCGTTGGATGACCCTGTCTGAGAACAGACCCGAAGAACCTGATCCGGATAATGCCGGCGGAGGGAGCGCATGCACGCACGTTCCACCTTCAATTTTAACCGACCTTTCATAGCCATCCTTATCACCTGCCTTTTGAGCGCCGTGGTGCTGATGGGCACGCTGAGCTGCCTGTCCTGCGACGCGCCAGACCAAGAAGGCGCCCTGGTGGTCTATGTCTACGACTCGTTCGCGTCCGAGTGGGGTCCCGGTCCCATTGTTGAGGAGGCCTTCGAGAAGGCCACTGGCCTTGAACTGGAGCTGGTGGCCGTTGGCGACGGGGCTCAGGCCCTGGCCAGGGCCATAGACGAGAAAGCCAGGCCCAAGGCCGATGTGCTTCTAGGAGTGGACAACCACCTTCTGCCCAAGGCCGTAAGCGCTGACATCTTCATGCCCTACCGGCCTGAAAACGCGGCGCTGGTGCCTTCCGACCTGGTGTTGGACGACCAGTGGCGCGTAACGCCCTTTGACTGGGGCAGTTTTGCCATCATCTGGGATTCGGAGCGCTTGGCCGAGCCGCCGCGGACCCTGGAAGACCTGACCAAACCCGAATACGAGCGCTCGCTGATACTCATGGATCCACGTACCAGCACACCAGGCTACGGCTTTCTAGCCTGGACCAAGGCCGTGTATGGCGACGACATGCCCGACTATTGGCAGAGGCTTAAACCGTCCATCCTGACTCTGAGCCCCGGCTGGGACACAGGCTACGGTCTTTTCACCAAAGGTGAGGCTCCCCTGGTCATATCCTACACGACCAGCCCGGCGTATCACGCCGAATACGAGACGGCCGGCCGCTACCAGGCCCTGATCTTTCCTGAGGGCCATCCCGTGCAAATTGAGGGCGCCGGCATCCTCAGGGGCACCAGCCGGCCGCAGGCAGCCAAAGCCTTCATCGACTTTATGTTGTCGCCCGAATTCCAGTCAGCGATACCCCTCTCCAACTGGATGTATCCCATAGTAGCGGATACCGTTTTGCCAGCGTCGTTCGAACACGCGCCCAAGCCTACCACCAATCTCCTGGTGGACCCGGCCGTGCTCGAAGGCGCGGAACGCTCCGCGCTCGATGCCCTGAACTGACCGCCGTGCGCGCTCCGCGCCTGCCTTCTGAGCGGGCTTACACACTGGCCAGCGCCGCCCTGTTCCCGGTGCTTGGCCTGTTTGTTGCCCTTCCCCTGGCTGGCGCCTTCATGCCCCTGTTCCGCGGTGACGGAGCCTTTGACAACCTAGGCCGGGCTTTTGGCGACGCGCGCTTTCTCGGTTCCTTTGGCTTTGGCCTGGGGCAGGCCCTGGCAAGCGCCGTCCTGGCTTTGCTGGTCGGGCTTCCCGGCGCTTACCTCTTGGGTCGCAAGAAATTTCCGGGCAAGCGCCTCCTTTCGGCGCTTGCCGTCGTTCCCTTCTGCGTTCCTCCCCTGATCGTCGCCCTGGGCTTTGTGCTGTATTACGGCAAGGACGGCTTTCTCAACCGCGCGCTTATGGCCATCTTCAGCCTGGATAGCCCGCCCCTGGATTTTCTGTACTCGTTCTGGGGCGTGGTCTTGGCCCACGGTTTTTACAACTTTCCCCTGGTCATGAGCATGGCCGGCGACGCGTGGTCAGGCATACGGAGGGACACCGAGGACGCGGCCAGGCTCCTGGGCGCCGGCCGTGTACGCACCTTCGTGACCGTGACCCTGCCCGGCATACTGCCCGCGGCCGGGGCGGCCTTCACCCTGACCTTTCTGATGTGTTTTTTCAGCTTTACCATCGTGCTGCTCTTTGGCGGTCCAGGCGTCGGGACGCCCGAGGTCGAGCTGTACCGGGCAGCCCGTTTTGACCTTGACAGGCCCCTGGCTTCGGCCTTTGCCCTGGTCGAGAGCGCCGTGGCCTTGCTGGCCCTGTACGCGTACGCTCGCCTGGAACGGCGCGTGAGCGGCCGGAGAACGGACGCGGCGCGCAGGGAAGCGGCCGTTCCCTTCCGTGGTCCCGCCGGCGTAGCCGGTGCTGTCGTCTACGGCCTCTTGGTGCTGGTGGCTTTTCTGGGCCCGCTGGCCGCAGTAGCCGGCGAGTCCCTGGTGGTCAGATCGGCAAAATACGGCCCAGGCAACCTTGGCCTTGGAAACTACCTGGCCTTGTTCTCAAGCCCGTCGTTTGTCCGCGCCGCGGGCAACACCCTGGCCCTTGGCCTGGGCTCGGCTTTGCTGGCCGCCCTGATAGGTTTTGCCCTGTCGCTGGCGCTCAAGCGGACCCGCTCGCCCTTCCTGGCCTCTGTTCTCCCCTTGTCGCCCCTGGCCTTGTCGTCGGTGGTACTCGCCTACGGCTGGAGTTCCGTGGTCGGCACCGCAACGCCGCTTACCCTGGCGGCCGTACAGGCAGTGTCGGCTTATCCCTTCATCCTTAAAGGCATACAGGGAGCCCTGGGGTCGTCAGACGAACGCCTGGCGGACGCCGCCCTTGCGCTCGGCTCATCCCGACTGGGCGCCGTGTTCAGGGTCCGCCTACCCCTGGCCGCCCCGGCTCTGCTCTCCGGCTTTGCCTTTGCCTTTGCCATAAGCGCAGGCGACGCCAACGCACTGATAGCCGCGCCGGTACCCGGCTATGAGACCCTGGCCTTGAAGCTGTATCAGCTGGCCGGATCCTACCGTTTCAATGAGGCATGCGCCGCGGCGACCCTCCTCGGGCTGGCCGTATCCCTGGTTTTCTTCCTGAAGGACGGCAGACATGCCATCGCTTGAACTGGACGCGCTGACCAAGACCTGGCCCGAACTGACCATACGGGCATCACTTACGGTTCCCGACGGCTCCCTCCTGGTCATAGCCGGACCGTCCGGCTGCGGCAAGAGCACCCTCCTCCGCATGACAGCCGGCCTCTTGGACGCTGACGGTGGAAGGGTTCTGGTGGGAGGTTCCGACGTCAGCGGCCGCTCGCCGAAGGAGCGCGGCATAGGCATGGTGTTCCAGGACGCCGCCCTCTTTCCGCACCTGGACGCTGGCGGCAACGTGGCGTACGGACTCTGGGGCCGCGGCCGGTCCAAACGCGAACGCCTGGCCGAGGCCGACAGGCTCCTTGCGTCTGTGGGCCTTGAAGGTTTCGGACGCAGGCGCATAGACAGCCTGTCGGGAGGAGAGCGCCAGCGCGTCGCCCTGGCCCGCACCCTAGCCATACAGCCAGGTATCGTGCTCTTTGACGAGCCCCTGTCGTCATTGGACCCTGCCTTGCGGAAAAGGCTCAGGCAGGACATACGTGACGAGCAGCGGCGCTTCGGCCTGACCGCGGTGTACGTGACCCATGACCTTGAGGAGGCGCTGGCCGTGGCCGACAAGCTGGCCGTCATGGACGCGGGCGCCATACTGCAATGTGGTACGCCATCCGAGCTTTGGGAGCGTCCTGACAGCGCGGGTCTGGCCAGGTTCCTAGGCTCGGGTCCCTGCCTGCCCATCGTCGGGCATGAATCGGGCAGGGTCCTGACAGCCGACGGGAACTTCCCGCTGGCAAGCGCTTCCGCCCCGGAAGGCATGCCCCTGGCCGACGGAGCGTACGTTTTCTTTGGACGTGGCGACGCAGTCCTTTCGGACGCGCCCGCCGTCGCCGGTTCCGGCTGTTTCACCGCCCGCTGCATGCGCGCCGACTACGCCGGTGATTCCGTGGACTGTCATATGCTATCGGGAGACATCCTCTGCACCCTGAGATTCCCCGCCGCCCGTTCGCCCAAACCCGGATCCAGCGCTCGCTACGCGGTACCCGCGGAGAACATCAGGCTCTTGCCCAAGGACGACGCCGACCTTCAGTCGCGGTAGCCGTACTCGTTCAGTTTGTTGAACAAGGTCCTCCGCGTTATGCCGAGCTCGGTGGCCGTGGCCTCCCGCTTGCCCCCGTTGCGCCTCAAGGCGGCCAGAATGGCCCTCTTCTCTATCTCGGCGAGCGGTAAAGGCTCCTCGGTGCCGGCGGACGTATCGCTATCCCGGCTAGTCCTGACGTCGCTCGCGTGCCCGAACTGGAAATCGGCCGGCGTTAGCTCGTCGCCATCGGCCAGGATCAGGGCCCGTTCCACCAGGTTGGACAGCTCGCGCACGTTGCCGGGAAAGGGATAGGCTTCTATGGCCTTCAGGGCCTCAGCGGACAGACGCATGCCCCGCCTGCCCATGCGCGGCCCCAGGCTGACCACAAAATGCTCGGCGAGCGCCCGCGCGTCCCCCGGCCGCTCGCGCAGGGGCGGCAGTCGTATCCGTACCACGTTGACGCGGTAGTAGAGGTCCTCCCGGAACAAGCCGTCACGCACCATGGCCTCCAGGTCGCGGTTGGTGGCGGCGACGATGCGGGCGTCCACAGGCAGGCCCTTGACGCCGCCCAGCCGCGTCACCTTGCGCTCCTGTATGGCCCGCAGGATTTTTACCTGCATGGCCAGCGGCATTTCCCCAATTTCGTCCAGGAACAGGGTGCCGCCGTCCGCCAGCTCGAACAGCCCTTGCTTGCGCTCGGACGCCCCGGTAAACGCGCCTTTCTCGTAGCCAAAGAGCTCGCTTTCCATCAAGGTCTCCGGCACGGCACCCAGGTTGACGGCCACAAAGGCGCCCTGCCGGCCGGAGCGCTCGTGGATGAGGCGGGCAAGCACCTCCTTGCCCGTGCCGCTTTCACCGCTTACCAAGACGGTGGCCGGAGTCGGCGCGGCCCTGTCCACCAGGCGCAGGGCTTCCTGTATGGCCGGGCTGTGGCCTATAAGACGCGTCGGCTCTGAGTCCGGCCTGCGCGACGCCTCCCTGTCCGCAAGGAGCCGCCTCTCACGCACGGCCTTGCGCAGGCGCATAACCAGCTCATCCGGATCAAAGGGCTTGACCAGGTAGTCGCAGGCGCCCAGGCGCATGGCCTCGACCGCGTCCCTCACGTCCCCATGGGCGCTCATCATGATCACCGGCAGGGAGTAGCCTGCTTCCTTGATCCACGCCAGGAGGGCAAGGCCGTCCATGCCCGGCATGCGTATGTCCAGCACGGCGGCATCCCAGGTTTCCTCGGACACCAGGGTGCGGGCGGCCGCGCCATCGGGAGCGGTGCCCGCGTCTATGCCTTCCGCGCCCAGGAAATCCTTCACTGATTCCAAAAGCCGTGGTTCGTCATCCGCGACCAGTACCCTCATGCGTATCCTTTCCCGCGGTCCCTAGGTTCTTGGAACTTGCGGTCCGCGCTCGTGGGAGTATAATTGTAGCCTATGGATCGGGAACGCGCACACAGGAAGATCCGCGACGCCGTGGTTGCCGGCATATTCTACCCAGACGAGCCGGCAGAGCTGGCGCGCGCCGTGGATGCCGCCCTGGACGCGTCCCCAAACGTGGAAACGGGCGCCCTTGCCATCTTGTCCCCGCGCGCCGGCTTTGGCTACTCGGGCGCCGTGCAGGCAGCCGCGTGGAAGGCAGCAGCCGGGCGTCCCGTGTCCCGTGTGGTCGTCTTAGGCACGCGGCGCTACAACGGCCAGGACAGCGTGTACCTACCCGAGTCGTCCGTATTCAAAACGCCCCTGGGGTTCATTCACGTGGACAGAGATCTGTGCGCCGAGCTGGAATCCTGCGGCACGATGTTCGACACCAACGACCTGCCCCACCTGGAAGACCATTCCATAGAAGTCCAGCTGCCGTTCATGCAGAGGCTGTTCCCGGATGCCGATTTGGTACCCCTGATCCTGGAGGGAGCGGACGGCGCCGTGGTTGCCAACCTGGCCAGGGCGTTGGACCTGGTGATCGCGCCTCTGGCTGCCGACACCCTGATCGTCGTGTCCAGCAACCTCGGCTCATCCAGGAATTCAGACGACGCGCTTGCCACCAGCGAGCACATGCTGGAACTCATATCCAGCAAGCAGTGGCGCGGCCTTTTGGCCCAGCGTGACCACGGCTTTTCCCATGGATCGGCTGCCCTGGCCGCCTTCCTGGCCATGAAGAACGCGTCCGCGCTGGACGTCAGCGTGCTGGCCAGGGCGGATTCCAAGACCTTGGGGCATGAGAGCGCCGACCGCGTGGTCCATTACGCGGCGGCGGCCTGGCGGAGGAAAAACTGATATGCTGGATCTTGGTTCGGAGGACAGGGCCGGCCTTCTGGCCACGGCCCGAGAAGCCATTCGGGCAAGGTTAGGCCACAGAAAGCCCGCGTGGCCGGCCCTCAGTCCGGCCGCGGCCCAGCCCTGCGGCGCTTTTGTCACCCTGCACAAGCACGGCAACCTCAGGGGCTGCATCGGAAGGATGGTGTCGTCCGAACCCCTGTACCAGGTAGTGCGCGACATGGCCGTGGCGGCCGCGTTCGATGATCCCCGCTTCCCGCCCCTGGACGCGTCCGAGGAACCGGAGCTGGACCTGGAGATATCAGCCCTGTCTCCCATGGAAAGTTGCAAGCCGGACGACGTTCAGCCTGGAGTACACGGCGTTCATCTAAGCCTGGGCTGGAATTCCGGCGTATTCCTGCCCCAGGTGGCCCCGGAACAGGGCTGGGACCGTGACCAGCTCCTTCACCATCTCTGCCTGAAGGCTGGATTGCCGCCCGGTTCCCACCGGGATCCCGGGGCCGAGCTCAAGCGTTTTACCGCGGTGGTGTTCGGAGAACGGGACTAGGCTTCCAAGGCCACATCAGGCGGCGCGTACCCCAAAGCCTGCCAGCACCGTATGGATCAGGCGTTCGCAGTCCTCGTGATCGGTATGGTAGCCGCCTCGCTCTGTACGCTGCCTGATGACCACGGTGCCATAGTCGTCGTCCCCGCCGCGTTCCACCTCGTAGCCCCGCGCCCGGAATTCCGCGAACGACGCGTGCGTGGGCCCCGAGCGCCCGCGCGTCAGCACGACCGCGTACATATACGGCACCTGCCCGTTGGGTCCGGTATTGATGGCCACCTGGAACTGGACGCCAACCAGGTCGGCCGGCTTGCGCCTGGGTTCCAGCATCAGCCTCATGTCCTCAGGCACGTCCTTGCCGTCGGCGTCCTTGTCAAAGCGCAGATACGGCGTGAGCACAAAGCCGTCGGGCAGGCGGACCGACATGACGGACAGGAAACTGGGCAGGATGCGGTTCAGCGTTGGCGGCGTGAAGGCAGACACGCGGCCAAAAAAGAGCCCGGGCACGGAGAACAGCGCGGTGTCGATCAAGGCCAGCGACAGGGTACCCGATACGGGCATGGCTATCAGTGCGGCCAGGCCCAGGCCCATAAGGCCGAGCACTCCCAGGGCCACGGGTCCGGCCAGCTTGGCCTTGATATTGCGGGTTTCCCGAATACCGTCGGCTATCCGGTCCACCTCCGCCACGGATACCGGCCGCCATTCTTCCAGGCCTTGGTCGTCCGGCTTATTGGTCACGGGCTTGATGGCCAGCACCAACCACGCCGCGGCTATGGCCGGCACGGACAACAGGGGCAGGCCCAGAACGGTCTGGCATACCACAGCGAGCGCGTACAGGCCACCGGCGGCGGCCAGCCTAGCAGAAAGGCCCAGGCGCCCGAATCGGTAGTTCAGTTCCATGCGGATTTCTCCTTCCACGCGGCTTTCAGCTCGTCATAGCCGTTGACGCGCCAGTACAGCGGACAGGCTGCCTGGCAGGCGGTGAATAGGGAACAGGACCTGCATTCATCGGGCGCGTAGCGCTTGTCCTTGAGAAAGGCCGCCCGCTCCGAGAACCACACAGCCCGGAAGCCGTCGGCCAGAAGGTTGCCCACGGGCTCCGGCCAGGACGAACACGGCAGAACGTCCCCTGAAGGCGACACGGACAGAAGCCCGTCGCAGGCGGCGCAGCTTTTGTTCCCAAGCCCCCGCGCTATGGGGTTGTACACGCACATGGGCATGGGCGAATACCAGAGAAAATCCACGCCGGCCGACAGCGCGGCCTTGCGGACCCTGTCTATGAACGCGCCCGTGTCAGCGTAGCTCAGCGACAAATCCCGCTCAGTCATGCCCCTGCCGGCGGGTATGAACAGGTTCATGGACATGCGGCGTATGCCCAGGCTGGCAACGTATGCAGGCAGTTCCAAAAGGGCGTCCAGGTTTTTTGCCGTGGCCGTGGAATTGGTCTGGACCTCCACGCCCGCCTTCATGAGGGCGCGGATACCGGCCACGGTTTCCGCAAAGGCGCCGCGCCTGCCCACCAAGAAGTCGTGCGTCCCCGCGTCCGGGGCCTCAAGACTGACCTGAGCCGTGCGGAGTCCGGAACGGACCAGCGAGCGTGCCCGGGCCTTGTCGGCCAGGGTGCCGTTGCTGACCAGGTTTACGCGCAGGCCTTTGGACACGGCGTACGCGGCCAGCTCCTCTATGTCCTTCCGCACGAGCGGCTCGCCGCCGGTAAACGAGAAGAACGGCAGTTTTGCCTCGTCTCGGAATATGTCTATGACGCGCTTAAAACCGTCCGTGTCCAGTTCGTGCCCGCCCTGCACCTTGGCCAGGCCGTCGTCGCCCCCGCAGCCAGCGTAACAGAACAGGCAACGGTTGTTGCAGCGGTAGGTAACGGCTATCTCCCCGAGCACGGGCAGGCGCGTGAAGGAAAAATCGTAGGGCACACGGTCAAGCGACGACGCCTGTCCGCGGGCGGCCCGTTCCAGGTCGCGGAAAAAGGAGTCCACCTCGGCGGCACGTCCCTCGTCCATGCCCGGTATGTCCTCAAAGCGCCCGCCCGCCCCGAGGAACTCGACCAGCTGGGCACCTGTGGCATTGGTCTTGTACACCTGGTTAGGCGGCAAGATAACCACGTTGTCCTCCGTGCGCGCGTACGCGTACGGCCCAAGATCGAACCAGAAGCGGTATATCCAGGACAGGCGCTTCAATGGGCGCCCCCGGACACGCAGGCCGAGTGGCAGGCCGAGTGGCAGGCCGAGTGGCACGCCGAGTGGCACGCCGAATGACAGGCGTCGTGGCAGGCGTTGTGGCAAGCCGAGTAGCAGGCGTCCACCGTGCCGGTATTGGGCGGAGTGAAGCAACCCGAGTAGCAGGCGGCCGAGCGCATGAACTCGGCATAGCCCGACTGCATCCCGTCCGGGAGCCTGAGCTCCGACAGGTAGCCGGGATGGGACACTACCCGCGCGTAGCCGTGCCAGTACGACCAGTACCGATGGTCGCGTCGGTAGGCTGTCCTGCGCTCGTCAGTCCAGGTTTCCTGCTCGCGCGCAAGCTCCGTTTCCTTGGCCAGCCTGTCGCGGTAGAAAGCCTTGGTGGCCTCCAGGTCGCAATCCCAGAGCTTCTCCTGCAAACCTTTGATGGCGTTCTCAAAAAAATCTGCCAGAAGGCCGGCCAGCACGTTGCCGTCCGCGTCAAAGGCGGCCAGGAAGGCCTCTTCCAGGGGATGTCCCGCTTTCTTGCCGGACAGGAAGCTAACGCGTAGCGGCTGTTCGCTCGTGATGGCCACGATGCCCTGGCCCCTGAGGCCTTCCAGCATGATGGCGGCCACCCGCGGCAGGGGCAGCTCCATGAGCAAGGCCACTTCCACGGGATGGAGGTCGTCACGCACCTTGCCGGGCACCTGGAAACTGCCCACAAAGAGTTTGGGCGGCGTCCACGAGTCGCCTGCCCAGGCTATGCCTCCAACCATGGCCGCCCTGGCCGCGTGCCCCTTGGCGCGTTTATGGTACAGGAACAGGGCCAGGGCTATAGCCCCCCCGAACAGGGGAACAGCGAGCAAAGCCGGAAGCGCAAGGGGACGGATCCCGGGTTCTTGCTGGAAACCCACGCCGCTGTCTTCTGTGAACATGTTCGGTTCCGGCGTTGCGAGCCCTGAGCCGGCGTCGTCCAGTGCAACATCAATGCCCAGCCAGTCTTTTGGGAAATACAGCATGAGGTGCTGGCTTTCCTCGACACCCGGTCCCTCCTGATGGAACAGAATGGTCAGGTAATGACGCCCGTCATTCCCCGGCGACCCGTAGTAGTCTATCCGGTTCTGGCTGTTGACCTCGGGTTCGGTCAGCATGGGCACGGCCGCCTTGTCTTCCTGGCTGAGCTCGGGGCCATCCACCGACACAGGCGTCACCAGCCGCACGGTGCGGCTTTCCAATGGCTCGTCCCAGGTCACGGGCCCCCAGGAAAAGTACACCAGCGTGCCGTGCTCGTCGCTTTCCGTGATGCCCAACAGGCCGGCGCCCACCAGGTTGCCCGAGTAGTTCAGGTTGTAGTACGCCGTGCCCGAAAATCGGCGTCCGTCGGCAAGGAGCACGTCAAAGCGCGAGCCCAGGTCGTCTATCCGTAGCGGCACCCGCACCTGGCCTTCTAGGTCTGCGTAGCAGCGTTCCGGGTTCCACACCGGCTGGAACGCCTCGCCCTGAAAATAGAAACCGCCCATGGTGCCCTGGTCCACCCGCCATTCATAACGGTGGAAAAACTCGCCCAGGCCGTCTGGCCTGAGCACCACGGTGATATCGGCCGACACCAGGTCGGCGTCCAGGGCGTACGCGGGCGACGCGGCGAGCGCCGTGGCCAGCGCAAGCGCCAGCGCGACGCGGAAAAACCTGCTGTTCATACGGTCTCCTTTATCGACAGGCCGTCGTCGCGGTGGAGTCGTCCGCTTATGTCCTCAGTTGCCCGCTCGAGCTGGGCCGCCTTGTCCCTGAGGAGTCCGGCGACGCGGGCCTGGGCTTGCAGAACCCTGTCGTCATCGGCAAGTTCATAGCGGCGCTCGGTGGACGCGTCGTCCAGCTCCCTGAGATACAGGTTGATGACATCCAAGCCCTCGGCTATGGCGTCCTCGGCCTTGGGATCGCGGGTCTTCTCCCTGCGAGCTGCCTCCACGTATGCCCGCGCGCGCATGCCCAGAAGCTCGACCAGGGGCCTGAGCTCCGGGTCGGGCATGCGTACGCTGGACAGGCGCCTGGCCATGGCGTCTGCTCCCGCCAGGTAGGCCTGCGCCTTTTTCCAGTCAGCGCGCTCGCGCTCTGCCTGGGCGGCTTTAGGGCCCGCGCCGGACAGAAGGCCGGCCACAAAGGCCGCCGACCACAGTCCGACGCCGCATAGGACGGCAAGGGCGGGGCCCAGCGCTCTGAACAGCAGGAAGGTCAGAACCAGGGAACCGGCCGTGGCCGCCATGCCCAGGGGTGAGCGTAGATAATGTCCAAGGTATGCACGGGTATCCATGCCCATACTGTAGCAGAGGGCGGGCAAAGCCGAAAGAGACTGCGTGTCTGAAAAGAGAGCGTGGCCTCAATTAAGCACGGTTATTTCAACGCGCCTGTTCCGCGCCCTGCCCTGCTCCGTGTCGTTCGGGGCTAGGGGCACATCACCGCCGAGTCCTCGGTATATGAAGCGGCTCGCGGGTATGCCCCTGGCGACCAGCTCGTCAACGATGCGCTTGGCCCTGGCCTCGGACAGCTGGTACTGCCCCTGGGGCTTGCCCACGTCGGCCGCGTGGCCCTCCACCAGGAAGGTCCTGTCCGGAATTCGCTTGAGCGCCTCGGCTATGGCGTCCAGCCGCGGTTTTTCGCCCGCAAGGAGCTGGTCGCTGTCCGCCACAAAGCGCAGGTCAAAAAGGATGAGCACCACGCCCCTGTCGCTCTGGCTAACCGCGTAGGCGCCGCCCGGGGCCTCTATGGCCTGGCTGGCGGATGTCGTCGAGCTTGCCGTGCCCGTTTCGTCTGCTGTGGATCCCGTGGATGCCGCCGGGACGGTCCCTGAATCTGCGCCGCCCCCTGATGCACCGGTTGTGGCCACAGCGCCCGTACCCGCCGAACCCGCCTGCGAGCCTGAACCCGGCGCGGTTCCGCCGCCCGGTACGGCCTCCGGCACCCCGAGGGCTGCCGCCACCGCGGCGCGGTCGCCCGGCAGGGATCCTTTATGGAAATGCAGGATGAAGCCCTTGAGCCGCACGCTGGAGCCGTCCCGGTAGGTGTAGGTTTCGTCCACGCGCTCCCGTATGAACAGCGTTGCACCCGTGTCAGGGTCCAGCACGATGTCCGCTACCCTGCCCCCCATAGCCGAGCTCAGATTCGGGTCACCCTGCCGGTCGTTGCCCGAGTACCTGACGGCATAGCTTGCCTGGACAGACAGGGCCGGACGGCCTTCCCATACGGTGGAACCTTTGAATTCGTACTGTATGGCCGTCCGCACCCGGGTTGCCGGGGCGTTTGTCCGCGGCCTCACCACCACCACGCCCTCGCCCTGCCAGCGCCCGCCCACGGGCACTGGTTCCGGTGGCGGGGCTGGGACGCCGCGCAGTATGGGATAGCCAGGATCTTCCGTGAACGAGGTGACGCCGCCTGCGCTGACCGAAAAGGCCACCGGGAAGGACGCGTTGACCAAGGACGCGGCGTACGCGGAGCCGCGGAGGCTCTCCTCGAACAAGAGGACGTCTCCCCGATACAGCGACGAGCCGGCCGGACCCGGACTGAGATCCAGTTCCAGCCTGGCCTGCCTCGACCACAAGCCAGAGTAGCGGCCGTTTTCGTAGCGGCTGAAATCCGACCGTTCGCTGATAGCCACATGCCCGGCCGCCTGAACATAGGGCACAAGGCGTCCGCTTTGGTCTGTGGCCGCGTCCTGGGCATACAGGCCGGACACCCCGAGCGCCGACAGGGCAAGGACTAGCAACGGTCGTGTCGTATTCATGATGCGTGCTCCGGATAGCCTATGACGGCGGCCATGCGCGTGAATGCCTGTGGCCCCTCCCGCCTGAAGGAACCAAAGATAGGGTCGCACGACGTGCAGTCCGTGGCCACGGACAGGTATCCTATACCCAGGCGCTCGGCCAGGGCGACATTGGCGGCGGCAAGATTGAGCCGGGGTCCATCGTCGTGCCAAAGGACGGCAGCCTGCCCAAACTGGTCGCTAAAGGCCTTGGCCCTGCCTGCATCCACGCGGTAACAGCACGGACCGATATGGGGACCGAGGCACGCAGCCAGGTCAGCCGGCCGCGTGCCGTACGTGCGGCCCATCAGCTCGACAGCGTCCTCCAGAATACCGGTACCCTTCCAGCCAGAGTGCAGGAGCCCAAAGGCTCCGGACCAGGTGTCATACAGATAGATGGGCATGCAGTCTGCCACCGTGACCACGGCGCAAACCGATGGATTGTCGGTAACGATGCCGTCCGCCTCAACCCCGGCTAGTTGGTCCGCTGACCGTGCCGCCACGACCCGGCGGCTGTGCGCCAGGGTCACGGCCAGAACGCGCCCATGCTTACAGCCCTGCGACGAAAGCCACGCGTCGCGCACCGGGTTGCCGCGAGCAGGCTCATAGGTCATGGGGCCCGCCGACCGTGGGCTGAGCATGGCCCGAGGGCCTCCGCTGGGCCATAGGGGTAGGATCAGCGCCGCTCCCGGAACCGTGTCCACGGCGGCGGAAAAAAAGGTAACGGCCCGGGTGTCCGTCATTCGGCCACGCTCAGGGCCACCCGGGAAAGTTCTCCCATCAGGTACACGGCCTTCTCAAAACGGTTTTTGGCCAGTTCCAGGTTCTTCTGAAAATCCTTGTTGGCCTTGCCGTCGATGCTGGACAGGTTGGCCAGCGAGTCGTAGCGACCGCGGGCCTCGGCCTGCAGTATGCCCTTGAGTATCAGCTGCATCTTGGTCATGGCGTCGTTGGCGCGCCTAAGGAGGGTCTCAGCCTCGGTTTCAGCCGCCTGCACGGCCGATTCGACCTTGCGTTTTTTGATCTGGACCGGAATGAGCTCGTTTTTGGCATGGTAGTACGTGGCGCCGAGCTCGCCGTCCGGGGCCAGGCGTTTGTCCAGGTTTTTCAATGCCTCGCCCGTCTGGAGCAGGCTGTTGTACGCGTCGGTGAATTCCAGCCGGTTGTCGCGTTTGTAAAACTCGCCGTCCAGCAGCACCACCTTGAGCACCTTGTTGATGTCATTGAGGAAGACGCCGTGGTAGAACGATTCCAGAAAGCGTATGGCGCGGGCAAAGCGCAGGGGCGGCACGGCTTCCGCGCCCGTCTCCGACACGTGTTCCAGCCAGCTCCGGTTATCGGCGCCTATCAGGGCGACTATGTCGGCGTCCAGCTGCCGGATACGGCGTTCCGCGATGAATTTCTGGTAGCGCTTGTCTATCCTGTCCTTCCAGTACGCCTTGAAGAGCGCGAACCAGTCCTCCCCGCCGGAAAAATTTGGACAATGCCAGTTGGGATCCTCGTTGGCCACGCGCAGGAACATGGCCAGGGGTACGCGCGCGTTGAATCCCCGGATGACCGAGAGGGCCTTGGTCGCGTTGGCCATTTCCGAGCGCACCGCCTCGTCGGCCTCCGCGCCCTGGTTCATGAACTGGTCGCCAATCACAAAGGCCAGAATGGCTTCCATCACCTTTGGCGACGGCGGATCGAGCGACAACAGCACGGACGCCAGCTCCTCGAGCTGGTCGGCGGCCGCGTAGAAGCTCAGCTCCCGCCTCCCGCTCGGCGAGGTCTGGAAGCCGTTGATCAGCCGGTCGAACAGGAAGCCGGACAGTTTTTTGAGCGCGTGCAGATTGCGCACGTCCTGAAGCATGAGCCTCCGGTGGTCTTCGTCCATGCGGGACAGGGCCGACTCGAACGCCGCGTTGATGGCCGTGCGTATGTCCGCGTCCGTGGCCAGGGCGTTCCGCTCCAGGAAGACGTGGGGATCGGCCTCCACGCTGAGCTCCTGGTGGGTTTGCTCGAACTGCAGGGAAGCAAGGAAGGCGAAGAATTCGCCCCGGCTCTTCTCAAGGGTTTTGTCCAGAAGGTCGTAGAAGTACCGTGCTGCCCCCCTGAGGGCCGACAGCTCGTCCCGGAAAGGTTCCAGGAACACCTTGCGTTTGGTGTCCGCCAGGCCCGGCCCCTGGCTTTCCGCTTCCCGGCCTATGGACCTGAGTATGCGTTCCCGCATGACCTCTTCCCTGCTCACCCCGGTGAACACGCTCTTGAGGACGATTAGCAGACGGGGCAAAAAGCCCAGGTTCCGAAATTCTGCGGCGTAGTCGATGCGGTCGGCTGATGCCTGCACGTCCCTCCGGAGAGGCTCGTTCGGCACCGCTGCCACCCTGCCCAGCTTGGACAGGAGGGACGCCCGCTCGGCCGGGTCGAGTTCAAGCACCAGATTTTCGAATGTCGATGTTTCCGCCATATCTATCTATGGTACTTGGCATTCGGCATCAAGGCAAGATCAAGCTCCACGGACACGTCCGGCCCGCCGTCCGGGTCCGGAACGTCCAGCGCGTACGCGACCAGAGCCAGGGGCTGGCCGCCCTCGCCGTACAGCTCGTCGCCCAGCAGGGGGAGTCCGAGCCAGGCCATGTGGGCCCTGATCTGGTGGCGGAAGCCTCCCGTCAGCTCCACGCGGGCCATGACCACGCATCCTTCAGCCCGGGCGTCCAGGATTTGGCTCCTGTAAACCCGCTCAGTCCAGCGCTTATCCGTGCCCGAACCGTTGTCCACGAGCGCCACGTCGCCGCAGGCGACCCTGCGTGCGCCCGGCCCGTAGGGTCGGAACCGGCTGGCCACGCTCCGGCCGCCAAGGCGCTCAGCCAGGCGCCCTGCGTCCCTGGCCCGCAGGTCCTTGGCCCAGTCGGCCGCGGCCACGCTTTGAGGACAGCCAAGCAGGGGTCGGGATCCGGGCAGTCCGAAGCCGACCGGCTCCGCTTCAACGCGGTAGCGCTTTTTGAAGCGTCCGGTAGCAGCCGCGCCCTCGAAGAAGCTGAACGCGTCGTCGTCCAGGGCGAACAACACCAGGCCCCTGGTGTCGCGATCAAGACGGTGTACCATGCCGCCCTCGCCCTCGCGTTTCCCGCGGACCCCTGCGGCTGCCGGTATCCGGGTGCCCAGCCAGGCGGCCAGGCTTGGGCCGTGCCCGTCCGGGGCGCGCTTGCCGGGAGGAGCGCTGTGCATGCCCGCCGGTTTGTACGCCACCACAAAGCGTCCGGTATCCAGCACCACGGCCGGCTGTTCCTCGTTATCAAGCTGTATCATGGCACTTGGAGGCTACACGGAGCAGGCGGCTCGCGCAAGGCGTCCTTACTGCCACGAACCTTATTGGTCGCTCTGGGAGCTAGGGCTCCGTCCGACCTCAGGCAAGGGCGAACTGCGGCGTATACGCCCTCCTCACCCCCCC
>JAFGJV010000005.1 GCA_016928955.1 Spirochaetales bacterium
GGGGGGGTGAGGAGGGCGTATACGCCGCAGTTCGCCCTTGCCTGAGGTCGGACGGAGCCCTAGCTCCCAGAGCGACCAATAAGGTTCACGGCAGTAAGCAGGTCTTGAGAGTCCCCCGCGCGCTCAGGCGGACGAGCGCCGACACACAACGCCGACCGGCCCGAAACGAGCATCCTGGCGGTCAGGTTTTCCTTGACAAGTCCGAAAATCGGCCCGTATCATCTTAGAACTAAACTACGCTACAGCAAGGTCTGTGTCGTAAGGGGCTGGCCCTGCCCGCGCGGCAGCGCGACGGCCTCGAATATCCCGTAAGGAGCACGTTCATGGCCTACACGACCGAACTCATCAGGAACGTGGCGCTTGCCGGCCACGGCAGTACTGGCAAAACAACTTTGATCGAACACATCCTGTTCACCGCCGGAGCCATAGGCAAGCCCGAAACCATTGAGTCAGGCAAAACGGCCAGCGACTACTACGAAGAGGAAGTCGAGCGCAAGATATCCGTTCATACGTCCCTGACCCACGCGCTCTGGGCCGACAAAAAAATCAACCTTTTGGACACCCCCGGTTCGTCCGACTTTGTGGGAGACGTGGTCCTTGCCCTCCGCGCGTGCGAATCCGCGCTGATTCTGGTGGATGCCCGTTCCGGCGTGCAGATAGAAACCATCAAGGTGTGGCGCAACCTGGACAGCAGGCAGAAGCCGCGCATGGTGTTCATCAACCGCATGGACGAGGAGCGGGCCGACTTCAAGAACGCCTTTGCAGACGTCAAGGACAAGTTCAAGTGCAACCTGGTGGCGGTCACCATACCCATGGGCGACGGCGCGTCGTTCAAGGGCGTCATCGACGTGATCAACCAGAAAGCCTATCCCCTGCCGGCCAGCCACGAGCAGAAAGAAAGCGCCGCCCCCGTGCCCGCAGAGTACGCGGACGCCGTCAAGGAGGCCCGCGCCGCGCTGTCTGAGGCCGCCGCCGAGGGCGATGACGACCTGATGGAAAAATACCTGTCCGAGGGAGAGCTGTCCCAGGACGAGATCGTGAAGGGCCTGTCTGAGGCCCTGGCCGGCAACCGGATCGTGCCGGTATTCGCCGGCGCCGGACTTAAGAACTCGGGGACGGCGGCCGTGCTTGACTTCTTCGCGGCCATGGCTCCCGACCCCCTCACGCTCACACCCGAGCCCGTGCAGGGCGACAAGACCGTCCGCGTCGACCCATCGTCGCCCCTGGCCGCCCTGGTCATCAAGACGCAGATCGACCAGTTCTCCGGCAAGCTGTCCTACGTCAAGGTCATCGGCGGCAAGCTCAGCACGGAGTCCGACTTTGCCAACATGACCGACGGCAAGAAGGAACGGCCGGCCAAACTGTACACGGCGCAGGGCAAGAAGCTGGAAGAGGTCAAGGAACTGTGCGCCGGAGACATAGGCATACTGGCCAAGAGCCCGTCGCTCAAGACCAACGACACCCTCTGCGCCCCCGAGCGCCAGGACGTGTTCGTGCCGCTCCGACTGCCCCAGCCGGTGCACGCCGTTGCCATAACCGCGGCCTCAAAAAAAGAGGAAGACAAGCTGTCCGAGCTCCTGCACAAGGCCGCCGAGGAAGACCTGACCTTCAGCGTGCGGTTCAACTCGGAAACCAAGGAAACCGTGATAGCCGGCATGGGCGAGCTCCACATCAACATGGTGCTGGACAAGATCCGCCACGCCGCCAAGATAGCCGTGGAAACCCGTGTTCCCCGCGTCGCCTACCGCGAAACCATCACCAAGAAAGCCGGCGGGGAATACACCCACAAGAAGCAGTCCGGCGGCCACGGCCAGTACGGACGCGTGGTGCTGGAGGTTGAGCCCCTGGCCCGCGGAGAGAACTACGCCTTTGAGAACAAGGTATTCGGCGGCGCCGTGTCCAAGGGTTTTGTGCCCGGCATAGAGAAGGGCATCCACCAGGCCATGGAAGCTGGCATCGTGGCCGGGTATCCCATGGTGGACATCAAGTCAAGCCTGATGGACGGCAAGGAACACCCGGTGGACTCGTCCGAGATGGCCTTCAAGATCGCCGCGCGCGGGGCTTTCCGAGAGTCGTGCAAGAACGCCGGTCCCACCCTGCTCGAGCCCGTCAACTCGCTGACCGTGTTCGTGGAGGACAAGTACCTAGGCGACGTCATGTCGGACCTGTCCGGACGGCGCGGCCGCATATCGGGCCAGCAGCCCATAGGCGGCGGCATCGTGGAAATCAAGGCTGAGGTCCCGCACGCCGAGCTCCTCCGCTACTCCATAGACCTGCGCGCCATGACCAGCGGCACGGGCAGCTTTGAGGTGGAGTTCGACCACTACTCGCCCATATCCGGCAAGATTGCAGACGACGTGGTCAAGGCCGCCGCGGCCTTCCGCACCCAGGAAGAGGAAGAGGACTGAGCCAAAGCCTTTCCCAGAAGCGCTGAGTATCGACGGGGAGCCCGACGCGGCTCCCCGTTTTCATTGCCCGGCGACCTACCACAGCGTCATGGTTCCCCGGTCGCGCTCAAAGCCGATGCTTGAAAGCGCCCGGGACCACGGTCCGTCAGCCGCAGGCTGGCCGTTGACGCGGGCCACCACGATTTTCCGCTGGGGATCCACTGCCCGCTCCCTGGCCATGACCAGGAACGACAAAAGGGCTTCCAGGTCGGGATCGTCGGGCCTAAGCGACACGTCCAGTTCCCTGCCGCCTTGCCGCGACACGCACGCCAGCTCCCCGCCGCGGTAGGCCAGCCAGTTTCCCGCCAGGCGGGCGGGAGGCTTCAGCCCCCGCGCCACCGCTCGCCCGCCCAGGTCCATGCCAGCAAGGCTCGCCGGATCAGCCGCGCTGACGCTCCATATCCCGGTCTCCTCCGCTCCGTCCTTCCAGAGGGCATAGGCGTCCGTATCCATGAACTGGGGGCCTTCCAGTTCCGCAAAAAAGCGCCCGCACACCAGCTCTCCCGCCAGTTCCATGCGCCTGAAGGCCGGGAACAGCCGGCCCCAGCGGAGCCCGGGAGCATCCCGTTCCAGGACGCCCCTGGCTACCACCCCGTATCTGAGGGCCGCTATCCTGGCACGCCTGGTATCCAAACCAAAGATGTCTGCCGGGTCAAGATCAAGCTGCTCGAGCTCCAGGGAAAACCAGCGTCCAGGAACGGGCGGCCCCGCCTTCCACCGGTCGCGCAAGGCCAGGGGCACACGCGGGTGCCCGGGTCGCGCGCCGTGTCGCTCGGGGAACCTGGCCTGTCCCGCGTCCGCCCCGCTGGCGCCTGGCCAGGCCTTCCTCCGCGGCCCGAAACTGTCGGAGCTTATGCGGCCGGACCTCAGTTCCCGGCGCATGGCATCCCTGAGCGCTGCCAGGTCCAGGCCCGAGCTGTCCCTGATGGCCCATACGTCCACGGGCGAGTGGCCGGGGGCTATCAGCGAGCTCCGTGAGCCGTCCCAGAACAACTCCCAATCGTCCGGGGAGCAGAACGCCACGTCGTCGCCCTGGCCGTACCAGAGCACGGAGCCGGAGGACACAAGGGCGTCTAGGCTGTCGGGCGAATAGGCGCTGACGCGGGACGGAAAGATGGCTGTTTCCCACAGACCGGCCCTGGCCGGGTAACCTGACAGACGGCGCAGCACCTCGGACAGATCCTCGTTGCGCCTTCCCAGGCCGTGCAGGACGGCAAGGAAAGCGGCCAGGCTGCCTTCCGGCCGGGGTTTGACGGCAGGCCGGGCCGCCGAGCGCACCGACCGCAGGAGGCCGTCCAGAATGTCCCTGTCGCATACCGCCGGCTCCGGTGGCCAGCCATCCACGCGGAAAGCCGACGCGTCCAGCACCACGGCCCCTTCGTCGCTCAAGGCCGCGCACAGTCCGTCCAGAAGCGCGGGTTCTGCCCCCGTCAGGAATCCAAGCCGGGAGAGCGCCACAATGCCTCCGCCGCGCAGCCACTCGGGCAGCCAGGCGTATGGCCCGGCTTTGAGGAGGCTACGGCGACGCTGGTGGACGACAAGGTCCATGCCGGCGCCCGGCAAGCGCAGGCGGGCAAGGCGACCAAGCGGCCCCGGCCTGGCCCCACCCTCAAGGGCGGCCACAGCTTCCGCGGCCAGGTCTGCGGGGCAGGCGGCAAGGAGGCGCTCCCACTCGTCCAGCGGCACGGCGACGCGCTCGTCCACCCAGTCTGCCAGGGCATCCGGGCTGTCAGGAGCCCAGCCGGGATCTTCCCTGAGAAGCCTGGCCATAAACGCGGCGTACACGGGTCCGGGTATAGCCGGCCTCTGGGCTTCATGGTCCAGGGCCTGGGCAAGGGCCCGGTCAGCGTAGCTGCCGGCGTCCGCCGCGCCCGAAGGCAGTTCGTCGCCATCATAAAGATAGCGATTGGTGGCCATCCAGCCCGAGCCGCGCGCCAGGGGACTGGGCACTGTGGACACGAAGGACGACAGCTCTATAGCCCCGGCCGCCAAGTCCGCAAGCACGGCCGCAAGCGCCGGCAGGTCGTAACGTTCGTCCAGGACCAGATGCCAGCTTTCCTTGATGGCCGGAACGTCCGGAGCCCCGGACAGACGCTCGAACAGGCGCTTTGCCCTGAGGCGGGTAATCCACAGGGGCGTGCGCCTGCCAAAACCCGCCTTGGGAAGGAGCAGGGACCTGGCGGCGCATTCCCTGAAAGCCGCGCCGAAGGCCGCGCTGGTGGCCACCCTGGCGCGCAGGCGCCTGGCCAGTTCCCGGCCGTCTCCCAGGGTCTTGAAAGCGTCTTTGACGGCGCGCGCGGCTGAGGCGGGGTCCGGCAGGGGCACCAGGAGCCATACCGAGTCGTCATTGGCCAGGACGTCCACGCCCACGCCCAGATTCTCAGCCAGGATGCCGGAAACGGCCAGCCCAAGGGGTTCGTTCACGGCCAGGCCGCGCAGGGTGTGGACGAACACGGGCACTGCGTCGCCGGAGCGGGCCGGATCCTTGTACAGTTCCAGCACTACCCGGCCCGCCCCAGGAAGTCCCAAGCCGCCGCCGGCCCGCGCCTGGGCCGACAGGAAGGCGTCCAGCCGATCCCGCGAGGAAGCGTCCATGTCCAGGCCAGCGAGCTCCCGCCGGAAGGCCTCAGGGTCATCCTGGAACAGAGCGCACAGCCTGAGCATGCGGCCGCTCACGCCCGCTCCGCGCGCCGCCGTTTCCGCCTTCCAGAACGGCATGAAATCTGCCGCCCGGTCCAGGGGCTGGACTTCCACCGCCTCGTCGCCAATGGCCACGATCTTCCACGCCATGGCTCCGAGCGTGAAGCTGTTGCCAACGCGACGCTCGAACACGAATTCCTCGTCCAGCTCGCCGATGCGCTCCCCCGAGCCGGCCAGCCGGAGCGAATAGTACCCTCTGTCTGCTATGGCACCGCCAGAGCCGTACAGAAGCATGGCGGCCCCGTCTTTGGCGCGCAGGGTACCGCGTTCGTCGTCCAGCCACACGCGCGCGGTAAGGTCCCGGGACCTCGACCCGTTCAGGCGGCCGGCCAGGGTGGCAAGCACGGCGTCGAAATCCTCCCTGCCCAGGTCGCGGTACGGCGAATAGGCGCGCACCCGGTCAAAGACATCCTGCACAGCCAGCTCGTCCCACAGGACGGCAGACAGAATGACCTGGGCCAGAACGTCCAGGGGCTGGGACAGGGGGCGTACAGGATCAAGCTCCCGGTCCCGTACGGCTCCGGCCAGGGCTGCCGCCTGAAGAACATCCGGCGCGTGGAAGGGATAGAGCAGTCCCCTGCTCTCCGCTCCTACCCGGTGGCCCGACCTGCCTATGCGCTGTATGGCCTGGTCGGCCCTGGACGGGGTCCCCGCCAGGGCAACCAGGTCGATGGAGCCAACGTCTATGCCCAGTTCTAGGGAGCTGGTGGCCACAACGCAGGGCAGGCGGCCTTCCTTGAGTTTGCGCTCCACGGCGCGCCGCACGTCCTTGGACAGGGATCCGTGGTGGGCCCAGGCCGTGCCGTCGCCGGCCTCCTCGTTGAGCATGGCCGCCAGGCGCTCGGCGCGCCGCCGCGAATCCGCGAACATGATGACTCCGCGCTCGTTCGGAAGCCTTTTGGCCAAATCCCTGACCACGGCGGCATAGCGAGACGCCGGGGCGTCGGTTTCCTGGGCGTCAGGAGACAGGCCGGGAACCGGCGGCCTAACGGGCGCCTGGGGCCAGAGTACGGACAGGGACAGGCGCCTTTCGTCGTCCCCCTGAACGATATCCACCGCGCGCTGTTTGTATACCGCGGCACCGTCCGGAGCGCGGCTCAGCTCAGCTCCGCCAACAAAACCGGCCGCCGCCTCTGGGTCGCGGAGGGTCGCCGACAAGGCCACGCGCTGGTACTCTCCGGCCAGTTCGGCCAGCATGCCCAGTGAGCAGGCCAGAAGGGTGCCGCGCCTGCCGCCCAGCACCGCGTGCAGTTCGTCCACCACGGCCAGCTTGACCGATGCCAGAAGGCCGCGGCCGCTTTTGGACGCCAGCATGATGGCCAGGCTTTCCGGCGTGGTGCAGAGCACGGATGGCGGGTGTTTGAGTATGCCACGGCGCTCTGCCGCGGCAGTGTCGCCAGAACGCGTGGCCACCCGTACCTTGGGAAAAGCCTGCCCTCGATCAACAAAAAAGCGTTCCAGGCCACGGACAGGGTCCAGGAGATTCAGGCGTATGTCCTCGTTCAAAGCTTTAAGCGGCGACACGTACAGCACGGACAGCGCGTTCGCGTCCAGGTCCCCGGACGCGAACCCGGACAGGGCGTGAAGAAAGGCTGCCAGGGTCTTGCCCGAGCCCGTAGGAGCCAGGGCCAGCACGTGGCGGCCCCCAGCTATACGTTCCCAGGCGCTGGATTGGACGGCGGTCGGCCTTCCTTTGGCCGTACTGAACCAGGCGGCGACCAGGGGGTGGAACGACGATGGGATGCCGGCGCACATACGGTCATGGTAGGGCCGCAAAGCCTGAAAGCGCAAGCGGCATCAGGTTGCTTTCCGGCTCAGACGCCGCGCACCCTGGTTTTGGGAGCCACGCGCCTGATGATGTCCGCCAGGTCCTTGAGCCGGGCCTCCGTCACAGGCCCAACCCGCTCCGCCCACGCCGGATCCAGTACGCGGGCCGAGCGGTATGCCTGGAGTATCACCTGGTCGTCAGGGCGGAAATAGGGGGCAACAGCCTCAGCGTCATCCGGGCCAAAAATGCCTGGGGCGCAGGTTATCCGGAACTCGTAGGGTACGCCCATGGAGCGGATCACGTCCATGCTCCTGGCCACCCGTTCCGCGGCGTCCGCCGGTGCTCCCGGCCACAGCTCGCCGTAGCGCACCAGGGCCGTCTTCACGTCCATGGCCACGTAATCCAGAGACAGTACTTCCAGGCGTTCGGGCTGGGAGCCGTTGGTGTCCAGCTTGACTGCGTAGCCCAGGCGGCGCGCGTCCGCCACCAGCTCGGGCAGACAGGAAGTCATGGTGGGCTCGCCCCCGGATATAACCAGGCCCGTAAGGAGGCCCCGCCGTTGTTCCAGATGGGCCCTGAGCTCGGCCCAGGTCTGGCCCGCCGCGCCGGCTCTGTTGAGCGCCAGGTCGGGATTATGGCAGTACAGACAGCGGAAATTGCAGCCGGCCAGAAAGGCCACCGCCGACACCCGGCCGGGATAATCGACGAGGCTCAAAGGCTGTATCCCGACGCGGACCGAGTCCAGGTCGGGCGCTTTCACACCGCGGCGCTTTCCCGGACGGGCGCAAGGATGGCCTTGAGCTGGCCCGTGGTGTACGCGCGGGCGCATTCCTCCCCGTCGGCGTCCATCAGCACGGCCGTCGGCGTGGCCATGATGTCATAGGCGCGGGCAAGCTCGATGCCCTCGTCCGCGTCCACGTCCACAACATGGCCTTCAAGGGCCGTGGTCGCCAGATAGTCGCGCACGGGCGGGCAATTGTGGCAGGAACGGCGGGTAAAGAGCAGCCAGGACTGGGCGGGCTTGCCCGTATCCACCCGCCTGGTTCTCCCGGGTTCGGACGGCGCCGGCGCCTCGAAACCCCTGGTCTCGGCGCCCGGGAAGGAAAATTCCATTCGCTTGCCGAATTCCTCGCGTTTGCCGGCGTTCCAGTTCCTCACCGAGCGGTAGTAGCCCACAATGCGGGTATATACCTCCGTGGGCGTTCCCTCGACCGACAACAGCTGCGTTTTCAGCTCGGCCAAACGAGCTTCTTTTACTTTCCGTGCGTCCATCGTTCCCCTCCCAGTGCTTGTTCTTCTATCCGTGCTAACGGCGTTCCCGCCGCGGGCAAGCGCGATCGCAGGTTCCCGGCATCAGAAACCGGCTAGCTCACGTTCCAGAATGGCTATTTCCTCCCGGATCCGAGCTTCCTTCTCCGCCTTGCATTTGGGGCAGGAGAAGTGCTCGCCGGCCACGTATCCGTGTACGGGGCACACGGAGAACGTGGGCGTGACCGTGTAGTAGGGAATGCGGTAGCGCGACGCCACAGCTCGCACCAGATCCCTCACGGCGCGCCAGTCCTCCACCGCCTCGCCCAGGAACATGTGGAAGACGGTGCCGCCCGTGTAGCGCTTCTGAAGGGACTCCTGGTGGTCCAGGGCGGCAAAGAGGTCGTCCGTGTGGTCAACGGGAAGCTGGGTAGAGTTGGTGTAATACGGCTCGTCCCCGCCGGCGCTAATGATTTCCGGATACCGGGACTTGTCGTGCTTGGCCAGGCGGTAGGACGTGCTCTCGGCCGGCGTGGCCTCCAGGTTGTACAGCTCTCCGGTGTCCTCCTGCAGGTCAGAGAGCCGCTGGCGTAAATGGTCCAGCACTTCCTCCGCAAAGGCCTTGCCTTCGGGCGCCGCCAGGCCCTTGCTCAGGAAATTGAGACAGCACTCGTTCATGCCCACCAGGCCTATGGTGTTGAAATGGTTGTCGAAATTCTTGAGATAGCGCTTTGTGTATGGAAACAGGCCGCCATCGAGCAGCCGGGAGCACACCTTGCGCTTGATGGTCAGGCTCTTGGCCGCCAGGTCGGTCAGCCTGTCCAGGCGCTTATAGAATTCCCCCTTGCCCTCGGACAGGTAGCCTATCCTGGGCAGGTTCAGGGTAACCACGCCGATAGAACCGGTCAGCTCGTCAGAGCCAAAAAGTCCGCCGCCGCGCTTGCGCAGTTCCCGCTTGTCCAGCTGGAGGCGGCAGCACATGGAGCGTACGTCGCCGGGGTCAAGGTCCGAGTTGACGAAATTCTGGAAATACGGCGTGCCGTACTTGGCCGTCATCTCGAACAGCAACTGGGCGTTGGGACTGTCCCACTCAAAATCCTTGGTAATGTTGTATGTCGGTATGGGATACTGGAAGCCCCTGCCGTCGGCGTCGCCGCCGAGCATGAGCTGAATGAACACACGGTTGACGGTGTCCATCTCCGCCTGGCAGTCGCCGTAGGTGAAATCCTGCTCCTTGCCTCCCACCACGGCCGGCCTGTCCCGCAGGTCCGGCGGGCACACCCAGTCCAGCGTGACGTTGGTAAAGGGAGCCTGGCTGCCCCAGCGGCTGGGCGTGTTCACCCCGAACATGAAGGACTGGATGCACTGCTTGACTTCCTCGTCCGACATGGCGTCGACCCGGACGAAGGGTGCCAGGTAGGTGTCGAAACTGGAAAAAGCCTGGGCTCCGGCCCACTCGTTCTGGAGTATGCCCAGGAAATTGACCATCTGCTGGACCAAGGTGGACAGATGCTTGGCCGGCGAGCTGGTGATCTTGTCAGGCACTCCGCCAAGGCCCTCGGCTATCAGCTGGCGGAGCGACCAGCCGGCGCAGTACCCTGAGAACATGGACAGGTCGTGGATGTGAAAGTCCGCGTTCTTGTGCGCCTCGGCAATTTCCTCGGGATAGATGTTCTTGAGCCAGTAGTTGGCGGTGACGCTGCCGGAATTGTGGAGGATGAGGCCGCCCAGGCTGTAGTTGACATTGGCGTTTTCCTTGACGCGCCAGTCCACCTGGGCCAGGTAGCCGTCCATGGTGGAGCTGATGTCCAGCATCAGTTTTTGGGCGTCGCGGACGGCCTGGCGTTTTGCCCGGTAGAGTATGTACGCCCTGGCCACTTCGGCCTCCCGGGCTTCTATCAGGGCCATCTCGACCAGGTCCTGGATCTCTTCTATGGCTGGTATCGAATTCGGGTGGCGCCCCGACTGGAGAAGCCCAAGGCGGGTTTCCACGTCGGTTACGATGCGCTCCACCTGGTCCCTGTCCGCCACGCCCCGGACCGCGCGGAAAGCCTTCTCTATGGCGGCCGCTATCCTACCGCGGTCATAGCGCTCCACGGAGCCCGAGCGCTTGGCCACCCATCGGCCGCCGTCGTCCGAAGCTCCAAGAAAAGACTTCCATTCAGGAAAAACGTCCCCTGGCTCGCCCATGCCTAATCCCCCCCGCGAGCGCTCTCCAAGCGCTCGATTTCTTTTACGAATTCGTCCATCGACTCGAATTTGCGGTACACGCTGGCAAAGCGTATGTAAGCCACCTTGTCCAGTTCGTAGAGTTTGTGCAGGGTCATGCGGCCCAGTTCTGCGGAAGGCACCTCGTTAGTGCCCTTGCCCACCATGGCGGCCTCGTCCTCTATCTCGTTGAGGATATTTTCTATGGTAAGCTGGGAAACAGGCCGCTTCTCAAGGGCCCGCGACAAGCCACGCTCAAGTTTGGCGCGGTCAAAGGGCTCACGCCGCCCGTCGCGCTTGACGACCATCAGCGGCTTTTCCTCGATGCGCTCGTAACTGGTGAAGCGGAAACCGCACGCCAGGCACTCCCGCCTGCGGCGTATGCTCTCGCCATTGGCGAGCGTGCGTGAATCTATAACCCTGTCGTCCATGGACAGGCAGTGGGGGCATCTCACGGCGCGGGAACCTCCGAAACGTGCTCAGCGGAAAACAGACGGGCGTTGCCTAACTTGGTATGGTTCTTGCATTGCCACGCATACTACAAATGGTGGATACATAGCACCTACCCCACATGATATAGTGGGTCAGCTAGGTCCTGTCAATACTGAAAGAGGACGTAAACCGATTAACGAATGTAAATTTTCTATAGCCCATCCTGGGCCCAAGCCCGCGCCCTGGCCAAAACACGTCAAAGCTTCGTACCACCGAACAGGAATGTGCGAAGAACGCTTGCCTTTTTGTCTCCACGGGGCGAATGTAATGGAGACACAGGCATCCGTGCCTGGCCGGTATCACATTACCCATACGGCTCGTCCGTTCAAGGAGGACAATCCATGGCTTTTTCCGACAAGATCAAAACCATCGTCGAGCAAAGTTTGGCCGCGTCCAAGGAAATTCTGTCCAAGGTGGGCGACAAGGCCCAGCAGTGGGGCGAGCTGGGCGTGCTGAAGATGGAAATTGTCCAGCTCCGGTCCCAAGCACAGAAGCTGACCGCAAAGCTCGGGGCCATAGTCTACGAAACCCTGGTCGAGAAGGGCCAGCAGTCGGTCACCAAGGATTCCCCGGCCGTGAGGGAAACCCTGGCCCAGCTGTCCGCCTTGGAAACCCAGATTGACGACAAGGAAGCACTCTTTGCCACCAAGGGCGGCAAGGAAGACGACCTTAAGGACGACGATATCAGGTGAGTCCCCGCGGGGGCCGCCGGCATCCCAAGGCCGGCGGCCCTTACGCCGTTTCCTTCTTGCCTATCCTGCACACGTACATGGGCCCGGAGCCACCTGCCTTGTCGGGCAGGAACAGAAGTCCATAGTCCGTGCGCTCGGCGCCCTCAACATCTTCAGGCGCGTCCAAGAACACATCCTGCCCATATTTTTTCACGAGCCTGGACACGGGGCCGTCGTTTTCCTCGGGGGACAGGGCGCAGGTAGAATACACCAGCGACCCACCGGGGGCCAGCATGAGGAAAGCGCTGGACAAAAGAGCCCACTGTCTCTGGGCCAGGAAACGCACCCTGGCCGGCGTCCACGCGTCCAGGGCACTCTGGCTTGCGAGCACATGGCGCTCGCTTGAGCAGGGAGCGTCGAGCAGTATGGCCCTGAAGCGGCCGCGCTCGCTGGGCCTCCCCCCGGCCGCCGCCGCGTCAAATCCGGATACCCTGACCCGCGGCCTGAGCTCGGGGGGCAGGTGGGCGTCCAGCACGTCGGACAGGCGGCGCCGGCGGTCGCTGGACAGCTCGTTGGCGAGTATGGTGGCCCCCGGCGGCAGGCGGCTGGCCATCACTAGGGTCTTGCCCCCGGGCGCGGCGCAGGCATCCAGGATTTCCCCGTGTTCGGGAAGGCGCAGTACCTTGGCGGCGGTCACAGACGCCGAGTCCATACGGTACGGCGCCGCAAGTCCAGCCGCGTAGTCCACGGCGTCCGTGGGCCCCATGAGGGCATCCCTCAGGTCGGTCCAGCGGTGGCCGTACAGGGCGGAAAAGTTGGCGTCGAATTCGCGCTCTCCCATGTCCGTCCTCCTTCGAGCCGCGGGGCGTCTTCCGAACGACACCCGATCGTCCTTTGCCGTGGTAAGCCCGCGGATGGCGCTGGGCACACTGTGCAGAATGTTGGAAAGCGCCTATCTTTTCAAGCGCTCGTCGGCACGGTAGCCGCCACCACGATTGACAACATCTTCCGCCGGATGGGAGAATCCAGCATGCGCGATTATTTCGACCAGGCCAGGGAAGGCGTTCGTCAGAGGATACGGGAAGCCCTTGAGGCCAGTTCCCTGCGCTGGGACAGGGCCGCGCCCGGCATGGGACAAGACGCCGCTCGGAGGCTGATGGATTTCGCGGTCCGCGGCAAGATGATACGCGGCGTCCTGGTCAAGCTGGGCTATGAACTGGCCGCCGGAAGGACAGCTTCCGGCACGGACCTTGAGGCCCTTGAAAAAGCCGGGGCGGCCATGGAGCTGTTCCAGTCCGGGCTCCTGGTACATGACGACATCATGGACCGCGACACCACGCGGCGGGGCTTCCCGACCATGCATGTAGGCTACGAGCGGACGCTGTCCGACGCCGGTTACGCGGAACCCGCGCATTACGGCGTGGCCTTGGGCATCTGCTCGGGCGACCTGGCGTATTTTGCCGGCTTTGGCATACTCACAGCCCTGACGCTTGCCGGCGACGCGGCGCGCGAAGCAGCCCGGATAGCGTCTGACGAGTTGTGCCTGGTAGGAGCCGCCCAAATGACGGACGTGGCCAACGGCGCGGCAAACTCGGGCACGCGCAACGCCTTTGGCGATGGCCCTTTGGAGCCTACGGAAGCCGACATCATTCGCCTGTATCGCTATAAGACCGGGCGCTACACCTTCAGCCTACCCCTGGCCATGGGAGCCGCGCTTTCAGGAGCCGGCGCTAACGCGCGCCATGCCCTGGAAGCGGCCGGCGAGGAACTGGGCATACTCTTCCAGATCAAGGACGACGAGCTGGGCCTCTTTGCCAACGAGGCGGAGCTCGGAAAACCCTTGGGTTCGGACCTGCGTGAGGACAAGAAAACCCTCCTCCGCCATCTCCTCTTCAAGTCGGCCGCCCCGGACGACCAGACGCGCCTGGCAGCCATATTCGGCAAGCATGAGCTTGACCCCGAGAGTCTGGAATTTGTGCGCGCCGCCGTGGTCAGCTCGGGAGTGCAGGCCGAACTCGCGCATCGCATGCAAGCCTGCGCCAACGCAGCCCGGTCTGCCCTGGGCGACCTTTTGGACAGGGCCCCCGAGCCTGCCGCCCGCGCCTTCAGGGAACTGGTGGCCTACAGCCTGGAGCGCTCATCGTGAACCGTGGATTGCCCGAGGGCGTTCGGCAAATTCTGTATGCCGTCCTTGCGATGGCCGCACTACCGGCTGGCGCCCAAACCCAGGATCCCTACGCCGGCCTGTCCGACAGCCAGCTGGACGGCATACGATCGGCCTTCTACCAGGCCGCCGATTCCATGGAAGCCACCATGGGCGCCATCCGCTCGATGGAAGCAGAGCTGGGCGGTCCCGCCGGTTCCTGGCCGCTGGTGGCCCGGGCATACAGGGCTTCCCTGGAAGGCCTCATCGGCAAGCACCATCCCAGCCTGATGGAAAAATTCCGCAGGGTCAACGCGTCCCTGGACGCCTGGCGGGGCCTGGTCGAGGCGGCTCCGCTTTCGCTCGAACTGCGCTTTCTCCGCTATTCGTACTTTCTCCAGCTGCCTGGCATCTTCGGTGTGGGCTCGTACCTGGAACCCGACCGGAAAGCCCTGCTCGAGCTTCTGGAAGCCAAGGCCGACGCGCGCGTGCCGCCTGGCCAGCGCCGCGACATGATCGAGTGGCTTCTCAAGGAAGGCAAGCTGCCGGCCAGGGACCGACAAAGACTCGAGCGCGTGCTAGCCGACAGCTGAGTACGCGCTCGCCCCGAGGGTAGCGCCAGGTCTTCTCACTTGTACACGTCGCCCAAAGCGGCGCGTAGCATGCTTTCTATGTCTTTGTGGCCTAGCCGAACGGCCATGGCCAGGGCGTCGTCCTCTACCCAGTCGGTCAGGCGCAGGTCTGCCCCGGCGGCCATGAGCTGTTTCACCGCGGACGTATTGCCCGCCTGAACCGCCTGCATGAGGGCCGTTTCTCGCTTTCGCTCAATCACGCCGCTGGCCTTGCCCTTAAGGAGGTCCATGCGCGCGTTTGTATCAAGCTTGAGGCCAAGTACATAGTCGATCATGGCCTTGTTGCCAGAACGCACGGCGTAGCCCAGGGCTGTGTAGCCCTCAAAAGAGACGCGGTGGACGTCGGCCCCTTTCTCGACCAGATACTTGGCGATGGTTACGTTGCCCGACTCGCAGGCGGCCAAGAACGGCGTGCGGTAGGGGTACAGCTCAAGCCCCACACTGGCGAGCTTTGGCTCCAACTCAGCACCTGAATCAAGAAGAAGTTTCACCATGTCGAGCGACCCGCTTATGGCCGCGTCGCCCAGCATGGAATCACGGTGGGTTGGCCACATTGCGTTGAGCGCGTAGCCTTCAGCCAAGAGGAAGCGAACTATGTCCAGTCGGCTGGCCATGATGGCGTCTTCCAGTATCTGCTTTTTTTCAAACATGCCAAGCTTGGCCGACGGCGACGTGTATACCGTCTTGAAGCCGCCTGTGTCGTTGGCAGCAACCCGCTCGAGCAAGAGTTCGTAGGTGCTTGGCGCGTAGTCGGGATACTCTTCCTTGAGGCCTCCCTTGTCCAAAAGATAGCGGTACAGTTCGGGGTTTTCTTTCTTGGCCGCGCGGAGGGCAGTCTCCATGTCTTCCTTGGGCAGATCCTGGCGCCGCTCAAGCAGAAGGTCAACGATCTCATAGGACTTGGTTATGGCATGCCAGCGCACGGCCATGGTCAAGGGATAGATAGCTAGCTTTTGGGCCGCAAGAAATGCTGTGAGATTGGGTAGTTCCTTGCGAAGGGCTGCCGCGCTTCCTGCATAGATGGCGCCCATGAGCGGATGCTCGGTGGCCCCTGCCTTGAGGAGGGCCGAGGCCAGGTCTGCGCGCAGGTCGGCACGGGCGGCGAGCATGGCTGTCCAGCCCTCGTCGTTTGGCTGGTTCACGTCCACGCCCGCGTCTATGAGCGCCTTGACCGTTGGGAAACTGCCGCTTGAGGTGGCAAACAGTATGGGCGAGCGCTGTTTTACGTCGTTCCTGGTGTAGTTTATGGTGCTCGAGCCCATGAAAAAATCGCTGACAAAGGCGGTGGCAGACTTGGCGTTTATGTTGGCCCCGGCCTCTATGAGGAGTTTGCACACATCCGCATAACCTCCACGGGCGGCCATCATAAGCGGCGTGTACTTGTACTCCGATACGGCCGCGTCCACTTTTGCCCCGGCGGCAAGCAGGAGGCGAACGCAGTCGGCATGCCCCATCGCAGAGGCGGCCCACAGGGGCGTGGCTTTAATGTAGCCAGACAAGCATGCGCTTGATTCAGTCTTGGCTTGCTGTTGTATTGCCTGTTCCACCAGGTCGGCGTATCCATGGAGTGATGCCTGAACCAAAAATGGACCTGGGTCAGCGGTTCCATATCCGTTGCCGAAATTATTAACGTTATACGATGAGTGGGGCGCACGAAAAAAAAGCGACATGACTGCGTGGCTGGGTGTTTGCAATGCAAGAGCGTACAGCTTGTAGCTTGAGCCTACCGTGCATCCCTTGGCTATCAGGTAGTCCACGGTGGCCGGCTGTTCTAGCTCGGCCGCCCGTATAAGGGCGCGCTCGCCGCTTTCCTGGTCGAACCATCCGCGATCTACTATGGCCTTGACCACATCCAGCCGCCTGTGGGCAACGGCCAGTTCCAGGGGCGTGGCGTCCTTGGGGCTGACCACATACTCTCCCTCGCCCACGCCCTGGCTGACCAGGGACAAAGCGCGGCTGTAATCCCTGAGCTTTATGGCCCGCATGAGCGGGGCCGCGCTGGCTATGGTGCCGCCCTCGCCGTAGGCCTGGTCGCCGCCCATTTCCAGCATTTTTGACACGGTGGCGCACGAGCTTAAGACAAGGGCTGAAAGCGCCAGGGCGCACACGAGCGAACGAAAAGGTCTGTTCTTCATACAAGCTCCTTCAACAAGCTCTGGATTCGTTTGGCTGGGATTATTTTCTTAGTCCCCGAAACCAATTCAATTCTAATTGGCTACAATATCGTCCTTAAAAGTTTTCCAGACATCCGCCGCTTGATAATCAGACAACACGGCAAACGGTACATAGTAGGTACGGTCGGGCATCAAAGACGGATCCCCGTAGAACGTGTATGTATCAATCGTGGGTGGAACCATAGGATACAGGCGAACTGATGTTAGCGCGTGGCACCAGCCAAACACGCCGTAGGGCATAGTGGTGATCCCATACCCTAGCACAACGGAGTTCAGTGAATCGCAGCCTTGAAAAACGCTATAGCCCAGCTCGTTGATGCTACCTAGGTCGACGGTCTCAAGGGCATCGCAGTTCTCGAAGGCGGAATCAAGCATTTTCGTTACGTTCGGTGCATCGGGTAGCGAGCTAAGCCTCAAGCAGCCTTCGAACGCATGAGGTGAGAACTCCGTCAAAGAGCTGCCAAGGCTGGCGCGCTCAAGGGCTTCACAATGGGCAAAAGCAAGCTCGCCAATAGTCTGGAGAGAGTCGGGAGCATCTATCTCCTTCAGCGCGTCGCACATAAAAAAGGCTTGAACCCCTATGGACTGGAGCTTGCTTCCAAAGCTGACGGTCTCCAAGGCATCACAACGGTAAAAAGCCTGGTTGCCTATGCTCAAAAGCCCGTCGGGTAGCTCTATGGCCGTCAGTGATGTACACCTGAGAAAAGCTCCATTGCCTAAGGAGGTGACCTTTGATCCAATATCAACCGAGAGTAAGGCGGAGCAACCTGAAAAAACAGAATCGCCTATTGTTGTAACCGACTCGGGCACGGTAACCCGTTTGATAACCGTGTTGCCGTCCACTTTGAAAAAGGTCTGGTTCAGCGCCGTTACAGGCATGCCGCTATCCGCCGTCGGAGGTATGGCCACGTATTCGTCGCTTCCAATGTATATCCCAAGGGTAACCTGACCCCCCGCGGAGGTTCTGCCAAAATCGGTGTAGGGCGTGTAGGTCAGCTCATACAGAGCTTCCGCACAGGAGGATGTATCCCAGCCATCCTTACAGGCTATGGCCTTCATGGTTTCCGCTATGGGGATAGGTCCTGAATAAACTGGGCTTGTCGAGTCCGGCTCGGAACCGTCTACCGTGTAGCGAATCAAAGCCCCGTCGGTGGAACAGGTAATTTCCACGAGCCGGGCCCTGTTCTGCGGCCCCGGTTCCAGTGAAAAGCCGGGAATCGCCACAACGGGCACTTCGTCCACACCAAGGGCGCACGAGGCAAAACCCAGTGTAACGGTAAAGAGCGTAAGCGTAATGGCCCAAGACGCGTTCTTTCTGTTCATAGTCTCCCCTTCAATCATGTACTTGCCTTTTGGTTCTCTATAGGCACGAAAACATTTCTGCCCTCATTTCCGGAAATCAAAAACGGCTCCGGCGGTTTCTGCCAGGGTAGCGCTCCGCTCTTCTCCCACCAGAATGCCTGTTGGGTGGACGGCCACCGCCGAACCGAACCAATTGGATTCGTCCGGATTCGGAGAGGACAAAACGGACACCATGCGCCACAGGCCGTCTGGACAGAGCCTATATACCCATGCGATACCCGCATTGCTTGCGAATCTGTTGTCGTAGGGATCCGACACAGCCATTCTTCCGGCCGCTATGCTCACGTGCCGGTACTGGTGCGTATTACTGCCCGTAGACGGAGGGACAAATTGGGCTTCCCGGGCCCAAGAGCCCGTTCCCGAATCCCGCTTAAAGATGCACACAGGGGCATCTATACCGCTGGACGGATTACCCAAAGCGGCTACGACGGCTCGATCGCCGTCAAAGGCAAGAGATGAGCCAAAGCCAAGGCCGGCTATGCCTTCATTGGGCACCAGCTCGCGCGTATGGCTCCAACTTGTGCCGTCGTACTCGTATACATACACAAGCCCGCAGGCAACATTGTCCACTGCTTCCGGATCAAAGGCGTATTCCGCGCCCGTAGCCCCGGCCAGTATGATGCCGTCTCCCATGGCCAAGGAAGTCCCAAGGCGATAGTCTGTCCAGCTGTTGTCGTCCAGCGTTGCTTCAAGCGACCACGCTGTTCCGGAGCGCTTGAACACATATACGATTCCCGCGGATTCTATTGCTCCTGCCTTTTTATCCGGCGCTCCTATAACCGCCCGATCTCCATACAGGGCAAGGGAAGCGCCGAAGTAGTCACCGGCAAGCGGACTGGGCGCTGCTAGTTCCGCCTCCTGGGTCCAGGAACCGTCGGCCCCCCTAGCAAACACAAACACGGCGCCTCGGAGGCTTGATCTCCGGGGCGCGCCCACGAGTGCCAGGTCTCCGTGTATGGCCCCCGTAGTACCGGCTTCATCCCGCGGATCAAGATCCGATGGCTTGAGCGTGGCTACATGCTTCCATATACCGCTTGCGTCCAGCTCGTACACAAACGCGCCGACGTCGGCTCCAATGGTAGGGCAGCCTACCAGAGCCCTGTTCTGATGTACTGATATGGAACGGCCCATGTGGCTGTTAGGGTATTCGGATGGATGGTCCAGGCGCTCCAGGGAGCGGGCGACATACTGTTCTGAATAGTCCGTATACGAATTCACATCCGAGCAGGAGGCCAGCAAAGACGGCCCCAGTACCATACATACACAAACCATGCAGGCCAGGGAAGCCCGCGCTCCTCTACATTTCATGCTGCACCTCTTTGTGCGGCAGTCTAGCGCAGAAGCTTGCATCTGAGTAAAAGGGCCGGGGCTGATTTTTGTATGAGACCGTACTCATACAAAAGTATGAGGCACCTTGTTCCAGTGGTATCTTTGAGCGTATACTGCGGACAATTATGGAAATCATTGTGCTTCGCCGCATATCAGTCTTCAGCGCCATCGCGTTAGGCCTGGCGCTTGGGGCGGCGATACCCTTTGTCAGGAAAAAGCGGGGCGACAAGGGATTCAACGCTTTCTACTACACGCTGGTGCCCGGCATAGTGTCGGCGATCCTTGAGCTCGTATTGTCGAATTGCAGCGAAAGCTCAGCCTACCGCCCGCTCTTGGTGGACCTGGCTCGCGCGGCTCGCATACTCATGGGGCCCGCATGGCTGAGCTTCTGCCATGTTCACTATACGTTGATCCTCCGCGGCAGAGGCTTGCCCCTCTATCGGTGGTGGCTCGCCCTGAACGCTGTAGGCGTGCTTCTGCTTGCCGGATCCATCGCATGGCCGGAATTCGAGGCTGTCCAGAAACGCGCGTCATCCCTGATCCTGAGCTCAACGCTTTTTTACGCGGGCAGTATGGCCTTTGCCGTGCTCAGGCACACCAAGAAACTTTCCCTTTCCTCCTGGGCGGGAATCGTTTGCGCCGGCATCAGCATGGTGTACTATCCGTTCATAGCGCTGTCTGAGGCCTTCGGGCTCCAGTTCAGCAATTTTTCCACGGACTACCCCCTGTCTTTCCAGGTATTTCCGTTCTACTTCAGCGTCATCTGCCTGATAGTGGCCTTCTTCCTCTGGCTGTCCCACAAAGGTTGCACCAAAGGACAGCTGGTTACATCCGCCGAGGGCCCGTCCGCCGCGTACACGCCCCCACCGGGCCTGCTGTCGCCCAGGGAAAAAGACGTATACGCCCTGTTGGTCCAGGGATGCTCGGCCTCAGACATAGCCGACAGGCTGTGCGTGTCTCTGTCGACGATAAAAACCCATACCCGGTCCATATACACCAAACTGGACCTGAGCGGCAGGCACGAGGCTATGGCCCTCCATAGAGGGACCAAGCCTGGCGAGCCTGGGACGCGGGACTAGCCATGGAGACAGCAGTCTACCTGGCGTCACTCGCGGCAGTCCTGTGGACAGCCTCGTCTGTGTCCAGGATCGCAAGCTCGAACGTCAACAAAACGGACAATCATTCTGCGGACCGGGGTCTGCCTTTCATGCTCGTTCCTCTCGGGCTCGTAGGCCTGGTCATACTGCTTGAGCACGCGCGCCTATACGGTCCCTCTATGGACACCCTCGGCATGCGTCTGGCCGTAGGCTTCACGCGGCGCTGCATGGGCGGAGCCTGGCTTTTTTTCTGCACGGCGCATTACCGGCTGTATTCGCTTGTCGAGCCCAGGCACCGACTTACGCCCTGGTTGCTGTGGCTGAGCCTGGCAGCCAACCTTGCGTACGTTGCGCTGAACCTTGTCATGGGACCAGGCGCCTGGGATACGGCCAGCATGGGGCTCATGATGGCCGTAGCCTTCTATGCGGGCGCGGACGCCATCTTCCTGGCAATCAGGCACGACGCCTTCCTGGCGTCCTCAAAGGCAGGCATCCGCATAGCCATGATGACCATGGTCGTCTACCCGGTGGTGGTGATCAGCGATCTGGCGGGCGTGCGTTTCCCGGGCCTGAGCCACGGCCGGCCCATGTGGAGCCAGACAAATCCGCTCTACCTGCTGGTTCTGCTTGCGATGCTCGAGCCGGCACTGCCAAAGACCAGCCGGACTGATATCCAGGCCAGTGACAACGCTCCTACGGAGAGCGCCAATGGCCAGCCAAAGCTTTCCCTTTCCCAGAGGGAACACCAAGTTCTGCGCTTGATAGTAGAAGGCAAGAGATACAAAGAAATAGCCGCCGCGCTTGACATCAGCATGCCCACGGTAAAAAGCCACGTAAGCTCCGCGTACCGCAAACTCGGCGTCAAGGGACGGGCTGACCTCTACCGCCGTTCTTTGCTACAATAGCGCCCATGATCAAAGCCATCATTTTTGACCTGGACGGCACCCTGGTGGATACGCTTGCGGACATAGCCGGCATGATGAACATGCTCCTGTCCGAGCGCGGCCTGCCCACGCACAGCCTGGAAGACTACCGGTACATGGTGGGCAGAGGCTTCGCAAGCCTTCTGCGCTCCGCCTTGCCTCCGGATTCGAGCGTGGATCTTGACCGCTTCGAGATGGACGCCTTTGCCCGCTACAAGGCCATGGGCTCAGGGTCTTCCCGGCCCTATCCCGGGGTGGTGGATGCCCTGGCGACGCTCGCTTCCGGCGGCATCAAGCTGGGTGTCCTGTCCAACAAACCCGATCCCATGACCGCGGACATGATAGCCACCCTGTTTCCCGGCACCCGCTTCGGTTTTGTGCGGGGCGGGTTGCCCGGCGTGCCGCTGAAGCCTGACCCAACCACGGCACTGGAGGCGGCCACAGCCCTGGGCGCGGCTCCCTCCGAGTGCGCCTTTGTGGGCGACTCCGACGTGGACATGCGCACGGCCGTCAACGCCGGCATGCTGGCCGTGGGCGCCGCCTGGGGCTTCCGCACGGAGGACGAACTCAAGGCGGCCGGGGCGGCCGTAATCGCTCAGTCCATGGCCGACGTAACGGCCCTGGCTTCGGATTCATCCCGATAGAGGGCCGCGGCGCGCGGGGCCAGCCCTGAAATGGGGCCGGCGGGCATTCCCCCGGCCCTGGATTACCAGTATACTGAAGCGGACGGCGGCCGGCACGGCCGCCTCATTCGTCGTCGATTACCATACACGCATGGGGGTTATAGCATGGACACAAACGATATCCTGGCGCGCGCGCGCGATTACCTTGCCAAAGAGAGCGACCCAGACTTCCGTAAGCAGGTTGAGGACCTGATAGCCGCGAACGATCTCAAGGAACTTGAGGATCGCTTCTACCGGGACCTGGAATTCGGCACCGGCGGGCTCAGGGGCGTCATAGGCGGCGGCTACAACCGCATGAACTCGTACGTGGTCAGGCGGGCCACGCAGGGCATGTGCGACTATCTCAAGGCAAGCGTCAAGGGCAAGAGCCTGTCGGCCTGCGTGGCCTACGATTCCCGCCGCTACTCAGCCGTGTTCGCCCTGGACACGGCCCTGATCTTTGCGGCCAACGGCATCACCGCGTACCTGTTCAGCGCGCTCAGGCCCACCCCCGAGCTGTCCTACGCCATACGCCGCCTTGGCGCGGATACCGGCGTGGTCGTCACGGCCAGCCACAACCCTCCGGCGTATAACGGCTACAAGGCGTACTGGAACGACGGCGCCCAGGTCATAGCCCCTCACGACACGGGCATCATAGAGAAGGTGAACGCGGTCAGGGACATCAAGAGCATGCCCAAGGAAGAAGCCCTGGCCAAGGGACTCCTCAAGATCATAGACAAGGAAATAGACGAGCCCTACGTGGCCATGGTCAAGTCGACGCTGTTCAGGCCGGAGCTATTCGCTAGGATGGCGGCCGACGTCAAGATCGTGTACACGCCGCTCCACGGCACGGGCGCCCTCCACTTTGAGCGCGTCATGGGCGAACTGGGCCTGTCCGTGGCCACGGTGCCCGAACAGCGGGAGCCGGACGGAGAGTTCCCCACGGTGTCCTACCCCAACCCCGAGGAGGCCGCGGCCCTCAAAATGGCCCTGGACCTCGGCGCACAGCTCAAGGCCGACGTGGTCATGGCCACGGACCCGGACGCTGACCGGCTGGGCATAGCGGTACCGAACGCGGCCGGGGGCTTCAGCCTGATCAGCGGCAACCAGCTTGGCGCCCTGCACCTGGACTACATCCTCCTGTCTCGCAAGGAACTGGGCAAGATGCCCAAACGCCCGGCGGCCATACGGAGCATCGTGACCACCGGCCTGCAGACCCGCGTAGCCCAGGCGTACGGCGCCGAAAGCCATGAATGCCTGACAGGCTTCAAGTGGATAGCCGATGTCATGCGACGCTTTGAGGAAACGGGCCTGGACTTTGTGTACGCCACCGAGGAGAGCTACGGCTACCTGGTGGAAACCGACGTGCGCGACAAGGACGGCATCAGCGCGGCCGCCATGACCGCCGAAATGACCCTGTACTGGCGGAGCAAGGGCAAGAGCCTCCTTGAGCGCCTGGACGAGCTGTTCATGGAGCACGGCTACCACGAGGAAAAGGGCATCAACAAGTATTTCGAGGGCGCCGAGGGCATGACCATCATGAAGGGCATCATGGAACGCTACCGCGCCAAGCAGCCGAGCGCCTTTGGTGGCGTCAAGGTGGCCCGCATCAAGGATATCAAGACAGGCAAGGAATGGCAGGCAGGCAAACCTGAGTCGGCCAAGGACCTGGATCTGCCGTCCAGCGACGTCATCCAGTGGTATCTTGAGGACGGCACCATGGTAACGGTCCGCCCGTCTGGCACCGAGCCCAAGATCAAGTACTATATCCTGGCCCGGACGCCGGTCGAACGCGACGGTCTGGCCGGAGCCAGGGCGGAGAGCGCGCGGAAAATCAGCGCCATAGAGGCGGACATCAGGGCCGTGCTGTCGTGAGCTATCCCTGGACGCGGGGAGGTCCCGGCACCAACCGGAACTATTCCAGGCGGCCGTCCGGATCCCCCGGCGGCCGTCCTGCGTCAAGGCGCCTGTCCCAAGACGAGCTGGACACCCTGTACACGGCGCTCGGGAGGGGCCGCTTTGTCGCCCTGGATGTTGAAACCACGGGCCTGTCCGCCGCGTCCGAGCGCGTGGTCGAGATATGCGCGCTTCGTTTTTCCCTTCGGCGCCAGGATACTGCCTGGCTCCTTGAACCGGGCGACGAGTTCGAGCGGCTGGTGAATCCGGGGCGCCCCATGCCGGACGCTGCCCAGGCCATCCATGGCATCAGCGACCTGGACGTATCCGGCGCTCCGGGCTTTTCCGAGCTGGCGCCGGCCCTGGCCGAATTCCTGGGCGACGACCCCCTGGTTGCCCACAACGCTCCCTTTGACCTGGGTTTTCTTGCGGCCGAGTTCGGCCGCGCTGGCCTTGCGGTCCCGGCAAATCCGGGGTATGATACCTTGGTGTTGGCGCGGACAGCTGTGCCCCACCTGCCCAGCTACTCGCTGGTTTCCCTGGTTTTCGCCTTTGGGGTACACAGTGATGGCGCCCACCGGGCTGGATGGGACACCAGGGCATGTATGGAAGTGTTCCACCGCTGCGTTTCCCTACTGTACAAGTAAACCCGGAAGCTCGACATAATTGTCGAGCTTCGACATAATTGTCGAACATATTTTTCCGTTTTTCTTACCAATCTACTCTTCTTTTTTCCCACCTCTGCCCCGGTTTAGATAAGTCTTGCCCAGTAAGGAATTACTGGCAACAGAATTCTCGATTGGGATAGCCCTCTTTGGCACGGTTCTTGCCGATACTATTATGGGTAGGAGCGTCATGTCATGGCCGCGAACACCGAGAGCAGCCGATATGACGCCGTTTCTACCCCCGGGGTTGGCGCTATTGGAGATTTCGTCACGTTACTCGTGCAAGCGCTACCTGCCCACGTTATAGTCATGAGTGCGGCGGTGCAGTACCCCAGGGGGCGCATCGCTCTGGAATTACGGAGGAAACTATGACCAAGACAGGGTCGCACAAGAGCGCTTTTTCGTCGGTCGTGACGATCGTCGCGCTGATCCTATCGGCACTGGTGCTTTCAACCTGCAAGGGCCCCTTGTTCGGGCTCGGCGGTGCCGTCGACCTGGAAGCTCCCCGGTCAATCGAGGTTACCCCCGGTTCCGGCTCGTACCGTTCCGGCGTCATAGCCGTGAGCGGCGTGGCCGAGGACGCATACGGCCTGGCTTCAGCCAGCGTGTCCGTCCTGGACAAAGCCACGGGGCAGGTGCTCAGGACCTACCCGGCCACCGTGTCTGGTTCCACCTGGACCACAGGCGCCGTGGTGGATACCACGCAGTTCCCTGACGGCCAGTACACCGTGGCCGTTACCCTCAAGGACGCGCGCGGCAACTCGTCGGAGGACCGCGTTCTCATAGGCTTTGACAACAGCGCGCCCACCGTGCTGGTGGAGGAGCCCCTGGACCTGGACGCAGAGTACAACGGCTACATCACCCTGGCCGGCCAGGCGCACGACAGCATGTCGTCCATCGTGAGCGTCACCGTGGGCGTGTACCGCGCCAGCGACTCAAGCATGGTGGACGAGTTCCTGTCCGCCACCGTGCCCAAATGGGCCGTGCAGTTCAACGCCGCCGATCCCGCGTACTCCCTGACCCTGGCCGATCTCGTGCTGGTGGTCCAGGCCACCGACGAGGGCGGCAATACCAACACCTGGCAGTACGAGTACAAGCCCCTGGCCACGGCCAACGCCGGCAGCCCCGTGACCGCGTCCCTTGTGAACCAGCTCGAGTCCCAGGCCCAGGATACGGACACGGTGGACGGCCTGACCTTCAACAAGGCGACGCTCCTGTCCTACCGCTCCTTCCTGGACCCTGCCGTGCCGGCAGACGCGTCCATACTCAAGGTCAATGTAGACAGCGACAAGCCCACGTTCACCTTCGTGACGCCCGGAGAGGCTTCCATCAGCGAGGCCACCGCCGAGCGTTACGCCGGTGGCACCAAGGCAAACGGAACCATCAGCGACGACGACAACAACGAAACCATGCTTGCGTGGTACCGCTACGTTCCTTCCACCGGCAATATTGAGGACGGAGCCTGGACCCCCGCCACGGTGGAAGGCTCCGGTTACGACCAGCGCTGGAGCTTCAACCTTCCAGGAACGAACGGTATCTATAAGATCCAGGTTAGGGCCCAGGACAAAATAGTAGCCGGTAGCCCGACAGCTGACAGCGTGTTCGGGGAGTCCGCCGTTCGCTATGTGATAGTGGACGATGGACGCCCCTTGGTCAGCATAGACACGAACAATCCCGTACCGTGGAACCTGTATTACGGTAGCGGCCAGTCCATACTGGTCAGCGGCTCGGCGTCGCGCACCGGCGTCGGGAACTCGATCGTGGACGTTGAGATCCAGGTCGGCTCGAATCCCTGGGCCGACGTTACGGGTCTTTCGGGACTGGGCACGAACACCGTTACCTGGTCCAGCCATTCTTTGTCCCTGGCTGGCTTGCCAGGCGGATCCACCCAGGTTCGGGTACGCGCCCAGGATAATCTGGGCGTATGGGGCCAGGCGGAAGTCCTCATTATCATGGACGTTGACGCCCCGGTCATTACCATCAGCGACCCGGGCGTGGACCTGAACGGTTCCGTTACCTTCCGGGGCATCACCGAGGACGGCGCGGCGGACGCCTTTATCACCGTGCTCGACCGCGTGCAGGCCAAGCTGGACGCGGCGTTTACCGCAGATCCCGACGACGGCACCGAGATCACCGGCACCTATTCGTGGTCCTGGCTGTACAACACCCAGAGCCTCTCGGACGGCGGCCATACCCTGTACATACGCGCCTGGGACACGGCCGGAAACTCGTCCACCACAAGCCGCGCCTTCACCGTGCTCCAGAGCACGGATAAACCCAGCGTGGCGGTGAACAACCTTGCAGGCGGCGAGGTTATAGGCGGTACCTTCACGGTGTCAGGCACGGCCAGTGACGACGACGGCGTGGCATCCGTTGACGACGGCATCCAGATTCTGATCGAGCGCGAGGATCCTCCGGCCACCTGGACCGTTTACCAGGCCTGGACGGACATAGCATCCCGCTCAGGCTCGCCGTCAGCGTACTCGTGGACCTATGCCCTGCCCTCCCTGCCCTCGGGCAGCTACCGCGTGAGCGTCCGCGCGCGCGACATCAATTCCGTCGTGGGCGACTACGGCTCGGCGGCCCTGCCCCAGGCCAACTACTGGGCGTCCACCGCGGCCCTGGCCATCAACGTGGACAACGACGTGCCCGTGGTCAACCAGGCTGCCTTCGTCCCAGCCACCGGCTCCTACGTCAACGCCGGCTTCACGCTCTCAGGCACCATCACCGAGGACAAGGGCCTGTCTGCGGTCACCGTGTACGTCAACGGCACGGCCCGCGGCAGCGCCACCGTGACCGGCGCCGCGCCCACGTACTCCTTCGAGTTCGCCGTGGACCAGGCCTGGCTCACCGGCGTCGGCGGCGCCAACGCCATACGCGTGGACGCTACCGATACCTCAGACCCGGCCAAAACCGGCTCCGGCCAGATCCAGGTGATCTTTGACGACTCGGAACCTTCGGCGTCCTTCCTGACCCCGGATGACGGCTCAACGGTCAACGGCCTCATAGCCGTGAGCGGCACGGCCAGCGACAACAACCAGGTAAGCGCCCTGTACTACGCCGTTGCCACGTCGGCCCCGGCCTGGCCGGGCGGCTACACCCTGCTTACCGGGCAGAAATACTCCTTCAACTTCACCCTGGACACCACCGCCTATACCGACGACACGGCCTACACCGTGTACGTTGTGGCCGTTGACGGAGCGGGCAACGATTCGTCGCTGTCTCCCGCGACCCTGGCCATCGATATCGACCAGGACTCGGACCGGCCCATCATCAAGCTGTCCAACGTGGATCCCGACGGCCTGCCGTCGCAGACCACGCTCAAGATGTCCAACACCGTGTACGGCAGCGTGTCCGACGACGACGGTACCCTGACCTCGCTGGAAGTCAGCGAGGACGGCTCGGCCTGGTCGGCGGTCACCCTGTCGGGCGGCACCTTCAGCTACGACTCGTCCGCGGGCGACGGGGTCAAGACCCTGTGGTTCCGCGTGGTCGACAAGCTCGGCCGCTCCTTTGCCACCAACGCGGCGGCCAGCGCCGACCGCCCGCGCATAGAGAACGGGGCGCCGGGCATGTACATCGAGTCCACCGTGTCATACAGCGTGGACACCAAATTCCCGGACGTGTTCTCCGTCATATCGACCGACCGCACGGCCGCCTACGACTTTGCGGACGCCGTTGACCTGGTCAACAGCATGTCCTTCGGCGGCTCGTCCGGCGTGTTCAAGGTACGCGTCCTGGCCACGGACGAATCCGGCATAGGCTCGGTCAGCGTGGCCGTGCCAGGCGCCTCCGGCTCGCCCTTCGCGGCCACGGCCAACGGCACCGAGGTCCAGGGCGGCACCACATACACGCGCTACGACACCGGCCTCATAGACGTGACCAGCGGCATAACGGACGGCGCCCTGACCGTCACCATAGGCGTCACCGACGCGTCCAACCTGACCAGCACCCTGATACGCACCATCATCATTGACAACACGGCACCCTCGTACTCGGTGACCACGCCGGCCATGAACGAGGTGGTCAACGGCGACATCACCATCAAGGGAACGGCCCTGGACCAGACGGCCGGCCTTGCCAGCGTCGAGTACAAACTGGGTTACAACCACGCCGGCGAGGCATGGGCGCCGGTGGACGGCTCCATATACAGCTGGGAGATAGACCTGACCGGCGCCAACAAGTCGGACCTGTACGCCGGCAAGGCCGTGACCGCGGACTATGCATCCGACTATCTTCTCGCCACGGCACACGGGCTGGCGGACGGCACCATGGTCTTCTTCAGCGCCGCGACCCTGCCCGGAGGCCTGTCGGCCGCCACCACCTATTACGTTCGCGACTCCAGCGCCAACCAGTTCAAGGTCGCTCTCGCTCCCGCCGACCCCGCCGTGAACATCACCAGCAATGGTTCCGACGTGTTCGCGAGCGCCGAATCCAAGGATCCCGACAACGACCAGATATGGGATTTCCCCATACTTCTGCGCGCCACGGACAACGCCGGCAACCAGATCGTCACCACGGTCACGGATTACGTCATCAAGCTGGACCCGGGCGGGGATCGGCCGCGCGTAACCGTCTCCTATCCCGACGAGCCGGGCAAGACTTTGGGCGGCACCATACGCGTGTACGGCCTGGCCACGGACGACGACGCGGTGAACTCGGTGTACATGCAGGTTGACGACACGGGCGACGGCGTTGCCGACACGGACAGCCTGGGCACCGACTGGTACAACGGAGGGCTCGGGCAACCGGTAACCGGCTCGGCCAACTGGTACCGCATCATCAATCAGAGCGGCGAGTTCGACCCGGTATCGGGCACCAACACCATCCACATACGCGCCCGCGGACAGGACATATACGGCACCTACGGCGCGTGGACGGCCTGGCAGGAAATCATCATAGACAAGAACGTGCCTCAGTTCGGCTCGCAGTCCGACATAGCCCTGGACCCAGACGCCACCCCGGCCAGCGGCAATGAAGACGTGTACGCCGTGGGCATGTGGGTCAACGGCGCCACCGTGTACCTGCGCGGCTCCATCACCGACGACGGCGGCATCACGGCCATCGAGGTTGACGGGTCGGTAAGCGGCTCCCTGGCCCTCAATCCCACCTGGTTCACCGCAGGCTATTCCGGCACCGGCTACGACATGGCCATTCCCATCACGCTGGACGCGGGAGCCTCGGGAGTCAAACAGCTGACCATCACCGCGTACGACAACAGCGCCACCCCGCGGGAGAGCGTCTTCGAGGTTCGCTTCAACTTCGACAACCAGGCTCCCACAGCCACCCTCAACGCGGCGGCCAGTCCCGCCGCCGTGGCCCAGAGCGATGGCTGGTACAAGGTCAAAGGCACGGCTCTTGACGACGGCTCGGACATAGACCGGGTTGAGGTGTACTTCGTACGCCGCGGCAACGGCAGCACCACCTTTGACCGCATATACAACCCTGGCCAGACCAACACCTGGGCCCTCCTGTCCAGCGTGGACTTCACGGACAACTACCCCACCCTCCAGGGCACGGCCAGCCGAGGCACCGAGTTTACCCTGACCCACGCGGCCCTTGCCAACAACAAGCTCATAGCTGTGGGCCAGAAAATCCTGGTCGGACCCGAGCTGCGCACCATCAGCGACTACGACAGCGCTACCGGCCTCATTACTTGGGCCGACGGCACCGTACTCACGTCGGAAACCTCGTACACCATCAGGCTCGGCCTCCAGGTCGACCACAAGGACACCATTGAGACGTCTGCGGTGGCCCAAGGCACCGTCGACCGGAGCGCCGGCCAGGAGAAAACCCTTGTGGACCCCGCCCTGTCGTCCAACACGGACATAAGCGTGGGCGACACGCTGAAAATCAACGGTGAGTACCGCATCATAGACACCTGGACACCGGGCACGGGCACCATCACCTGGACGGGTTTGGACGTGGCCGTTGGCGCTGGCCAGGCATACGAGGTCTACTCCGTTCTCAACGACGACATAGACCACTACGTGGAGTACCTCAAGCAGACCAGCGGCATAGAGTACACCTGGTCGGTGGACATTAAGAGCGACGCCATACCGGACGGCCCCATAGAGATCCACTACGTGGCCTTTGATACCGCGGGCAACCGCACCCACTACCAGACCACCGGTTACAAGGTCCAGAACAACGGGCCGCGCGTCGGCGCCATCGTGCTGGGTTCTGACCTGGACGGCAACGGCAGCGTCGATCCCCTGACCGAGACCGTGCAGTACGAGTATGACAGCGACACCGCTCTTACCGAGACCAAGGCCTTTGCGCTTACCGTCAAGGACGGACCCATGTACATAGAGCCCGTGGTCACCAACGGCAACGGGGACCTCCATCTGTGGATGACCGGCGCCCACACCCTGAGCGACTACGCCCTGCGCACCGCCGGGACCGTGGATCCCATCGAGGTCATAGACGACGCCGAGCTGGCCGCCATGGGCGACGGCTCGCGTACCTTCACCATGGCCATCTGGGACGAGACCGAGGAAACCGAGCCGAACGTGGACAGCTTGAGCATCACGCGCGGCGCCACGGTGACCGTGGACTACGTGGACGGCGTGAAGCCCCACGCCGCCATCCGCCCGTTCTACTGGAACGACGAGGACGACAATTCCCTGTTTGAAAACAGCCGGGACAACGGCCACATAGAAATCACCGGCGTGACGCTGTACGGCACAAGCGACCCTGACGTGTCCGGCAAGATCAGCGTGCGCGGCGTGGCCTACGACGACCAGCGCATCACGGCCATATACGCGTACATGGACGGCTATACCTTCACTGGAGGCACCACCAAGACGATCGGCGCCTACACCTACACCCTCTTGTCCACCTACTCGGGTGGCTCGTGGACGGACGTGGACCAGTGGGCTACCAACGGCTGGAAAGCCACCGTCACGGACGCCGGAATTGGCCAGGACGGCCACCGGATATCCTGGCTGCTGGACATAGACACCGGCAATAGCACGAACTTTGCGAGCCTTGCGGACACTGACCGCTTCATACGCGTTGTGGTTGAGGACAGGGCGGTAAGCCCCAGCCTTGAGACCGCCACGGCCAGCACGCTCACGGGCACGGGAACGCGCCCCGCCATAAACAGCATCGTCGTCACTCCGGATCCGGACATCAAGCCTGGCCAGCTCGTCGTATTGGGTTCCGGCGACCAGGCATACGCGAGCCGCATCAGCTCCTACGACGCTGGCACCATCGTGTTCGCGTCCGCCGTAGACCAGGCCATAACGGCGTACACCATCTACCTGGACGGCCACCAGAACCCCCTGTACCAGGTGGACGTTGTGCCGTACATAACGAGCATAGTCCGCGCGTCCAACAGCACCAGGTCAAGGCTGGGCAAGTATCCGCTGAGGAATTCCGAGGCCAACGTCATTGTGTCCGGCTTCAATCTCTTCACCTCGGCCACGCAGGACACCGACAACTGGATACGGATATACAGCGCGGCAACGGCCGGCAACTCAGACGCGGACGCCCTGGTCATAGAGGCCGCTCCCGCTCCGTCTACCAGCTCCTTCGAAATGACCATGAATGCCAACTCCAATTCAGGCTGGTTCCGACTGTCAGTGAACGGCATAGAGGCCATCAACAACATAGACGACAACGCCAAGGAGTGGAACAAAGAGATCGATGCGAGCAGCGCGGCGTCGACCGCCTCCTGGACAAACGACCGCTACCTGATGCTGTTCAGGACGGGAGATTCCTTCAGGGACTCCCTGGACCCGGAATACGTATCGATGTCCTTTGACGCCAACAATAACCGTCTTGTAGGTGAATGGAGCAACTCGGGTTATTCGGCAACTTATTACGGCACGCCGGTGTCTGACGGTAATACCCGGACGCAGCTTTTCGCAACCTATGATCCACCAACTTGGACAGACATATATGTGGAACCCGATGGCACGGTACACAGTGTTATTCTGGAGGATTACAATAATGGCGGTACCACATGGGGATTCCTTGCGGCTTACAGGAATACCGGCTCCAGGGTTTCAATTGAGGAATTAGGAGACGACAACCCTGACACGCCCCAGTCGGGTGACGGTTATGACGAAAAACTCCACCAGTTCAGAAACGCAAGAATAGCCGTGCGGCCAGCGACAAATGACGTGTATGTCAGTTACTATGATTATTTCTCAAAGTGCCTTAAATACGGCCGCATGCTCAATGGTGCCCAGACCTTCGTTTCCGCGAACGGACACATGACTGATTCGGCCACTGTTGTGGCCGGTGTGGACGATTTCAGTGTAACTACGACTGACCCGGATGCTGGCTTGTGGTCAGATATACAGATCGACGACATAGGAGGTACGGATACGACATCCTGGCGGCCAGTGATTGTCTTCTATGACAACACAAATGAAAAGCTCAGGATTGCTCGCGGAAACTCCAATCAGCCTAGCGGAGCGGCCAACTGGACAATCAATGATGTTCCAGGTGGTTCCTATATGGGTTCTGGCTCACTGTCCATGAAGATAGACGCGACCGGAGACCTTCATATAGTCACACGCGATGGCTATCAAGGCGGGTTGTATTACTTCCACGCCGATAACATCGATGGTACCGGGTCTTATACCTTCGATGCGCCTGTTCTTATAGACGGGCAGACCGCAGACGGATCTTGGGCTGATTTGGCCTTAAACGGCACCTCTCCTATCATTTCCTACAAGAACGGCACCTCGTACAAGGGCCTCAAATACGCGTATGTGGCGAGCGGTACGGGCCTGTCGAGCTCGGATTGGGAATATATGATAGTCCCGTCTGCCACCGCCGTGGCAGACCAGCGCACAAACATCGAGTACACGGCCAGCGCCACGGACTTCCCGTATGACGGCAACGTGGCCTTTGGTTACGCGGCGTCCAACTTCCAGATCATATACCTCAGGCGGCAGGTGCCATGACGGCTGTCGCGCAATGACGACAGGGCCATCCGGACCGCAGTCCGGGTGGCCTTTTTTATCCCCTGAGCCAGTCCCGCAGTTCGCGGGCGGCGGCCTTGGCTGAAGCGGCGTCTGCAAAGGCGTCCCGGTACAGGCCGTTGACCACGTACCGGGACGCGGCCACCGCGGCCAGGGCGTCGGCGGCCTGGATATCGGGCGCGGCCGCCGCGGCCAGGGCGCTTGAGCGGCCGGACAGGGCAGCCATTTCCTTGCCCAAGGCCGGATCGTACAGGCCGCGCAGGGCATCAAGGGCTGACGCTCTGGATCCTACGATGGACGCCAGGGTCAGCGGGGCCACGATGGCGTCCTTGGGCGCGCCGCTGGCCGCAGGAAAGCGGGAACTACCGTACTCGTTGATGGCAGCATAGTCCACGCTCCGCCTGAACGACAGGGACTGGATGGCCATGAAAACCGAGCCGCCGTGTAGCAGAGCGCGCAGGTCTGCCGCTTTCAGGGCGTGCCACTCGGGGTGCACGAGGCCCAGGCGTATCCACGACTTAAGGCGCCCGGCGGCCGCCAGCAAGGCAACGGAACCCGGGCTTTGGCCGCCCGAGCCGCCCAGGACGTCGGCCATACCCGTGCCGCTGGCAAGAGCCTGCCTGGCGCTTTCGTAGCCCTGGTATCCTGTTTCCGCCACCAGCATGACGGACAGCGCCTGGAGAAGGCTTTCGTCGTCGCCGCCGCAGAATACCAGGGGCCAGGCCGAACGTTCACGAGCGTCGCCAGAGGCATCTTTTAAGGAAGACCAGCGTTCAAGGGCCCGTTCCAGGTCCTCAAGGCTGGTCGGCTGGCTGAGGCCAGCCATGCCCATGCGCTGTTTGCTCCACGCTAGCTCAACGTGGTCCACGAGCACGGGCAGGGCCCGTTGCGTGCCGTTTACGGCGCCCGCCGCTCGGAGACTCGGGACGGTGAGCATGGCCAGGTCAAGAGGCAGTTCGGAGAAGGTCCGGTCACGGTACGCGAGAGCCGCTCGGTACACAAGCAGGCCACCAGGTAGCGTATCCCGCTCACTGTCGTCAGCGACCAGCGATATCCGCGCCGTATCCGGGAGGCCCAGGCGGACTGCCAGGACTTCCGCGTCGGTCAGGCCAATGAGGGCGACGCGCGGCAACCAGGGCGACCAAAGCGCAACAACGAGCACGAGCGCGACGGAGGCCGCGACGGCCATCCATAAACGGAACACGCCCCTTGGGGCGCCTGATGCTGGATCGGCTTTCATGGCTACACTATACATTCCGCCACCTGGCCTTGCCAATCGAGCATTGGCCCTTGCCTACCCATGCCGGGATATGTAAAATTCACCCTGAGCGTCGCGAGCGCCGGAGGTATATCATCAAACAGCGATCGTTCCTGGCCCTGGTCGGTTTCGCGGCCGTGTGGATGGCTGCCTTTGCCGTGGCCGCCGTTGGCATGGGTTCCTCTGCCCTGTCGCCCGTGGTCGGCGATAACGGCCAGACGCTGTACCGCTCTGGAGCGCCCGAGCTTCGTTCCGGCTCCGGCGCGCCGGACCTGCGCGGCCCGAGCCTGCTCCTTGCCGCCCTCGAGCCAGAGGCGCTCGCCGGGCTGTCGCGTGTCGCCGCCGCCGAGCGGGCTTCTGCCTGGCTGGCCGCGGCAGATCCGCGCTCGTCGTCGTCCTTGCGATCCCTGACCCTGGCCATTCTGCCCGAGCAACGCTGGTTCCAGGCCCGCCTGATCATGGAACGCGACGACGAAGGTCTGGAAGACGACGCCGTGACCGGAGGGGCTTTTGGCGACGCGTACGCGGCCATCCTGGCCCTGGTGCCGTCGTCCAGGGTGTCCAGGGAAGCCCTGGAAAGCGTCCTGGACACGCTCTGGGCGGAGCGTGTTGCAGCCGACGATCTGCCGGCGGGACCCGTGCCGCCGCTGGCCCGGGCGGACCGCTGGATGCCCACCAAATCGTCGCTCGCGGTCAGCCACCGCTTTGCCCTGGACGTGTTCTTTACCCGTCTCAAGCGTTCAGGCGCGGCCGAGATCGGGCCTCCCGTCACTTCCATCAGCTCGGGCATCGTGGTGGCGGCGGCCGATGACTGGCGCGGCGGCGACAAGCCGGAAACCTACAAGTCCGGCGGCCTGTCGCCGCGGGCGGGCAACGGCGTCATTGTGTACTCGCCCGCGCACCGGCGCTACTATGTGTATTTCCACCTGCATGATGTGGCCGTGCGCCGCGGGGACGTCATACCCGCCGGTCAGCTCCTTGGGCATGGCGGCAACACGGGTACCAACGCGCGCAAAAAGGGACACGGAGAGCATTTGCATATAGAAATCCACGAATCCGGCGGCGTGGTATGGACAGGGTACAAAATACGCGATTTTCTGATCGGGCTGAAATAAGGCCCGGCTCCCTGGTCGAGCGGCTTTTTAGTGGTATACTAAAGGGAGCGGTTCGTCATCCGTTCATTCGTGGCCGGATGTTGCCCGCGGCCCGCGGACGGTGCCAAACCGCCCGCCGGTTCCCTCAAGGAGGTTGCATGAAACGCTTGATAGTAGTTGCCTTGATAGTCCTGGCCGCCGTCGGCGCCTGGGCCCAGACGGACCTTGCCCAGTTCCAGGCCGGCTTCCAGGCCTTTGCTGAGGACATGGCCAAAACCCTGTCGTACAACGCCACCGTTGGCAACAACTGGTCGGACGCCTATATAGGGCAGTTCCCGCACTTTGGGGCAGGCGTGGCAGTGGGCGCCACCGGCGTGCCCGTGGACAGCGTGGAAGGGCTCTTTACGGCCATGGGCATTACCCTGCCGACCGAATTCCAGGAAACTGGGCTTCCCATACCCTCGGCGGCCCTGGCAGCCCGCATAGGCGGCTTTGTCCTGCCCTTTGACCTTGGCCTCAAGGCCATGATCCTGCCGCCTGAGGCCACAGGCTGGCTGTCCAGCGCTGGCGTCGGCGCAGACTACAAGCTCTTTGGCGGCAACGTGCGCATAGGCCTCGTCAAGGAAGGCACCCTGTTCCCGGACGTGTCCCTGGGCGCCGGCTACAACCGTCTGACCGGCTCCATGCTCAAGACCCTGGATGTTGGTACGGCGACCTTCACCTATGAGGATGAGTCAGCTACGTCTCATACACTCGAGGTTTCAGACCCGGACATGGCTCTGAACTGGACAACCGACAGCTTTGACTTTACCCTCCAGGTGTCCAAGAAGATCCTCTTTATCCGGCCCTTCGTCGGCGCCGGCTACTCCATGGGTAAGTCGACCGTGAACGGTGGTATGATGGCTGAAATGCTCTATGACAGCGCTCCCATTGACGCCGCGACCGCCGAAAGTATCAAAGCGGAACTTGAGGCCGCTGGCTACGACATGTCAGAATTCACTACCGAAGGCTTTATGTTCGCTGCCGAGCACGCCGACCCCGTGTTCCGCCTGTACGGCGGCCTGTCGCTTGAGCTTCTGTTCCTGGCCCTGGACCTGCAGGCCCAGTACGTGCCAGCCACCAAGAGCTTTGGCGCCAACGCCATGCTCCGCTTCCAGCTGTAAGAAGAACAACAGCAAAAAAAGGAGGCCCGTCCTGGGCCTCCTTTTTTTTAACGCTCACGACGCACAACTTCCAGAATCACGGCCAGACGCTGGATGCCGGCAAAGCAAACTGCGTTATCAGCAGCCTGTTATGCTTGACAGCCGGCAGAAATGGCCAATGCTTTATTGCGTGCTCGCACCCGTAATGTGCTGCGGCAGATGTATCAGGATGGAGCCTTCTAAAACCTTCAGCTTTTAGAGGGTTACCTTAAAAAACCTAGCTTTTTTGACATAAAACGCAGGGAAGCCCCAATAACCATGGGTTTGCAGAGGTTCCCGGATGTCGAAAGGATAAAGCCACCCGATGAAGCTATTTGGTTCAAAGCCCAGACTGCCAGACAGGGAATGTTTTGTCCGTGCGGCACAGTCCAAGCCCTATATCCACCGTCCCAGCGCGGCCACCATCGAACTCGAAGACAAGGAACCAAGGCAGAATGCCTGGGGCATGCTAGGCACGGGAATTTTCATCCTTGGGTTTTGTGCCGTTGCGCTGTTCGCCTTTCCAGATCCGGCTGATCACCAGGCGGCCCTAGCTGGCAGCGCAGTTTTCATCCCAATCGGGCTCGGGCTTGCTATTTTCAGCGTGAATTTACACGTAGCGTTTACACGCGTAGGGATTGCACACGACACGGTATCCTGGCAGCGGCGCAATCTTTTTGGAGTACGCTCGTTCGAGGAGTCGCTGTCTTCCTACCTGTGCATCACCCCGCTCGCGCTAACCCATAGTAGCGATGGAGAATTAGCAGGAGTGATCCATTATGCTCGACTGATACACTCTGTGGATCCCGCGCGAGATGTGGTTTTCCCCGTCCGTGCACAGGATGAGATACAGATGATTCTTGACCGCGGTGGAGAGCGCGAAGCGTTTGAGAATTTGGCTCGAAATTTAGATTTGCCGCTGGCGACTGTGCGTACTGACGGGAACATATCATTCCGACATCCTGACGCTCTTGACCAGTCGGTGTACATGCAGATATCAGACACGCCGCCGATACCCGCCGATGGGTCGTTTCCACCAAAAAAATACCATTTGACCGTGTTACCCGACGGTTTTGATGCCGTAAGGACATACCGTCTTTATCTCTTACCCTTTCTTGGTTTCTCCGGGTCCGCAGCACTGGTGCATCGTTTCAACCATATTATCAACGCCGGGTTCGGGCTGCCCCTTGTGCTGGTCATGTTCTCTCTGTTCATGCTCGCCTTCTCCCTGACACGTTTCCGCCTGACCCTCCGCAGCGGCATACTCGAACAAACGACATCTATTGCATGGTTCCGCATACATGAAAAGCGCATGACCCTGTCAGAGATCGAGGAGTTGGGCCGGATAATCGATCCCCTAACGCGCCGCGGCTGCTCCGTATAGCCTCAGATTCAGCCACCATATCCTGGGCTGAGGGCGATAAGACCGAGGTGCAGGGATGGTTCGAAAACGCCATACTAAGGCAGTTGGCCTCTATAGACAAGCATTCATAGTCCAAGCCCAGATCCCTTTTCCAGAAACGCCAGATCTCCCGCTTCACTTTTCGGGGCTCCCACGCTAGTATGGCCCCATGATGGCAGACACGCCCACACCGCTCGTACTTGCCGCCGACATAGGCGGCACCAACACCAACCTGGCTGTCATGGACCGGGACCGCATCCTGTTTTCCAGGCGCTACGCAACAGGCGCGGATCCCAGTCCCGAGGCCGCCCTCCTGCGCTTCCTGTCCGAGGCAGACGCGTCATCCGTACCCCGGCCGTCCCTGTCCTGCGTGTGCGGGGCCGGCCTTGTGCGCGATGGCGTCATCCGTATGAGCAACGCTGCATGGATACTGGATCAAGCCGCCATAGCAGCGTCCCTAGGCATGCCGTGTTTCCTCATCAACGATTTCAGCGCCGTGGCCTGGGGCATCCTGACCCTACATGCCGGCAACGACGATGAACTAGCCGTCCTCCGCAAGCCCGACGGAAGCTTCGCGCACGCTGACGCCTGGGGACCCATGGTCGCCCTTGGAGCTGGTACCGGCCTTGGCTGCGCCTGGATAACCCGCGACGGCGGTAGGCCCCGCGTGTACCCTTCGGAAGGCGGGCATGTGAGCATTCCCGTATACGACGACCAAAGCGAGCGCCTGGCCTCCTGGCTCAAGGCGCGCTACTCCAGCCCGGCCGGCGTTGAGGCGGCCGTTTCCGGCCAGGGCCTTGCCAACATATTTCTCTTCCTGTCTGGCGTGGACGCACATCCCACGCAAGCTTCGCTCGACATACTTTCTCAGCCTGAGTCCAGGCGCCCCGCCCTGATAGCGGCAGCGGCCGGAAGCGACAGCCTGTGCGCAAGGGCCATGACCATGTTCGTCGAACTGTACGCGCGCACCGCGGCCAACATGGCCCTGGCCTTCATGCCGTCCGGAGGCATATACCTGGCCGGCGGGGTGGCCGCCAAGAACCTGGCCTGGTTCACGGACGGAGCCTTGTTCATGAGGAATTTCCTGGACTCGTACCGCGAGCATACCCGCGCCATCCTGGAAGACACCCCGGTATACGTGGTGAGGAACTACGACATATCGCTGGTCGGAGCCTCGTACGCCGCCCGCGTGCTGTCGGGAGCGGAGGACTCTGCATGAAGCCGATAACCGGGCATCCGGGCCGCTCGTCGCTGAGTCCCGCCCTCGTCGCGGACATGGAAAACAAAGGCATTGACATAGACCGCAGCCTGGCCGTGCTTGACCTGATCAATGGCGACCATGGCGACGACAGCGCTTCCCAGCCGTCGTTCCGCATCCCCCAGGTGGACGGGCGGCGCGTGGTTGACGCCAGGGGCCTTGGCGGCTTCTCGGTCGACCGCGACGCGGCCTTGGCCCGGCTGTCAGAACTCGGCATGCGGGCCCCGCCCGATCTCGAGCGCCGGGGAACGGACCTTGTATTCACACGGTCCGAGCTCGTGGCCCTGGGAGAGGAGCTTTTGGGCCAGGCCGCCTGGGGCGTGCTCAACGGAGGCTCGGCCACCAGCTACGCCGATAGGAAGAAAAACCAGGCGCTAGGGCCGCACGTATACGCTGCCATCCAACCGGGCTTTGAGCTCCTGGCTCCGCTGTGCGAGGGAGCGCCCAAAGGGCTCACGCCGGCGTATATCAACCCGGACGGCACGCCGGGGGAAAGCTTCCTGGTACTCAAGATGAGGGCGGCCTTGCGCCTTGCCGAACGCGCGGCCGGGAGGCTGGGCGGCCATTGTCGTCGCCCCATACTCCCCTTCTTCCAAATGACCAGCGACGCCACCGACATAGCCCTGCGCATAGCCTACGCCGAGTGGGACCATCACCCCTGGCTACCCCCTGTCCGGACGGACGTGTGCGCCGATCCGCGCCATGGCCTGTCTGCCGTCCAGCCCTTGATGTCCGCGTATACCCACAGCGCCGACGGGCTGCCACGCCGCGTCTTTGACCGCGCCTGGGGCAAGGAGCATAGCGCCCTGGCCCTGCCCGGCGGCCACGGCCAGAGCTTCTGGGTGCTTGCTGGCGTATACCGCTCGCTCCTGGACCAGGGCTACCGTTACGCATGGATAGGCAACGTGGACAACTCGGGCTACGGCCCCGCCCCCCTGGCCCTTGCCGTGTTCGCGCTGTCGGGAAGCGAGGCTGCCTACGAGCTGGCGTACCGGACGCCGGTGGACATCAAGGGCGGCATCCTGGTTGAGGACGAGCAAGGAAAACTCACCATAGCCGAGCTTGGCCAGGCCATGAGCCTGGACAGGGCGCTTGAACACGAGCGGAACGGGGCCCGCATCCTGTTCAACTGCGCCACCGGACTCTTTGACCTGGCAGCCCTTGTTCCAAGGCTCGACGACATAGCTGACGCCCTGCCGCTCCGCGTGTCCGAACAGGATAAGGACTCAGGCAGGTACAGCCAGGCCGAACAGAACACCTGGGAATCCATGGCCCTGTTCGATAGCCCTCTGTGCCTGGCGGTGGACAAGGCGGAACGCTTCATGCCGGCCAAGCTCCTGGCCGAGACCATCCTGGCCAGCGGCATAGTTCCGGGATCGGCTGTGCCGCCGGACGTGGCTGCAACTGCGCGCGGCCTCTCGGAAGGCATGGCCCATTTCCTGGCCGGACCCTGCGGCCTTGAGCTGAAAGGCGGCCGCTGGCAGCCGCCCGCATAAGCCCCGCCCCACAGGCTGCTAAAGGCCCAAGGCCAGGGCCAGAACCTCCTCCATACGCTCCACCGGATGGAAGGCAATGCCTTTCTTCACGTGCTCGGGTATGTCCTCCAGGTCCTTCTCGTTGCCCTTGGGTATGATGATATCGCGTATCTTGTTGCGTTTGGCGGCCACCGTCTTTTCCCGCAAGCCCCCGATGGGTAGAACCTGCCCGGTCAGGGACAGCTCGCCGGTCATGGCCAGCCTGTCCTTGATGCGCTTGCCCGTGACCAGCGACACCAAGGCCGTGGCCATGGTGATGCCCGCCGACGGCCCGTCCTTGGGCGTGGCTCCCTCGGGTATGTGCAGGTGTATCTGCCGTTCCTCGAAATACGACGCTTTGATGCCCCGCGCCTCGGCCACGTGATGCCTCACCCAGGTGTAGGCTATGCCGGCCGATTCCTGCATGACAGAGCCCATCTGTCCGGTCAGCTTGAAGCCTTCCTTGCCCGGATTGCTGACAGCCTCTATGATGAGCGTCTCGCCTCCCATGCTCGTCCACGCAAGGCCAACGGCCATGCCCGGCACCGTGGCGCGCTTGATGTCGTCCGCGTCAAACCGCGCTTTTCCGAGGTATTTTTCCAGGGACGGCTTGTCCACCTCGAAGCGTTTCTTGTCGCACCCATGTCCGGTAACAACCTGCAGGGCTATCTTCCTGTGTATCCGGTCCAGGTATTTCTCAAAGTTCCTGACGCCGGCCTCGCGGGCATAGCCCTCCGCAATGGCCGACAAGGCGTCACGCGTGTATTTGATCTGCGTTTTCTTGAGCCCGGTGCGATCCAGGCTTTTGGGTATCAGGTAGGTACGCGCGATTTCCAGCTTTTCGCTGTCCACATACCCAGGCAGTTGGATGATTTCCATGCGGTCGCGCAGGGGGGCCGGAATGGTGTCCAGGGTGTTGGCCGTCACGATAAAGAACACGTTGGATACGTCGAATGGAAGGTCCAGGTAATGGTCGCGGAACGAGTTGTTCTGTTCCGGATCCAGCACCTCAAGGAGGGCGCTGGACGGGTCGCCCTGGTAGCTCGAACCCATCTTGTCGATCTCGTCGATCATGAACACCGGGTCCCTTGTCTTGGCGATTTTCAGTCCTTGTATTATCTTGCCCGGCAGGGCCCCCACGTAGGTACGACGATGTCCCTTGATCTCAGCCTCGTCGCGCATGCCGCCCACGCTGAAGCGGAAGAATTCCTTGCCCAGGGCACGCGCTATGGATTTTCCGACACTGGTCTTTCCAACGCCGGGGGGGCCCACTAGGCACAGGATCGACCCGCGCGAGTCCTTCTTGAGCTTGCGTACAGCCAGGTATTCCATGATACGGTCTTTCACATCCTTGAGGCCGTAATGGTCGGCTTCTAGGATTTCCCTGGCCGACTTCATGTCAAAATCCTTGCTCGGCCCTGCCTTCCATGGCAGGTTGCACACCAGGTCCAGCCAGTTGCGGGTAACGATGAACTCGCTGGAATTGGGATCCATCAGGTTGAATTTCTCGAGCTCCTGGTCGACCAACTCCTTAACCTCGCCCTGGAACCCGAAGGAATCCAGCTTTTCCTTGAAGCGCTGGTAGTCGGAGCTCTTGGCGTCCGACGGCATCCCAAGTTCCTGCTTGATGGCCTTGAGCTCCTCTTTGAGAAAGTACTCGCGCTGGCTTTTTTCTATCTTCTCGTTGATCTCGCTCTGGATTTTCTTCTGGATGCGGAGCAGTTCCTGCTCGCGCTTTATGAAGATGAGGACGCGCTCCATCCGTTCCTTGACGTCGGTGAGCTCGAGTATCTTCTGCTGCTCGTTTTTGTCTATGTTGAGTATGCTGGCAATAAAGTCTGCTATCTTGCCCGGATGGTCAATGTTGATCATGTTCAGGCGCATTTCCTCTGAGAACAGCGGATTGTTCTCAGACACCTGTTTCATCTCGGACAGGAGCGCACGCGTGAGCGCCTTGATCTCGTCCGGCCCCTCGCCCTGGTCCTCCAGGTACTCAACGGCCGCCACGATGGGCTGTTCCTTGGCCAGGGCTTTCTTGATCTTGAAGCGCTTGAGCGTCGATATGAAGATATTGACCGAACCGTCCGGCAGGTTTATCCGCTTGACGATCTTGGCCACCGTGCCCACCTGGTGCAGATCGCTTGCCATGGGCTTCTCGGTTTCCTCCCTGACGAGCACCAGGCCGACGATGCCGTCCGCCTGGATGGCGTCGTCGACCGTTCGTATGTCTTCCTGGCTTCCAAGCATAATGGGTGTGAAAATACCAGGAAAAATTGGCTTACCGTTCAGCGGGATAATCGGTATCTTGTTCGGCAGAATCATTTCAATGGGTACGATCTGGTTGTCTGGCATGTTCCGCCTCCTTTTCGAATCGATTGGCGACAATCATTGTCCTTGTGTACCAAGGATCAACATAAAGAACCAACCATAAAATATAGAGTTTTAACCCGATTTGACAAGTTTTGACCGAGGAATATAAAGGTTCAACCCTCTGTTTGACGTTTTTGGCGACTCTCGACTGGTGTGACGAAGCTTTGATGTCCTTGGAACTTGATGGCTGGCACCCGCCGCCCATGGTATTGTGCTCGGGACCCTTCCTGCATGGCAGGCGAGCGTATCAGAGAACGGTCGACAACATGCGCTTCAGTGCCTGTGCGTCCAGGGCCATACCAGGCACCTGTATAGCACGTTCGGCCGTCCAGTTTCCCAATCTCAAGCAACGCGGTACCGGGCTTCCAGATAGGGCGGCCATCAGGAACCCTGCCGAAAACGCGTCGCCCGCTCCAGTCTCGTCAAACACGTCTATGGAACGCACGGAGCTTTCAACGATACGGCCATCGTGCATGCACACCGAGCCCGAAGCCGCCCTCTTCACAACGACCGTGCCCTTGGCCCCAGACGCGAAAGGCGCAAGAGCCTCGTCGACTCCGGCGCCGGCAAGAGTGGTGAACTCGTCCTCATTCATGAACACCCAGTCACAGTCTTCTTTGATCATGCGCATAAAGAGGGAACGGTGGGTGCTTGCCAGACGCTTGCTACCTATGTCCAGGGCAAAACGGATGCCCCTCTCCCTTGCCCGTTCTGCCAAACGCGACAGGACAGCATCGCCAAGGGCCAAAAACCCGTCGGCGTACACCAGGTCGCTACCCGCAAAGAAATCGTCAGGGATCGCGGCCGGATCGAGCGTAGGCGCCACTCCGGGCTCCACAACCACCGTCCGGGTCCCGCTTGCCGGTTGCAGTACACAAAAAATTCCCGTCAGTCCCTCGCGCGCCTGCACGAAAGACCGCACTCCGGCGGACACGAGGTCGTCCGTATAGTGTTTACCAAGGGCGTCTGAGCCAACCGCACCGGCGTAGGCGGCCGCACCCCCCAGGGCCGCAAAGGCGCGTGCCGTGTTGGCCGCTCCACCCCCTGCCACCATGATCGGGTCTGCCAGGCGCTCCAGCAACCTGTTGATCTCAGCCCTGCTGGCATGCCGGGTAGTCCCCCTGTGTATGCCCATGAGAGCCCCAAGCTCGTCATTCTCAGTAGCGATAACGTCAACAAGCGCATTACCCGCACTGGCAAGCTTCATACGGTGATAGTAGCACAACTTCTATCACTTGGCCATAATCGTCAACGCGGCACTCTCCGAGGGCGACGCTTCAGCACGGCATCCTTGGATCCACTGCCCCCCCCACCTCAGCGCGCCCCCTCTGAACTCGGCTTTTTATATTCCGGGAGCAGATACACGAAGCGGCCCCCCTCGACGAGCCGCGCATACGTA
>JAFGJV010000046.1 GCA_016928955.1 Spirochaetales bacterium
CTTTTTGACTATGGATGCCTTGAAACCCTCAGAATATCTCATGCAATTACGCCCTCCAAATGGCGTAATCTATCTTGACTGGATTTGAGCGTCGCCTGGTCCATGGATGTCGTGAAGCAGACGAAGGGCTTCCGCGAGTAGCCGAGGACCATGACGAACGCGTAGAGCTTCGTATCCTTACCGTCGACGACTTGTTTGCCGAATTCTTTCCAGTCGACCTGGGCCTGGAGCCCTGGCTCGGTCTCGAAGCGCTGTACCGCCGTAGCTTCGATGCGCCGACGCTCCTTCGCGACGAACTCCTTCATGACGGTTTTCTTGCCGGCATAGCCCATGCCCGTGATGCGCTCGAAGATGAGTTCGCCGTTATGCGAGGGGTTCTTCTCCAGCTGGTCGAGGATGACCTGCTTGAACGGATCCAGCTTGCTCGGCCGCTTCGGGCGTTTCCTCGCCCGGGGCATCTGCTTCATGTAGTTCCGGACTGTGCGCTCGCAGACGCCGAGTAGTTCGGCTATCTCGAGCTGCGTGTGTCCCTGCGCTTGAAGTAGTCGCGCTTCCAGCATACGATTCTCCCTGTCCATGGGGCTCTCTCCGTAGATGGGTGTTGTGGTGACTCCATCATACAGAGGCTGAGCCCCATTCTTCTTCCCCTACGACGTAGGGTTATGGACAGGAAACCGGAAAATTCTCCCCGACCAATTCCGGCAAATTATCACCGACTGTGACATTACTTATGGGGCATCTTGAATGCAATCAGGTTGAAGGCTAGCAATGCTATGTTGGAGTCTATAAATTCTGGCATTCAGAGAATTAAGCGAATGGCTTGTGGATTTAGGGATAGAAATCGCTTTCGAATGTCTATTTTATTCCATTCTGGAGGACTAGATTTTGGTTTTTAGTTCCACCCGAAACCCAGAAGGCCCACACAAAATACTTGACATGACCGAGTTACCGTATATTGTATTGAAAAATCACTGAGCACAGATGAATCGTTCGTATGCCAAGCATGAATTGGGAGCCCCTAAAACGTTCTCGTTTTAGGGGCTCCCGACGTATACGGGGTTTTGCTCCGGCGCCTAAGCGATGCTGGTCGATGTATCACCAAAGCTTCAATGAGTCGACATGGACTGTTGTTGTTCCTCCCCAGCCGGTCCAGCCAGTGCCGACAAAAAAGATGGCAGGCAGGGGAATAGGGTGCATGGGAAGGTTTTCTGCAACGGGCACGCCGTCAATGAAAACGTCCATCATAAGCGTGGAAAGATCCATGCGCGCTTCAACGAGATACCAGTGATCTGCAACGCACATGACTCCGGTACCGGTACCGGTAGCGCAGTTAACGTATATCTCCGAGCCGGGATTGAGTACTACTGAGTCGTATTCGCGGCTCTCGTTGGATGCTACACGCAGGAAGAAGCCTATGTGGGCACCGGCCTGGCTGCCTGCAGCCACGCGGACCGCCGCGCGCCACGTTAATTCTGGCAGGCCGGTTAGGGCAAAGGAAACGCCGTCGGCGCGTACCCAGTTGGCCTGTCCCACCAGCATGAACGCCTTGTCGCCTTCATAAGCTTGAACAGCAGTTGCCTTTCCGACGCCCGCGCCCGACCACAGGTTGTACCAGTCCCAGTTCGAGGGATACGCACCTTCGGCGTAACCGTCAAAATCGTCGTTTACGATGTAGGGTCGAGTCGTAACTTTGCCAATATGGATGGCGGGCCGCAAAAGGTATTCGCCAGCTCCGGTGCGGTGTACAGAGCTGCCGGGATCAAAGTCGAGCCTGATCCGCGTGACTCCTACGGCCGCGACAGTGAAGCCGCCAGTGAGCTTGACGCCGGTTTGCACGCCGCTCGGAACGCGAAGGGGGTAGGTTACGGTACCCTCTTCTGTATCCATGACCAGTTCATTGTCAGCGGCAAGGGTCAGGCGGATTTGGCCATATTCGCCGGGCGCCAGTTCTTCAAACCCGAGGGTGGTAGCGTCGTCGGAAAGCGTCACTAGGTCGACGATCCGGCCAGCGTCGCCAAAATCGGCCACCTCTATCCATCCGGAGTCGACCTGGCATATTTCGACCTTTAGGACCTTCACCAACACTGCGCGTATGCCTTCGAGAGGGGCTTCTCCAGAGCCGTCAGTTTCCAGAACTGTCTTCATCCCTGCCGGTGCCATTCCCGTCAGGGCCACTTCCACTGCACCTCGCGGCGCCGCGTCCAAAGACGCGACGGGGTTCGGGCAGCCGACCATCGCGACCGCCGAAACCAGGACGGCCGCGAGGAACACATACCTCGCGGACCTTTTCATGAAGCGCTGCCTCCTTACGAGCAAGAGATCAATGTGTAGAATGGGACAATAGGGGACGTGCAGATCGAGCGCCTTAAAACGGGTCCGGCTACGAATGCGGGCGCATTCCTCAACCCAATTGGCTCTTCCTACTTTTGCCGGTAGACCGGTATGTAGCGAGCATACTTCCGCAGCTTCTGATTGTCAAATATGTACAGGGGGCCGCTAAAAACTTGAGGTTTTGAGGGTTGCCTTAGAAAACCGAGCGGGTTTGGCCGAAAACGCAGGGAACATCTACCATCGCCAAGGCATTTCCGTTTTCTCCCATATGGTGTATGCTACAGGCATCTTCAAAACGCAATGGTGTGGTTTCTGCCACGTCTGGGAAAAAGCGAGGGGCAAAGTATGGAAGTCAAGACCGCGCTGGTGAAATATGTGTTCCTGGATATCGTGAGCTATTCGATAGACCGTACGGTCGAGGCCCAGGTTGAGATCATAGGGGTGCTCAACCGTCTGGTCCTCAAGGCCGTGTCAGGCTACAAGATCAGCGCAAAGAACGTGATTTACCTGCCGAACGGCGATGGTATATGCATATGCCTGATCAACACCATCGACCCGTACGACCTCCACATACGCATAGCCATAGACATCATGACCTTGCTCAAGGAGCACAACGAGCGCGAGGAGGATCCCAAGCGCCAGTTCAAGCTGCGCATCGGCATCAACGAGAACCACGATTGCCTGATCGTCGACATTAATGGAAGAAACAATGTGGCCGGAGCGGGCATAAACATGGCCCAGCGCATCATGAACATGGCCGACGGCAACCAGATCATGGTCGGCCAGTCCGTCTATGAGAAGATCGTCCAACGCGAGCCGTATTTCGGGAAATTCCGACCTGTGGTCAAGGAAATCAAGCACGGAATCACGCTGAAAAGCTACCATTTCACCAATTACGAGGTTGGAAGGGGCGTGTTCAAGCTGGCCAGCCTGTACGGCAAACTTAAAAGCGCCTTGACGCGCGGCGCCAAAAAGAAGCCCGCCGACAAGGACATCGACTAGCGCCAGACGGTCTCGGCCGCGGCCCTGACGCCGCCGTTCCCGCTCAGTAGGCACGCATGTCGTACGGCGTCCCCTTCGGGCTTGGGCATGGGGGCAGTCATGGCGACGATATCCTCGCCCAGGAGCACTTCCTGCCTGAACTCAGCCCTGAGCCCGGCCAGTTCGCCGCGGCCCCGGGAGTTCGGCGGGCTCGCGTCGCACAGCCACGCCAGTAAATGGGCGTTGTTCACGTGGCCGTTGTGGTCTATATGCCGAGGCGCTGCCCGTTCGGTGAAGGACGGGCTGAACTCGTCCTCGGCGGGGAACCCGTCCAGGGTAAAGCGGGCGTCCGGCAAGGCGCGCGGCCGCGACACGGCAAGGTCTGTGCCCACGGCGTTCTGGGCGCGCAGGGGGCGGCGCGCCGCTATGTCCACCACCAGATAGGCGTACGAGGCCACAACGATGGGCTGACCTTCGTCGCCCTCAACCTCAAAGTCGCGGACCGCGAACAGGCGCTCAAAACCGGCTGGCCAGGTGCGGACCAGGATGGTTTCACCCTCTCGGGGCTGCCTGAGCACCCTGATGTCCAGGCGGGAGAGCATCCAGGTGCGTCCTTGGGCTGACATGTCGTCGGCGCCAACGCCCAGGCGCATGGCGTGGACGCTGGCCGCCTCCTGGAGCATGTCCGCAAGGGCGAGCGGACGCAGGGGGCCGCCGTAACCGCAGTCAAAACCTCTGACGGTGAAGCTGAGCTGTAATGGCTGGATATCGGTCATGACGCGTCCCTCCGGCACCATGGTACCACGGCCGGGCGGCAAGGGGAAAGGCTCCCGGGGAGCTTGCCTGGGGGCGGGTCTGGGCGGTATTCTAACAGCTACTATGGACAAGCTGATCGTCAAGGGTGCCAGGGAGCACAACCTCAAGAACATAGATGTAGAGCTACCGAGGGACCGCCTCATCGTCGTGTCCGGGCTGTCGGGTTCGGGCAAGAGCTCCCTGGCCTTTGACACGATCTTTGCCGAGGGCCAGCGTCGCTACGTGGAGTCCCTATCGGCATATGCGCGCCAGTTCCTCGGCCAGATGAAAAAGCCAGATGTCGACTATATCGAAGGGCTGTCGCCGGCCATATCCATAGAGCAGAAGACAACGCACCGCAACCCGCGCTCGACCGTGGGCACGGTGACCGAGATATACGACTATTATCGCCTCCTGTTCGCGCGCATAGGCACGCCGCACTGCCCGTCCTGCGGCAGGGAAATCCGCGAGCAGGGCATAGACCAGGTCCTGGACACCATCATGTCCTGGAAGCCGGGAGCCAAGCTTCAGGTCCTGGCACCCGTGGTCAGCGGCAAGAAGGGCGAGCACCAGAAAATCCTGGAAGACGCCCGCAAGCAGGGCTTCCAGCGGGCTCGGGTGAACGGCGAGATGCGGTCGCTGGAGGACGATATCGTTCTCGAGAAGCAGAAAAAGCACTCCATAGACGTGGTGGTGGACAGGATCAAGTTGAGCGAGGATTCCCGCAGGCGCCTGGCCGACGCGGTCGAGACGGCCATGAGCGTGGCCGACGGCCTGGCCGTGGTCCTGCGCGACGAGGGCGCGGGCGAGACCGAGGAGTTCTTTAGCCAGCGCGGTGCCTGCCCCACCTGCGGCATCAGCCTGCCGGAGCTGGAGCCGAGACTGTTCAGCTTCAACACCCCGCACGGCGCCTGCCCCGCATGCACGGGGCTTGGCGTCAACCTGGAGTTCGACCCGGACTTGGTGATACCGGACAGGTCGCTTTCCTTCAACGAGGGCGGCTGTATTCCCTATAATCCTGACGCGGCGTGGTACCGCTCTCGCTTTGACGCCCTGGCCCGCCATTACCGCTTCAGTTTGGACACGCCGTTTGGCGAGCTACCCAAGAAGGTTATGAAGGTCATCCTGTACGGTGGCGACGAGGCCATCCGCGTGCGCTACGACAACGCCAAGGGCACGGGGCACTTCGAGTACGAGTCGGCCTTCCCCGGAATCCTGGCCGAGCTCAAGCGCCGCTATATGGAAACGACCAGCGACGGTATCAAGGACTGGCTCGAGAAATTCATGAGCGAGAAGCCCTGTGAGGCCTGCGGCGGCAAGCGGCTCCGGCCCGAGGCCCTGGCGGTCACGGTTGGGGGCGTCAATATCCACGACCTGTCGTCCAGGTCAGTGGAGGATTCCATACACTTCTTTGATAGCTTGGAGCTGACCGACACGCAGAGGCAGATATCCAAGCAGATCCTCAAGGAAATCACCGCGCGTTTGTCCTTTCTCAAGAACGTGGGCCTTGAGTACCTGACGCTGGAGCGCAAGGCGGGCACCCTGTCCGGCGGCGAGGCCCAGCGCATACGGCTGGCCACGCAGATAGGCTCAAGCCTGGTCGGGGTGCTGTACATCCTGGACGAGCCGTCCATAGGCCTTCACCAGCGAGACAACCAGCGGCTGATAGACACGCTTTTATACCTGCGCGACCTGGGAAACACGCTGATCGTGGTCGAGCACGACGAGCAGACGCTCCGTACCGCCGACTACATCGTGGACCTGGGACCGGGCGCCGGCGTCCACGGAGGCCATGTAGTGGCCGCGGGCACGCCGGAACAGGTGATGAAGAACCGCAAGAGCGTGACGGGCCGCTACCTGTCCGGCGACCTGGCCATAGACGTGCCCTACGAGCGCAGGCCGGGCAACGGCAAAAGCATCACCATACGCGGTTGCCGAGAGCACAACCTCAAGAATGTGGACGTTACCATCAACCTGGGCGGCTTTACCTGCATCACGGGGGTGTCTGGCTCGGGCAAGAGCACCCTGCTCACGGACCTCCTGTACCCGGTGATATCCAACCGAGTGATGGGGACCAACTGGCGGGAGGGCGACTACGATTCCATCGATGGCCTGGACGCCATAGACAAGATCATCAACATAGACCAGAGTCCCATAGGCAGGACGCCCAGGTCCAACCCGGCCACCTACGTGGGCGTGTTCACGCCCATACGCGAGCTGTTTGCCGGCCTTCCCGAGTCCAAGGCACGCGGCTACCGTTCCGGCCGCTTCAGCTTCAACGTGCGCGGTGGCCGCTGCGAGCAATGCCAGGGCGACGGCACCATCAAGATAGAGATGCAGTTCCTGCCGGACGTGTTCATCACCTGCGACGCTTGCCACGGCAAGCGCTTCAACAACGAGACCTTGGACGTGCGCTGGAAGGGCAAGAACATAGCCGACGTGCTGGACATGACCATAGAGGAAGCGGCCGAGTTTTTTGCAAAGGTGCCGCAGATAGCCCACCGCATGAACACGCTCCTATCCGTGGGCCTCGGCTACATCAAGCTGGGCCAGTCAGCCCTGACGCTGTCCGGCGGCGAGGCGCAGCGCGTCAAGCTGGCCTACGAGCTATCCAAGCGGGCCACCGGCCGTACCCTGTACTTCATGGACGAGCCGACTACGGGCCTCCACTTTGCGGACGTCAAGCAGCTGATGGAAACCATCCACCGGCTGGTGGACACGGGCAACTCGGTGGTCATGATCGAGCACAACCTGGACGTGATCAAGCAGGCCGACTGGATCGTGGACCTGGGCCCGGAGGGCGGCCATCGGGGAGGGACCATCGTGGCCCAGGGTCGCCCGGAAAAAATCGTCAAGGTCAAGGGATCCTGGACGGGTTCCTTCCTTAAGAACATGATTGGATAGTCATGCGGTTGCCGTGTGGCGTGCTTCCGGTTATCATCGTGGTCGTATGAAGAGAGCCGCCCTCGCAGCTGCAGTTTTCATCCTCATGGCGGGCGCGTTCGTCCACTCCCAGGATGTCCCCGCCCAGCCTCCGCCGGAGGCCGCACCCGCGGAAACCGGACAGCCGGACGCCGGGGACGCGGCTGCGGAGGACCTGGTTCTCAAAACCCTGCCCCTGGACATAGCCAGCGCGTCCTACTACTCGCTGGTGGCCTGGGCGCGCGAGCTGGGCTTGCCGGAGACTGGCAGCGCGGACGAACTGCGCGGGCGCCTGTACCAGCACTACGGCGTCAATAAGCCGGAAAGCGCGGCGGCGGGCGGACGCACCATCGTCATAGAGTCGGCGGACAAGACCAGCTACGTGTCCGCGGCCTCGGGCGGCGAGGCCCTGGTCGAGCTCACCGGGGGCGTGACCCTGGTGGTCAACGACGACGCCGAGGGCGTGACCATACGCCTGTCCGCTGACCGTATCGTCCTCAACCAGGACGCAGGCATCCTGTCCGCCCGTGGCAACGTTATGTTCGAGCGCGAGCGCTCTGGCGGCACGGACTACTTTATGGGCGAGCTTCTGGACCTGGACCTGGACGACCAGAGCGGTCTCTTCCTGGACGGGGTGAGCGAGCGCGGCTCCGACGAAGAGCGCATGTCCTTCCGCGCGGACGACATAGAGAGCAAGGGCAGCAACGTCCTGGTATTCTCAGACGGCGTGATCAGCTCCTGTAACGACGAGCACCCGCATTATTCCATCCGGGCTTCCAAGATATGGATACTCGGGGGCAACGAGTGGGCCATAGCCAACGCGACGCTGTCCGTTGGCGAGGTTCCCGTGCTCTATCTGCCATTTTTCTACTATCCCGGAGAGGAAATCGTCTTTCATCCGGTGTTCGGCTACGACCCGCGTACGGGCCGCTACATACAGACAACCACCTACCTGGTGGGAGACAAGCCGGCCAAGGAGGAATCCATCAGCCTGTTCAAGCTGACGGATGGCGGCCAGGGTTACGAGCGCGAGGTCGAGGGGGTGTTCCTGCGCACCACTCAGGCCAAGAAAGGCTCGTCATCGAGCGATTTTGTCAAGGTATTTGCCGACCTGTACACGGGGCTTGGGGCGTTCGCCGGGGCCGAGGCAAAATACGGCGAGCTTGGCCCCTTCCGGCCGCTGTCGGCCTCGCTGGGCCTGGGCTTTTCCAGGACGCTCTTTCCCCTGGCCGGCGGCACCTACACGCCCTTTGTGTCCGACTTTGACTATGAGAGCGTGTGGAATTCCCCCTCCGTGCTCGGAGCGGACCTGCCCCTGCGTTTCGGGCTCGAGCTGACAGCACGGACGACCCTTGGGCCGGTGGGCCTGAGCTTTTCCCTGCCGTTCTACACGGATCCGTATTTTGACGTGGACTTCAAGGCACGGTCCGAGGACATGGACTGGCTGGATTTCTTGGGCAGCGACGACGGGTCCGAGGCCGCCCCCGCGCGCAGGGGCTCTTTTGTTGACCGGCTGGACATACAGCTGTCGGTGCCGGCCGCGTCGCTCCCGTCCTGGCTGTCTACGGTCAGCCTGCAGCGCCTGTCGTCCAGCCTGAACTGGCTGTCAAAGACAAAATCGCCCCTGCCCGCGCTTGAGGCGTACGATCCGGAGCGCGAGTTCTTCTACCCCGACCAGTTCACCTACGTGGATACGGGCATACAGCTGGGCGGCACGGTCTTTTCCTATCCCCGGGCCGAATCCAGGCAAGGAGGGCGGGACGACACGGGCCTGGGCGACGCGCTCGCGCCTGAGCCCGTCCAGCCCTGGGTCCTGGACGCCGCCGAGACACCTGAGAAGCTCCCGGCCACCGAAGGGCCCGGCTTGCCGGGCTTCACGCCGCCGGGATTGGCCATGGTCGACGGGGCCAGGGATCCACAGGCGTTTACCTCGTCCCTCACCTGGAGCCTCGGTCCCCAGGCCAAGTGGGACCGGCGCTTCAAGTCGTCGGACTGGCTCCTGCCGGAGGACGTGGACCTGGCGCCCCTGTACGAGCTTGTGACCGCGCGCGTGTCCGGGGCCCTGAACCTGAGCGCGGACGTATACGGCGGCCTGGCCGGGGGCAAGCTCAGCCTGTCCGGCTCGTCGTCGTTCCAGGAACGGCCCGTGGCGGATACGGCCGACGCAACCCTGCTGGACGCCTGGGCCGTGCAGGACGCCCAGGCCCGGGCCGACAAGCTGTCGGGGTCCCTGTCACTGAGGGCGTCGCCCTTCATATCGTCGTGGCTATGGTCGGCCACCAGCCTGCGCTACGCGCTGGACGGTGTCCTGTACGAGTATGCGTACACGGGCATGAACGCCGGGGAGCCCGAGTACGAAACCAGGCTGGCGTCGTGGTCGCCCGACTCCATAAAGGCGCACAATCTGGGCTTTACCCTGGGCATCAAGCCGCTTGGCCTGGCCCAGACCCTGACCCTGAGCGCCAACCTGCCGCCCCTGGCGGAAACCTATTCGGGCGCCCTGGCCCTGAACGCCGGATTCGGGTCGCTGTCCGTGGCCACAAGCTACGCGCGGCCCACCACGGCGGCATCGTTCGCGTGGAAACCTCTCACTGCCCGGCTGACCCTGGGCATGGCTCCCCGGCCGGTCCTGTCCGGCAACCTCACCTGGGACCTGGAGCAGGGTTGGCCAAGCTCGCTCGGCGCCAAGTTTTCCTGGGACAGTTTCAACACGGACCTGGTTTTCAAGCGGGCCATAGCCTACGAGTTCGTGCCGCTGGACGGCTGGGTTGCAGTCGGCGCCGAGGATTTCCGTCCATCGGAGCTGAGCATGAGTTACAGCAAGACCTGGAACCCGGATCCGGTCTGGAAGAACCGCGTCGCCCTGTCGTTAAGCCTGTCGGCCAGCGCCAGGCAGAGTTTCCTCCGTTTTTCGGACTCGTCCATGAACGTGTCGGCCACGCTTACCTTCAAGATACACGAGTTCCTGGACGTGAGCTTTTCCGCCACGTCCCGCAACTCCTCGCTTTGGCGCTATTATCCCGGCGTTTTTGACCTGAATTTCCCCGTGGAACCGGTCAACCCGCTCGAGGATATACTCAAATCCTTCAGTTTCTGGAGCGACGCGGACAGGCAGGAAGCCCTGTTCAAGCTGAAATCCCTGTCCCTGCGGGTGGTCCACAACCTGCACGACTGGGACCTGAGCGCCGAGCTGTCCGTACAGCCCGTTCTGGTGAGCGCCACGGCCAGCTACGAATTCCTGCCAACGTTTTCCATGCTGATCGCGTGGAAACCCGTGCCGGAGATACAGAGCTCGTACAAGTACGACGGTGCCACGGACACGGAAACCTGGGATTAATGGATCACTCAACCGCCCCTGGGAGCCTTTCTTGATTTTTTTCGCGTCTGGGGGTAGGATTTTGACGATGAGGTGCCCTTGTCAGAACCCACCGGCATAGCGCTCGAGGATACGCGGCTTCTGGCCGACGTATGCGGCGTTAACGACTATAACCTGCGCATTTTTGAACGCCTCCTTGGTTGCCGGGTGCGTACCCGAGGCAACGAGATCGTCCTGGACACGGACGACGCGGACACGGCCTGCCTGTTCGAGCGCATGATGGGCCAGCTCGTGGAGGCGCTCGGCGAGGGGATGCCGGCGTCGCCTGACCTTATCACCGCCATACACGCAAGCCTGACGCCGGAAGGCGACCAGCGGCGGAATGACGGGCGGCCGCGCCAGTCGTGCACCGATTTGTTCAAGGAAGTGGCCATACAGGTCCCCGGGGCTTTTGGCAAGGTGTACCCGCGCACGGAGGGCCAGGCCTTGCTCCTGCGTGGCTTTTCCACGCATGACATCAGCTTTGCCGTGGGTCCCGCCGGCACGGGCAAGACCTTCCTCGCGGTCGCCTGGGCGCTCAAAGAGGTGCTCGGAAAGGCCCGCCGCAAGCTGGTGCTGACGCGGCCGGTGGTGGAGGCGGGGGAAAGCCTGGGCTTTCTGCCAGGCGACCTTGCCCAGAAAATCAGTCCCTATCTCCGTCCTCTCTACGACGCCATGGAGGCCCTGGTGCCCTTTGAGGTGGTGAGGCGGATGGAGGACAACCATGCCATAGAGATAGCCCCGCTCGCGTACATGCGCGGCCGGAGCCTCAACCATTCAGTCGTGATCCTGGACGAAGCCCAGAACGCCACGCGCGAGCAGATGAAAATGTTCCTCACGCGGCTCGGCGAAGGCTCGGCGGCCATCATCACCGGCGACCTAACCCAGATCGACCTGCCTCGCAAGTCGGATTCTGGTTTGGTGCACGCCCTCTCGGTGCTGGACGGCATAGACGACATCTTCGTCTGCCGGCTGGACGGCCGGGACGTGGTGCGCAATCCCCTGGTCAGGAAGATAATAGAAGCCTATGAATCAGAACGATAGCCAACCGGGCGCCTTTGGCTCCCTGCGCTCCCTGCTCTCGGACCGCAATTCGGACAGCAGGTTCCAGGCGGCGCTCATGGGCGGCTTGTTCCTTTTATGCGCGTTGGCCTTTACCCTTTCAGGCCCGGCCGGGCGCTCGGCCAGGCTGGAGGGCTTCGAGGTCGGCAAGGTGGCCGACAGGGACGTGACCGCTGAGATGGACGTGGTGTACAGCGACGCCCAGGCCACGGCCGCCCGCATCGAGGAGGAACAGCGCAAGGTGGCGGCCGTGTTCGTGCTAGACGAGACGGTGACGGAAGGCGCGCTTTCCGATTTCGAGCGTTTCAGGACCTTTTTCCTGGAACAACCCGAGGACCTGCCCGGCGACGAGCTGGCCAAGCGCATGGAAACAGCCTATCCGCTCCTTGCCAAGACAGGCCTCCCGGCCAAGCTGATGGCGTACCCGGCCCCGGAGAGCGCTTTTTCCCAGGCGTCTGCCCTGCTCCAGGCCGTCCTGGCGACCGGCGTGGTGGCCATACCCGAAAAGGGGCTGGATTCGTACAAGCCCGACGCGGTGGAACTCAGGCGCTGGGACAACGGTCCGCTTGTGTTCGAGGAAGTGCCTCTGGAGCGGCTCGTGACAGCGCGCAACGTGGATGGGGCGCTCCAAAAGCTGGCCGCGGGCAGAAAGCTGTCCGGCGACCTGGCGGACGTGGCCGTGGGCCTGGCGTCGGCCTTTGCCCTTGAGAACGCTTTTTTTGACGACGCCATGAGCCAGCGCAGGCTCGAGGCCGCGGCCGCGTCAGTGGAACCCGTCCTCAGGCGCATAGCCAAGGGCGAGCGCGTCATACGGGAAGGCTTCATCGTAACCAGCGAGGACATGGAGCGGCTCGCGGCCCTCAGGCGAACGGACATACGGTTCAACGTGCTGGGCATGTTCGGCGGACTTCTGTATCTGGGCGCCCTCCTTCTGGGCACCTGGCAGCTTCTTTCCCGCGAGCGCCCGCGCAGAGGTTTTGGCCGGGCGGCCATGGCTTTGGTATCGGGACTCTTTGTTCTGTATTTCTGCATAGCGGCCGTGCTGTACGCCATACTGGACCCGTCCATGGCTGGCATACTGGCGGTGGCCATGCCCACGGCGCTTCTGTCCATACTCATGGCCATCCTGTTCTCCGAGCGCTTTGCCGCAACCTATACGGTGGCCCTGGCCCTGGGCGTGTTCCTGGCCGGCGGCCTTTCCGGCGAGGCATTGGGCCTGGCCCTGAGTTCCGGCCTTGCCGGCATACTCCTGGTGCGCAAGGCCGAAAAACGCATCGACCTGGTGCGCGCTGGAGCACAGCTGGCGGTGGTCCAGTTCCTCATAGGACTGGCCCTGGCCGCTGTGGGCGGCAAGGCGTTCCTCGACGCCGTGGGCCTGGCGTCGTGGGCGGCTGTCAACGGCTTTTTCTGCTCCGTGCTTGCGCTGGGCTTCCTGCCGCTGATAGAGCAGGCGCTGAACGCGGCCACCGTGTTCCGCCTCCAGGAGCTGTCCGACCTGAACGCCCCCGCCCTGAAGCGCCTTCTGTCCGTGGCCCCGGGAACCTACAGCCACTCAATCACGGTGGCGCACCTGGCCGAGTCGGCATGCAGGGAAATAGGCGCGGACGCCCTCCTGGCCCGGGTAGGCGCCTACTACCACGACATAGGCAAGACCGAACAGCCGGAGTACTTCATAGAGAACCAGTCCGGCTACAACAAGCACGACGACATAAACCCGCGCCTGTCGGCCACGGTGCTCCGCAGCCACGTCAAGTTCGGGCTCGAGCGGGCCCAGGCGCTCGGCCTGCCAGGGCCCGTGCGCGAGATCATCGGGGAGCACCACGGCACGTCGCTGATATCCTATTTTTACAGCCAGGCGCAGAAGGAAAGCCCCGACGTCCCGAGCGAGGATTTCAGCTATCCCGGCCCGCTGCCGTCCAGCAAGGAAGCCGCCGTGGTGATGCTTGCCGACTGCGTGGAAGCCGCGTCGCGCACGCTCAAAAAGCCGTCCATGGCCAGGCTCGAGCAGTTCGTGCGGGAAATGGTGATGGACAAATTCGACCACGGCCAGCTTGCCCAGTCCGAGCTGACCTTCAGGGACCTGGAGAAGATCCGGAACACCTTCATACGCATCCTGGCAGGGCATTTCCATTCCCGCATAGAATATCCCAAGGCCCGGGAGGCCCAGCGGTGAACGCGGCGAGCGCAGACGCCAGGGACCTTCAGCCCCCAGCCTGGCTGGACAGGGCTGAAGCCTTTGCCGTCAAGGCCATGGATGCCGCCGGGCTTGAGGACTGGGACCTGTCCCTGGTGGTGTGCGGCGACGTGCTCATGGCGTCGCTCAACCGGGAGTACCGCGGCAAGGACGGGCCCACCGATGTCCTGTCGTTCGAGCAGGGGCAGTGGTATGAAACCGAAGAAGGGCGTCGCTTTCTAGCCGGTGACGTGGTAGTATGCGTTGACGCCCTGTACAGGAACGCGGACGAGTTCAGCGTCCCCCCGGACGAGGAACTCAAGCGGCTGATCGTGCACGGCATTTTGCACCTGTCGGGCATGGACCACCAGGGACTGGCCCCGGATGAGCCCATGCTGGCCAGGCAGGAAGACATATTGAGGCAGCTTTCGGAGGAAACGATACTTTGAAACCAAAAGGCTTGTTCGCGCGTTTGTTTCATGTCCGGCGTACCGAGGGCGACGACGAGGACGCGGACGAAATTTCGTCAGAACGTAGGGAGATGATACGGGGCGTCCAGGAACTGTCCGAGACCACGGTCAAGGAAGTGATGGTGCCGAGGATAGACACGGTCTTCCTGCCCATAGACGCCGAGCGTGACGAGATACTCGAGACCGTGGTGTCCTGCGGCCATTCGCGCATACCCGTGTACCGCGACACCATAGACGACGTGGCGGGCGTCTTGTACGTCAAGGACCTCCTGCACGCCGTGCTCAAGGGCGAGCGCCTGGATCTGGCGACCATCGTGCGCAAGCCGTTTTTTGTCCCCGATTCCAAGCGCATAGACTCCCTCCTGCGGGAGTTCAAGCGCCGCCACGTGCACATAGCCATAGCCATAGACGAGTACGGCGGGGTGTCGGGCATCGTGTGCATGGAGGACATCATCGAGGAGATCGTGGGCGAGATCCAGGACGAGTTCGACAACGAGCGCGACGACGTGGTTCCGCTCGGCGAAGCGTCGTGGCTGGTGGACGCCCGCGTCAACATAGAGGACCTGAACGACGAGCTGGACATAGGGCTGCCGGCCGAGGAATTCGACACGCTCGGAGGCTTTGTGTTCGACCTGTTCGGCAAGATACCGGCCCGGTACGAGAAGGTGGCATGGCGCGACTACGACTTTGTCATCCAGGAAATGGACGGCCACAGCATAAGCGCCATAAAGGTGCTCAGGCGGCAGGACGCGCCGGACGAATCGTGAACCGCGCGGCGGCGGCGCTTCTGGTCGCCCTCTTGGCTGTGTCGGGCGCCGCGGCTCAAGGCTCCCAGGCCGATGCCACGGCCTTGTACCGCTCTGGCCGCGAGCTTCTGGCCCGCGGCGACCTGTTCCGCGCCATAGAGACCCTGATGGCCGCCACCGACGCCAATCCCGCCTACGCAGACGCGTGGGTGGCCCTGGCCGAATGCCAGTACGAACTCGGCGAGTACGGCAGGGCCCTGAATTACCTTGCCGAGGCCCAGAAGTACGGCCCCCGGGCGCCTTCGTCCAAGAACCTTGAAGCGTTTTCCCTCATAGGCCTTGGCCGCGTGGATGAGGCCGCTCCTCTGTTTGAGTCCGTGCTTCAGTCCCTGCCCAATGACCGGGACGCCCGTTTTGGCCTGGCCTTGCTGGACGTGCGGTCGGGCCGCACGGCTGACGCCCGCGCCCGCCTGTCAGCCAGCCTGAAGGCGGCCCCGAGGGACAGCCGGGCGCTTTTGTCGCTCGCGCTCATCACCCGGGCCGAGGGCCTTGCTGAGCAGTCGGCCTTGTATCTGGCCGAGGCCCTGCGCTGGGCGTCGGGCGACGCCGACGTCTGCCACGCCGCGGCCGTTCTGGCCCTGGAAAACGGCCAGCGTGCCGAGGCGGCCCGTCTTGCGCGGTCGGCTTTGGACCTTAAGCCCGGACACGCCGACGCTCGCTCCCTGCTTGCGTCCGTATACTTTGAGGACGGCCGCCTGGACGAGGCCCGAGCCCTGCTCAGGGCGTCTCTGGCCGCCAACCGGGATGACACGCGTGCCTGGTACATCCTGGGCCTGGTGGAGAACGCAGCCGGCAATTACCCCGAGGCCGAATACGCCTTGGGAACCCTCTGCGACCTGCGCCCGGACGACGAGATAGCCCGCCTGGCGCTGGAGCAACTGGTGATGGACGGGACCGGCTTTGAGGATCCCACAAGGGCAGGCTACGCGGCCTGGCGTTTCGACCGGGCGGCTGAATTCGCGCGGGCGTATCGCTATGACCGCGCCCTTGAGGAGTACAGGCGCGGCCTGGCCCTGGATCCCTACGCGAACCAGGGCCGGAGAAAATACGCCGACTTGCTCAGGCTGTCCGGCCTGCCGTCCACCTACCTGTCCGAGCTGTCGTTCCTCCATGACCTGGGCAAGGCAGACCAGGCGCTTATGGATGCCCTGGAGATATATCAGAGTTTCCTGGAAGGTAGCGTGGCCAGCGAATGGAACGCCGACACCCTGGCCCTCTACCGCAAGCCATATGCCCTGGACGTGTACGCCGTAGGGCCGGGTGGGGCTCCCTGGCACACGGGTAGCGACCTGGTCATCGCCCGGTACGCGCGGGACCGCCTGGTGTCGTCGGCGCAGATAGCTCCGCGTCCGGCCGTGTCCAGGGTGGATTCCTTCGCGGACGCGTACAGCTTGTCCCGGGCGTCCGGGTCGGACTATTTCCTGATCGTGCGGAGCGCGGAGACAGAACGGGACATCCTGGTATACGCGGAGCTCCGCGCGTCAAAAAGCGGCTCGCTTGTGGCCAGGGTGGACGCCCCGCGCTCGGGCAACGACCGGGTGGCCCTGGCCGTTGAGCGGGTAGTCGCAGAAGTCGGCAAGGCTTTGGCCTTGCGGGGCGTTATCCTGGACCGTTCCGGAGACCGGGCCTTGGCCGATTTTGGCCGTGCGGACGGAGTGCAAAAGGGCGACCGTTTCCTTGTCATACGGGCCGGCGCCGTCAGTGCACGCGCGGACGGCGCGGGACTCTCATGGTCAGACGCAGACATCGTGGCCAAATTCGAGGTGACGCGGGTGGATGACGACGCCTGCGAGGGCAAACTCGAGCGGGTAGGCTTCTTTGACAAAGCCAATCCCCGGGACGTGCTCGTGCGGGAGCTTGAGGAGGCTGAGGGCGCTCAGGAAGAAGCCCCGGTGTCCCCCGCGCCGGACGCGGCTCTGTGGACGACGCTGTTCGACAGGGTGCGTAGGCTTTTTTAACCACTCATCCTCTAGATATGCGGAAACCGGCCATGAAGGCCGGTTTTTTTTTATCCGGCCGGCCAGATAGCCGTTCCTTGCTGCCTCAAAGTTTTTTCGGTCGGCTAGGGCCTGGCCCATGCGGTAGCTGGCAGAAGTACATCAAAGCTTCGTTACACGTGGCGCCAGGCCCGAGGGTATCGTCTGTTTTCGAAATAATTTCAAAAATTGAAAAATACGTTCAAATATCGAAAAGATGGCTTGCCTTGATACGCTGAAACGTGTAGAATCACCGACGGACGGTAGCTTTGGCCCGTCCAATCGCAATCACGCTCATGTTCACATATCAAGGAGGGCATGAATGAACGCGTATATCCGCGAGGTCCTGGACGGACTGAAGGCTCGCGCTCCCTGGGAGACGGAATTCCTCCAGGCCGCCGAGGAAGTGCTTGAATCCATCGCTCCGCTCATCGAGAAGGAACCCAAGTACAAGGCCCAGCGCATCCTGGAGCGCATCGTAGAGCCCGAGCGCACGGTCATGTTCAAGGTCCCCTGGATGGACGACAAGGGCGACTACCACGTCAACCGCGGCTATCGCGTCCAGTTCAACAGCGCCATCGGTCCCTACAAGGGCGGCATACGCTTCCACCCCAAGGTGACCCTGTCTACCCTCAAGTTCCTGGGCTTCGAGCAGACCTTCAAGAACAGCCTCACGAGCCTCCCCATGGGCGGCGGCAAGGGCGGTTCCGACTTTGATCCCAACGGCAAGAGCGACAACGAGATCATGCGCTTCTGCCAGAGCTTCATGACCGAGCTGTTCCGCCATATCGGCCCGGACACGGACGTGCCCGCCGGCGACATCGGCGTGGGCGGCCGCGAGGTCGGCTTCATGTTCGGCCAGTACAAGCGCCTGGCCAACGAGTTCACGGGAACCTTGACCGGCAAGGGCCTGTCCTTCGGCGGCTCCTTGATCCGCCCCGAGGCCACCGGTTTTGGCGCCGTGTACTTTGCCGAGGAAATGTTCAAGCTCAAGGGCGAGACCCTCAAGGGCAAGACCGTGTCCGTATCCGGCTTTGGCAACGTGGCCTGGGGCGCCTGCATCAAGGCCTCCGAGCTCGGCGCCAAGGTCGTGACCATATCCGGACCAGATGGCTACGTGTTCGATCCGGACGGCATCAGCACCCCCGAGAAGCACAAGTACATGGAAGAGATGCTGGTGATCGACCGCAACAAGGTAGAGAACTACGTCAAGAAGTTCCCCAACGCCAAGTTCTTTGCCGGCAAGCGCCCCTGGGAGCAGAAGGTAGACATCGCCATGCCCTGCGCCATCCAGAACGAGCTGTCCGGCGACGACGCCCAGGCCTTGGTCAAGAACGGCGTCCAGGCCGTGGTGGAAGTGTCCAACATGGGCTGTACTCCGGAAGCATGGAAGCTCTTCATAGAGAAGAAGATTCCGTTTGCGCCCGGCAAGGCGGCCAACGCCGGCGGCGTGGCCACGTCCGGCCTGGAAATGAGCCAGAACTCCATGCGCCTGGCCTGGACCGCCGAGGAAGTGGACAAGCGCCTGCACGAGATCATGATCAATATCCACAGGACCTGCGTGGAAACGGCCAAGGCGTACGGCTTTGAGGGCAACTACGTGGTCGGCGGCAACATAGCCGGCTTCAAGAAGGTTGCCGACGCCATGATAGCCCAGGGCCTGGTGTGAGTTTCAGCGTTCACGTCTTTTGATGCCCGGCGTCCGAGCCGGGACGGAGCCGCCTCCCTGCCGGGGGGCGGCTTTTTTTTGCCCGGGTACGGCCATCTGGTCCGTTCGCTTGTAAAACGGCCAGCGGAGGCTATATTTACATAGTGCTACGAAGCTTTGATGAGGCGCCAGGCACCGGTTCCGCTTGAGCGCCATGGATACTCAGTGTCAAGGAGGCACCCATGATAAGGCTCGCCGCTACCCGTGCGGCCATGATCGCTCTTGCCGCCACCGTGCTACTGCCCTGCGCTGCGCAGGTGTCGCCCACGGCAACGCCGCTCTATAAGATCAACGAATCCCTGGGCGGGGTGACCTACACCCTGCGGAACGCCGATTACGGTCCCTTTGGCGCTGTGCTCGGTCAACCGGCCTTCTCGCCCTCCTACTCCTCCTGGATACTGCCCGTGCTGGACGACAACGGAAAGCTCGTGCTGATCGTGAACGGCAAGGAAGTGCAGATAGGCCAAAAGGCCAGGAACGCAGACGGCTGGGCCATAAGCGACGACGGCCGCACCTACGCGGGGCGCGTCGAGCTGGATACGGGCTCCGACCACGGCGAGCCCCAGTACCTGCTGGTGGCCAACGGCAAGGCATACGGACCCTATGCCCAGGTTGAGCTGCGGTCCCTGGGTTCGTCGTGGTTGGCCTGGGGTGAAGTCCGTCAGCGCAACAAGGCATCCGCTTTTACCTTGCTCATAGGCGACAAGATTTACGGGCCGTATGAGGAGATATGGGACGCCGAATTCGACCCGCGGAGCGGCCAGCCTCTGGTGGTAGCGGTCAAGAAGGGCAAGACCTATCTGGTGGGCGGCGGGCGAGAAACCGGCCCCTGGGAGCGGGCAGACATACTCCGGAGCCGGGACGGACGCATGCTCGGCGCCATTGTCGGGGATTCGCGCTCCATGACAGCCATGATCGGGAACGCCAGCTACGGGCCCTACGAGAATATCGGGAGGATATGGACATCGGACAACGGGGCGTCCGTGGCCTTTGACGCGTGGAAAAACGACCAAAGCTATCTTGTGCGCGACGGCAAGGAAACGCTGGTCGACTGGGTGGACATCATGAGCGAATCTGGGCTCCTCATATACGTGGCCCAGGTGCGCGGCAAGCACTATATCGTGGTGGGCGACCGTGAATACGGCCCGTATCCCAGCCTGCGCTCGCGTTTTGCGCCGCCCGGAGGCGTGTGGGCGGTGGAGGTCGAGGTAGCGCGCGGCAGTTCGGCCATGGGCATGATTGTCACGTCCGTGGGCGAATTCCCCGGGCAGGACCTCCGTTGCGACGGAACGACGTACACCTGGATAGCGCTGGACGAAGCAGGGGTGGCAAGTCTCATGAGGCTAGAGGTGGTACAGCCGTAGACCGTGCCGTACGGGATGCCGAAGCTGTGAAAGGCGGCATCCCGCGCTTGCGCGCCGGCCATGGCTCCGCTACCATGGTCGCATGAAGACGACCATTCGCGCCCGTTGGCGCTACGCGTTCGACTCGTTCATGTCCAGGGGCACCGCATCACTGATTGTCGCCCTGGGTGTCGTCACCCTGGTCCTGGTGGTGGCAGCAGCCCTGCTCCTGGCCTTGGTGGGCGTGCCCGACGGCGACGGCAACACCCTGGCCCTGGGCGAGGCCCTGTGGCAGGCCCTGATGCGTGCCATGGACGCGGGAGCCGTGGGAGCGGACACGGGTTGGGGCTTCAGGGCTGTCATGCTGGCGGTCACGCTCGGCGGCATTTTCGTGCTGTCGGCCCTGATAGGAGTCATCAGTTCGGGGCTTGAGGCCCGCTTTGACGAACTGCGCAAGGGCCGTTCGGCCATCGTGGAATCCGGCCATACGGTGATACTCGGCTGGACTGACGACATTTTTTCCATACTGTCTGAACTGGTGGCGGCCAACGCCAACAGGCGCCGGTCCTGCGTGGCCATCCTGGCAGACCGCGACAAGGTGGCCATGGAAGACGAGGTGCGCGGCAGGCTGGGCAAGACCGGCTCCACCCGCGTTGTGTGCCGCACGGGCGACCCGCGCGACGCTGACAGCCTGGCCATCGTGTCCGTGGCCACGAGCAGGGCCGTTGTGGTCCTGTCCGGACCCGGGAGCGACGCGGACAGCATCAAAACGCTCCTTGCCCTGGCGTCCAGGCCGCACGCCCGCGGAAGTTACCACTGCGTGGCGGAAATCCAGGACCAGGCCAACGAAAAGCCGGCCCTCATAGCCGCCCGCGGGCAGGTCAAGGTGGTTCTGACAGCCGATATCCTGGCCCGCACCATAGCCCAAACATGCAGGCAATCCGGCCTGTCGGTGGTATACGAGGAATTCCTGGACTTTGGCGGCTCGGAAATCTATTTCCAGGACGTGCCGGCCGCCAGGGGCCTGCGCTATAGGGACGTCGTTACCCGTTTCCGCACCAGCGCCGTCATCGGGCTGGCCCCGCCGGACGGGCACCCGCTCCTCAATCCGCCGCCCGACACGGTCGTTGGGCCCGGCTGGAAGGTCATAGCCCTGAGCGAGGACGACGACACCGTGGTGCCTGACGGCCTTGTATCAGCACCCCCGGTGGAACCAGCGGCGCCCGGGAGCACGGCGTCGCACCAAGGCGCCAGCTTTATATTTCTCGGCTGGAACTACAAGCTCCCGGTGATCCTCCGCGAACTGGACGCCTATACCGGCCCGGACTCAAAAGCCATCATACTGAGTCCCCGAGCTGAGGAGCCCGTGCACCTGGCGGCCGTTCGCTCGCTGTGCTCGTCTTTGTCGTCGGTGGAGTACCTGTGCGCCGACCCGTCCGACCGCGCCGTGCTTGAGGGCCTAGCGCTGGCCGACGCCGCCCACGTGGTGGTGCTCTGCGACGATGCAGACGATCCGGCGGCAGCGGACGCCAAAGCCCTGGTGACCCTTCTCCATCTCCGGGACCTGGCGTCCGCCAACGGCTGGCGCTACTCGCTGACCTGCGAGCTTCTGGACGCCCGCACCCGGGAGCTTGCCCGCGTTACGGAGGCGGACGACTTCATCGTCAGCGACCGCCTGGTCGGTCTCCTTCTGGTGCAGATAGCCGAGAATCCGGCCCTGTACGACGTGTTCACGGAGCTGTTCTCGCCGGAAGGCTCCGAGGTGTATTTCAAGCCCATAAGCGACTATGTCCAGCCGGGCGCTGAAACGGACGGCTATGCCGTGTTCTCGGCAGCCGCGGCCCGCGGCCACAGCGCTCTGGGCTGGCGGATCGGGTCGCTGAAAAGCAACCCTGCCGCCTCGTATGGAGTCCGCATAAACCCGGACAAGGCCCAGAAGGTCGTCTTTGACGCCGACGACCGTCTGATCGTGGTGGCGGGAGACTGAGGGTGTACTTCAACGAACTGGTCGAGTCCTACGACCGAGAACGGCGCGAGCGGGATATCTTCCACGACCTGATGCGCTACCGCGTCAGGGAAGTCCTCCTGGTGGCCAGCCTCTATGACTCCTTCATACTCGAGAGCGACGGCGCCCTGTCAGACCAGATATACGGCGAGTTCTTCAAGCTGAACCTGACCACGGCCCCCCGCGTCACCTGCGCGTACACGTCGGAATCCGCGCTCGAGCTTTTCAGGCAGGCGCCGTTTGACCTGGTCATCCTGATGGCCGGCCTGGATTACCAGGGGCCGCTCGAGCTGGCCGCCCAACTAAAAGAGGCCAAGCCGGGCACGCCCGTTTTGCTCCTGGCCATGAACAACTCAAGCCTGGCCGGCCTCGGCGCCGAGTGCCCGGGCAGTTTCCGCAATGTAGACCGCGTATTCGTGTGGAACGGCTATTCCAAGCTGTTTGTGGGCATGATCAAGTACGTGGAGGACCTGGCCAACGTGGACACCGACACCCGCGTGGGCATGGTCCGCGTCATCCTCCTCATAGAGGACTCGGTGCGCTACTACTCCCGCTACCTGCCGCTTTTGTACTCGGTGGTCATGAAGCAGACCCAGCAGCTGGTGGAGGACGAGCGCGTTGTCGAGACATACAAGATCCTCCGCATGCGCGGCCGGCCAAAGGTGATCCTGGCCACCAGCTACGAGGAGGCGGAGGCCCTGTTCAGGCGCTACGAACCCTACCTGCTCACCGTGATATCCGACCTGCGCTACCCCCGCGCCGGAGAGGAGGATCCCGAGGCGGGTTTCCGATTCCTGCGGATGAGCAAGGAGCGCAAGCCGGACCTGCCCGTGCTGATCCAGTCCAGCGAGGGAGGCCACCGCGACGCGGCCTACGCCCTGGGAGCGTCCTTCTCGGACAAGAATTCCCAGACGCTCGGCCGGGAACTGGAATTTTTCTTCCAAACCCAGCTGGGCTTTGGCCCGTTCTCGTTCCGCGACCCCGAGGGCGTGGAGTACGGCCGGGCCAGGACCATGGACGAATTCGAGGACTTGCTGGCCACGGTTCCCCCGGAATGCCTTCTGTACCACGCCGAGCGCAACCATTTCTCCGCCTGGCTCATGGCCAGGGGAGAGGTGCGCTTTGCCCGCATACTCCGCAACTACGAGCTGGACGATTTTGACGGTGTGCGGGAACTGCGGGATTTCATACTCCGCAGCATGAACGAGCTGCGCAGGGGCAAGTCGCGCGGAATCATACCGGGCCTGGGCACGCCCCGGAGGGAGCGCAGCCTGGCGCGCCTTGGCGGCGGCTCGGTGGGCGGGAAGGGCAGGGGCCTGGCCTTCATAAAAAGCCTCATAGACAACCTGGCCTTCCCGCAGGCGGACTCCGGGGGCATGGACATACGGCTCCCGTACACGGCCTTCATCGGCATAGACGAGTTCGAGGCGTGGATGGATTCCCACAACCTGTGGAATTTCGCCTGGTACGAGGAAGACGGCAGGAACCTGGCAGCCGTGTTTTTGTCCAAGCCCCTGGGCGGGGAGCTGACCGAGCGCCTGAAGGCCTTTTTGGCCACCACTGAGGCCCCTCTGGCCGTGCGCTCGTCGGGCCTGTTCGAGGACATGTTGATGGTGCCCTTCTCCGGCGTGTACGACACCTACCTGATACCCAACGCCCATCCCGATCCCGACCAGCGCCTGGCCAGGCTGTGCGACGCCATACGGCTGGTATACGCCAGCATGTTCTCGCGCACCGCCCGCGCCTATTTCGACGCCGCGTCGTACAAAATAGAGGAAGAGCGCATGGCCGTGGTGGTCCAGGAGCTGGTTGGCGCGAGGCGCGGGCGCTGGTTCTATCCCCTGATAGCGGGTACGGCGCACTCGTACAATTACTATCCCGTGTCGTATCTCAAGCCTGACGACGGCCTGTGCGTGGCCGCCTTCGGCCTGGGGCCCTACGTGGTGGAGGGAGGGGAGAGCTACCGCTTCTCGCCGCGCTATCCCAAACTGGATGTGGTGTCGCCCGAGCAGAGGAAGAGCGGCGGCCAGCGCTGGTTTTACGCCCTGGACATGGAGCGCCTGGACTTTGACCTGTCGGCGGGGGAAGACGCTACCCTGGCCCGCCTGGACCTGTCCGAGGCGGAGGATGACCCGCTTCTGGGCCTGGTGGTCAGCACCTGGAATTCCCAGGACCAGCGACTTGAGCCGGGAGCGTCGGAACGTGGTCCCCGGCTGGTGGATTTTGCCCCCGTGCTCAAATACCGGGCCCTGCCCTTCGCGGAGGCCATAGAGGCGGTGCTGGAAGTGTGTTCCAAGAGCATGGGCATACCGGTGGAGATCGAATACGCGGTCAACGTGGACGGGCCAGAACGGCGACCCGTTTTGTACCTCCTCCAGATCAAGCCCCTCATCCAGAACGCGGAGAAGATCAGCGTGGACGCCGACTCGGCCAACAAGGGCGACTGCCTGGTGCTCAGCGACCGCTGCATGGGCAACGGCCGGATTGCCGAAATAGGCGACCTGGTCTACGTGGACCCCGCGCGCTGGGATCCCTTGCGGACAGAGGCCATGGCCTCGGAGCTGGAACGCGTCAACGCGTCGCTCGTCGCCGCAGGCCGCCCCTACATCCTGGTCGGCCCGGGCCGTTGGGGAACGCGCGACCGTTTCCTGGGCGTCCCGGTGAATTTTGCCCAGATTTCAGGAGCCAAGGCCATTGTGGAGGCGGACCTGGAGGATTTCCGCGTGGAATCGTCGCTTGGGTCGCATTTTTTCCATAATGTCACCGCCATGAACATAGGGTATTTTTCCGTGCCCTGGGGCTCGCCATCTGCCTTTGTGGACTGGGACGCCATCCGGGCGCTGCCCGTTCTCTGGCGGGGCGACTACTGCGTCCACGTCCGCACACAGTCGCCCCTGGACCTCCTCATGGACGGCACGCGTGGCCACGGGGCCGTGCTCAAGCCCGGCGCACGATTGACGGGAAGCGACAAATCAGACAATATCTACTGCACCTGACGCGGGATAACACCGAAATTCCCCGTCCATCCAGAACCGGAGACGCATCATGGATCCACGCACTCTGCTCAAGGGCCTGCATCCCCTTGAAATAAAGGTTCTTTTGAGTTTCAAGCCGGGCGATAGCCTGGACAGTTCCCGCCTCCAGTCCCAGCTCGGCTACGTGGAAGGCCAGGCAAACCAGGCCCAGGCTTGGCTGTCGGCCAAGGGCCTGGCCGCCGAGACGGGCCGCGTGTCCTCGGCGGTATACGAGCTTACACCCCTGGGCAGAACCTGGCTTGAGTCCGGCACGCCGGAACAGCGCATGGTCGCCTACCTGGCCAAGGGGCCTGCCGCCATGCCGGATATATGCAAAGCCCTGGGCATGGAGCAGAAAGACGCCGGTTCAGCCTACGGGCGCCTGGCCCGGGAAGGCGTTTTGTCCATGGGCCAGGACAAACTGGTTGCGCTGGCGGATGCCGGCAAGGACAGGCGCTCTGCGGCCGTGAACGCCCTCCTGGCCAAGGCAGACGCCGCGGGCGGCACGCTGGAGGACGGCATGCTGTCGGACGGCGAGCGGGCCCTCATGGGCGAGCTGGCCAAGAAACGGGGCTCGGGCGACGCGGCGTTCCGGGCGGCGGACCGAGAAACGGTCACCTGGTCCCTCCTGGACCCGGCGGCCGAGCTTGCTGAGCTCCTCCGCACTGAGGGCGTGTCAGGCGACGAGGCAGGGGCCCTGACACAGGCCATGCTGGAGTCCGGCGCCTGGAAAACCCTCAGTTTCCGCTCGTACAACATTCGCTCACGGCCGGCCCGTCTCATTCCGGGCAGGCGCAATCCCTACATGCAGTTCCTGGAAAGCGTCAAGGACAAACTCGTGTCCCTGGGCTTTGAGGAATTCGACGGCTCCATGGTGGAAACGGAATTCTGGAACGGCGACGCGCTGTTCATGCCGCAATTCCACTCGGCCCGCGATATCCACGACGTGTACTACCTGGCAGAGCCCACCAAGGCCAAGTCCATAGAGGAACCCTTCCTGTCCCGCGTCGCCTCCGCGCACGAGAACGGCGGTACCACGGGCTCGCGCGGCTGGGGCTACGGCTTTGACCGCGACTTTACCAGGCGGCTGGTGCTCCGGAGCCAGGGCACCGTTCTGTCGGCCAGGAAACTGCCCACCGCCTCGGTGCCGGGCAAGTATTTCGGCATGGCCCGCTGTTTCCGCTACGACAAGGTCGACGCCACCCACCTGTCGGACTTCTACCAGACCGAGGGCATAGTCCTGGGCGAGGACGTGAACCTGCGGACCCTCCTTGGGTTCCTGGAAATGTTCGCCGTGGAGGTGGCCGGCGCCAAGGAAGTCAAATACGTGCCCGGCTACTTCCCGTTCACCGAGCCGTCCATAGAGGTGCACATCAAGCATCCGGTGCTCGGGTGGTTCGAGATGGGCGGGGCGGGCATCTTCCGCCCTGAGGTGACCGAGCCGCTGGGCGTGTCCGTGCCGGTGCTGGCCTGGGGCCTGGGCATAGACCGGATAGCCCTGATGGCGCTCGGCCTCAACGACATCCGGGAGCTGTTCTCGGCCGACATAGAGAGCGTGCGCCTGCGCCGCGCCCAGCTGGCCTAAAAGCGAGGAAGGACCCCATGCCCAAGATTGAAGTCAACGAAAAGCTGTTCTTCCAGCTGGTCGGCCGCAGCATGGCCGAGGCCGAGCTCGAGCTGGCCCTGACGGCGGCCAAGGCCGAGCTGGACGGCTTTGGCACGGACGGGGAAGGCCCCGCCGCGGAACGCACCATCAAGATAGAGCTGAACGACACCAACCGGCCGGATCTCTGGTCCACCGCCGGGCTGGCCCGCCAGCTCCGCGTGTACTCGGGCGGCGGCATGCCCCAGTATCCCTTCTTCTCCAGCGAGGGCGACAAGCGGCAGTCGGAGTACCGGGCCGTGGTGGACGCGTCGGTCAAGGACGTCAGGCCCTACCTGGCGGCCTTTGTCATTTCAGGCAAGCCCATCAGCGACGCCATGCTCAAGGACGCCATCCAGACCCAGGAAAAGCTGTGCGCCAACTTCGGGCGCAAGCGCAAGAGCGTGTCCATGGGCCTTTACCGCATAGAGCTTATCAAGTGGCCCGTGAGCTACAAGGCGGTACCGCCAGAGTCGGCCAAGTTCAAGCCCCTGGGCATGGACCGGGAGCTGGACCTGCGCTCCATCCTGTCAGAGCATCCCAAGGGCAAGGAATACGGCCACATCATAGCCGGATTTCCGCGCTTTCCCCTCCTGACCGGGGCGGACGGCGGCATCCTGTCCATGGCGCCCGTGATCAACTCGAACGACATAGGCGCCGTTCAGGTGGGCGACAAGGACCTCTTGGTCGAATTCACCGGCACGGATTTTCCATCGGTGGCCCTGTCGGCCAACATCGTGGCCTGCGATTTCTTTGACGCGGGCTACGACATCAAGCCGGTGGCCGTGGACTATCCCTATGACACGCCCTTTGGCCGCTCGGTCACCTTTCCGTACTATTTCCAGGCGCCCGCCAGCGTCGATTCGGGCAAGGTAAGCAAGCTCCTGGGCATGAGTTTCAGCCCGGACGCCGTGGTGGCGGCCCTGTCCCGCATGGGCGTGGAGGCGGAAGCCCACGGCCAGTACGTGAGGGCGCGCACGCCCGAGTACCGCAACGACTTCCTGCACCAGGTGGACCTGGTTGAGGACGCCATGATAGGTCGGGGCATGGACCAGTTTACCCCCGAGCGTCCGCGCGACTTCACCATAGGCCGGCTTCATCCGGTGGAGCTGTTCACGCGCAGGGCCAAGGACGTCATGGTCGGCATGGGCTACCAGGAAATGGTGTACGCGTACCTCGGCAGCCGCCGGGACTACGTGGAGCGCATGAACGCTGACGGCTCAGACGTGCTGCGCGTGTCCAATCCCATGACGGAGAATTTCGAGCTCGTGCGGCCGTCCATACTGCCGGAGCTCCTCAATTCGGAGTCCGTGTCCAGCAAGGCTCCGTACCCGCACCGCATCTTTGAGGCGGGCAAGGTGGCGTTCCGCGACGCCAAGGAAAACTACGGCGCGTCCACCAGGCAGAGGCTCGGCCTCCTGACCTGCCATGCCCAGGCGGACTACAACGAGCTTGCCGGCGTGGTGTCCGCCCTGCTGTACTACCTAGGTCACGACTACTCCGTGACGGAGTCCGACGATCCTCGCTTCATGGCCGGGCGGCAGGCCCGCGTGGTGGCCGGGGGAAAGGACGTTGGCGTGTTCGGCGAGCTCAATCCGCAGGTGCTGGAAAACTGGGGCATCACCATGCCCTGTGCCGCCGGGGAGCTGGACCTTGAAGCGCTGATGTGAGGTGGACGCATGAACCTTAAGAAGCGTTTCTCCCGGGTGCCGGACAGGCTGTACCCCAACTTCCGCGCCATGTTCGACTCTGTGTGCGCCGAGTACGGGAGCTTGCCGGCTTTCCGCGCGCGCGCGCAGGACGGCGCCCCGTATACCATCTGGACCTACGTGGAACTCAGGCGCCTTGCGTACTCCGCGGCTCGCTGGATGCACAGGCGCGGCGTGCGCCCGGGCGACAGGGTAGCCATCATCGCCGAGAACCGCCCCGAATGGATCCTGGCCTATGTGGCCGGGGTGGCCATGGGCGCCGTGGTCGTTCCCCTGGACTCCACCATGGACGCTGCGGGCGTGCTTGGCATAGCCAGGGCATCGGGCAGCAAGGTGCTCTTCCATTCAGATGCGCACGCGGCCAAGGCCAAGGAAGCAAAGGCGACGCTCGGCTCCCTGGAGCTTGTCAATTTTGACCTGGACGCCGGTGACGACGGCCGGGACGGCCTTTTGTCCTGGGAGGCAGCCCTGGCTCAGGCGGCATCGGCCGGGGACGACGACGAGCTCCCGCAGGCCGGCTCGATAGACGGGAACAGCCCCGCCGTGATCATCTTCACATCCGGCACCACCGGCGTCGCCAAGGGCATCATGCTCAGCCACCGCGGCATCATAGCAAACATCAACGCGGCCAGGCAGGCTTTGGTGGTCGGCAAGGACGACGTGTTCATAGCCATTCTGCCCCTGCACCACACCTACGCGGCCACGTGCACCTTCCTGTCCCCCCTTGAGGCCGGCGGCTCCATCGTGTTCGTGGAGAAGCTCATACCCACGGTGATACTCCGCCATGTGCGCGACGCCGGGGTAACGGTCATGATAGGCGTACCCCTGTTGTTCGACAAAATCAAACAGGGCGTGCGCGGGGAGCTGGCCAAGCTCAAGGGCGCAGCCCGGCTGGTGGTCAGGTCTCTGTTCGGCCTGTCTGCCTTCCTGTCCGGGGCGCTGGGGATGCCGGCCGGGTGGTTTTTGCTCGGTTTCCTGAGACGAAAGGCCGGGCTTGCGTCCGTACGCCTGGCCGTGTCTGGGGGCGGGCCCCTGGCCTGGGATACGGCTGCCTTCTATGACGCCTTTGGGCTCAATCTGGTCCAGGGCTACGGCATGAGCGAAAACGGCCCCCTCATTTCGGTCAACCTGCCCGAGTACAAGGACAACCGCTCGGCGGGCGTCGCCGTGAAGTACACGGATGTGCGGATAGCGGATCCCGGCCTGGACGGGGTGGGCGAGATCCAGGTTAAGAGCCCGTCCCTCATGCTGGGTTACCTCAACGCTCCCGATGCCACGGCTGACGCCTTCAGCGCGGACGGCTGGCTGCGCACGGGCGACCTGGGGTACGTGGACCGCAGGGGCTTCATCTTCATCACCGGGCGGTCCAAGAACCTGATCGTTACCGAGGGCGGCAAAAACGTGTATCCCGAGGAGATAGAGCTCAAATTCGAGGGCTCGCCCTGGGTCAAGGAAGTCCTCATCCTGGGCAGGCGGCGGAGCGACACGGCCGCCGGCGAGGACGTGATAGCCGTGTGCGTGCCCGACTTCGAGCGCGTGGCGGCAGAGCGCCCGGATTCGGACGCGGCCAGTCTGGTGCGCGACGAGGTTCGCAGGATCAACCGCAGTCTGCCCCAGTTCATGAAAATCGTCGACGTTATCATACGCGACGAGGAGTTCGAGAAAACCAGCTCGCGCAAGGTGCGTCGCTTCATGTACCGCCACTACGCTGAAGCCGGCCAGGGGAAACGACTGTGAGCCCTGAACTGGTCATACTGGCGGCCAGGCTGGGCTTTGTGGCCCTTGCCACCTTCCTGGCCATCGTGGTGTGGGCCAGAACCAGGGACGCGGCCTGGATGCTGGTGGTGGTGGGCATTGTGGCTGGCTACGCGGACATCCTGTACACGCTGTTGGGCGAGTTTGGCCTGGCTCCCGACCGCGCCAAGGGCGTATTCCCCGTGCTCGCCCTCATACTCCCGAATCTGCCCTGGCTGTTCTTCTCCATAGCCTTTGCGGTCATGATACGACGCAAGCGCTAGCGGAAGATCGGTCGACGCCCGGATCGTAGCGCAAGCGCCCGGCGTCCGCGCCGCGTATACGGCGCATGAAGGTATACGCGTTTGAGGCGGTCGGGTTCCGTGGCCAGCTGGTCACCGTGGAGGTGGACATACGCCGCGGCATACCGGCCGTGGACATCGTGGGCCTGCCCGACGGGGCGGTCAAGGAGTCGCGGGAACGGGTACGCGCGGCGGTCAGGAATTCCGGCTACGACTTTCCCATGGACAGGATCCTGGTTAATCTGGCCCCCGCGGGCATACGGAAGGCGGGGGCCGGCTTTGACCTGCCCATCGCCCTGGCCATACTCCATGCGTCGGGCCAGATACCCGATCCAGGCTCGGACATACTGGCCCTTGGCGAGCTCGAGCTGTCCGGAACCGTGCGGAATTCGCCCGGTGTCCTGCCGGCCGTGGCCGCGGGACTGGCAGCGGGGCTTGAGAGCTTCATCGTCCCGCCAGCCAACGTGAACGAGGCCCGTGTTCTGGCCGGAGCGCAAGCCTGGCCGCTTGCCCGTCTGGCCGATGCCGCAGGGACGCTGGCCGAACTACGGGACGGGCTTGAGCCGCGCCACGATTGCGGCGACCATGGCGGTACAAGCCAACCGAAGGCTGAAACGGTACCCGATATGGACATCAGCGTCATCCGGGGGCAGGGCAAGGTGCGCCGTGCCCTGGAACTGGCCGCGGCTGGTGGCCATCACCTGCTTCTGTTCGGCCCTCCCGGCGGCGGTAAGACCCTGGCCGCCCGCTGTCTGCCGTCCCTGTTGTCGGATATGGGTGACGACGAAGCGATAGAGGCCACGGCGCTTCATTCCCTGGCCGGGGCCCTGCCCCCGGGGTCGGGCCTCATGCGGCGGCCTCCGTTCAGGGCTCCCCACCACGGCGCGTCAGCCGAGGGCATAGTAGGCGGGGGCAAGGCGCACCGGCCCGGAGAGATATCCCTGGCGCACGGAGGTATCCTGTTTCTGGATGAGGCGCCCGAATTCAAGACCGATGTGCTGCAAGCCCTCCGGGAGCCTATGGAAACACGCACCATCACCATAGCCAGGGCCGATAGGAGCGCGAGCTATCCGGCTTGTTTCATCCTGGTTGTCGCCTGCAACCCCTGTCCTTGCGGCAACCTAGGCAGGCCAGGAGCCGTATGCCTGTGCTCGCGGGAGGAAATTCGCCGGTATTGGAGGCGTCTGGGCGGGCCGTTCCTGGACAGGATAGACCTCCGGGTGCCCGTGGTGCCCGCCGGAATGGCTGATTTGGCCACGCCGCAGGGTGAAGGCAGCCTGCGTGTCAGAAAACGTGTGCGGGATGCGCGGGATATCCAGCGCCAGCGGCACCGGGGGATGCCGTGGAGCCTGAACGCACATATGTCTGTTGGGTCGATAGAACGGCACTGCTCGCTGGATCCGGATACCGCCGGGTGGTTTTCCCAAACCGCGACCACGATGGGCCTTTCCAGCAGGGCCCTGCATGGCGTCCTGAAAGTGGCCAGAACAGCCGCTGACCTGGACGCTTCTGCGAGGATACACACCGCCCATCTGGCTGAAGCCCTGGATTACCGACGGTATGGCGACGAGGACCTGTACTGGCAGACACCATAGCAGGCTGTTGACAAAGCTCGGATACGATTTGTCGGCAGCCTGATAGTCCAAAGTAGCTCGATGCGCCGTCTGACTTATTGACAAGGTCGCTGCGTCCGGGCTATAAATACACATCAAAAATATGCGCGGTTGTTGACGCGGGTTCGGTTAAAGCGTTATCTTAATTGAGCGCCTTTTGACAAATCTGCACAGCATCATGTTGTTCTGCCCGGGCCGTTCGGCGTTTGTATACGCCTCTTTGTGATGGCCCCTTGACAGAACTTTGAACCTGCGCTATAA
>JAFGJV010000006.1 GCA_016928955.1 Spirochaetales bacterium
CGGCCGAAAACGCAGGGAACCTCTAATAACCATGGGGTTTTTAGAGGTTCCCCGTACACAGCCCCGCCGCAAGGCGGGGTTGTTTTTATTACAGGCCCATGCCGCCGGGTCACGAAAAGCTCGCGCGCCGCAGGCGCGTACGAAGCGGCGGCTGGCTGCCGCGCGGCTTTTACATATACCAGCGCATGCCCACCTGGCAGGAAAAGCCGTTCAGGTACAGGGTCGAGGGCGTCTGCTCCTCCGACGTGGCCCCGGAACCGTTGGTGCCCAGCTCTATCCAGTAGCACAGGCCGCTGTCGTCGTTGCCCAGGGGCAGGAAAAACTCAAAGCCAAAGGCTCCCCATCCTCCGAGCGCGTATGCTTTGGCCGACAAGCTGGCATGCGGTATGGCAACTACCACGCCGCCTACGCCATAAAGCCTGACGACGCCTGCCGCCAGCGGCGCAAAGCCCGCCAGCCCGACCCTGAAAGCCGGATACGGCGCCAGTATCTCCGCTCCGCCGTCGATGACCGGGCTCAGGACGAGCATGCCCTCAGCCCTGACGGCCGCGGCGTTGAAAACAAGCGGAGACTGGATGCCCCCTCCAAAGACCAGGGATCCCGACCACGCCCCGAGCTGTGTCCCCAGGGACAGCCCGTTTGGCGCGGGCTGGGCAACCACGGCGAGCGCGAGCGTCGCCATACCGAGCGCAAGGATCGTTCTTTTCATACACAACCACCTTTCTGATGGCACGCCGGATACCGGCGCGCTCCAGCGAATGCACAGTCTAAAACCAGATCTATCGGCCGCCGGTGAACTTGGACAACGCCCGGACGTAGGCCGTGAACGCCTGGCGGCCATGGGCAGAGAGCGCGTAATACGTGACCGGCTTCCTGCCAACAAAGGTTTTGCGCATGAGCACGTACTTGGCGTCCTCAAGCTTGCGCAGGTGCGACGCCAGGTTGCCGTCGCTCGCGCCCACCACATCTCGTAGCCAGGAAAAGTCAGCCTCATCCACGCCAGCCAGCGCGGCCGTTACCGCCAGCCGTATGCGTGAATGCAGGAGCTCGTCCAGCTGGCTGTACTCAAGCGACGGCCCGGGCTCGTTCCGCGCGTCATCCCGCGGCATGTCCGGCTTCCTTGGCGGCGGAGCGTATCATGGCCAGCCCCGGTAGTATCTCGCAGACCAGAACCAGGACATTGAGCACCAGCACCGGCCACAAGCCGGGCACGAGCGCGCACGCGATGCCGCCCGCCCACCATCCAACGGCCAAGAGGCGCATGGTGGGGAATTTCACCGCCTGGGACACGGCCCAATACCCAAAACCCAGGAGCACGCACAGCAGGGAAATGTACGCGGTGAACGGAATCATGCCCATGAAGGCCAGAGCCATGGTCAGCGCAAGGCTTATGTACATGCCTATCCAAACACCCAAGACTATGTTGTCCATGATGCCCCGGGCCCTGCGTTGCCGCCTGGACGAAATCAGGCCGGCAAGCACAATACCCACGACAAAGCCCACGCCCCATACCACGGGACCTATCCAGGCCAGCCCCGTCAACCTGGCCAGCAGCCAGTGCAGGAAGCTTCCCGCCACGGCCACACAGCCCCACAGCACATAAATTTTGCCGTCCTCCACAAAACGCTGGCGGCCCGCGGCCAACATGTCCTCAATGAGAGCGATGCGATCCCCCGCGCCAAGGCTTTCGTCGCCTTCTTTCATACAACCTCCAGTGTACTTTGCATTACAAAGCTCACTGTACCACAGTTTAACGGAAAAACAAGCACCCGAGCCAATTTTAAAAGTCTGTTACTTCTGAAATTGGCTTTGCGATTGCTCGCGGTTGTTTGCATATTCCGCAAGCGCTACGCAAATCACGTCTCGCTATGCAGCTCTTTTAAAAACTCGTCCGCCTTTTGAAAGAGCCGCGCCCACGAAAATTTCCTGCGCGCGCGCTTTGGCAGGGGGCGGGTAGGTCAAGCTACGGGGTGGACAGTCCACGGCCGCAGGTGCGCTAGCTACGGAACAGGCGCCTCACCACCTGCTCGTACTCGGCAGGGGTTTTGGTCTTGCTCACGGCCTTGGCAAGGCCGTCGGAGTCGGGGAAGGCCCGGGCCAGGTACTGCCACACTTCCTTCATTTTGTCCAACAGGTGGCGCGGGCCGTGCAGGGAGTTCCGGTAACCGTCGTACAGGCGGGCGTGAAATTCCTCCAATGCGGGAAGGGGCGACCCGGGCAGGCAAAGCCCGCGGATCTTGGCCGGAAGGAAGGGATCCATGAGCACCCCGCGGCCGAGCATCCATGCCTTGATAAAGGGAAAGCGGCTGGACAAGGCGACCATGTCTTCCTTTTGTCGCACATCTCCGCTGAACACCAGCGTCGCCCTGAGGCCGGGAGCTATGGCGGCAAAGGCGTCCAGGTCGGGAAGGCCGCCGTACATCTGGCTGGCCAGCCTGGGATGCACCGTTACCGACGCCAGGGGATAGCGGTTGAGCACGGGCACCAGGGCGGCCAGCTCGTCGGGGCTTTTCAAGCCCAGGCGCAGTTTGACCGACACGGCCATGCCAGCGCGCATTCCCGCCCCTGCCATGGCGTCCAGGCAGGGTTCAACCAGTTCGGGGTGGGGAAGAAGCCCGGCGCCCCGCTTCTTCCGCGTCACCATGGGATAGGGACAGCCCAGGTTCCAGTTGACCTCGTCGTAGCCGAGCGCCGCGAGCGCGCCCATGGTGGACGCAAGGCTCCCGGGGTCGTTGCCCATGAGCTGGGGCACCAGCCTGGGCACGGCAGGGTCGCTGGGCACAAGGTCTTTATAGTGGCTTGGCCTGGCATCGGCGGCGTCCGGAATGGCCGCTATGAAGGGCGCTACCGCCTCGTCAAGGCCGGGGAAAACGGAAAACAGCGCATGCCGGAACACACGCCCCGTGATGCCGTGCAAGGGCGCCAGAACAAGCCGGGTCGTCATGGACTATGCATACACCGGCCCGGCCGCCCGGCGCAAGCTCTTGCAAGGCGTCGCGATGGCGGACACAATGCGGGCATGACCCTGGATATCCTGTGCAAGGTGGTGGACAACTATGGCGACGCGGGCGTGGTGTACCGGCTGGCGCGGGCCCTGTCCGACATCGATCCCGGTGTCCGGTTGCGGATTGTGGTGGACGGGCTGGACAGCTTTGCGGCCCTGGCGCCCGGGCTGAACCCCCAAGCGGACGTGCAGACATATCGGGGCTGGACCGTGCTGCGCTGGAACCACCGGTGGGACGGTTTTGTGGCCGAGCCACCCTGCCTGGTCCTGGAATGCTTTGCCTGCGGCCGCCCCGATTTTTTTGAGGAGCGGCTTTTTGACCCGGCGCGGACGGAGCGGCGCGTGGTCGTCAATGTGGAGCACCTGAGCGCGGAGGATTGGGTGGACGAGCTCCATCTCATGCCCTCGGCAACGCGTTCGGCCCTGGTGGAAAAATTCCTTTTTATGCCCGGGTTCACGCCCGCCTCGGGCGGCCTCATCCTGGACCGGGACTTCATCAAGGCCAAGCGTCTGTGGGACGCAGCCCGTTCCGGTGGTCTGGACGCCCTGGCCCAGGCCAGAACGGATCTGGCCGGACGCCTGGGCCTGCTCCTGGAACCCGGCTGGGCAGGCCTGACCTGGCTGACCGTGTTCAGCTACGAGCGTGACTACCGCTTGTCGGCGGCCGCACTGGCCGCGCTGTCGTCACGGTCGCCCGTGCTGGCCCTGGTAGCCCCCGGGCGCTCGTCACAGCCCTTCCTGGACGCATGGGAAGCCGCCGGCCGCCCCTTTCCGGCCCTGCCCCTGCCCTTCCTGCCCCAGGAAGACTGGGACCAGCTCATTCTGGCCGGCGACATCAACATAGTCCGGGGTGAGGAGAGCCTGGCGCGGGCCGCCCTTGCCGGCCGTCCCTTCATCTGGCACGCCTACCTCCAGGACGGAGGCCACCACCAGGTCAAGGTGCAAGCTCTGGCAGAACGCCTGGCGGCTTTTTTTGAGCCGGCCGACCGGGCCACCCTGGTCCGCTGTTTCCTGGACTTCAACGAGCGCGAGCGTGACGCCCCCGACCAGGGCGGCGGAGAGGACATGGCAGCCTTTCTGGACCTGGCCCTGGGCAAGCGGGACGCATTTTCGTCGTTTGGCCTGAGCCTGGAACAAAACGGCGATCTGGCCGCGCACCTGATGACACGCTTACGCAAAATAATGTAGAATACCGCACCGAAACGGCACATTCGGGCGGACGCCGCCGGCGTCCTTCCCAGACTTCCATTGTATGAGGGTACAGACATGCTCATGACTTCAGATATCCGCGTTGGCACCGTGTTCAAGGCCGGCGGCGACGTGGTGGCGGTTCAGCGCCTCCTTGGCATCAAGGGCGGCCGCAACGGCCAGGTAAAGCGCATGCGCGTCAAGAACATCCTGACCGGCCAGACATCCGAGCTTGGCCTGGACATGGGCGAGAAGTTCGAGGACGTACAGCTGGACTACCACAAGATGAAGCTGTCCTACATCGACGGCGACACCTGGGTGTTCATGGATCAGGAAAGCTTCGAGCAGTACGAGCTGTCCAAGGACGATCTTGGCGACAACGCCGGCTACCTGACGCCGGAAGACGACTTCGAGGTGGAAGTTGCGTTCTACGAGGGCAAGCCCGTGAGCGTGACCCTGCCCACGTCCATTGTGCGCACCATCACCTACTGCGAGCCCGGCGTCAAGGGCGATACCTCGGGCAAGACCTTCAAGCCCGCCACCCTGGACACGGGCATCGAGGTGTCCGTGCCCCTGTTCTGCGACATCGGCACCAAGATCAAGCTGGACACCCGGGACGGCAGCTTCCAAGAGCGCGCTTAAGGTTCCCGCCGGTCATGAATAAGGCCGCCCCAGCCGGGCGGCCTCTTTTTTTTCGCGCGGACGCGCTGGGCCTTTAGAACGAGAAGGTGCCGCCCTCGTCAAAGTCCAGGGCCACCGGGTCCTTGCGTATGGAATCCGGCAGTTTGATGCTGGCCGAGCCGAGCACCTGGAACGAGCCCTTCTTGGCCTTTAAGAGCGAACGTATGTTCTTGGACAGCTGTTTGGAGCTGAAGGTGTTGACCACGGTGACAAAAATTTTCTGTCCCTCGCGCCGCACGTCCGAGCTCTCGCCCACCACCAGGCGCTCGCCGTTGATGATGAGCTCGTAGCCGAGGGCGTTGAAGGCCAGGGGGCCTTTGGCGTCGTTCCCGATCTCTATGGTAAAGCTGACGCGTATGGGCACATCCAGCTCAGAAGGGTCGATGACGGGCGACGAGGGCGTCTTGCCGGCAAGGATGTCGGCAAAGGCGGCCATGGCTTTGTTGCTGTCTACCTGCTTGCCGGCCTTGGCCGCGGCCTGGGCAATCTCCTTGGCGCTCGGCGGCGTCACCTTGAAGCCCTTGATGGCCAGGGTCGGCTTGATGGCGGGAATCTGCTTTTCCAGCTTGTAGCTGAAGGATATGTCCGCCGGCAAGCCCGGGATTCTGGGCAGGGGTATGGACAGCTTGCCGTTGACCACCGTGTTGAGCCAGTCCTTGCTGGCGTAGTTCTTGACCAGCTTGATGATGGAATCGTAGGGCAGGGTCACCGTAAACCTGTTGGCCTTGGTGCCCATGGCGGGCACGGCAAAGCCCCCGGCGCTGGCCGTGGAAAACACCTTTGCGCCTTCCACGGAAAAGTCCAGGGTCAGGCCCGAAAACTTCAGGCCCAGGGGATAGGGATTCTTGACCGACAGCTCGAAGAGGAAGGTCACGTCCCGGAGGCTTATGGCCTCTATCTGGAATTTTGTGATCTCCGCGCTTGGCTTGGCAAAGGACTGGGCCCCCGCGCCAAGTCCCGCGGCCACCAGGGCAAGAATCAGGGCGACACGTTTTGTTGTCATGCGTTCCTCCAAAGCTGCTTGGCTGAATCCGGGAAGCGCCCGGGATCATCTAGGGAGCTCTCCCCGTAGTATACGGCAAAATCAGGCCACTTACAGCCGCGTCCCTTCCGCCGAGCGCCTAAGGTAGGCGTCGTAGATATCATGGACGGCCAGCGCGAAGGGGGGCACCCCGAGCTCCGTCCGCCTGCCGTCCCGCTCAAGCACGGCCCTGACGGGCAGCACCCTGATGGACGTGCCTGTCAGGAACAGCGTATACGCCCCGGACCTGAGCTCGGACGCTAGAAGCGGCCGCTCCATGGTAGCCACGCCCTTGTCTGCGCAGGCGGCCAAGAGCGTCCTCCGCGTCACCCCTTCTAGCACGTCGGTGGCCGGGGGCGTCCACAGGGGACCTCTATAGTCGGCGGGGGCGTCGGCGGGGGCGTAAAAAATGTTCGTGCGCGACCCCTCGGTGAGTTCTCCCCGCCCGTTTTCCAGTATGGCGTCCCAGGCGCCGGCAGCCTCGGCTTCAGCATGGGCCAGGGACTGCATGAGTACGGACAGGCTTTTGGCCTTGGGATACTGGCGCTGGCCCGGGTATATGAGGCAATCGACGCCGTCCTTCGGGGCGCTTTCAGGCACGGCCGGAGGCGCCACGCAGTAGGCGTACCAGTCAGCGTCCCGTCCCGCCCTGGCCGCCAGGATGATCTTCAGGTTGCAGTCGGCGGACTTGTTGGCCTCTGCCAGCCTGGCCAGGGCCGGGGCAAGGAACCCGGCGCGCAGGCTGTGCCGCATGCCCAGCACGGCCGCCGAGGTGAACAGGCGCTCTTCGTGGAAAGCCGGAAAATACAGGGTGCCCGAGCGCAGTTTAAGGGTTTCGTAACAGCCCAGGCCGTGGGTAAGCACCTCGTCGTCCAGGGCCACAACCGCGCGCTCTACGGACTCAAGTTGCCCGTTGATGAGGAAATACGGACCAAGCACGAGCGCCTCCATGGCGGCCTTCCAGTGGCCGCCATCCAGCTTAGCGCTACTTCAGCCGATGCTCAAGGCGTTCAGTTGCTGTATTTCTTGATGATGGCGTCGTACGTGCCGTTCTTCTTGATGGCAGCCAGGCCTGCGTTAAAGTCCTTGGCGTGCTGGGGATTCAGGAAGGCCACGCGGTATTCCGTGGGCGGGAACACACGGTATTCCACCACTTCCTGCTTGGCATCCACCCCGGTGGACGGAGCCTTGATAAAATAGCGGAGTATTCGCGACTCGCCCACCACCACGTCAATGCGGCCGGCGAACAAGAGCTTGATCTGGGTGATCTGTTCGGCCTCTTCCATGTAGTTGGGACTGGCCTCTGCGGCCGTCTTGAAATCCGCCCCGAGCACGTTTTTGGCGTTCCCGAAGGCCATGATGCTGTATTTCTTCAGGTCCAGCACCGTGGCAACCTGCAGCTGGCGCGCCTTCATGGCCATGGCCACGTTGTTGTACACCAGGTACACGTCCGACATGGTCGCGTTGGGTATGTTGTGGACGGGCAGGAGAGGCGCGGCCGCCTGCAGGGTGCCCGTTTTCATGGTCTCGATCAGGCGGGCCAGAGGGTACATCACCGGCTTGACCGTGTGGCCCTTGTACGCCAGGGCCGCCACGATGATGTCGTATTCCATGCCCGAGGGTGCCTTGCCCGCGTTTTCCATGACGTACGGGGGCACGGGCCGGAAACCAAAGAGAATTTCGTCGGCAGCCGCTCCCTGGAGCGCCACCAGGCTCAGTACCAGAACGATCGCCAGAGTCATCATACGTTTCATACTGCCCTCCCTGCGGCCGCGTGGCCGCCATGACCTTGGACCGGAACCAAACTCTTACCGGTCAGCCCCCAGGGCCGCCGGTTATAAAAAGTTTAGTGCCCACCCGGGCCGCAAGCAAGGCCGCCGCGCGGGGTGGATTCCGGGCAATGGCAGGCATTGTTGATAATTCAGGCAACGGAGACGACACTATAGGAAACCCTCTAAAAACTGCAGTTTTTGGAGGCTCCCTATAGACGGGGGAGAGGAGGAAAACCATGCGCGGATACAGCGTGCTCGCCGCGGGGGCCATGGCCGTGCTGCTGTCCGGCCAGGCCCTATGCCAGGAAATCATCGTTGGCGGTTTCCCGTCCAGCATGCCCTACTCTCTCACCGTCCGCGATGAAGGCCAACCCGACCGGGTCACGGGCGGGATCATCAAGGACATAGCGGATGAACTGTCCCGCAGGACGGGTCTATCGTTCAGGTTTGTGTTCTTGCCCAGGAAGAGGATGGAGGCAGAAATCGCGTCCGGCGGGCTCGATATCATAGCCATGGGCAACCCGGCGTGGGTGCGCGATCCGGAAACACTCCTGTGGTCGGCCGCTGTGTTCGAAGAGCGCATGTTCTTCCTTACCCTGCGGTCCTTTGGCCTGGCCATAGACGGTCCCGCCCGCCTTTCAGGCCTGACCATAGGCATGCGCGACGGGTATGTGTTCCCGGAACTGGACGGGGTGAGCGGCTACCTGCGCGACGACGCAGTCACCATGGCCCGGAACATAGCCCGCCTGCAGGCCGGCTGGATAGACGCCGTCTACGGTTCGGAGCTGGACGCCCTCTACCAAGCCAAGGAAGCCGGCATCCAGTACACCGTGCATCCCTGGTCGCCCGCGTCATCCGAGTACCATTGGGCGGTGTCCAGGCGCCTGGGCGAGACGGCCGAGCTGATAGTCCGGACGCTGGACGCCATGATCAAGGACGGAACCATTGAAAAAATCCTGGCCGCGTACCGCTGACCACGAAATGAGCGTATCGCCTTGACCGGACGAACAGGCGGGCGGATGGCAAGGCGCAGCCTCCAGGCGGAGATACGTTTTCTGGCGGTCGCCATACCCACGATCATCGTCGTGGCGGTGGCCGTGTCGTTTACGGCCGTGGTATCCCGGTCCCTATCCGCGTCCATAGCGGCGGACGCCGAGCTCACGGCGGCCGAGGTGCTGGAGCTCATGGCCGCCCCCCTGTACCGCGTCGACAACCAGCAGGTCAGCCGCATAGCCTGGGCCCTCCTGTCCAGCGAGCGGATACAGTCCATACGCGTGACCTCGCCCCTGGCCGGCACCGTGTTCGAGTCGCCCGCCACGTCCGGTACGTCCTTCCGTTCCGTGGAGCTGGACGTCGTCTACCAGGGCCACGTGGTTGGTAGCGTGAGCATGGAGTTTGGCGACCAGCGCCTCAGGCAGACGCGCTCGCTCCTGTACGGTCTCGGCGCAGCCCTTATCGGGGCGGCCGCCCTGGCCAACATCGTCGCCCTCTTGGTGATCTTCCGCTTCCAGGTAAGCCGCACCTTCACGGGCCTCCTGTCCGGCATAGACGCCATATCAGCAGGCGACTACGAGACCCGCGTGCCGCTCACGCGCTTTTCCGACGTCAACTCGGTCCTGACCCTACTCAATGACATGGCCGCCCGCGTGCTGGAGAAGAACCGGGCCCTGAAGGCGGCCAACGAGGAACTGGAAACCAGGGTGGGCGAACGCACGGCCGAACTGGCCCGCTCCCTTGCCGAGCTCAAGTCAGCCCAGGAACAATTGGTGGCGTCGGAAAAATTGTCGGCCCTGGGCAACCTGGCGGCAGGCATAGCCCACGAGCTCAACACGCCGCTGGGCGCCATCATATCCAGCTCGGACGCCCTGCTTGAGTACTTTGGCCACCAGAGCGACGTAACCCTGCGTTCCTACGCGTCCCTGTCCGGAAGCGACCGCGCCCTGTTCGAACGGCTGCTCGGCATGGGCTTCAAACACGCCGGCGTGTTCAAGGTCGGGGGCAGCGACAGAAAGCGTAAAAAGGAACTGGCCGGAAAACTGGAGCTGCGGGGCACGGCCTGCCCAGCCGAGCTTGCCGAGCACCTGGTGGAGCTTGGCCTGGACACCAGGCTGGACGAGCTGGATGGATTCCTGGGGCGTGACTGCCGGCTGGATCTCCTGAAGGCCGCCTCGTCGCCCATACAGGCCAGGCGCATGGCCGCCCTAACGGCCATGGCGGCCAAGAAAGCGGCGGACGTGGTCGGGGCCCTCAAGCTGTACCTGAGTTCGGAACGGGATCCCGAACCCCAGTATGTGCCGGTGCGCGACAGCATAGAGGCCGCCCTGACCATACTCCACAAGCGGCTGGAGCCGGGCATAGCCCTGACCCTGGACCTGAACGACCAGGTGGCCTTCTGCCATCCCGACCAGCTATCGCGGCTGTGGATGAACCTGGTCCTGAACGCCGTCCAGGCCATGAACGGCTCGGGCCGGCTGTCCATAGGCATGGCTACCCGGGACGGCATGCTGGAGGTGAGCGTGGCCGATTCGGGTCCCGGCATACCGGACGGCGTGATGGAGAACCTGTTCAAGCCGTTTTTCACCACCAAGAAGGGCGGCGAGGGCATGGGCCTAGGCTTGGCCCTGTGCCAGAAAATCGTGGACAAGCACGGTGGCGCCATACACGTGGCGTCCCAGCCCGGGCAAACGGTGTTCACGGTCAGCCTGCCTCTGAACCGGCCCGAGCCCGACTGAAAGGAAGGCGCGGGCGCGTCGCGACATCCTGGCCGGTCACATCACCAGGGAATCCACGGCCGCGTAGAGCTCGTTTTTCCTCCAGGGTTTCCCTATAACCGGCACGTCGCCCAGGACGGAGCGCAGATTGTCCAAGGCTTCCTGGTCGGCGTGGCCGGTAACGACTATGCAGCGCACCTCGGGGTGGCTCTGGTTCACCCGCAGGAGGAATTCGTCGCCCCTCATGCCCGGCATGAGCCAGTCGGATATCACCAGGATGACGCTGATGCCCTCGCCGGCCATCTCGTCTATGGCCGCGAGCGCGTCCTCCGCGTTCAGGGCCGACTCGTATATGAAGCGGTCGGCGTACACGCGCCTGAGCTCCTGCTTCAGTGCCATGAGGATGATAGCCTCGTCGTCCACGCAGAGAATGGCCGGTCTGCCCATACTATCGTGTGTAATGCCGCCGGGTGCCCGTGTCAATGACGGAGGCTCGGCCGGGGCCCTCCGGGCGCTCCGTCCCTTCCAGACAGGGCCCTCATGGGTTACACTAGGGTACGATGAGCGACCCCACCACCCTGAAAGCCGGAGAGCGCCGGACGGCGGCCATACTTTTTGCCGACATGAAGGGCTTCACGTCCCTGTCCGAGCGCATGGACCCAGAGGAAATGGACGCCCTGATGGGGCGGCTGTTTGGCACCTTTGAGGACCTGATACGCGCCTACGGCGGCACCGTGGAAAAATACATAGGCGACGCCCTGGTGGCAGTGTTCGGCGTGCCCGAACTCCATGACGACGATCCCCGCCGCGCGCTTGAGGCCGCCCTGGCCTTTCTGGAGCGCCGCAAGGACAGCCAGGCGGACGGCCTTGTGGGTTCGGACGCCGCCTTCCGGATAGGCATACACATGGGCCTTCTGGCCACGGGCACGCGCGGCGAATTCGACGTGGTAACCGGCCACGCCATGGCCGTGGCCCAGCGCCTGCAGGCCGCGGCCGAGCCGGGCGGCATCCTGGTGTCTGACGCGGTAAAGCGCCAGTGCGAGAGCGATTTTGAGTTTTCCGGCCCGCGGTCCATAGAGGCCAAGGGCAAGACCACCGGCATAGATGCGTGGACCGTGATAGGCCCCCGCTCCAGCTCGGCCCAGGACCGTGGCCCCTTTGTTGGGCGCAAGGACCTCCTGGACGAGCTTCTCGGGCTGTACCTAAGGTCCGATCCCTCCGCCCTCCACGGCCGCTACATCGTGGGCGAGGCCGGCATGGGCAAAACGCGCCTGGCCTTTGCCCTGATGGAACGCATGCGTGCCTTCCCCGACTTCCAAGCCCCCGTGCTGAGCGCCCGGGCCCAGAAATACCGCCCGGGAACCTACGCGGTGGTTGCCGACCTGATCCTGGAGCGCCTGGGCCTGGACCAGGCGTCCGGCGCCGACGGCATAGCGTCCGCCCTGGACAGGATACCGGGCATGGACGGCCAGCACGCCAGAAAAACGGCCGAACTCATAGCCGGGGCAGGCATGGGCGACCAGGATCCTGGCGTGGTCCTGTCCCTGGTGTCCGTATTTTCGGCTGTCATGCGCTCTGGCGGTTCGGCCATCTATTCCCCCTTCGTCTTCATAGACGACGCGCCGGCGATGGACCGCCAGTCGCGCGAGTTCCTCCAGTACTACCTGCGCCAGGGCGGGGTCAAGCCCTTCCTGCTCATGGCCGGCCGCGACCATCCCCAACAACTCCGAGAGGCCTTCCCCGAGCTCAAGGCCCAGCGCCTCGGGCTCCTGGACAAGGCGGACGCAGAGTCCCTTGCCCGCTCCCACTGGCAGGACTGCCCCGACGCACTGATGGGTTCCATCCTGGCCCAGTCCATGGGCAATCCCCTCTTTGTGCGCGAGTACGCCCTGTTCGCCAAACAGCACCGCACCCTGTCCAGCCTGCCGTCCACCATCCAGAACATGTTCCTGACCTCCTTGGACCGCTACGACCCGGAGTACCGCGACTTCATCAAGATGATGTCCCCCTTCGTGCTCAACTTCCAGGAGGACGACGCGCGGCGCGTCCTTGCCGGGGCCGGCGGCAACCCGGACCTGGCCGGCCCTGCACTCGAGCTGTTCGCCCGAGACGGCGTACTCCTGCGGAACGGCGAGCGCTACGCCTTTGCCGTGGACATGTTCAAAAAAGCCCTGTATGAGAGCCTCCTCAACCACAACAAGCGCCTGATCCACGGCGTGATAGCGGACATCATGCTTGAGCGCAAAAGCCCCAACCGCCTCCGCCTGATGCGCCACCTGCTTGGGGCGGAGCGCTGGGGCCAGGCGTCCTCAGTCATGCTCCGGGACCCGGCTCGCAACTACTGCTACGAGTACCTAGAGTTCATCGAACCCCTCTACCGGCGCCTGTCCAGGGAGGCGCCCGACGAGTCTGTCCAGCTCCTCATCTTGAGGAGCGCCATCCTGTTCAACGCGGGCAAGATCGACGAGGCCGAGCAGGAGCTCAAGCGGGTCATGAAGGTGGCCCTCAGCCGCCGCAACGACAGCTTCCTGGGCTTTGCCTACCACATGGTCTGCGCGCACGCCACCATGACCTACGCCTTCCAAAAGGCCCATTTTACCGGCCAGAAAGCCCTGTACTATTACCGCCTGGCCGGCATGGGCGCCCGCAGCGTCCAGAACGTGGTGCGGACCATAGCCCAGGTGGAATTCCAGCGCAACAATTTTGAGGAAGCGCGGGCCCTGATCGACCAGATGGCCCTCCTGCCCGATCGCGACGAATTCGAGTACGCCAGCGCCAGCGCCGAATTCCACCTGTATTCGGGCGACTACACGCGAGCCCTGGCTGCCCTGGACAGCGCCCCCCAGGCCCAGGACGACGACTACGGGGCCGTGGCCCGTTTCTTTGGCCTGGACCTGCGGCTCAAGGTGCTGTGGCAGCTCTGCGACTTCAAGGCCCTGGGCGAGGCAGCTTCCCAGCTCCTGTCTTCAGGTTCCCTGAGCGAATCGGCCCTGGCCCAGGCCCACGCCATGTCCGCCTGCGCGTCTTCTGTGGCCGGCGACGACACGGCCGCGCGGGAAAGCTTTCTCCAGTCGGATTTCTGGACCGGCCAGGTGCACAACGACTACGACCGGGTAGACGCGCTCAGGACAGCCGCCCTCTGCCTGATGGTAGCGGGCCGGCGTGACCGCGCGGAGGAACTGGCCCAGGAAGCGGTGGTCCTTGGCCTCAGGCACTCGTGCTACTACCCCACCTTTACCGTGCTCATGATCCTGGTGGACATAGAATACGCCAAGGGACGGAAGGCCGACGCTGCGTTTTTCCTCCGCGAGGCGTCCTACTTCTTCACCACGGGGCTCCTCTTGCCCTACAAGGACGTCATCCTTTATTACTATTACGCCAGCCTCCTTTTGGAAGGCGAGCTTGCGGCCAAGGCGCCTGCCATAGCCTTGAAGCTCATAGAGGACGAAAAAGCCCGCATTGGGGAACCCGGACTGGTAAACAACTTCCTGGTTGCCCGCGGCTTTGGCGACGTGGAAAAACGGCTTGCGGGGGCCATAAACGCGCGCGAGGGGGCACAAGGGTGAGGGACCAGGCCGATCTGACCCGGACCATACGGTCCATACCGGGCATGGAAACGCTGGATCAGGCCGGGGCGGACGCGCTGGCGTCCTGCGCCGAGCTGGCCAGCGTGGCTGAGGGCGAGCTTCTGTACAGGGAAGGCGAGCCGTCAAAAGACGTGTATTTCGTGGTATCCGGCCTCATGGAGGCGCGCATGCGCATACCCGGCCGGGAGCGCGACACGGAAGAGGTGTTCCGCACCATCAAGTCAGGCGACCTGACCGGCGAGCTTGCCTTCCTGGACGGCGGCCGCCGTGAAGCCACCGTGGCGGCCAGGGAACGTTCCGTCCTCCTCAAACTGGGCGGGGCCGAGCTCAGGGGCCACTGCGAGTCCAATCCCGCCCTGGCCGCGGCCGTGTTCCACGCCCTTGGGCGCACGGCGGCCGAGCGTTGCCGGGACGTGTCCCTGGAACTGCGCAACGCCTACGGAGCGTTCTGACCGTGCCCGACATCACCAGAACCGAGCTGTACGAGGCCCTGGACACCGTGGACGACGCCCTCAGCGGCGGCTACCGGAGCCGCAAACCCATGCCGGAATTCGGCCGGCTGGCCGGAGCCCACGACCAGACCGCCGCGGCCGGAGCCCCCGGCACCCCTGACACGCCGGCCAACGACAGTCTTGCGGCCATTGCGGCGGACGCCGCGCGGTGCCGCGCATGCAGGCTGGCCGCCAGCCGACATCAGGTGGTACCCGGCGAAGGCGCCGAGCATCCCCTGGTCCTGGTGGTTGGGGAAGGTCCCGGCGCGGAAGAGGACAAGACAGGGCGGGCCTTTGTTGGACCCGCTGGCCAGCTCCTGGACAAGATGCTTGGCGCCATCGGTCTGTCCCGGGACACCAACACGTACATAGCCAACGTGGTCAAATGCAGGCCTCCCATGAACCGCGACCCGGCGCCCGACGAGCAGGCCGCGTGCCGCCCCCTGTTCGACCGCCAGCTTGCCATCCTCAAACCGGCGGCCATACTGGCCGTTGGCCGCGTGCCCGCCCAGTCGCTTCTGGCCGTCAAGGACGGCATAGGCAAACTCAGGGGCACGGTCTGGAGTTTCCAGGGCATACCCCTGGTGGCAACCTACCATCCCAGCGCCCTCCTGCGGGACGAAAGCCTCAAGCGCCCGGCCTGGGAAGACCTCAAACTGCTGAAAACCCTCCTGCCCGATGCCTGAATTCGTATCGGTTGCCTTTGACCTGCCCCTGGACCGGCAGTTCAGCTACCGCAATCCGGACGGCATGGACGCCCCCCTGGGCGCCAGGGTGGAGGCCGTGTTCGGGCGACGCGTCCTGTCCGGCTGGGTTGTTGGCCATTCCGACGCCTGCGATATCGACGAGTCGCTTGTCAAACCCTACACCCGCGTCTTGGACCCCGACCCACTTTTTGCCGCGGACACCCTTGAGCTGGCCCGCTGGATGGCCGGCATGTACTTCTGCTCCCTGGGAGAGGCCCTGGCCGCCATGATGCCCTCCGGCCGCCGTGAAGGGTCGTCGGAAGCGGGAGCCTTTGACGATGTGCGCGTGGGCGACGCGGCTATCGTCCCCTCGGACGAGCAGACCAGGGCCTTGGGGGACATCCTGTCCAGGCCGTCCGGGCGCTGGTACCTGTACGGGCCCACGGGCACGGGCAAAACCGAGGTATTCCTCCAGGCCGCCGAGGCCACGCTGGCCGAGGGCAGGGGCGTCATCTACCTGGTGCCTGAGATAGCCCTGACCCACCAGGTCATAGACGCGGTGCGCTCCCGGTTTGGGGAACGAGCGGCCGTGATCCACTCCGGCCTTACGCCGTCCAGAAAACTTGCCGAGTGGAAGCGCATCCTGTCCGGCCGGGCAGACGTGGTGGTTGGCGCGCGGAGCGCCGTGTTCGCCCCGGTGCGCAAGCTGGGCCTCGTGGTCCTGGACGAGGAGCACGAAGGATCCTACAAGGCGGGCAACGCTCCCCGCTACCACGCACGCCAGGTGGCCATGCGGAGGGCGGCCGACGCCGGGGCCCGCCTGGTCATGGGTTCGGCCACCCCGAGCGTGGAGGCATGGAAGCTGATGGACGACAAGACCCTCCCCAGGCTGACGCTCACCCGGCGCCTGGCGGGCGGAACCATGCCCGAGGTCGAGATCGTCGACATGAGGAAGGAGGACGGCGCCCTGTCGGCCCGCCTGGTGGCCGAGGTCAGGCGCGTCGCCTCTCAGGGCGGTCAGTCCATCCTGTTTCTCAACCGCCGCGGCTTCTCCTACTTCTGGTCCTGCCGCAGTTGCGGTGCAGAGGCCGTGTGCAAGCACTGCTCGGTCGGGCTGACCTACCACAAGGAGAAAGGCCGCATGGTCTGCCACTATTGCGGCTACTCCGAGGCTCCGCCGACCACCTGCCCGGTGTGCGGCTCCCTGGACACGGGCTGGGCCGGCTTTGGCACCGAGCGCGTGGAAGAGGACGCAGCCCGCCTGTTCCCCGGGCTCAGGCTGGCCAGGCTGGACGCCGACTCCACAGCGCGCAAGGGCGAACTTGAGAAAACCCTGCGTTCCTTCGAGAGGGGCGACATAGACATACTCCTGGGCACCCAGATGGTGGCCAAGGGCCTCAATTTCCCCGGCGTCCAGCTGGTGGGCGTTATCCTTGCAGACACCACGCTCAACCTGCCAGATTTCCGGTCGGCTGAGCGGGCCTTTGCCCTGGTTACCCAGGTGGCCGGCCGCGCCGGACGTTTCAGCTCGGGCGGCAGGGTGATTGTGCAGACCTACCGACCGCACAGCCCGGTGATCCGCCTGGCCGCGGCCCATGACGCCGAGGGTTTTTACAGGCTCGAACTGCAGGCGCGCCAGGATTTAGGCTTTCCGCCCTACACCCGCCTATCGCGCCTGACGTTCCGCTCAAAAACCGCGAGCGCGGCGCGCCAGGCCTCAGCGGAATTGGCCGGACGGCTCGAGTCGGCGGCCGTGCCCGGCGTGGACATCCTGGGTCCTGCCGAGTGTCCCCTGGCCGTGGTCGCGGGCAACGCGCGCTGGCAGGTGATCGTGCGCTCGGCCGACGCCGCCGCCGGTAGATCCGCCCTGCACGCGGCCTTGGACGGCTGGAAAGTCCCTGCGGGCGTGTACCTTGAGATAGACCCGGATCCCGTCAGCCTGCTGTAGCGAGGCGCGCCATGAACCGTTCGAGCGGAATTTTCCCTTGCCCCATGGTCAAAGGCTGCTGTACACTCGCGTCGCCATGACCACCACCGACCGAAGCGCCCAAGCCGCCAGGATAGCGCTCAGAACGGCGGCCGCCCCCCTGGCGGCCATGCTGCTTGCCTCAACGCCCTTGCTGATAACCATGGACAGGTACGGCGCTATTTCGTTCACCCCCGGCCGGGCCCTGGCAACCATCGGCCAGTGGCTGGCCGGGTTAGCCGACGGGTCGTCGTTCATGTACACGATAGGCAAGACCGAGTGGTCGGTTCTGAAAACTATGCCTCAGTTTGCCCTGACGTCCTACCTGTACCTGGCCTTGCCCGGAGCCATCGGCATGGGAGCGGGCCTGTGCCTGGGTCTTTGGACCGGCAGGGGCAAGGGCGGGCGGATCGAGGCCGTGGGACACACCCTGTACGCCATGCCGGATTTTGTCCTGGCCTTGCTCCTCCAGCTGGCCGTGGTGTTCGTGCTCGACGCGTGGGGCATCAAGCTGGGGTCCATATCCTACAATCCCTGGGACGGTCCCGTACTGGGTCTTGCCGTCGTGGTCATGGCCTTCTACCCCTTGCTCCGCACCTGGAAGGAAGCGGCCAGGGCTGCCAGGGACGCGTCGGCCTCCGACTACATAGCCTACGCCCGGTCCAAGGGTCTGCCCGAGCGCCTGGTACGGATGCGCCATGTGGGAGCGGCCATCGTGCCAAAAATGGAGGCGGACCTACCCCTGTCCATGGCCGTGATGGTGGCCAGCATGTTCATCGTTGAGTACGTATTCGCCCTGCCGGGGGTGGCCAGGCTGTTGTTCACGGCTGGCTTCCCAGGCTGGAACCCTGGCTGGATGGAGGGCTACCAGTATCGGGTGGTGGTGCTCTGCCTCATCACCACCATGGGCGTATACGCCGCCGCGTGGGGGACCCTGCGCCTGATCCTGGCCGGCGTGCGCCGGGTACTGACCGGTGAACGCTAAGCTTGCGGCCGGCGGGGCCATACTCATTGCCCTGACCGTGGTTGCCCTGTTCCCAAGCCTGGTTGCGCCCTTTCCGCGCGACTACTCCGACACCCTGCGCTACATAGACACGCCGGCAGGGCGGGAATGGCGCTATGCCCCGGAGGCGCCCTCGGAACACTACCCCTGGGGCACGGACAAATACGGGTACGACATGCTCACCCGCCTTGCCTGGGGCCTGCGCTGGACGCTGGCAAGCGTCGCATTCACGGCCTTCCTGCGCACGGTTTTGGGCGGGGGCATCGGCGTCATGAGGGCCCTGCTCCGCTTTGGCGAGCGGCACGACCGGGGCTTTACCCCACTTGCCGGCATACCCAGTTTTGTGATGGTTTTTTTCGTCATTTTTCCCGTGACCATAAACTCTCCCCTGAATTCCGCGGGCCTGTTCCTGTACCAGTGCCTGGCCATGACCGTGTTCAACCTCGGCGGCCCCATCGCTGCCATGTCGGCCAAGGCCGCCCTGGTGCTCAGGTCCAGCTTTGTGGAAGCCGCGGTGTCGGCAGGCGCGGGCAAGCGCTGGATCCTGGCCAGGCACCTCATGCCCTACCTGGCGGAGGAGTTCTGGGAGCTGTTCGCGGAGCAGACCGTGGACGTGCTGAAGATGGTCGGACGCCTGGGCATCTTCTTCCTGTTCATAGGGGGAACGACGAGATCGTACGACCCGCCCATCCTGACGTCCACAAAAGGGGAAGTAGCAGGGCTCATAGGGCTGTACCGGGCCAGGCTCATGTCGTCGCGCTGGCTCCTGGCCTATCCCCTGACCGTGTACATGACCGTGCTGATTGGTTTCCGGCTGTTCGCGTCAGGCCTGCGGGAGCGCGAGCGGCGCAACCGCAGGTCCATAGGCGCCTGACTACGATATGCCCCGCAGGTACTCAAGGGCTTTTTTCTCGTCGTAGAACACCGGTACGAATTCCTTGAGGTTAACGAGCTCGAACACGTCGTTGACCTTGGGCGGCACGTTGTACAGGACCACGTCGCCGCGCGCCTCGTCCAGGGCCTTTTTTATGCGGATGATCAGCCCTATGCCGCTCGAATCCACGTAGGTGACGTTTTCCAAGTTCAGGATGAGCCGCTTGAGCCCGCCGTCCACCAGGGCCTGGATGAGAATGCCCGTTTCCTGCGCGCTGTCCACGGACAGACTGCCCCTGAGGCTGAGACGGCACGCGTAATCCGAGCTGTCGCCGCACGTGTTCACGGAACCGCGTAACGGCACTAGTTCCACGTAATGTATAACGGCCATGCGGCTACAACTGTAGGCCATGCGCCGCTGTGGCGCAAGGGTGGTCCACGCGGCGTCCGTTCCTAGTACAGCCCGCGGACGCGGGTCTGGGCGGTCTGGGCTTCCTGCATGTCCGGGCTGAGCTTCAGGGCCCTGCCGTACAGCTCGTACGCCCGCGGATACTCGCCCAGGGCCTCAACGGCGTTGCCGTACCGGTACCACCAGCGGGCCATGGTGGGCTCGCGGTGGACGGCCAGGCCATAGGCTATGTCGGCGTGGTCAAAACGCTTGAGGCGCATGTAGCTCTCAGCCATGTAGAAGTAGGCCGTGGACACACGGTCGGCGAATTCGCCCACGTTGTCCACGTAGCGCTGGAAGGAGCGCAGTGCGTTCTGGTTGTCGCCCAGGAAATAGTAGGCCTCGCCCATGCACTCCACAATCCTGGCGTCAAAACGCAGGCGGAGGGAGGCCGTGCCCACGTTGACCACGTCCTTATACGATTTGAGCCTGAAGAGGCTCCAGCATTTGACCGTGTGCGCGTCCATGCGGTAGGGATCCGTGGCAATCTCCGCGTCGCACACGGCTATGGCTTCCCTGTAGCGCGCGCTGGCCTCGGCCAGTTGTCCGGCCGTTTCCGCCTTGCGCCCCTGGTTGTACAGAAGCAGGGCGTCCTTCTTGACGGGCTGGGTCGTGACCGCCGGAGTGGCCGGGGCCACAGGCTGGGTCAGGCCCGGCTCGGGCGGCTGGGGCTCGGGAATGGTCTCCTGGGCCGACACCACGGCGCAGGACAACAAGACGGCTGTAAGGACCACGCAAACATGTCGCATATCGGATACGGCTCCCCTAGTGGCCCTATTATGCCCCACCGCGCCCGGAAGGTTCAAGCGAGCTTGCCTATTCCGGGCCATCCAGGCCATGCTGAGCTGGATGTTGAGCACATCGAGGACCGTCAACATCCCGCCAGGAGGATCCATGCCCGTACCCCTTGACCCGGACAAATACGAGCGCCCGTCCATCTTTGCCCCGGCCGACTTCATAGCCTACATACGCTCCCGGAAACAGCTTCCGGACGACCAAGCGCCCCCGGACGGCGTCATCCTGTGCTACCAGGTGGCCCTGTACGACCACGTGACGCGCGCCCACTCCGTAACCCCGCACCGGGGATACTTTGGCCGGCACCTATCATACCTGGACGACACGGAAGGCCGCGTGGCCATTGCAGGCCGCTTCGGCGTGGGCGCACCGGCCGCCGCCGTCATGCTTGAGGAGCTTTTGGCCTTTGGCTGCCGCCGTTTTGTGTCTATAGGCACGGCCGGCGGCCTGGTCAGGGGCCTGTACCCCGGCCACCTGGTCCTGTGCTCAGGCGCCCTCCGCGACGAGGGCCTTTCCTACCATTACCTGCCAGACGGGCGGCCCGCCCTCCCCCACACCGCCCTGACGGACGCCATGGGCTCGGCCATGGCCGCCTCCGGCCTGGAGTACCGCAGGGGCCTGGCCTGGACCACGGACGCCATATACCGTGAGACGCGACCCGAGATGGACGCCCGGGTGGCGGAGGGCGCCGTGGTGGTTGAGATGGAGGCTGCCGCCCTGTTCGCCGTGGCCGAGTACCGCGCGGCCCCCCTGGCGGCCTGTTTTACCATATCTGACAGCCTGGCCGAGCCCGAGTGGAAACCGGACTTCCTCCATGAGGACACCGCCGCCGGCCTGGAACGCCTGTACCTCGCGGCTCTCAGCGCCCTGTCGGCATAAAAAAGCCCCCGCGCCATGGGGGGCCACTGAAAAAGACCGCGAAGTTGTGCAAGAGCATGACTTCGCGGTTTTCTTTTGGAAGCGCTTCGGTCGGAGGTGATGGAA
>JAFGJV010000047.1 GCA_016928955.1 Spirochaetales bacterium
GCGCGCGCCGGCGGACGAGCTTGAGGCGGCCGTGCTTGGGGCGGCAGCCCTGGCCCTGGGCCTGGCTCCCGAGTCCTTAAGCATGGATGACGACTTCTTTGCTTCGGGCGGAGACTCGCTCAAGGCCATGCGGCTAGTGGCCAAGGCCAACTGGGGAGGCCTGGTCGGCATACAGGATGTGTACGAGCGTCGCTCGCCTGCGGCCCTGGCTACCCTCGTGCGCGAACGCCAGGCGGAACGAGTCGAGAGCGCGCGCGCGACCCTGGCCGCCACGGGCACGGCCGCTCGGAGAGTGGCCATGATGGGCCGTTCGCTCGGGCCCCTGATCCGCTATCACGCGGGTCGGGTCGGAGCGGCCAAGCGGGCGCCCGCGCCGGCGGAAGGCGCAGTGCTTCTGACCGGGGCCACCGGCTGGGTGGGCCTGCACCTGGCGGAAATCATGCTGACAGAGGGGAGCCGCCCCCTGATCGTGCTTGCCCGCGGCAGGGACGACGCGCACGCCGCCAGCCGTTTTGCCGCCGCGTATCGGAAGGCCTTTGGAGCCGAGCCGCCCGCGGATCAGGCAAGACTGTGCGTGCTTAGGGGTGACGTTCGCCGTCCGCGCTTTGGCCTGCCCGAACGCCAGTGGGACGAGCTTGCGGACAGGACGTCGCAGCTCATCCACGCGGCCGCCGTGGTCAAGCATTACGGCGCCGAATCCGAATTCCTGGACACCAACCTGGGGGGAACCGTCCACGCGCTGGAGTTTGCCCGCCATGGTCGCCCTAAGGACCTGCACCATCTGTCCACTCTGAGCGTGGCTGACGGCTTGTCCCTGGACCAGCTCGTGCTCACTGAGGATTCGGCGGCTCTCCCGGGCAATCCGGCCAATCCCTATGTCATGAGCAAGGTCCGCGCGGAAAACGAGCTCCGGGCGTCCGGCTATGACAGACTGTGGATCCACCGCCTGGGCAATATTGTATGCGACTCCCGCGACGGCTCGTTCCAGGCCAATATGGCGGAAAACGCGTTCTACCGGCTCCTGCGCGCTTTCCTGACTTTGGGCGCCCTTCCTGACCTGCCCATGGCCTCCTTTGATTTCACCTATGCCGACACGGCGGCCAGGGCCATCAAGGCCATAGCCGACTCCTGCCCGGCGGGCACCTATCACGTGCGCAACCACCGCACCGTGTCGTTCAGGGACCTGGCGGGCCTGCTTTCCGCCTCGGGCCGGGGCGTAACCCTCGAGCGCCCCAAACAATTCCTTTCCGACGCCGGCCAGGCACTCTCGGACCGGCGCACCGCCGATGACGCGGCTTTCCTGCTGGCGCGGATGCCCGAGTCGGCGGGCCGGCCCCTTATGGTTCTTTCCGGGAAAACGGCCAGGATGCTGGCCGCCTGTGGTATAGTGTGGCGCAAGCCCGACCGTTCTCTTGTATCTAGGATGCTGTCCCATGGACAAGCCAGACAATTCTTTCCGAATGTAGGAGGACCTCAATCATGAACGGACTCAAAACCATCCGCCTGGCGGCCGTTTTGGCGCTGGGCCTGGCGGCCGCCCATGCCGACGAGCGTGACGCCCTGGATGCCTTCAAGTACGACCCGGCCAAGATGGACGTGGGCACCTGCTACACGTACCAGCTCGGCAACCAGGCCGGCACCAAGACCATGCAGATATACGTATACGTAAAATCCGAGGACACCCTGCTGGTATACAAGGACTACTCGACCATAGCGCCCATGGTGTTCGACGTTGAGGTCCGCTTTGACTGGTCGCGCATGATGTTCGGGGAGGAGTATGGCCTCAATCCCTTCTGGGAATTCCGCATGCCCAATACCAACCACGAGAGCATAGGCGTCTGGAACTGGGACAAGAAACGCCTGCCCATAACCATGACCACCTTTGACAGCAAGGGGCGGGAGAAGAGTCGCGCCATGGTCATAGAGGCCAACCTGTTCCCCACCTTTGACTTCAGCCTCTATCACGTGGACCTGCAGTTCGCGCTCAGGCATTTTGTGGGCGACGCCGGACCCTGGACGATCGGCGGATTCTACGCGGGCTATTACATAGAGTCTGAACTCAAGCGCGTCCGCCAGGAGATGAAGGACGGCCACCTGTGCGAGGTGTACGAACTGCGGGGCCTGGGCTTCCTGGGCTGGGTGATGAACATCAAGCAGCGTATATGGGTGGACAAGAACGACCCGTACCGACGCGTCATTCGCTACGAGAACGACATGAAGATCAGTCCCTTTGACAGCGTCCTCCTCACGCTCAAGGAGTACAAGCACATGAGCCTGGACGAGTGGCACAAGATGGTCGAGGCCTTCAACAAGGACGCGGCCGGCAGACTTGGCCTGGAGTGACGCCATGAAAATCAGACGCATCGTCATAGCTCTGGCGGGCCTTGCCCTGCTCGCCGGGCCGTGCGCGGCCCAGGAAGAGGACCTGCCCCTGGGCCTGCCCGCCGTGTCGTTCGAGCTCCAGGGCGTTAAATTCTACGGCGTTGGCCTGCGCTTCCTGTTCAACGAGGTGCCCGGTCTCATGGACGCGCGCCTGTCGCCCCTCTTTGAGGTGGGCGGCGGACGCTGGTCAGAGTACCTGTTCAGGCGCTCCGACGGCAGCGAATGGGTGCCGGCTCTGGACGACACGGGACTGTCCCTGGCGGCCTATCCCGTGTGGGACGGCCAGGCTGGGCTGGGGCTGTACGCGCGCCTGCGGGAGAGCCTTCTGGGACTGAACCTGGGCCTGTACGGCGTGTACCGCTTTGAGTACTCGGTGGCGGCGGAAGACGCGGCCGGCACCATAGCCGCGGACGAGGGCCTTGCGGAACTGGACGGCCTGTTCAGCCATCAGTTTGTGGCGGGTTTTCAGGCCAGGAACGTGGAGGTGCGCAAGCTCAACCAGGTGCGTTCGGGCTGGCTGGCTGAAATCAGCCTGACCGGAGGCATGGCGGATCCTGGCGACTTCTGGGGCAAGGCCGGCGGCCGCTTTGACGCTTTCCTGCCCATCGTGGACGGAAGAAGCATTGGCCTGTACGCCGGCGCCAGGATTCTGGCCGAATACCTGGCCGGAGACGGGGCGCCAGCTCGGGAATACCAGCGTTTTGGCGGCTACGATCCGGTAACGGGCCTGGGCAGCGGGCTCAGGGGCACGGCGCCCGGTCGTTTTGACGGCCGCTTCCGCGCCTTGGCCAACCTGGACCTGCGCCTGTCTTTCCCCGGCCTGGCCGGCTATTACGTGTTCCCTGGACTGATAGCGTTTGCCGACGCGGGCGTGTCCGACGAGCGCAGCTCCGACCTTCTGTCCAGCGGCGTGCAGGGTTCCGTGGGCGCGGGCTTTTGGGCGCACATGTTCGGTTTCGACCTGGTGCTGACCTACGCCTGGCACATAAACGAGGAGCGTCCATCCCTGGGCTTTGGCATGGGCCTGGCGTTCTGATCCGGCACGGAAAGTTGTAGGGCATGGCATTAACCGCGTACGCGCCCAAGGGCTTCAAGGTATGGGCGCTCAAGAAGAAAAACCTCACGGCCGCGCTGGTGGGCATGTATTTCACCCTGATGGTGTTCATGAACCTGCTGTCCTCGCTGGAGCGGAACGTGGCTTCCTTCTGGGGCACGGACTTCATAGGCGGAGACGTGGCGCTTGCAGCTGGCCAGGAACCATTCGACGTGCTCAGGGCCGTGCCCGTGGAAAACTGGGTGGATATCGGCCGGTTCGGCGCGGACAATCCGGACCTGGTCTATTCAGCCAGGTCGCGGGTGGGCGTCTTACTGGAGACCACCACGTCGCGGCCGGTCATGCTGGTAGGGGTTGACTGGGAGCGCGAGGCGGGTATGGGCGGGCATCTGGAACTGCTTGAAGGACGCGCTCCCAATGCTGGCGAGGCGGCCATAGTGCTGCCTGAAAATATCGCCTACGAGCTCGGGGTCAAAGCCGACGGCCAGTCCACGGTAGACGTGTCGGCCATGACCCTGGACGGCTATCCCAACTACGAGCGCCTGGAGGTGGTCGGCATCCTGGAAACCAACTCGGCCCTGACCTTTACCGCGGGCGGTTCCTTCCTGGCCTACGCCGACAAGGCCTCGGTCGACGCTCTTGTGCTGGCGCCGGAAAATGCGTCCAGCGAGGTGCTGGTGTCGGCCGGAAGCGTGGCCCTGGGCCCCTACGACACGACCCCGGGCGCCCGTTCGTTCGGGGTGTCGCGGGTCCTGGACAGCGCCTACCGTTTCCTGCGCGTCGCCCTGATGGGTTTCATCCTGCTCTTCTCCCTGGCCGTGTCGTATTACAACATAAAGCTGGCCATGCTCCAGCGTCGCAAGGAGCTGGGCATCTATCTGGCCTTTGGCGCAAACCGGCCTTCCGTGTACGGACTCCTGTTCGCGGAACTGGCGCTGTACTCGCTGGCATGCTGGGCGGCGGGAGCGGCTCTGGCGGCCCTGGCCCTGGGAGGCATCAACTCCCTGGGCATCAGGGCCGTCAGCGCGTCCGTCCACGTGATACTGGCGGCAGATGCCTTGGTGGTCGGGTTCAGCTGGCCCCAGGCACTTGCGGCCCTGTTGTTGATGACGGCGGCCGTACTGGCGAGCGCCGTGCCGCCTACCTACAAAACCCTCAACGATCCCGACATCGTCGAGTCGCTGTACCGGACGCGATAGGAGAAACGATGTACCTGGTTGCCTGGGCGCTCAAAAACGTGTTCCGCAATCCTCTGCGCAGCGCCAGAAACGCCGGTTTTGTGGCCCTGGTGTCGTTCATCGTTATGGCGGGGCTGGCCTTTCTGGACGGCACGAACGTCCAGATGAAACGGGGGCTCTCAGCCACCTATGGCGACATAACGGTGTCCGAGCGCGTGCCCGGAAAGGGCATAGGACTGCCCGCGGAGACGGCCCTGCTCGATGGCGTGGGTCCGGGAGGCCGGGTTGCCCGCTTTGTGGCCGGCCAGGCGGAAGCCCTGGGCTCGGGCTCCTGGGCGTCCGTCAAAATCCTGGGCGCGGAGGACGGACAGTCGTCAGCGCTGGCGGCCACGGTGGATTGGCCAGGCGGCGGACCGGGCAGGCTGGCTGGAGGCGGAGCCTGGCTGCCGGTGTCGTTGGCCGCCAGGCTCGGCGTGGGCGTGGGCGACTGGCTGACCCTCAAAACGGCCTCTGACGCCGAACTGATCAACACGGTGGGCGTGGAAGTGAACGGGCTCCTCTCGGGCTCGGAGCTGGCCTATGGCGACACGGTCATCATCGACATAACGGACGCCAGGTCGCTGTACATGCTGGAACAGGACCACGTGAGCTTTGCCTGCGCCTTTCTGGCACCCGGAGATGCCGGCGCAGAGGCCCTGTATTCCCGGCTGTCCGTTGGCTTTTTCAAGAGCGTGATTGTGGAGAGCCTTCTTTTGTACCCCGAGGACGTGTCCGTGTACGACATGTTCCAGAAGTACCGGATCCTGCTTGTCGCCGCCTTTTCGCTCTGCCTGATCCTGGCGTGCGTGGTGCTGGTACTGTCCACGCGCAACACCTTTTTCCTCTACTACCACGCGCGCCGCTCCGAGTTGGCCACGCTCATGACCTTTGGCATGGCCGAGCGCTCGGTGGCCTTCATGGCCTGCGTTGAGGCAACAGCCCTCTTTTTTCTGTCCATGGTCGCCGTGGTTCCGCTCTGCGCTCTTGCGCACGTGGCCGCCGGCGCCGTGACCTTTTCCGGCCTGGGATGGTCGGATCTGGTGACCGTGTTCGGGGGGCCGCGCCTGGTCCTGTCATGGTCGCCCGCAACCCTGGGCGCGGCTGCCGTTGTGCTGCTCGTCGTCGTCGTCCTGTCCGCCCTGCGGGGAGCGCGGACCTTTCTCAGCATGGAAATCAGGCAAGTCGCGCAGGCTTGAGCGCGGCGGGAGGATATGACAGTGCGATCGATTGTTGTGGCTGTGGCCCTTGCGTGCGCCGCCGTGGCGGCCTGGGGAACGGAGCCTTCCGGGGCCGACGTCATGCGGAAATCCGACGCCACCCTTTTTGGAGACCGGGGCGCGTGGACCATGTCGCTGGAAGACCATGACGGCCAGCGGGTCAAAGCCAGCTACACCTTCTCGTGCCTGGCCGGGGGCTCGGACCGCTTCCTCATGGTCGCCGAGCAACCGGCCGTGATGCGCGGGCAGGCCATCCTGCGCCTGGGCGACACCATCTACCAGTACATCCGGAAAATCGACCGGCTCAAGCAGGTGGCTGCAAGCGTGGCGTTTTTCAGCTCGTCGTTCTCCATGGAGGACGTGGTAGCCACCAGCCTCTCTGAGTTCTACGATTTCGGCGACGCGGAAGCCCTGGCCTACCAGGGCCAAAACGCGTACCGGGTGACCATGAGCGCCCGTAGCCGCTCGGCGGCGTACTCCAGGATCGTGTGCTATGTCTGCGCGTCCGACTACCGGCCGCTGGCGCGCGAGTACTACGCGTATTCCGGCACCATGGTCAAGCGCCTTGCCTTTGAGGAACAGCGCATGGGCGACGATGGCCGCCTGGCCTATGTTCGGCTGCGCATGGAGGATGCCCTGCGGCCGCGTTTCTACTCGGTGGTGTCGTTCTCCGAATTCGATTACGCCGCCAAAGTGACCGACGACCTGTTCACCGTGGCTAACCTGAAAAAGGCCGCACGATGAGGCGGTGGTACACGACGCTCGCGCTCGCGGCGCTGGTTTTGCCCGGCCTGGCTGCCCAGACTTTCTACGGTGACCTGGCCCTGGGCCTGGGCTGGCGCCAGCTCAACGGCGACTATGTCCCGCCTGCGCCGGAGGGGGACCTGACTGGCTACCTGTCGGCCGATCTGTACGCGGAATTCCGGGAAGACGACGCGTACTCCTTCCTGGCGGCCGTGCGCATGGAAGGTCCCATGGGTAGCGGCCTGGACGCCACCGGAAACCCGGCGTCGTCTCCTCTGGCCTTGAGCGTCGTTCAGTGCTACCTGAACCTGCCCTTTGATCCCTGGGCGCTGAGCGTGGGCAAACGTTACCGCGAGATAGGCTGGACCGAGCTTTTCAACGTGGCCAACCTGGTCACGCCCCGGGCCTTTGACGCCTACGATTACCGCAGGAACCCGCCGGCCCAGCTGGACCTGGGAGTGGCTCTGGGTACGGTGTGGCTGTCGGGCCTGGCCTGGTTCACGGACGCCGCGTCCTGGGAGGACGTGTCCTGGCTCCTGTCAGCCCAAGTGGTTGACGGGGCCGTGGCTGCGGAGGCCGGTGTGTACGCCACGGCCACCGGGGACTGGCACGTGTACGCCAGCGGCCGCGCCAACCTGGGCGCCCTGTCCCTGGTGGCCGAGGGCATCCTGGACGGTCTTGCGTACAGCGTAGTGCTCGGCCTGGCCCTGGAAACGGGAGGCCAGGACATTCAGCTGGAATACCTGCACCGCTCCCAGGGCTACACGGACACCGAGGCGGATGCTTTTATAGACGCGGCCCGCACGCTCACGGATCCAGCTGATCTGGCCTCCCATCTGTCCCACTACAGCCGCTTTGCCTTCCGCAAGGACTACCTGGGCCTCAGCTGGGCCTGGCATTCCTTCTTGCACCCGGATTTGACCCTGGGCATGGACGCCGCGCTCAGCCTGCCGGATATCTGGGCGGCGGCCGCGGACTGGGGCGGCCTGTCCTGCCTCCTCTCGGCGGGCCTGGACTGGCAGGTCATACAGGCTTTTGTGCTGTCCCTGGACGCCGGCTGGACCCTCGGCGGTATGTCCGGGGAATTTTCATCCTTCACGGCGGAACGCGCGCTGGTTACCCTGAGCGGGAGGCTCTCCTTCTGATGGGCGCATTGATCATTGGCGGACTTGCAAAAATCTACGGCAAAGGCGCCTCGGCGTGCCGCGCCGTTGACGGGCTCAGCCTGAACCTGCCTCAGGGCACCGTGCTCGGTTTGCTCGGGCCCAACGGTTCGGGCAAGACGACCACGGTCAAATGCGCCGCGTCCATCCTGGACTATGACGGGGGTTCCATAGCCTTTGACGGGCTGGACCCGAGGCGCAACCGCGCCCGCTACCTGTCCAGGTTGGGTGCCGTGCTGGAAGGGGCCAGGAACGTACACTGGCGTTTGGGCGCGCGGGAAAACATGGAGTACTTTGCCGGCCTCCGCGGGATGGGCCGTAAGGACGCGCGCGGGCGGGCCGCTGAACTAGCGGCCAGGCTCGGCCTTGAGCCCGTGATGAACACCCTGGTGGGCAGACTATCCCGGGGCAACCAGCAGCGCGTGGCCCTGGCCTGCGCCCTTATGCACAGGCCACAACTCCTGCTCCTGGACGAGCCCACCCTGGGCCTGGACGTGGGATCGGTGGAAGCCGTCCGCTCCCTGATACCGGCCCTGGCGCGCGACGGGGCGGCCGTACTGGTCACGTCCCATGACATGCATTTGATAGAGGCCGTGTGCGACAAGGTGGCCGTGGTCAGGTCGGGAGCGGTAATCGCCGATGGCAGTCCGGCGAGCCTGCGGGCCCTGTTCGGAGCCCACAGCCTCCGCGTCAGGGTGCCGGCCTCCGGGGCGGAGCGCATGTCGGGCATGCTGCCGGGGGCCGTCCGGTCTGAGGACGAGGACGGACACGCGCTGTTCAGCATGCAGGCCGATAGCGCCACAGCGGCGCTGGAGCTGGCCGCGGCCGTGCACCGAGCGGGCGTGCCGGTGGCGGACGTGGAGCTTGGCCGCCCGAGCCTGGAGGACGCGTTCAAGCAGCTGGTGGCGGGACAGCCGGCCAAGGAGACTGCGCGATGAAACATACGCTGAGAGCCCTGCGCGCCGAGGCGGGTCGTTACTGCCTGGAAATGCGGCGCTACCTGATGGACAGCGTCGCGTCGGCCTTCATCATCATCCTGGTGCTGGTGATGATGCTCAAGGGCATGGATTGGGCCGCTTCCGGCATGGCAGCGTCCACCGCCAGGCTGACCATTGCGTCCAGCTACCTGGCCTGGGTGTTTGCCTTCCGCTCCATCCAGGCCATAGCCCTGGGCGTGTATGACGAGGTCCAAAAAGGCACCTTTGAGCAGTTGTACCTGTCGCCTCTGGGCGTGGTGCCCATCCTGCTCACGCGGGCGGTTTTGGAGTTCGTGTTCACGCTGGGTTTGGTGACGCTGGTGTATCTGGCGGCCGATGCCCTGGCCGGCCTGGGCTTTGGCTCGGGCTTTGGGCAGGCGCTTGGCTACATTCTGGCCGCCCTGCCCGGCGTGTGGGGACTGGGACTCGCGCTGGCTGGCGTCGTCTTGATAGCCAAGAAATCAGGCTCGCTCCTGGCCATCGTGTCCTACGCGATTATCGGCCTTGCGGCCGTGCCTGGCCTGCCGCTGGGACTCATGAGCTTCCTCCCGTATTCGGCAGGCGCGTCGGCGGCCCGCGCCGCCCTTGCCGGGTCCGGAGGCACTCCCTCCTGGTGGCCCGCGTTTACGCTGGCCGCGGCGTTTGGCTGGCTGGCGTTCGGGTTCCTGGTCTGGAAATCGGCCGAAGCCCGGGCGCGCAGGCTGTCGCTCTTTGGGCAATACTGAGTCGCGCATGCGGAAACTCTCCCTGGCCTTCATGAACGTGCCCCTGGCCGGCCACCTGGCGGCCATGGAGCCGATCATGCGCGCCTGCGCCGGCGCCGGTCACACGGTGACGCTGTATGGCTACGACTCCATGGCCGAGCTGGCCGCCCGCGTGGGCGCCGGGTTCAGGCCATACGCTGTTCAGGAATCGGTTTTTGATCCCGGCGAGCTGGGCTCAGTGGGTACCTTGTTTCGCCTCCTCATGCGCTTTGCCCGGGACAATGTCGACGAGTTGGCGGACAGCCTCCGGGCGGAGCCTCCGGACTGCCTGATACATGACCAGTTCTGCCCCTGGGGAAAATACGCTGCCCACGCGGCTGGCGTCAGGGCCGCGTCCAGCGTCACGTCCATGATCTTTGAGCGCGACGCCGGCACCGGGGCCCAGTCCATGCTGCGCGGCCTGTCTGGTATGGAGGAAGGGAACGACATCCGCGCCGCCCTATCCGAGCGCCTTGGCCTGCCCAAATGGGGCATCATAGACGCCATCCAGAACAAGCAGGGCCTCAATCTGCTCATGCGCCTTCCCGAGCTCCAGCGCGGCCACTTTGATAGTTACATGTACATAGGGCCCTGCCTGCCCGAGCGGGACTCGGTCGGCGCGCCGGATAAGCGTACATCGGAACCGATGGCCTATATGTCCATGGGCACGGTATATGCCTATGACGGCGACGAGGCGGAACGGGCCATCACGTCTCTCCGCAAGGCGGGCTTCAGGGTCCTGGTGGCGGCTGGTCCTCTGTTTGAACGCCTCTGTCCGCTGTCGGATCCGCCTGGGCTCGAGGTGATCCGGCGCTGCGACCAGTTGTCGGCGCTGGCTTTGGCGTCCGTGTTTCTTACCCACGGCGGCATGAACGGCACCCAGGAGGCCCTGTATCGCGGCACCGTGCCCATCTTCAGGCCCCTACAGGACGAGCAGGCGTCAATCGCCGACGCCGTGTGCTCACGGGGAGCCGGCCTGCGCTGGGACGGGCGCTCCGACCTTGGCGCCATGGCGCTTGAGTCCCTTGCCGATCCATCGATACAGGCTGGCGTTGACGCGTTGGGAGCAAAACTGCGGGAGCGCGGTGGCGTGTCCCGAGCCGTGGAAGCTCTGGAACACTACGCGGGAGGACGGCTTTGAAACTGTTCTGCATACCCTTTGCGGGCGGCGGCGCGTCGGCGTACGCGCCCTGGAAGCGGCGCCTGGCTCCCCTGGCTAGTGTCGTTCCCATCCAGCTTCCCGGCAGGGAAGAGCTGTGGGACCGTCCCTACCTGGACACGGTTGCCGAGGCAGCGCTTCTGGTGGCCGACAAGATACACAACAAGGCGGACGGCCCGTACTGCGTATTCGGCCACTCCATGGGCGGCTTGATAGCCTTCGAGGCCTTGAGGGAGCTTAGCAGGCGCGGATGCGCCCTTCCCCTGCTGCTCATCGTGTCGGCCAGCCCCGCTCCCAGGCTGTTCAAGGCCCGTCTTACGGTATCCTGCCTGGAGTCGGAGGGCTTTGGCCGCCTCCGTGAGCTTCTTGGCCCCACCTACGACACCATGGCCGGGGACAAGGACCTGTTTGCATACGTGATGAGGACGATGAGGGCTGACGTGCTTATGTGCGAGCGCTATGTCCACGAGAGCGGCCCAGCCCTGCCCCTGCCCGTGGAAGCCTTCTGGGCGTCATCCGATCCCCTGTGCGTCAGGGATGAGATCGACGCGTGGGACGCCCACGCGGGCCAGGGCCTCCGCGTCCACGAATTTGAGGGCGACCACTTTTACTTCAAGGCCAACCCGGATTTTGAAATCAGGCTCCGCTCGGCCCTGGAAGGGGCCGCCGCCCGCGCGTGAAAGATCAGGAGGACAGCGTGCTTGTACTGGAGAACATAGGCAAAACCTACCGCATGAACGGCCAGGACGTGGTGGCCCTAGACGGCGTGACGCTCGGCGTCCATGAGGGGGAGTTCCTGGCCATACGCGGTCCTTCCGGCAGCGGAAAGACCACGCTCCTCAACCTGGTGGGCCTGTTGGACAAGCCCAGCTCGGGCCGCATCCTGTTCCAGGGCCGGCCCATCTCGGACTCTGGAGCCCGCGAGCGCATGCTGGCGCGGCGCGACCACCTGGGCTTTATTTTCCAGAGCTACAACCTGGTACCCGAGCTCAACGTGCTTGAGAACGTGGAAATGCCCCTGCACATCCTACGTATGCCCGCAGCTAAGCGGCGCGACCTGGTGGCGCGCATCGTGGACGACGTGGGGCTGACCCGTTTTGCCAAGCACCGGCCGGGCGAGCTGTCGGGCGGCCAGCAACAGCGCGTCGCCATAGCCAGGGCTCTGGTCAAGAAGCCCACGTTGGTGGTTGCCGACGAGCCCACGGCCAACCTGGATTCCAAGACGGGGCTGTCCATCATGGAGCTGATGGCCAGCCTCAACGCCAAGTACGGCGTGACCTTCATCTTTGCCACGCACGACGAGACCATCCTGCCGTTCATGAACAGGGTCATACAGCTGGTGGACGGCCGCATAGCGTCAGACGAACAGGAAAGGCCGTGAGCGCTCGCTCCGTGGAGTTCCTGCAGATCGAGCCGACCAGGCACTGCAATTTCCATTGCCTGTTCTGCCAGGGCCGCTTCCTGCCCAAGGCCGAGCTGGAAACAGGGGTGCTCAAGCGCGCCCTTGCCGGCCTGGAAGGCGTCCGCTATGTGGAATTCCAGGGCGAGGGCGAACCCTTTTTGTATCCGGGCTACTTTGACGCGTGCCGGGCCATCCTTGAGCGTTTCCCGGGCGCGGAAATATCGACCATATCCAACGGTAGCACCCTGGTACCGGCGGTGCGCGGCAAACTGGCCGGAGGGCCCGTTGCCCACATCCTGGTGTCCATGGAGACCTCGGACCCGGACGATTTCCGTTTCCTGCGCGGCGGAGACCTCACCCAGATCCTTGAGAACGTCAGGGAACTGCGCGCCTGCGCGGACGGACGACCCAGGGTGGGGCTGGCGGTGACCGTGCTCAGGGACAGGGCCGATCAACTGGAGAAAATCGTGGTCCTGTACGACGAACTAGGGCTGGACGGCGGCATCAGCGTACAGTACCTGCAGAACATGGAGTCGTACGCTAGCCATTACGGGCCGGAACTGGCCGGTTCGACGTTTGCCGCCAGGGAGCAAGCCGAGTTCGAGAGGACACACGCGGCCGTGCTCGCGAGCGTCGCCCGAGTCAATGCCCGCGACAAGGCTTCTTTCTTTTACAGCCGCCTGTTCGACGGCTGGTCTCCAGCCGACCTGTCCTGCCCCTGGCTGGACCATGGAGCGTACCTGTCGGCCGACGGGACCGAGTCGCCGTGCTGTTACATCAAGGACGGCCGGGCCATGGACAGGGAGAGGCTGGCCGACGCCCTTGCGGCAGGCGTGGTGCCGCCGCCCTGCGAGGGGTGTTTTGTGGCCCGGGAAGTGAAGGCCGCAGGCCTGGCCTTGTCGTCGTTCTGAAAAAACCGGGGCCGGAGGACGCTAGTCGCCCAGCTCGGGGGGTATCAGATCGCGCCAGGCGACGCTCCTAAGCTCGGGCGGCCGTGCCGGCTCCGCGCGGGCAACGCAGGCGGTGTAGCCTGAGCCCGGCTCCAGGAAGTCCAGGTACAGGGTACGCGGCGTTAGTGCGGCGTTTTCCCGCGCGGTAGCTGTCAGCCCTGTATGGCCGAATTCCAGTTCCATGGCCGTAAAATCCAGGCCAAGCCCGACTCCCAGGCACTTTGCCGCGCTCTCCTTGCCTGTCCAGATTTTCAGGAACAGGTCCAGCCGCTCGGGCGGGTCCAGGGAGGCCAGGCGAGCGGCCTCGGCTGGCGAGCAGGCTCCCGGAATCAGTTCGGCCAGGTCCGGCAGCGTGTCTTCCTGCACGTCCAATCCCACGGGCAAGCTGGAGAGGACGCAGGCCACCATGGACCCGGAATGGGACAGGCTGACATGGGCGCCTGGGGCGTTGGCCACGAATGGAGCCCCGAGCTCGGTTCGGCCGAGTGCGGGCTTGTCCAGCCGCAGAGCACGGCGCAAGGCGTGGTTCAGGAGGAGTTCGGCGTATGCGGAACGGGCCCTGTCGTCCGTTCTGCGCAGGCGTTCCGTGCGCGAGCGTCGCTCAGGGGAAACAGCGCTGGAAACGAGGTGTTCGACCAGGGATGGATCCATGGCGCTTGAGTCAAGGCGCGAGAGGAAAACCAGGCAGCTGTCCCTGGGCAGGGCAAGCGGTTTGTCCAAGCCTTGTTACAGCTTGACCACGTCGTTGATCAGTTTGCCAAGCGCGCTGTCCTGGCTTTGGATGGTTTTCTGGTTGGCCTCGTACGCGCGGTTGACCTCTATCATTCTGACCATCTCGGACACCACGTTGACGTTGGCGGCTTCCGTAAAACCTTGGTGGACGGTGGGACGGTCCTCGCCCCGCATGAGCCGAGCCGGCCCAGACGTGTCGGTGGCCTTCCACATGCTGGAGCCCTGCTTGGCCAGGTAGCGCTCGATTTCAAAGTCGACGATCTTGAGCGTGTCCAGGAGCATGGGATTGGCCCAGTCGTTCTGCTCGCGGCCCACCAGGGCCTCGGGGTCGTCCAGGTAGTCCTGGTTGACCCAGACGTTGCCGTCCTTGTCTATCTGGAAATTGTTGGCTTTTACGTAAATGGGGCCGGACTCGCCCAGGACCGGGTAGCCGTCCTTGGTTTCCAGGTAGCCTTCCTTGCCCAGTATGAAGGAACCGTTGCGCGTGTAGCGCTCACCATAAGGCGTGTCCACGCACAGCCAGCCGGAGCCGTCCAGGGCCACGTCAAAGTCGCTCTCCGTGGCCTTGAGGGCGCCCTGCTCCAGCTCGGTGAATATCTCGTTGGACTCCACGCCGGTGCCGAGCTTGCCTATCATGGGGGCCATGTCGCCGGAGCCGAGGGGGTGCAGGTACACGCCGTCGTCGTTCACGCGCCTGAGGAGGAGCTGGGCAAAGGCTTTGCTCACGGCCACGTCTCGCTTGTAGCCGTCGGTATCCACGTTGGCCAGGTTGTTGGCTATGGTGTCCAGGCGGACTTGCTGGGCAGCCATGCCGCTGGCGCCCGTATACCATCCTCTGAGCATGCGTTCCTCCGTCCCTTCCTTATCGGCGGGAAAGGACCGACGGTTGAGCGCCTGCGGCTCGTTGGAACCGTTACCCGCCGCCGGGGATCATGGTATACTGGCCGTACGGACGCCGGCGCGCGGAAAGCGCCAACGGAACGCCCGCGGGGTTCCGGCCAGAGGCGCCGCGGCATAAGGAGGAAACAATGGGTATAGCGTTGGTCATTGTCGGGGGCGTGGTGCTTCTGACCTTCATTCCTGTCTACTTTGATTACCGGGCGCGCATGGCCAAGAATCGTCCGGGCACGGACCGGGGCGATCTCGAGCTTCTGAAAAAGCGCGTCGAGCTTCTGGAGGACCAGCTGTCCGAGAAGGACGCGCGGCTCAAGCTCGTGGAGCGCGACCTCAACTTTGTCAGCCGCTTGCTCGAGGACAAGACCGGAGGCCAAGCGTGAAATTCCCGCGACTCTTTGCCCTGGCGCTTGCCCTGTGCGTGTCGGCTTCCGCCTGCGCACAGTCCGCCGACCCAGCCGCCGACAAGGCCGCGTCGCTTACGTCCCGACTGCCTGACGGCCTGTACGCCGTGGTGGACACGCCCCGGGGGGTGATTATCCTGAGCTTGTATTACAAACAGGCTCCCCTAGCGGTGGCCAGCTTTGTCGGCCTGGCTGAGGGCCGATTCCTGCCGGGCGGCCGGCCGTATTTTGACGGAATAAGCTTTCATCGGGTGGAAGCGGGTTTTGTGGTCCAGGGTGGCGACCCCGAAGGCTCGGGGTACGGCGGCCCCGGCTACCAGTTTCCCAACGAGATTGTCCCGGGCCTGGGCTTTGGCACCAGCGGCGTGGTAGGCATGGCCAACGCCGGACCCGGCACCAACGGTAGCCAGTTTTTCATCACGCTGGCCCCGGCTCGGCATCTGGACGGCGGCTACACGGTGTTTGGCCGCGTGGTCAGCGGCATGCAGGCCGTATCGTCCATACGCAAGGGCGACCCCATGGTAACGGTCCGCATTGTGCGGCGGGGCGCGGATGCCCAGGCCTTTGTGCTCAGCAGGGAAGAATTCGACGACCTTGTCAAAAAGTCGGGGTTCTGAAAACTAACGGTTCTAGGGAGCCTCTAATAACCATGGGGTTTTTAGAGGTTCCCAAAAGTCGGATGAGTTTTAAAAAGAGCTCCATGTTAAGACGTGATTTGCGTGGCGGTTGCGATATATGCAAACAAGCGCGAGCAATCGCAAAGCCAATTTCAGAAGTAACAGACTTCTGAAATTGGTTCTAGCGGCTACCTTTAGCCTTAGGTCTGGGAGTTGAGCATGAACGTGCGACGCGTGGCGCGAACGGCTGCCCTTGCGGCCGTAGCCGTGGTTTTGTCTATCGCGGTTTTTATTGGCGGTTCGGTAGCCTATTTCAAGCTGAGCCGGGCCTCGGACTTTGGCCGCCAGGAACGGCGGCTGGCCATGCTTGAAGATGGCGACGCCGTCCTGCTGGCCGGCATGGCCGACAGCCCGGAAGCGCTGGTTACGTCGGCCGGTGGCCTTGACCTGCCCTGGAACCGTACGCGCGTGGTCGCCACGCACAACAGCTACCATCTCAGGCCTGGCGCCCTCCGTTCCTTTATCCTGGGCATAGCAAAGCCGGCCGAACCTGCCAAGCTGGCCTACAGCCACCGGACCCTGACCGAGCAACTGGACTCGGGCGTCCGGAGCTTTGAGCTGGACGTCCGCCTGCGCGCCGGGCGTTTCGAGATAACCCACGTGCCCCTGGTGGACGACCGAACGGCCAGCCCCGATCTTGAGCTGGCTTTCCGGGAACTTGCCCTGTGGTCGGCCAGGCACCCAGACCATCTGCCCTTGGTCGTGCTGCTTGAGCTTAAAGATGACTGGATGGTCCTGGACGGCAAGCTGGAGGCCTTTGACGGACCGGCGCTCGGGAGGCTCTCGGGTTTGGCGGCGGCGGCCTTTGGGGCCTCCCTGTTCGGGCCGGGCGAGCTCCCTGCTCCCGTGGACGGCACGGTCAAGTGGCCAAAGCTACGCGAGCTGGCCGGCACGGTCATGGTCGTGGTCCATGAAAACGACCAGTTCCGCGGCTTGTTGCTTGAGCTCTACGGACCGGAGCTTGCCGGGTCGTCCTTGTTCACCTGCGCCCCGCCCGGCAGTCCGGACGCTGCCTTTGCCATCCTCAACGACCCCGCCGACCCGCGCATCCCCGAATATTTGGACCGCGGTATAGTCGTGCGCACGCGAGCAGACGCGGACACGGCGGTATCGTCCGCCCAGGCGGCCGCCGCCCTGACCAGCGGGGCCCAGCTTGTGTCCACCGACTATCCGCCGGGAGGGCCAGCGCACAAAAGCGGCTACTGGTTCAGCTACTCGGGCACGTTGGCCGTGCTGAGGCCATAGCGGTCGCCAGCTTGCGAGAAAAGAATTCCGTGGCGTGGAGAGCCCCGCGGCGCTAAAATACCCTCATATCGAGCTTTGAGGAGGTGCCGTATGGTGTCCGGAACCATGGCTCTTGCGCTGCTGGTGGCCGCAGTGGTGGCCATCGTCCTTCTGACGGGCAAGGTCAAGGTGAACGCCTTCCTGGTCCTGATCGGCGTGGCCTTTGTCTTTGGTCTGGCCATAGGCATGCCGGCTTTGGATGTGGTAGGCAAGATCAAGACCGGCTTTGGCGGCACGCTGACCAACATAGGCATCGTGATAGTGGCCGGCACGATCATGGGCACCATCCTAGAGAAGACCGGCGCCGCCCTGTCCATGACTCAGGCCATCCTGAAACTAGTAGGCAAAAAGCGCGCCCCGCTGGCCATGAACGCCGCCGGCTACGTGGTGTCGGTGCCCGTGTTCTGCGACTCCGGCTTTGTCATCCTGAATCCCCTGAACAAGGCTCTGGCCAAGGAGACGGGCACGTCTATGGCCGTCATGGCCGTGGCCCTGGCAACCGGCCTGTACGCCACGCACACCATGGTGCCGCCCACGCCGGGACCCATAGCCGCCGCCGGTGCCCTGGGAGCCGACCTGGGCAGGGTAATCCTGATAGGCCTCATAGCCGCCATCCCGGCGACTCTGGCCGGTCTGTTCTGGGCTACCAAGGTGGCCAAACGTTACAAGATAGAAGCCGATGTGGAAGAGTCGTACTCGGACATCATCAAGAAGTATGGCAAGCTCCCCAACACCTTCCTGTCCTTCCTGCCCATCGTGCTGCCCATCGTGCTCATACTCCTCAAGAGCCTGGCCGAATTCCCGTCCAAGCCCTTTGGCGAGGCCGGCTTCCAGACCTTCATCCGCTTCATAGGCGATCCGGTGACGGCACTCATCCTTGGCGTCCTGGCCAGCCTGTTCCTGGTTAAGAAGGGCGAGCTCGGCAAGGCGGTCAACGAGTGGATGGGCCAGGGCATCAAGGACTCGGCCATCATCCTGGTCATCACGGCGGCCGGCGGCTCTTTTGGCGCCATCATCGCCGCCAGTCCCATCGTCGAATTTCTCAAGACCAGTATGAGCGGCCTGTCGCTCGGAGTCTTCCTGCCGTTTGTCATTGCCGCGGCGCTGAAGACCGCCCAGGGTTCGTCAACGGTGGCCATCGTTACCACGGCAAGCATCATGGCCCCCATGATGGCGACCATGGGCCTGGACCCGGCCCTTGCGGTCGTTGCCATAGGTGCGGGCTCCATGGTGGTATCGCACGCCAACGACTCGTACTTCTGGGTGGTGTCCCAGTTCTCCGGCATGTCCGTGCAGACGGCGTACAAGGCGTATTCCAGCGCCACGGCGGTTGAGGGCATTGTGGCCGCCGCCGTGGTGGGAATTCTGTCCCTGTTTATGTAGATTTTTCTGTGGCACAGGGCCGCCCAGAGCGCCATGACGCGGGCGGCCCGTTTTTTAAGGAGGCGGACGATGACGGACTCCGGACGCCTGAGGAGCGACGCCAGGGCCATATTCAGGGCGGGCGTGGCAAGAGTCGATCCCAGGCCTATGGTTCGGGACGCCGTGTCGCTCGACGGGAACGCCCTGACCGTGGTCGCGGGCAACGGAAGCGAGACCTGGGATCTTTCGGAATTCAGCCGCATCCTGGTTCTGGGCTTTGGCAAGGCGGGCGCACGCATGGCGCAGGGAGCGGCCGACGCACTTGGCGACAGGCTGTCCGGCGGCCTGGTCGTGGTCAAACGGGGCTTTGCGGAAACCTGCCCGGGCTTGGACGTGCTTGAAGCCGGTCATCCGGTACCGGACGCGGACGGGGTTGCCGCCGCGCGCACACTCATGGCGGTGGCCAGGGCGGCCGACGAGAAAACCCTGGTGCTGGTCCTGGTGTCGGGGGGCGGCTCGGCTTTGCTGTGCGCGCCCTGGGAAGACGACGAGCGAGAGCTGACGCTGGAAGACAAAGCCGGCGTTACGTCCCTCCTCCTGGCGTCCGGGGCCGATATACGGGAAATCAACACGGTCAGGCGGCACTTGTCGGCCGTCAAGGGAGGCCGACTCGCGTCGCTGCTCCATCCGGCGTCTGTGGCCACCCTGATCCTGTCGGACGTGGTGGGCGACGAGTTGTCCAGCATAGCCAGCGGCCCCACTGTTCCCGACCTGAGCACCTGGGCCGACGCGCTGACCGTGGTCACGCGGTACGGCCTTGTGGACAAGTTGCCGGCCGCGGCACGCAGGCTGCTTGAGGACGGTGTGGCCGGGCTGGTACCCGACACGCCCAAGCCCGGAGACCCGGCTTTTTCCCGGGTGCGGACCTTGGTTATAGGCTCAAACAGGCTGGCAGCCCTGGCGGGAGCCGAGGAAGCGTCGCGCCTGGGTTACCAGACCCTCTACCTGGGTTCGCGGATTACCGGAGAGGCAAGGGAAATAGCCCGGGTACATCTTGGGCTGGCCCTGGACATGGCCGCGAGCGGCGCGCCGCTAAAACCGCCGGCGTGCGTGATATCCGGCGGGGAGACCACCGTAACCCTCCGGGGAACGGGCCGTGGGGGACGCAACCAAGAACAGGCGCTTGCCTTTGTCGCCGGGCTTTCGGAAACCAACCCTGAGCTGGCATCGCGCGTCTGCTACCTGTCCGCTGGCACGGACGGCAACGACGGGCCCACGGACGCGGCCGGCGGCTATGCCGACGCCATGGTCCTGCAGGCGGCGCAACGGGCGGGGCTGGATCCGCGGGTGTTTTTAGAACACAACGATTCGTACCGCTTTCTGGATGCCCTGGGAGCCCTGGAGCGGACTGGTCCAACGGGTACCAATGTGTGCGACTTGCACATTGTGCTGGTTCGGTAAAAAAAGCTCGACCTTTGATTGACATCCTGGAACGCCGGCTGGTAGGCTGGCTCCGGATGTAAACATGACCGAACAGACAGACAAAGAACCAGGAGCGCCCCTTACCCGGGCCAGAAAACGGGCCGCGGGGAAGTACGCGCTTGCCCTGTTTGGGCTCGTTGCGCTGGCCCTCACCCTGAGTCCGTATCCTCCCCCCGACCCGTTGATACAAGCCCTGGTGCGCATGCAGGACGGCGACGGCCCGCTGTGGCTCGCCCGCCTGGTCGCCACGAGCCGAGGGACCATCATGTTTCTTGTCTACGGCCTCTTTGTGGTCGGGTTTGCCGTGTTTATGTATGTTGTCTGGTCCTCCGTATGCGCGCCCAAAAAAAAGGTCGAGAAAACCAGATTTTGGCGCAAATCCGAGAATCAGTTCGTGGGCGCGATGCTGTTCATCCTGTTGGCCAGCTTCATGTGGGGTACGGTCAAGCTGTTCTATGAAAAAAACGAGGCGTACCGCGCGGAGATGGCATTCCAGGGAGGGAACACGGAGGCTGAGGAACTGTTTACCTCGGGTCCCCTGCCCGCCGCGGGCGGTGAGGCCTTGCTGGATAAGGTGCCGGTGGAGGAAACCGCTCGGCTGCTCGGGACCATGTTCAGGATACTGGCCGCCCTCTTTGCGACCGTGGTCGTGGCCGCTGTCCTTGTACGGTTTGTGCGCCGCATCAAGGTCAGGAAAGCGCCGGAGGCGGAGCCTTCGCCACCGCCGGACATGTCCGCCGCCCTGGCCAGGGTCAGGGAACGCCTCCATTCGACGGACGCCATACGGGACGCCATCATAGCCTGCTACGCCGACATGTGCGTACTCTTTGCCGCGCCGGACGGCCGTGATATGGCCAGCATGACGCCGCGTGAATTCGCGCTGCTTCTAAGCTCGCACGCGGCTCCCGCCGACGATGTGGCCGAACTCACCTCCATGTTTGAAAAAGCCCGGTACTCGCGCGAACCCTGCTTTGAGATCGATCGGCAACGGGCAGGGGCGGCTCTCCGATCTCTTGAAGCGTTCTGGGCCGAGCACGGCGGGAAGGCGCGCTCCGCATGATTACCGGGATCTATGAAGTGGTGGCCTTCGTGGTGCGGGCCGCCTTTGCCCTGGCCCTGCTGTTCGTGGGCCTGGGGTCCGCGTGGGGCTTGGCAAGAAAACGTCCGGAAGCACCGGAACGGCGTAGGGCGGTCCCCGGCCGGACAGGTAGGGCCGCGCTTGCTTCCATGCTCAGGGGATGCGCCGCCAGCTCCGTGTATAGGAGCATGACCGCGGACCGGCTCAGGGTTCTTGCCAGGGACATCCTGTCCGTGGAGCGCGGCCTTCCGGAGGACGACACCTACGGGGTTCTCCGAGATCCTGCGGAAAGCGGCCTGTACGGCAAGGACGGCATGCGGCTTCTGCTAGAAGACCACCTGATGGCAAACGCCAGGGAAAAACGTAAGGAGACGGCGGACGAGCCCGATTTTTCGGAGCGCGTCGGCCGGTTGGTAGGCGCGATGGAAAACCGCCTCCATGGAAAGGACGTGGCTGAATGAACGATGCGATGGGCGCCAAAGCGGCATCCGATATGTGTTCCTTGGTGCTGGACGAGCTGGAGAAGGCCGTTATAGGCAAGCGCTCCTTCCTGGAAAAACTGCTTGGGACGGCCATAGCTGGCGGCCATGTGCTGGTTGAGGACAATCCCGGCCTGGCCAAGACCCTGGCGGCAAAAAGCCTGGCCCGGGCGCTTGGCGGCACGTTCAAGCGCATCCAGTTCACGCCCGACCTGCTTCCTGCGGACATAACCGGCGCGTACGTATTGGACAAGAAGACGGACAACCTCAGGCTGATAGAAGGGCCGGTGTTTTCCAATTTCGTGCTGGCCGACGAAATAAACCGAGCGCCTCCAAAAACCCAGTCGGCCCTGCTAGAGGCCATGGAGGAGCATCAGGCTACCCTGGAGGGATCCACCCTGCCCCTGCCGCGCCCGTTCATGGTCGTTGCCACCCAGAACCCCATAGAATACGAGGGAACCTTCCCCCTGCCTGAAGCCCAGCTGGACCGGTTCATGGTGCGCCTCAGCATAGGCTATCCAACGGCCGACGAAGAACGCCAGATCCTGATGCGCAGGGCTGAACGGCGCGCGGACGAGCCTGAACTTAAGGCGGTATGCGGGCTGGACGGATTCGCCGCCCTGTCGGCGGCAGCGGAGGCCGTCCATGTGGAGGAGGACCTTGCCGCCTATGCCGTTGCCCTGGTACGGGCAACGCGGGACGCGGCCAGGGTGGCCGTGGGGGCCAGCCCGCGCGCGTCCCTGGCCCTGCTCAAGCTGGCAAGGGCCAAAGCCGTGATGGACGGACGGATGTTTGCCTTGCCCGACGACATCAAATGGTGCGCGTTCGAGGCTCTGGCCCATCGCGTCACGCTCCGTCCTGACGCCTGGGCCGCGGACTCACGGTCCGACAGCGTTGTCAGGGCGGCCATAGCGTCCGTACCCGTTCCCAAGGCCGAGCTGGTATGAACCTGATTCGGGCGCTGTGCGCGTTGGCGGTCAGCGCTCTATGCGCCCTTGGAATTTTTATCCAGGACGGCCGCCTGGTGGCCCTTGCCTTGCCGGCGGCGGCCTGGCTGATCCTGGGAGAGGCCGGCCGCCCCGAGCTGCCGGCACTCCGAGTCACGCGCGTCCTTGATCCGCCGCTGCCGGACGAGGGCCAGCCCTGTACCGTGACCGTCACCGCGGGCAATGAAGGCGGCCGCGTGGAACTTCTGACGCTCGTGGACCTGCTGCCAAAGGGCGTTGCCGTGGCGGAAGGAAGCCCTGTGTGGACCGGACACCTGGACGCGGGGGCGAGCGTCGCCTATTCCTACGTCATCACCATCAAGAGGGGCGACTACCGCTTTACGGCTCTGCGCGCCAGTAGCCAAAGCCCGCTGTGGGGCTCGGAACGCTCGGCGGATTTTCCGTGCGAAACGCGCGTGTGGATAGCGCCGGCCATCATGGCTCCGCCCCAGATCAAGGCCGGGCCGGAAAGCGTGCGTCCCTTTTCCGGCGTGTCGGGCGCCAAACGTCCGGGGCAGGGCTCGGAGTTTTTCGGCACGCGGGAATACCAGGCGGGAGACCGTCTGCGGAGCATCAACTGGCGGGCTGGTGCCCTCTGGGGGCAGGACATCGTCAACGTGTACGAAGGCGAGAGGGCCATAGACGCGGGCATCATCCTGGATTGCCGGGCCGAGGCGTACCAGAGCCTGGACCAGTTTGACGACGCCTGCCGCGCCGCCCTGTCCTGCGCCGAGGGCTTCCTTGACGGCGGCAACCGCGTGGCCTTTCTCCGATACGGCGCGGAACTCCACTGGACCACGCCGGGAGCGGGCCGCGTGCAGAGGCTGAAGCTCCGGGCGTCGTGCGCGGCCGCTGAATTGGGCGACCACGCCGTGTTCGAGCGCTTTGACCACCTGCCCATCAACGTGTTCCCGCCGCGGTCCCTGGTTATTCTGGTCAGTCCGGGACTCCGTGACGACCTGCCGGCCTTGAGGAGCATGCGCGCCCTGGGCTATACGGTTGCCCTGATCGCCATACTTCCGCGCCAAGACGGCCAGTCAAAGGACGACGCGCAGGGTGCGCTCGCGGGCCGCATAGAGGATCTTGAGCGCGAGGTGTTCATGACCAGGCTGGTGCGTTCGGGCATATCGACCCTGCCATGGAACCCGGATCGGCCTTTATCCCAGCTCAGGCAGTACGGCGGGTCCAGATGAGCGGAATTCTGGTTCTGTGGTGCGTGGTCACGCTGGTGCCGGCGTTTCTAGCGTTTATACGCTATCGCCGCGTCCGAGCATCTATCGACGAGAGGGCGCGGCGCTCCTACATCGGACATGCTGTCCTATGGCTTGGCGCTTCGTCGACGCTTGTGGCCCTTGCGCTGTTCTCCGGGGGCTCACTGGCCTTGCCTTTGAGCTTTACGGCCGTTGTGGCCGGCCTGGCGGTTATCTGGATGATCAAGGTCCTGCCTGGCTCTGGCCAGGACGGGCGCTGACGAACTCCCTTTGTGCGTCCCGTGAATTAGCGTTATGCTAAAGGGAGCCTCTAAAAACTGTGGTTTTTAGGGGGTTGCCTTAGAAACTCCCGCGTTTTCTGCCGAAAACGCGGGGAACCTCTGCTAACCATAGGGTTAGTAGAGGTTCCCTAAAGGCAGAACAGGTAACGACGCGGATCGGCGCCGGCCAGGGACAAACGGTATCGAGGTGCCTCATGAAAGCTCAAAAAATTTGTCCGGGCGTAACGCTGGTGGACATACCCGACGCTGGTTTGTCGGTGCTCTGCGGCTGTCCGGAAAACGCGGTCAAGTTCCTCAGCCAAGCCGGGGCCATACGGTCGGTGGAGAGGGACGGCCGGAGCTTTGAGACCGGGCCCAACGCCATCCTCCTGTCCGAGTTGCCCGTGCAGAACGGGCGCTTCTGCAATCTGGCCGAATTCCCGGTACTGCAGATGCTGTACCGCCAAGGCATGATCGTTCCCAAGCACCCGAACAACACCGGCCGCCGCCCCATGATCATTGGCATGAAGGACCAGGTGGACGCCCAGGCCGACTACATCTACCACGGCAATTACGGCATTGTGGACCCGGCCGCCCTGTCGCCGGAGGATCCCGATCGCGGTCGGGCCATTGTGCGCATGAAACTATGGTTCGCCTACGGCGCCTTCCGCAAGACGGACGAGCTTCTGGACCTCAGGGTGCTGGACCGGCCCATCATGTCCCTTGGCGGCGGCGTGCTCTTGCGCCGTGTCGACGTCAACCGGTACGAGTTCATACACGGAGGATCGTCCGTGGAGGTTGACCTGAACCTGCAAGCGGGCGAGACCTATGGCTGCCCCTACACGCTGCCGTACAGGCCAGCCGAGCGCCACGATTTTTCCATCGTGCACCTGGGAGAGGGCGATGGCTGGGACGCGGCCAGGCCGTGCATGTCCAGCCTGGTGATCCACCGGGGGCAGGCCTACCTGGTCGACGCTGGGCCGAACATAGAGGAAAGCCTGGACGCCGTGGGCATAGGGGTGGGCGGGCTCAGGGGCATTTTTCATACGCATGTCCATGACGACCACTTTGTGGGGCTTACGGCCCTCATGCGGGCCGAGCGTCGCCTGCGCTATTACGCCACGCCGGAGGTCCGCCGCTCGGCACAGGCCAAACTGCGCGCCCTTGTAGGCATGGAGGAACGCGAATTCCCCCTGTTTTTCGAGCCGCGCGACCTGGCGCCCAACCAATGGAACGACGTAGACGGCATGAGCGTCATGCCCGTGGATTCGGCCCACCCGCTGGAAACAACTTTTTTCCGCTTCAAGGCGCAATGGGGCAACGGGGCTGAAAAAAGCTTTGTCCATTGCGCGGACCTGTCGGCGTTTTCCGTCCTGGACGCCATGACCGTGGACAAGCCTGACGCGCCGGGAATAAGCCCCACGGCGGCCCAGGCCTTCAAAGCGGCCGTCCTTGAACCCGCCGATCTCAAAAAGGTAGACGTGGGCGGTGGAGCCATCCACGGCGACCCGTCAGATTTCAGGGATGATTCAAGCGGCGATATCCTCCTGAGTCACGGGATATCCCAAGCGTCCGCCGAGCACGCACCTAAGGGGCGGGTGGCGGAATTCGGCGAGCAGACGGTGTTTTTCCCCGCCAGCCAGGACTGGCGCACGATAATGGCCCGGGCGGCCTTGAGGCTCTATTTCCCGCAGGCGTCGGAATCAGAAATCCAGCGTCTTGCCAACCATGAGTACGAGTTCCTGAAAGCCGACGATTGGCTGTGCAAGAAGGGCCAGGCCGTGTCTCATGTGTACCTGACGGTATCCGGCTACCTGAAACGCTGTGACACCCAGGGCCGCTGCAGGGGCAGGGTCAGGCCGGGAGCGCTGGTCAACGCGGCCGAGTGCGTGAGAGGCGCCGAGGCGGGCTCGTGCTTCCGCGCCTCCGGGGGGACCATAGCCCTGGCCATACCCGGGGGCGTTTTCAGGGACTTCATGGAAAAGAACGGATCCCTTGGTCGCACGCATGACGTGGAGGAAGCCTTTTCTTCCCTATCGTCGTGCCCGCATTTTGCGGACTTTGAATCCCTTCCGGCCCTGGCCGAGATGGCCGCGGCCGCCGAGCACTATCACGCTCCTGCCGGGGCAACGATTGAGCGGCCAGGCAGCTTTCTCCTGATTCGGAAGGGCCGCGTAGCGATATTCGGCGGCGGCGGGCTGGTGGACTTTTCCGGCCCCCACGACATCGTGTGCGAGAGCGAGGCCCTTGGGGAATCCGACCAGTTCCGCGTCCGCTCCTTCGAGGATGTGAGCGCGTGGGCCATACCCGCCTGGGTGGTGTCGGACAAACCATTTGTCCTGTGGAAGCTCCGAGAGCGCAAGGAGATGCGGGTGGCCGAGCTGGCTTTGGCCTTTGACTTTTCCTGGTGTGACGACTACAAGCTGGGCCACGCTGAGCTGGACGATGCTCACCGGCGCATATTCGAAGCCTTTGGACAGGCGGGAACGCGGGCCGGCCACGGCGCCTTGGAGGCCATTCTGGCCTTGGTGGACGAGCATTTTGGCTACGAGGAAGGAATGATGCGCGATGCGTCCTATCCTGGGGCCGCGTCCCACCATGACAGCCACGAACGCATACGCAAAGAGATCCTGGACCGCCTGTCCGGCGACAGCCCCGTGCTGGATCAGAGTTTTGGACGTTTCCTGAAAGATTGTTTTATCAGGCACGCGTTGGTTGAGGACAGAACCCTCTTGGACTGGCTCGCAAAAAAACACGGCCGCTGAGCGCAGGCGCTTGTGGTATCAGGCCAGGATCAGGCCGTCCACATCGTGGTCGTGCGCGCCCCTGGGCACCCAGGGGACCAGCTGTTCCCGGTATCCGTAACCGAGCACGGTCAGGGTTTTCTGGGGAGCGCGACCCGCCCGTTCGTCCTTCAGCCCGCTTAGGAAGCGGTCGTAATATCCCTTGCCACGGCCAAGGCGCCCCCCGTCCTGGTCAAAGGCCAGCCCGGGAGCCAGCACAAGGCACGCTGCCTGCGCTATGTGGGCAACTCCCAGCGGCTCGATGGAGTCCGGCGGAACGGGAATGTCCCAGGAGTCCTTGGGCCAGCCGCGCCACGAACGGTCGAGCGGCACGAATTCAATGATGTCACCCCGGATGCGAGGAGCGGCCAGCCGCTTGCCGTCGGCCAGCGCGCGGTCCAGGACAGGTCCGGTGTCTATCTCGGTGGGCATGGACAGGAAGGCCAGGACAAGCTCGGCGCCAGCGAACGACGGATGGGCGGCCAGCATGCTCGCGGCCTGCGCGCCTTTTGCCTGTCGTTCCTCCTGCTTCACGGACGCAAGCATGCGTTTCATGTGGCTCCGCAGTGATTTTTTACGCTCGTGTCGCTCGAGGGCTGCCAGGGCGTCGTGCTCGTTGATATCCGCCGCGTCCCAGGGGTAGCACACCCACTTGTCGTCTATGTCCAACCCGGCAAGGTACAGGGACAATTCCTTCGGCATGACGCCGCGTTTTTCCTTCAGCTTGTTGTGGATGACCGCAACGCCTATGGATTTTGGCCTGTGCGTGAGCAGTTCGCGCACGCAGTATTCAAGCGTTGCGCGCGAGTCGTCCACCTCGTCGACCAGGAGTATGCGCTTGCCGCGGAGCTGGTGTTCCGCCTCCTCTATCCACTGGACCTTGCGCGGGTTGGCCGTGGGCTGGTTGTCGCTGTCGTAGTAGGCCACGCCGACGGTCAGGATGGGCAAATCTATGAAGGTCCTGAGCATACGCGCGGGTATGAAGCCGCCCGATCCGATGGCCACGATGACGTCCGCCCGATAGCCCGACTCCCGTATCCGCCTGGCCAGGGATTTGACCGTGCGGTGTATGTCCTGGTAGGTAAAACGCTGTTTGTCCACGGGAGCGATCATAGTACCCCCGGCGGCGCCGGCGCAAGCTCGGACTTGCCCAAAACAGCCATCTGGCCTAGTATTATCGTCCTATGAAAGAACGCGACGAGCGATTGATAGAGGACAATATCGACGAGATGGCCCGGGCCATAGCGGCGGCGGATGATCCGGACCTCATAAAGCAGTTTTTGTACAGCTTGTTCACCCAGGCCGAGGCAGACGAGATAGCCAAGCGCTGGGCCCTGGTCAAACGGATAGCCGAGGGCGTGCCCCAGCGCACCATAGCCGCCGAGCTGGGCCTGTCCTTGTGCAAGATCACGCGCGGCTCCCGCGAGCTCAAGAAGGACCAGTCGGCGTTCAAGCGCATGCTCGGCATAGCCGGCTACAAGGCGGGGGACCGGACTCCGCGTTCCCACGGAACCGGTCCGACACCTAAAAAGAGCTGACGCTCCGGGCCCCGGCCGCCGTCGTTACTGGCTGACGGTGGCCGAGGTGACCACCACGTCCGTCAGGGGCACGTTCTGGTGGGGATAGCGGTCGCCGGTCTTGACTGCCGCTATGGCGTCCACCGTGTCCATGCCTGACACCACCTTGCCGAACACGCAGTAGCCCCAGCCGCGCTCGTTTTTTCCGCTGTGGTTCAGGCCGGCGTTGTCGACCAGATTGATGAAGAACTGGCTGGTGGCGCTGTGCGGGTCGGATGTCCGGGCCATGGACAGGGTACCGCGCTCGTTCTTGGCGCCATTGTCCGCCTCGTTCTGTATGGGCTGGCCGTTGGGCTTTTCCTTCATGCCGGCCACCAGCCCGCCGCCCTGCACCACAAAACCGGGTATGACGCGGTGGAAGATGGTGCCGTCATAAAAACTGGACGTTACGTAGTCCAGGAAATTCTTTACCGTTATGGGGCTTTTGTTCTCGAACAGCTCGACACTGAAGTCACCCACGCTCGTCTTGAACACTACAACTGGATTAGGCATGCAAAACGCTCCTCTCATGCTTGTTACGGCAACCCGGCAAGCATACCGTGGGCCGGAGCGGGCTTACAAGCCCGGCCTGGAGCTTTACAACGGCGGGAGCGCCGCCTACAATGCGTACAGTCGTACCCCCAGGAGGCCATAACGTGACCACTGTCCTGTCCCTCGGAGGCTCCATCGTCGCGCCGGACGGCCCGGATCCCGATTTCCTGAAAAAATTCGCGGCCGTTGTCAGGGCCTGGCTTGCCGCGGACGCCGAGCGCCGCTTGATACTGGTCGTAGGCGGCGGAGGTCCGGCCAGGACCTGGCAGAAGGCGTACCGCGCCTGCGCTTCCGAGGCAGACGCCGACGCCCAGGACTGGATAGGCATCATGGCCACCCGGCTGAACGCCCAGCTGGTGCGCAGTCTCTTCCTGGATCTCTGTCCCCACGAGGTGGTCACCGATCCCACGTCGGTCACCGTGTTCGGAGGGCGCATACTGGTGGGCTCGGGATGGAAGCCGGGTTTTTCCACGGATTACGACGCCGTGGTGCTGGCCGAGCGCTTTGGAGCCACCGAACTGATCAACCTGTCCAACATAGCCAAGGTGTACAGCGCGGATCCCAAGGTGGATCCGGCGGCCAAGCCCGTGGACTCCATGTCCTGGGACGATTTCAGGGCCATGGTGGGCGACGAGTGGGTGCCGGGTAAAAATGTCCCCTTTGACCCGGTTGCGTCGCGCCGAGCCCATGAGCTTGGCATAAAGGTGGTATTCGCCGCCGGTTCGAACCTGGACAACCTGCGGGCTATCCTGGACGGCACGACCTTTGAGGGAACGGTCATAGGCGCCTGAGCCGGGAAGGGGTCTCAGTCCAGGTGCGCCCTGCACGTCATGGAGAACAGCTCCTGGGTGTGGCTATAGGCTTTTTCTCTGGGAGGGAAGCCCGCGTCGAACTCGGCCGCCTTGGCCGGGTCTAGATTGTACGCGTCGCTATAAAAAAAGCGGTATGCCTTTGGAGCTTTGAAAAAATCCGGCCTGAGGGGCAGTACGAGCAGGCCGAGCGGGTGGCGTCCTTGCGGATCGGACACGTTCAGGTCCACGCAGTTGCGGAAGCCGCTTTTACAGTAGTTGTGCGGGTCTCCCAGGATCACTATGGCCGGGTAAGCGCGTTCCTCCGCCAAGGAGCGCGTGCGGGTTATGAGCGCGGTGCCTATGCCCCGCCGCTGATAATCCGGATGGACGCACAGGGGGCCAAACGTCAGGGTGTCCACGGATATGCCCGCGGGGTCCACCAGCCTGGAGCTGGTGCATATGATGCTTCCAACCAACCTGCCGTCAACAAGGGCCACCAGTTCCAGGTCCGGAATGTAATCGGGGTGCTCGCGCATCGTGTGCGCGAGGTAGTGCTCGTCGCAGCCGGGTACATACAGGTTCCAGAAGGCGTCCCTGGTCAGTTCCTCCACGGCCCGGTACTCGCTGGGGCGCACCTGGCGGATATCCGCTTGTATCGTCGTCATTCGGTTCCCGCTATGCTGTCCAGGATGGCCTTGTAGCGCTGTGCGTAATCGTCCCGGCCCGTGTTTGCCGCCAGTTCGATCAGGACGACCAGGCAGCGCCGGGCGTCGTCCACGCGGTTCATGGCCACCCACAGGCCGAATGCCCGCCTATAGAAGTTGAATGCGTCGTTCTCAAGGCCCGCCTTGCGTTTGAGGCTGCCCAAAGCCTCCAGGTCGGATCCTATGCCCAGGGTGTTTTCGGCGGTCTTGTCCGCCGCCAGGGCGCGTTGGGCCCATATCAGGGCGTCAGCGGTCTTTCCTTGGGCGTTCGTGATGGACGCCAGCACGTAGCGATTGGATCCGAGCTCGACCCACAGTTTTGCCCGCTCGTTGGCGGACTCGGCCTTCAGCACGTAGTCGTAGGCCGTTTCCAGGTCGCCCCGGGCCATGGCGGTCACGCCTATGTTGTGCGCCACCACCGCCCATACGGGGTCGCCGGACGGAGCCAGGTCCTCGGCGTCGCTGAAAAACAGGTCGGCGCTTTCAAGATCGCCCCGGCGGTGGGCCAGCTCGCCCAGGTTTGACAGGCCCAGGGCTATGAGGGCGGCCTTGCCGTATGCCCGAGCGTCGGTCAGGGCGTCGCCGAACTCCCTGGCCGCGTCATCCAGGCGGCCCAGGGCCATGAACGAGCGTCCGAGCGAATTGCGCGCCTTGATGGAGCCTTCCACATTGTCTACGCTGAGGTTGGCGTCCAGGGCTTCCGTGTAGTACTGGACCGCGGACGCGTACTGGCCCAGGAAGTAGAACCCGTCGGCCAGGGCAAGGTATTCGGCCGCCTCGTTTTTCTTCTCTACCACGGCGGCCTGGCGTTTGGGCGCGGACGAGCATGAGGCCAGGCCCAGTACCAGGGCCGCGGCCAGGCAGCGCCTAAGGACCACGCTGAAGGCTTTCATTCGAAGCTCCCTTCCCGCATGCTGCCGTAGAGGGAACCCTGCTCCGCGGATTCGGTGATGCCGCCGCGTATCAGGGGGTTGTTCTTGACGCCTTCCAGCACGTCCTGAGCCTGCTGTATGGCCACGCGGGTTTCGTTGAGTACGGCGGCTATTTTGGGCATCTCGCCGTTCAGGCCGGTGACTATGCCCTGAAGGCTCCTGACTGCCGCCTCGATCTCCTCGACAATGGATATGATGTGCTTGTACAGGGCGTTGTCGTCGTCCAGGAGCGTTTTGAGCGACCCTTTGGGATCCAGCAGCTTGGGTATGAGGCCTGTGGGGTCGGCCAGTTCGTCGCTGGCCAGGGCCAGGTTGCCCGTTACCGTGCCCACGTCCTTGGTGACCACCTGCAGGGCCAACACCAGGGACGATACCTGGTCCAAAAGGCCCGCCGTGCGCGCCTGCACGTCCGCCACGATGGCGTCTACCCTGTCCATGGTGCGCGGTATCTTGGCCACGCCGCGCGACAGGTCTTCCACAATGGTGCCCGCGGGACCGGAGCTCTGTCCGGCCAGGGCCCGGTTCACTTCCGTCAGCGTGCGGTTGATGGTAACCACGGTTTTGTTGACGTTCTCAAGGAGGGGGTTCACCCCGGCCAAAAGCCGCGTGATGGTGTCGTCCTTGGGCGGAATAAGCACCAGGCCCTGCTCTATCCATGCCTGGCCGTCAGCGGAGTCGGCCGTGGCTATGAACTCGCCCTCGGGCAGCGGCTCGTCGCCCGTGCCGGGATGGAAGAGGAGCGACGATCCCAGGCCGATGGGCGACACGGTCAGTTCCAGCAGGCTGTAGCGTCGGACCAGGTGGTAGTACGTGTCGTATATGTGGAAATACACGTCCACCTTGTTGTCGTCGTTAAGGCTGATCTTGTCTATCTTGCCCACGGTGAAGCCGTTCATCACTATGGCCGTGCCCGGGGACACGCCGTTGGCGGACGAGAAGACCGTCCAGAACGAGTAGTCCTTGGCGAACCAGCGCTGGTTCACCCCCACCAGGATGACGATCACCGCCAGCATGGCCAGCGCCACGATGATGAACAGGCCCACAATCTGGTCGGCGTACTTGATCTTGAATTTCATACATCGCTCCGCTGTGACATTTCCGATCCCGCCTCTGCCTGCCCCGCGCTTGGCTTGGGCCCGACCCTGTCGCCGCGCGCCCTGAGCCGCGCCAGGGTTACGTCCAGTTCGCTTTCCGCCTTGGCGACCGTTTCTTCGTAGCGGCCAAAGGCCAGGAGGGCGCCGGATTTCAGCACCCCGAGGCAATCGGCGTAGCGATACGCCAGCTCGGAGTTGTTCGTCGTTATGATCACGGTTTTCCCCCGGCTTTTGAGCTCGGACAGCACCTCGTACAACTTGTCCATGCTGTCCTCGTCCAGGCTTGAGCCCGGGTCGTCCATGAATACCAGGCTCGGGTCGTGGACCAGGGCGCGGGCTATGGATACCAGCTTCTGCTCGCCCGACGACAGGTCCACCGGACGGAGGGCCAAACCCTCGGTCCAGCCCAGCCGGGACAGCGTGGCCCGTACTTTTTCCGCCAGCTCGGCCTGGTTGAGCTTGGGCTGGTGCACCCGCAGCGGTATGGCCACGTTGTCCTGGATGCTGGTATTTGCCCAGAGGGCCGCGTCCTGGAACACAAAGCCGCTGGCCGCCCGGAAGGCAAGTTCCTCCTTGCGGCCGAAGCGGCCCATATCTTGCCCGCGGAACAGCACGACCCCTTCCGCCGGCGGCAGAAGCCCGGCGGCCATCTTGATCAGCGAGCTCTTGCCCGAGCCCGTGGAGCCGAGTATCACCGTGGTGGCGCCTTCTGGGAAGGCCACCGACAGACGCTTGAACACCTCGTATTCGCCCGATACCGCCGTGGCGTCGCGCAATTCTATGGCCGCGGTGGCCGCGGTGGCGTCAGGCATACTGCATAAGGGTGACCACGACGTCGGTCACGATGATCAGGATGAAGCTCTGGCCCACGGCCCTGATGCCGGCCACCGGAATTTCCGTGCTTGCCCGGTTCACGGAGAAGCCCTGGTAGGTGGACACCACGGATACCACCATGCCGAACACCAGGGCCTTCATGATGCCCGACAGCACGTCGGTGACGGTCAGAATGGAAAGGAGCTTGCCCATGTACTCGATGATGGGCGTCGGCGTCGGATTCAAGAATTGGGCGACCACGTACGAACCAAGGAGCCCGAACAGGTTGAAATACACGGTCAGGATGACGATGGATACCGTGACGCCTATGACGCGCGGCACCACCAGGTAGGATATGGGATTCAGGCCTACTGCCATGTACGCTTCTATCTCGTGGTGGACGACCATGGTGCCCAGCTCGGTGGCTATGGCCGTGCCCGAGCGGGCCGTGATCACAAAGGCCGTGAGCAGGGGGCCGAGTTCCCTGGTGATGACGATGATCAGCATGCTGTACATCAGCTGGCTCTGGCCGAACTGCTGCTGTATGCTGGAGCCTATCACGTTGACGGCCGCCCCTATGGCTATGGCCATGATGGCCGTTATGCCCAGCGCCTCGTACCCGGTGAAAAGTATCTGATTCCGCAGCACCCAGTATCCCACCTGGCTCTTGCGGAAGAAGCGGCCGGTCTCCTTGAGCACCTCGTAGAAAAACCCTAGGGCGTACAGGAGCCTGGATGAGTAGGATCGGGCTTTGGAGCCGAGGGAGGAAAGGAGCTTCATAGCGCTTACGCACAGTATCGCCCGCCTTTCCCTTCTTTTCAACGGGCGGGCGGGCGGCTTTGGGCGCGGCGCGGAGAAAATATATGGATTCGCGCCCGATTTGTGGGTATTATAAACCCTGGATCGACAAAATCGCGGCGCCGCACGGGCCGCGATCCGGGCGCCCGCGAGCGGGGCCCCATACCGAAGCCGGATGGAGGATGCCATGACCCACGACCTTGCCTCTGCACAGACAGCCCGCGGTCTTGAGCCGCTCAGGCAGGCGACCATAGACCGCCTGACGGACGCGTTCGCGGCCGACTATATATCCATGGACGAGTACGAGCGCAGGGCTGCCCTTGCCAGCTCGGCGACCATGCCGGCCGCCCTCGACGAGCTGGTTGTTGACCTGCCAGCCCAGGCTCCCAGGCCCGAGAGTCCCGGTGTCCGGGCGCGTTCCCGCCTTTCCAGCCATCTGGTCGGCGCACCGCCCGTTACCACGGGTTGCGTCATGGGCGACCGCCACCTCACGGGCAACTGGCTCACCAGCGACCGCGTTTCCACTTTTACCGTCATGGGTTCCACCAAGATAGACCTCCGGGACTCGGACCTGCCCCCGGGCGCCACGCGCATCGAGGTGTTCAACCTCATGGGCGAGACGCAGATTGTGGTGCCCCGGGACCTGCCCGTGCGCTTGTCGGCCTTCGCCCTGATGGCAGAAAGCCGCGCCGACCGCAACGTCAACCAGCAAACCCGAGGCGCCGACAGCTGGATCGAGGTAAGCGGTTTTGTGATGATGGGCGAGCTCAGGGTCAGGGCCCTGGACTGACGCGCTAACGCCGACCGGACGCTGAAGACGATAGGAGCATACAGTGACTGTGGAAGTTCTCGGGGTTCTTCTGCCTTTTGGCCTGGCGGGACTGACCTTTGGGTTTATCCTGCTTCTGAGCAGGAGCAAGACCAGGATCCAGGAGCTCAAGCTCAAGAAGGAAATCATGGAGCTTGAGCTGAGGAAGACCGAGGCCCAAATGGCCGCTCTGGACGCCGAGAATGCGCGGCATGACCGACTGCTGGCCGCCCGCATAGAGGATGCGGCCAGGAGCGGCGGGGGGAACTAGCTTTCTTCCGATGCCGGCCTTTTAGATTTTGTCTATGAGCATAGAGCACTTGCCCGAGGGTATGGGCAGGGTCTTTTTCTTCTTGTTCAGCACATTGATGGTGAAATAGTACAGTTTCTCGGACTCCATGTGGATTTCCCAGCCGCGACCGCTCTTGTTCGACAATATGGTCACCATGTTGCGCTTGAGACTCAGGTTCTCTATGCCCATGATTTCCAGGTTGGGGATGATCCAGTCCACGGTTTTGCGCGGCAACGACACCGCAAGCCCTATGATGTTCTCTATCATGAGCGCGATGGTGGCAAGTCCGGCAAAAGCCAGGTACTGGGGTCTTGGCCAGTCGGGCTTGTCCGGCCACACCGCCTTGCCTTCATTCTGGGGCTGGTAGGCCTCCCAGAGCACCTGGTGCCGCTCGCCGTTGGGGTGGGCTGAGTCCAGGATGAAATATAGGTGCCGGATGGCGCAGTCCCGGGCCAGTTCCCACTGGTTGTACTTTTCAAGCCCCTTGATCACCATATATGTGAAATGCGGCAACACCGAGCCGTTGTAGCCCAGCCCGCGTTTGTCGTACAGCTCGTTGTCCGCCGACAAGGTGGGGAAGGGGTTCTCGGTTCCAAAGGTCGCCGGATCGGTGAGGTGGGCTATCAGGGCTTCCGCGCGCTCCTCGTTGGGAATCTCGGCCAGAAGGGGCCATATGCCGCCAATGGTCTTGATGCGTACCTGGCGCTCGCCGGCGTCTATGTCGTAGTAGTAGCCGTCGTCGGCGTTCCACATCATGTTGTTGATACGCGTCTTGAGCGAGAAATAGTTGCGTTTGTACTGGAAGCTGGTGTCTTTGTCGTTCAGGATGTCGCCAAGGGCGGACATGTACAGGGCGTTGATGGCCATGGCCGCGTTGAAGTCCACGTGGTACACGGCCCCGTCCCTGGGCGAGTTGCGCATGCCCGTGGCAGCCACTGGTACCTCGTACAGGCCGTTGGGCTTTTTGAACGTGCCCTCGATCCAGGCGTAGTAGCGCTGGAGCACGGGCATCACTTCCTTGACCCTCTTTTTATTGGCCGACTTGTGGTACAGGTTATATTCGGCCCAGGCAAAGAGGGGCAACATCAGGCCTTCAGGGTTCTCTTTGTCCTTGACCGGCTTGCCGGACTCTACGTCGTATGCCCAGCGTATGGCGCCGTTCTTCTCCTGCTTGGAGTACAGGGCGTCAAGGCCGTTGGATGCAGCGTAGATGCGGTTCGAGTAGACCAGGAAGAACGACGAAAATATCTGCTCAAGCTGGTCCAGACGGTGCTGGGGAGGGTAATAGAAGAACTTCCCGCCGCCAATGCCGCTGGAAGTTCCGCCTGTTGCCCAGCAGTCGGCGACCCAGGCCCACGTCCGATCGTATATATCGACGAAGTCTTGGTCATAGAAGTGTATTCTAGGAAAATCCCGTTTATTCAAGGGTACCGCTCCCCTTTAATTCCTTTGCGAAAGTATCAATCAAACGCAAGATGTTGCAAGCCTTTTCAATCTAAATCTAGAAAAGCGACGGATATAGAATATAATCGGCTCTCTATATTTTGTCAAATTCAATAATTCGTGGAGTGCCCCGGGCGCCGAACCCCTCCGGCGCAGGCGTGGGGCTCGGAAACAGGTGGATTCGGGCTTGATTTTTGTCCCGGTTATAGTAAATTCATAGCAGGATTCATTGGAGACCAGCGTCTGGATGGACGGTATGGTCGTTCACCGGAGCGAGCATGAGGAGGCCTTCATGGATGCTCCGCCGTTCCTCTGTGCGCCGGCTTGACCGGCGGGATCCTTGGGCCGTAAGGCTTGTTGTTGATCCGTGATTCCTCCGAAGGACGTCCGACTTCGGACCAAAGACGCGCCTTTTGTAAGGCGCCGCCCGGCGCGTTGGCGTACGGGCACTCATAACGGGCCGCCCCCCGACCGGGGCGGCCGTTTTTTTTCAAGAACGGCTTGCGAAAGGCCGATTCGTTGAGAAGATATGATTCTGACCTTGATCCGGACCGCCAAAAACGGCGCCATCCAGTACTACACCCTCCACGATCGTCAGCCCTTGTTGACGGCTCCCTTTGCCCTGACCGCGGCCTGGCGGGTGGGTAACGGGCGGGAGCGGGAACGGGTATACGGTTTCGAGAGCAGGGCGGATATGGACGCCGCCCTGAGGCGCCTTTTTGCCCTGAGGATCAAAGCCGGGTACAGCCTGCTGTACAGCTTTCAGCGTCAGGGACCCGTGTTCACCCCGGGTGAAGGCAACACGGACAGCCAAAGGAGAACGGCGCGCGGAAGCTGAGGATCAGCTCCGCAGCCCAGCGCACGCGGGCTTTAGTCCTTGTCCAAACCCGGCGGCTGCATTCGTTCCATGTCGATGAGCTGTTCAGCCAGCTTCCTGACGTCTTCCCTGAGCTTGAAAATGCAGTCGGTCTTGACGGCCAGGCCTCTGGCCACATCCTCGGCAAAGGCCCGGCAACTGGGCGCGCCGCAGGATCCGCAGTCGAGTCCGGGCAGGGATTCAGCTATAACTTCCATTTCTTCCATCATGATCATGGCTTTGAGTATGTCTTTGTCCAGCCTGAGCGCCGGCCTGGGCTGAACTGATTCCTGCCACAGGATGTTAAATCCGGACGCGTCCAGGGGCGCTTCCCGTTCGGGCAAGGCGTCTATTCTCCGCTCCCGCACGCGTATGCGCCCGCGCGCTATATACGGGTTTTCCACCGTCAGGGGGCCGCCCACGCAGCCGGCGGGGCAGGCCAGGGCCTCTATGAAGGTGACGTTGCGCATGGTGCCGTTTTCCAGGGCTTCGAACACGCTGATCACGTCGTCGATGCCGCTCACGGATATGCCTCTGGGGTCGCCAAGCGCGTCGCTCTCGCCGTCGATATGGGCCCAGCCCAGGCCCTTGCCCCGGGCCCGGCCCAAGGGCCGCTCCGGAACTCCGGGCAGTATGTTGCGCAGGGGCAGGTACACGTCCTTGATGCCTATGACCCCGTCCACGGCGGACGCGGTTGTGCCCTGGGGACAGCGCGATACGGTCACCTTGGCCGCGCAGGGCGAGATGAAAAAAACCCCAATGTCGTCCCGGCCGGGGTACATGCGCTCCTTGACCAGCCGTGCGGCCGCCTCCATGGGCGACAGGATGGGTACCAGCTTGTCCAGGAGGCTCGGGAAACGCACCTGTATGAGCTTGACGACCGCCGGGCAGGCGGAAGATATCCAGGGTCCCTGCCCGCTGTGTTCCCGCACCCAGGCGCTTGTGGCCGCCGATACGAGCTCGGCAGCCCACGCCACCTCCAGGACATCGGTAAAGCCAAGGGCCAGGAGGCCGCAGAGGATATGGTCCACCGTATAGCGTTCGTCAAACTGGCCGTACAGGGTGGGAGCCGGTATGGCCACGCGGACGGGGAAGCGCTCCAGGGCGGCCAGGGGATCTGATACAGCCCGCTTGGCGCCCTGCGGACAGCGCCGTATGCACTCTCCGCAGTCTATGCAGCGCTCGTCCATGATGGACGCCCGCCCCTTGCGCACCCTGATGGCTTCTGTTGGGCAGAAGCGGATGCAGGTTGTGCAGCCGGTGCATTTGGCGGGGTCCAGGGTGACCGAATGAAACGATTCGCCGTTCATGCGTCGGGTCCAGTCGGCGTCCCGAGCCTGACCACTATGGTCACCCGGGTGCCCCTTCCCGGTTCGGTGTCTATGTCAAGGTAGTCGGAGTTGCGCTTCATGTTGGGAAGGCCCATGCCCGCTCCAAATCCCAGTTCCCTCATTCGTTCGGGGGCCGTGGAGAACCCTTCCTGCATGGCCATATCCAGGTCCTGGATGCCTGGGCCCGAGTCCTCCAGCACCACGGTAACCTTGTCCGGCTCTATGGTCGCGTTGGCCACCCCGCCGCCCGCGTGTATGACCATGTTCATCTCGGCTTCGTACATGGCCACGGCGACGCGTTTGAGTTCGGCCGGGTTCACGCCAAGCCGGGAGAGGGCCCTCTTGACCTCGGTGCTTGCCTTGCCTGCCAGGCTCATATCGTCGCCAGGCACGTCGTAGTGGAGCGTCACGACGCCCGCGGAGCCCTGGTGCCGCTGGAGCGCAGCCCGGCCTCATAGAGCCGGCCGCAGGCAACGAACATGGTGTAGTCGGTGGCCAGGAGGGCCATGCCGTTGGATGTTGCCTCCGCCACCATGTCCTTGGACGGGTGCTTGCCCCTGACGAAAACAACCACCCTGATGTCCATCAAGTCGGCCGTGCGTATGGCCTGGGGATTGACCAGTCCGGTGAGCAGGACCACACCATCTTTCACAAAGGCCATGACGTCGGACATGAGATCTGCGCCGCAGGCGGCCGCCAGGTCCGTATCCAGGAGGCTTTCTCCGGTAATGAGTTCGGCGTCCAGGATTTTGGCTATCTCGCGCACGGTCATGGATGCTCCTGTCGGCGCGCGTCGAGCCGCGCTGCCGGTATCGTTAAAATATGGTCCATAACGACTCTAGCACGGGCCGCCGGCCACCGGCAAGAACCCGTCCCAGCGGACCATCACAAAATCCTAAAGCCGTTTTGCCCGCCGCCGATAAGTGGAGTGAAAGAGCCGTACCTGTCCGGCCTGTTCCGCACGCGCGAGCGGGGCATACCGGCCGGGGCGGGCTCTCACGGTTCACGTTCGCCGGCACGGCCGGAGGGGCGTTGAGTCGAAAATCGACACGACTATTCGGCACGGATGCCGGGCGGCCGTTGAGCCGCCGCTTCTAAGGAAAGGAGATCGGTTATGATCATTAATCACAACCTCAGTGCGATGTTCGCAAATCGCTCCCTCAGTGTCACCAATTGGAACGTTGACAAGAATATGGAGAAGCTCTCGTCGGGCCTGCGGATCAACCGCGCCGGCGACGACGCTTCGGGACTCGCCGTATCGGAGAAGATGCGCTCCCAGATCCGCGGCCTCCAGCGCGCGTCCAAGAACGCGCTGGACGGCATCTCGTTCATCCAGACCACGGAAGGCTACCTCCAGGAGACGCAGGACATCATCCAGCGCCTGCGCGAGCTGTCTGTCCAGGCGTCCAACGGCATCTACAGTGCCGAGGACCGCATGCAGATACAGGTGGAAGTCTCCCAGCTGGTCGACGAGATAGACCGCATAGCGAGCCATGCCCAGTTCAACGGCATGAACCTTCTCACCGGGCGCTTTGCCCGCGAGACCGGCGAAAACATCATCACCGGTTCCATGTGGTTCCATATCGGCGCCAACATGGACCAGCGCGAGCAGGCCTTCATCGGCACCATGACCTCCAAGGCCCTGGGCGTGAAGAACATCGGCGATGATTCCATCCTGTCACTGTCCAGCCCGGACGGCGCCAACAGGTCCATCGGCGTGCTTGACTCGGCCCTCAAGAGGGTCAGCAAGCAGCGCGCCGACCTTGGCGCCTACCAGACCAGGCTCGAGCACGCGATCCGCGGTATCGACATCGGCGCCGAGAACATGCAGGCAGCCGAGAGCCGCATCCGCGACGCGGACATGGCCACCGAAATGGTCGAGTACACGAAGAACCAGATACTCGCCCAGGCCGGAAACGCCATGCTTGCCCAGGCCAACCAGAAAACGCAGCAGGTGCTCCAGCTCCTCCAGTAAGCCGGCGCCGCGCGGACGTGAGGGGGCCGTTCCCGAGGGGACGGCCCTTTTTTTCACCGCTAGGCAGGCTGGTGGCAGAGCGACATGCTTTTTCATCAGCATACTAGCCGCGCACACTCCCGCTTGCGTTCCCGCCGGGGCGCCCGTATAATGCGCGCACCATGCGCGAGCCGGACAACGACATACGACAAGAAATTCTGGAACGGGTGTTTCCGGCCCTCCGGTACGGCGGGGATCCGGACATTGAGCGCTATTTCGAGCTCAGGCGTTCCGGCCGCATGCTGGACGCCCTGTCCGTGTACATGTCGCGGCTGAAGCCGCGTTACCCAGACGACAGGCAGCGGGTGACCTTGCTTGGCCTCTACCGCACGGGGTCGCCGGCCTATACGGACTATCTGTCGTCGCTCCTGTACGCCCGCGCTGACGCCATCATCGTCGCCATAAAAGCGGCCATAGACAAGCTGACGGCACCCCTGGCGGGCATCCGCCTCAAGGACACGTACGCCGTGCTCAAGGCCGTGGAACGGGTGGCCAGACTCCTTCCGGACGACGCTGACGCGGCCAGGAACGCCGCCGGGCTCTATGAGGAATACGCGCGCATTCTGGACTATCGGAAACGAGAGATGGGAGACGTGTCCTATCTCCTGTCGGAATTCTACGACCAGGCCACCCTCGGCTCGGATGACGCCCCCGATTTTGTCACGGAAAGCTGGAAGGCAGAGGAAGAGCGCAGGATCCGGGAAGCCGAGCGTGAGCGCAAGAATTTTTTTGACTTGTCAAAAATCGAGTTCGACGAAGAAGACGTACGGCGCATAGAAATTCCGCCGGCCATAGGCCGTGACGAGGACCGCGTGCTTGCCTATTGCCACAAATACTGGCTCCTGGTCGAGGATCCAGCCTTTGAGCGGGTCGTGTGGCTGTACTCGCGCAAGTACGGTACCAAGCATTACGACGTGTACCGGGCCATCAAGATGGGCAGGCGACGCAAGTACGCGGACGACGAGATCCTGACCCTGGTGGCCACGACCATAGCCGAGCGCTACTCGTACACGGTCCGGGGCGACCTGTACATGCAGGCCGCCTGGCGCAGGGTCAAGGCGGCTTTGTACGGACAGGCGCCGGCTCCCGTTGCGGTTCAGAGCGGCCGGGAACGGGCATCCGCCCGGACGTCACGGCAGGCGGCAGATCCGCGTTCCCAAGTTGCTAGAAAGCCATCGTCCCCTGCGTCGGCGGAAGGCTCAGCCGCGCCTCAGGATACGCCCGTGGACTCACGGCGTCGCCCTGCGCCCGCACCGTTTGGCGCTTCCAGGCAAACGCCCGAACCCGCGGGGTCCATATCCGACCGGATACGCGTGTTGTCCGGACGGGCCTACGACGTGTACCGCGACATTTTCCTGGAACAGGTCAGGGGGCACATACGCGACGCCCTTGTGTCCCCCCGACGGAGCTCGGCCTTTGGCGACGCCCTGAACCGGGCCGAGGCTTTGGTCCATGATTTTATGGAACGGAATTACGCCAATCCCTACATGAACTGGGCGGACTCAGAGCACCGCGAACGGCTGTCCACTCTCGGATATGACTTGCCCGAACTCGAGGGCATCATAGACGCGTGCTACCGGAAAATCAGCGCGTAGCCGATCGCCACGGCGTGCGTTACAGGCCGGTGCGTCCCCTGAAGGACCGGACCAGGGTCAGCCGGTCCGCGTACTCCAGGTCGCCGCCCACGGGCATGCCCGTGGCCAGCCGGCTTACCCTGACGCCGGTGGCGTCCAGCATCCTCTTGACGTAGAGGGCAGTCGTGTCGCCTTCAACCGTTGGGTTGGTGGCCAGGATCACCTCGCGCACGCCCAGTTCCCGTACGCGGTCCACCAGGCGGTCCAGCCTGAGCGCGTCAGGGCCCACGCCGTCCAGCGGGGAAATAAGCCCGCCAAGGACATGGTACAGACCGTGGTATTCCCTGGATGCCTCTATGGTGAGCACGTCCTGCGGTTGCTCGACCACGCACAGGACGCTCCTGTCCCGGGAGGGCGACGAACATACCGGGCAGGGATCCTCCTCGGTGTAGGCGCCGCAACGCGAGCAGAAACGCACTTTGTCCTTGAGTCCGGTTATGCGCTCGGCCAGCAAAGCCGCGAACTGTCCGTCCAGCTTGAGGATATGAAAGGCCATCCGGTACGCGCTTTTCTTGCCTATGCCGGGCAGACGGGACAAAAGTGTAACCAGATCCTCAAGGGCTTTCACGGATTTCCGCCCGGGGTTCCCATCATGCCTCCCAGGCCGCCCATGGACCGTGACAGTTCGGCCTGCATGGCATCCTTGACCTTGGCCGCCGCGTCGTTGTGCGCGGCAACGATAAGATCCTGGAGCATGCCAACGTCGTTCGGGTCCACGACCTCGGGGCTGATCTCAACGCCTATCAGGTCCATGGCCCCGTTGATGGTCAGCTTGACCATGCCGCCCCCGGCGGATCCCACCGCGCTGACCGATGCCATGCGTTCCTGGGCTTCCTGGGCCTGCCTCTGCAGGGCCTGCGGATCCTTGAGCATCTTCATGATCTGACCGAGATCCATTGCCATCTACCTCCGCGTGCGCGCCTATCGTATAAGCGCGTCGGTATCTACTGTGGGCCGTTTGAATCCTGCTGGACGCGGCGGCCCCTGAAGACCCGCTCCACGATTTCCACGGGATTACCCGGCCCGTCGTCTCCGTCCGAGGATCCTTCGTCGTCATGGTTGCCAGACGGGGTTGTGGTTTCCCGGCTTTCCGTCTGGGACCGTACCGACGCCCGTGCCTCGACCTTGATGGCCCGGCCGGCCAGTTCGGCCGCCTTTTTTGCCACCAGCGCGGCGTCGGACATGACCGTGTTGGCGTCGTATCCGTTGCCGCAGGGCACAACGAGGGTGTCGCCGTCCATGCTCCAGGGCCCCGAGCGCTCCAGGCACAGGCTGAGCAGTACCCGGTTTTTGCCAAGCGAGGCAATCAGGGCCGCCCGGAAGGCCGCTGGATCAGTGAGCATGTCGGCCTGGGCGGGAGCGTCGCTCAGCAGGTCCTCATCGGCCTGGACGCTGGCCTTGGGGTGGCCTGGGCGCTGGGGCGGCGGGCTTTGCCTGGTTTCTGGAGCGGAATCCGGCGTATCGTTATGGACGCGCAGGCCGCCGGATACGGCCGCCTTGAGATTGGCTACCGCTTTTGACAGGTCAGCCGGGGGAATATAGTCCTTGATGGTACTCAGCCGCGACACCGCCAGCTCCAGTTCCCACCGCGGATTGACGCTATAGCGCATGTTCCTGTGCAGGTCAAAGAGGTTGGCCAGCACGCGTTCAAGGCGTGGCGCGTCCAGCCCGTCCAGGATGCTGTGCGGGAAGCTGGCGCGGGGAGCACCCAGAAGGGCTTCCCTGTCCACTCCGCTCGCAATGAGCAGGAGGGACCGAGCGTAGGAGACGGCATCCTGGGTGAACTGCTCTACGGACACGCCGGACGCAAGTATAGAGTCCATGAGCTCAAGGGCGGGGCCACGCTGTCCCTTGACGCACAGTTCGAAGATCGCGCCCATGCGTTCGCCGCCCACCAGACCGAGTTTGTCCCGGATCTTTTCCGCCGTTATGTGCCCGTCCGAAAACGACGCTACCTGGTCAAAGAGCGTGTACGCGTCGCGGAGCGATCCCGTGGCCTCTCGGGCGATCCATAGAAGGGCATCGTCGTCGGCCTTGACGCCAAGATCGCCGGCCGCCTGGGAAAGGCGTTCCTTGATTGCGTCCAGGCCAATCAGCCTGAAGTTGAACTGCTGGCAGCGGCTCTTGATGGTGGCCGGGACTTTGTGCAGCTCCGTGGTGGCAAATATGAACACGATGTACGGCGGCGGTTCCTCTATGGTTTTGAGCAGGGCATTGAAGGCGCTGTTGGACAGCATGTGCACTTCGTCGATGATGTATATCTTGTATTTTGAAGAATTGGGCGGGAAGAGCACCTCGTCCTTGATCTGACGCACGTTGTCCACGGACGTGTTGGACGCGCCGTCAATCTCTATGACGTCAAGGGCGGCACCCCTGGCAATGGCTTTGCATGAATCGCATACCCCGCAGGGTTCCGCGGTGGGGCCGTTCTCGCAATTCAGCGCTTTGGCCAGGATTCTGGCCGTGCTGGTCTTGCCGCAACCCCGAGGTCCGGAGAAAAGGTATGCGTGCGCGATACGTCCGGATGCGATGGATGCGCGGAGCGTGGTGGACACAAAGTCCTGTCCCGCCAGCTCCTCAAAAGTCTGGGGCCTTTTGCGCGTTGCGGTGATCTCGTAAGCCATGGCGGGGAGGATACCACAGAGGGCGGCGGCGTACAAGGATGCCGCTCTCAAGCGCCCGTAGCCAGGCTTGCTACGGCACAACGTCCATCCGCTTACCGTTGCTTCCTTCCGGACCTGGCGGGGTTAGGCGGCGGCCGCTAGCGTAGGGCCTGGCTACGGGCGCTCGAAACGCGGCGACGGAGAGAGGGGGATTCGAACCCCCGGTGCCTTGTGGGCACGCACGCTTTCCAAGCGTGGACCTTAAACCACTCGGACATCTCTCCAGGCAAACAAGTCCGTTTTTACATCCGTCCTGGCGCCTGTTCCTCCCGTTGGTCGGCGAGGGCTCGGTTCGAATCCCCCGGACGATCAACAAAGGTACTTGGCACCACTCAGCTGCCGAACAGCTAGTACGGAGAGAGGGGGATTCGAACCCCCGGAACCCGCGAGGGTTCAACGGTTTTCGAGACCGCCCGATTCAACCGCTCTCGCATCTCTCCAAATGCGCGGACCTGAAAAAAGGCCTTGCGGCCTCTTCTCAGACATCCTAGTGAGGCTAAGAGGATTCGAACCTCCGACCTTCAGATCCGCAATCTGACGCTCTATCCAGCTGAGCTATAACCTCATGTCAAAGAACGGAGAGGGGGGGATTCGGTTTTCCGCGCTCGCTTCCTGCTCACGCGTAAAACCCGCCTCGCCCTCTGCCGGCGCTATCCTGGCGCCTGTTCCTCCCGTTGGTCGGCGAGGGCTCGGTTCGAATCCCCCAGACGATCAACATAGGTACCTGACGCCACTCGGCCGCCAAACATACAGTACGGAGAGGGGGGGATTCGAACCCCCGGTACCCTTGAGGGGTACAACTCCTTAGCAGGGAGCCCGATTCGGCCTCTCTCGCACCTCTCCAAGGAGCCCCTCGTGAAGCCTTATGCCCTGGGGCCGGTTTCGGAGTAGGGGGGATTCGAACCCCCGGTGCCTTTCGGCACAACGGTTTTCAAGACCGCCTCCTTAAACCGCTCGGACACCACTCCACGCGTGCCGGACAACAATAGAAAAAAATAAGACCTCTGTCAAGACGGCGCCGCCGGAAGGACAGGGCGGCGGGATCGCATCAGCCTACCAGGTACCTGCCTATCTCGTTCAGCTCGGGGAATTTGGACAGGACGGGCCCTTGGCCTTCCGCCGCTTCCTTGTCAATTTCGGCTACTTTCACAAAGAGCTTGTTGACGGAATCTGCCAGTATATTCAGGTTGGAGCCAAAGTTGTTCACGACCATGTCCCTGAGCACGCGGTCCTGGGAACTGAATTTATCTCCCGGGCCACCGTACCTGAGTATCTGAAGCGTCTGTTTGCGGGCCGCCGCCACGAAACGGGCCATGGCCAGAATCAGCAGATACAGCTCGTCCAGGTGATAGCCCTGGTAGCGGTAGTTGGCCGATTTTTCGGTCAGCTCCTCTATCTGCCCCCAGGTCACGTTGTCCAGAGGCAACAGTGACAGGGCGCCCCTGGTGAACCGGTTGGAGATGTTTGTCCGGAAGTGGTGCCCGATGGACTCGATGATGGAGTACACCTCGGGGTTCTTGATCTGCATGCCTGGAGTATACCCGGAATCCCCGGAAATGGCCATCGGTCAGCGCCGAAGCGGCCTTGTCCCCCGGACGGTCTTTCATGTAGTGTGGACGGATGGCGGTGTACGATGAAACTGCTTAAGCCGACGCTCGCGTTTGCCGGCCTCCTTCTTGGCGCGACGCTCTCCTCCTGCGGCCTGTTCGGCGTCAAGGTGGCCGAGCTCCGCACCGACGTGCCTGAAATGGCCGTGTACGCGGCCGCGTTCAACGTGTCCCAGGAGCGCTACCGGGTTCACGTGACCTATGACCGTGACCTGGCAGCCAACCTTCCCGGCCTTGAAGAAAAACCGACTTTGGCCATAGGACGCTACCTGGAAAGTTCCCGGGTGCGGGGCCTCTTCCAGTCCCTGGACTATCTGTTTTCCGATCTGGTCATACGCCCGAACGCTTTTTACGCCAGCCTCCTGGACCAGGGAGACGTGGACGGCCGCCAGGTGCTTCTGCCGGTGTCGTTCAACCTGCCGTTGGTTGTGTTCGGTTCCGATTGGGAGCCTGAGCTGGAAGACAACTTTGTGCTCGCCCTGGACGAGCTTGCCGAACTGGCCCGGGGCTACAACAAAACAGGCTCCAAGGGCGTTACCCGCATGGGCTTTGGCCCGCGCTGGTACCCCGAATTCATGTACGAGGCTCTCAGCCTGTACGGGGCGGATTTCCGGGAAGGGAATCCCCTGAAATGGAATGCGGCTCACGTGGATGACGGACTTGCCGCCCTCAGGTCATGGAGCGAGGAGAGCAATGGCTCGCCCGAGGCGGAGGACGATTTTCAGTTCAAGTACCTGTATCTCCCTCCGCACCGTTCCGTGCAGGACGGGCGCATAGGTTTTGCGGCCATGGATTCCGCGTCGTTTTTTGTCATACCCGAGGAGCGGCGCAGCGGCCTTGGGTTCCGCTGGCTGGCCAAAGATAAGACCGTGCCCATAGGGGATGACGTGGTGTTTGCCGGTATCCTGCGCTGGTCAGAGGGGAAAAGCGCCGCCGAGGCCTTTCTGAAATGGTTTTTCTCGGAGGATACGCAAAAGTCGATACTGGACGACGCCCGACGATACAGGGCCATGGAATCGTCCTTTGGCCTGGCCGGGGGCTTCTCGGCCATAGCATCCGTCAACGAGAGGCTGTTCCCGCAATTTTACCCGTCGTTGCTCGGGCGCTTGCCTCCCGCCGACTACCTGCGCTCGCCCAACGCCCTGCCTGCTTACTGGCCCAAGCTCAAGGATGAGGTGCTTATTCCCCTGGTCCACCGCGCGACCGGAGCAAACCCTCCCGAGGACTTCCATGCCGAGCTGGAAACGGCCGTGGCCGATTGGCTAAAGCGCTCCGGTCATCTATAGGGAGCTTAAAACTCTCAAACATGAGAGGTTCCCTCTAGGCGGGCAGAGAAGCCAGCTAACCCAGGTTCTGGATAGACGGGTCCCAAACCCTGAAGAAATCCTCAAAATCGGCGGCCGTTGAGCATGCCACGGCCCGTGCGCGGAGTTCCGCGCCGTGCCGTATGCCTTTGAGGTAGGAGCAGGCCTGTTTTCTGAATTCAACGCAGGCGCTGTGTTCTGGATAGAGCTTGAGGGACAGGCGGAAATGCCTGCGCGCCGCGGCCAGACGGTCGGCGGGCTGAATCACCGGTTCAGGGAGGCCGTTCAGGGCGGCGAGCGCTAGCGTGAACACAAAGGGATTGCCCATGGCTCCCCGCGCGAACATCACGCCTGCTGCCCGGGGTCCGTCGACGCCAAGGATATCCACGGCATCCTGGGCGGTGAATACGTCGCCTGAGGCAAAGACGGGTACCGGAATGGCGGCTGCCAGGCGCCCGAAGGCTGTCCTGTCCGCCGTACCGGAGTAGCCCTGCGCCCGGGTACGGGCATGCAGGGTAACGGCCGCCGCCCCTCCGGACACGGCCGCCTGGGCCGCATCCAGGTAGTTGATGGTATGGTCGTCCCAGCCAAGGCGTATTTTAACGGTGACCGGCACCGTGACGGCTGCCGTCATGGCCCTGACGATGGCTTCTATGCGCGCGGGTTCCCTCATCAGGGCGGACCCCGCGCCTGTCTTGACTATTTTGGGTACCGGGCACCCGCAATTTACGTCTATGAGGGCCGGCTCCCAGCGACGGGCTACCAGCTCAGCGGCCCGGGCCATCACGTCGGGGTCCGACCCGAATAGCTGAACGGCGTAGTCGCCCTCACCCTCGCCTCGCTCAAGGAGCACATTTGTCTTGACTGAACCCCGCGTCAGGGCCTCGGACGACACCATCTCGGTATAGGCAAGGTCGCAGCCCGCGTTTGCGCACACCGAGCGGAAGGCGGCGTCCGAGTAGCCGGCCACCGGGGCCAGAAACAGGTTGCCACGGGCGGTGTAGCCGCCCATGGTGACCGGAGCGTGAAGCGTCATGATGCGAACCCTGCGCCGCGGTGGGGAATCAGTTGGGCAGTTTGAAGAACCTGCAGGCGTTCTCGTAGGTTGCCTGGGCCACTTCTTCCACTGGTTTGTCCAGCAGGGCGGCCAGGTCTTCCACGGTCGCCGGCAGGTATTCGGGCTTGTTCCGCTTTCCGCGGTACTTGGACGGCACCATGAAGGGGGCTTCGGACTCTACCAGGATACGGTCCAGGGGAAGCACCCGCACGGTGTCATGCAGGTTCCTGGCGTTGCGGTAGGTCAGGTTGCCGGCAAAGGAGAAATACAGATTGAGGTCCAGGGCCTTCTGGGCGTACTCGGCGTCCTCCGAATAGCAGTGGAGCACACCGCCAGCCTCCGGCAGGCGGTCGCGGAGCACGTCCAGGACGTCCTTGCCGGCTTCGCGGTTGTGGATGATCACGGGAAGGCCGTGGCGCGCGGCTACGTCCAGCTGGTCTATGAACAGCTCGATCTGGCTGTCCTTGTCGCCATAGCGGTGGAAATAATCCAGGCCTATCTCGCCCACGGCTACGACGCGGGGCAGTTTGAGGGCTTCCTCAAGCTTGGCGCGCCAGTCGCGGCTGGGATTGGCCACTTCCGACGGCGACACGCCGGCGGCATGATACACGTGTTCGGCGGTTTTCAGGTTGCCGTACACCTGGAAAAAGTCTATGAGGCTGTTGCATATGCTGACCAGCCGGGCGACGCCGGCCTGCTTGGCTTGCTGGCAAACCAGAAGCTGCTCTATCGGGTCATCGAAAATGAGCCCGATGTGGGCATGAGTGTCGAAGTAACGCATTTGTCTTCCGTTGGGATTGGTGATAGGGAGACCGTTAAACGGTAGGCTAAATGTAGCACGGGCGGGGCCAGCCGTCAACCTTGGAAGTAGACGGCAGAAAACCCGCGCTGTATCCGGTACGGCGCCCGGTCAAGAGGATGATCTGGAAATGTCCAAGGCCTGAAGGCCGTCAGGTCACATTTTGAACGACTCCCCCAGATAAATTTGCCGCGCCAGCTCGGACGCCAGTATGGTTTCCCGCGGGCCGGAAACCAGGATCTCTCCGCGGTGGATGATATGGGCCTCATGGGTGATTTCCAGGGTGTCGCGCACGTTGTGGTCCGTGATGAGGACGCCGATGCCCTTGTCCGACAGTCGCCGCACGATGCTTTTGATCTCGTGCACGGCGATGGGGTCTATGCCGGCAAAAGGTTCGTCCAGGAGCAGGAATTTCGGCTTGATGGCCAGGGCCCGGGCGATTTCCGTGCGCCTGCGCTCGCCGCCGGACAAGGTGTAGGCAAATTGCCTGGCAAGCGACGATATGCCGAATTCGGTGAGCAGATGATCGAGTTCTCGGCGTCTGGCCGGTCCGTCCAGGTCGGGCCGCGTTTCCAGGATGGCCAGTACGTTCTGTTCCACGGTCAGCTTGCGGAACACGGACGGCTCCTGGGGCAGGTAGGCTATGCCGAGCCTGGCCCGGCGGTACATGGGCAGGGAGGACAAAAGGTGGTGGTCCAGGTAGACGGAACCGCCGTTTGGCTTCAGGAAGCCCACAATCATGTAGAACACCGTGGTCTTGCCCGCGCCGTTGGGGCCCAGAAGGCCGGTTATCTGCCCCGTCTTCATGGAAAACGACACATCCCGCACGGCCACCTTGCGGCCGAATATCTTGGCCAGGTTTCGCCCTTCAAGCACGTGGTCCGACGACGAATCCAGTTCCTGGGGCGGGACGCGGTCATAGCCGGCGGGAAGGTCGGCGATATCCTGGGGCTGGCCCAGGTACAGGTCGCTCATGGCGTGCTCTCCACGCCGCCGTCGGGAGCGGAAGGCTCCTGGACGTCCGGAGTGGCCGGGCCCGGTTCTGTTTGCGGCGGCTGGGCTTCCTGGTCGTCGTCCCCTTCCGCGGAACTGACGGTGCCGCTGACCGACCCGTCCAGGACTATGTCCTCGGTATCAAGATTGACGCTGATCAGGCTGGCCCGGTACTCGTCGCTTCCCTTTTTAACGTAGGGCGAGCCGGAGAGCTCCAAAGTGTTGGCGCCCCTGTCGTAACGGGCAAACTCCGAGCGGCACACGATGTCGTCCTTGAGTATGCGCACGTTGATCTGGATGAGGGCTATGTCCCGCTTGTCGTCGTGCTCGATATAGTCGCCCTTGACCACCACGCCGCTCTGCCGGTCTTCCATGACCGAGGGACCCGAGAGTTTGGACAGTTTGTCCTCACGGTCATACAAGAGGCGCGCGGTGGTGAGGCGCAGGCCGCGGTCGCCGTCGACCATGCTGACGTTGCCCGAGCAGTCGGCATAGCGGAAATCCTCGCCGTACAGCTCTATGCGGTCAGCGCGTATGGTCATGCTGTCGGACACCACCACGGCGTTGCCGTCCAGAATGACCCTCTCCCGGCCTTTGGTCATGGCGCCGGTCATGGAATCGGCGGAAAAGCTGAACGTTCCGGCCGACGCCGCCCCGGCCAGGAGGCAGACAGCCGCCAGGAGGGGCAACAAGCGCCTCATGGCGCCTCGCCTTCCGTAAAGGTGCCATCCACCCTGCGGGTGAAGGAAAAGGTCCGGCGGGAGGCGTCGGCGTTGAATCCCGATCCCGACAGGCTGGAGCCCTCAAAGCTGAGGGTGGTTCGCGTGTCCGCGCGGCCAACCAGGGTTTTGGCCTCGCCGTCCCAGCGGAGATAGCCGGATTCGACGTCCAGGCTGTCAGGCTTGCGGCTGAAGGTGACGTTGCCGGACATTTCCGCGCTCTCCGTGGCCGTTATGTACACGGCGCTGTCCGCCCGACCCTCGGTCAGGATAGCGTCAGAACCGGCCTCGAATTCGACAAAGCTGACGTTGGAGAGGCGTATAGTGCCCGCTTCCTGGAACGACTCGCCCCGTTCGGCTTCCAGGCGGAAACGCGGCACGCCTTTCTCAACCACGGTGTGGACAAAATCCACAAGTACGGCGTCCGGCGTGTCCTGGCCAAGTTCCTCAACCATGCCCGTGCCGTAGTCCAGGCTGCACGAAAAAGCCAGGACCAAGGCCGCGGCCAGGACGGGCAGTCTAGGCACGGGCCGCGCTCCGCTCCAGGCCGGCTTTTATGAAGGCTGAGAACAGGGGGTGCGGGGCCACCGGCCGGGATTTGAATTCGGGGTGGAACTGCACGCCCACGCCCCAGGGATGGTCCGGCCATTCAAGGCACTCGACCAACTCCCCGTCGCGGGTGGTGCCGGCTATCTTCATGCCGGTGCGCTCGTAGTCGGAACGGTACTGGTTGGTGAATTCGTAGCGGTGCCGGTGGCGCTCGGACACGGTGTCCGACCCGTACGCCACGGCCGCGTGGCTGGACTTGGCAAAGATCGACTCGTTGCTGCCGAGCCGCATGGTTCCGCCAAAATGCTTGATGTTGACCTGGTCGGCCAGGAGGCTGACCACGGGATGCGGCGTATCCTGGTTGAACTCGGTGGAATCGGCGTCCGCCCAGCCCAGCACGTTTCTGCCCCACTCAATGGCCATGATCTGCATGCCCAGGCATATTCCCAGGTAGGGCAGGCCCTGTTCCCGAGCGTAACGGGCGGCTGCTACCATGCCGTTTATGCCGCGCTGGCCAAAGCCGCCGGGCACCAGGATGGCGTCTATGCCAGCAAGAATGACCGCCGGGTCGGCGCCGGGTTCCTCGAGCGCGCCTGAGTCCACGCGCCGTATGTCCACGGCCGCGTCGTTGGCTATGCCGCCGTGCTGCAGGGCGGCGTACACGGATTTGTAGGAGTCGCCAAGCTCCATGTACTTGCCGACCATGCCTATGGTCAGGGAGCGCTTGGGTTCCCTGATCCGGCGCACCACGTCCGTCCACGCGGACAGGTTGGCATGGCGGGATTCCACGTTCATCTTGCGCAGGAGGAATTCATCCAGCTTCTGCTCGTGGAACACCAGGGGGAGCTCGTAAATGGTGGTGGGTGCGTCGTAGGCGGATATGACGCCCTCGTACTCGACATTGGTGAAGGCCGACAGCTTGCGCCTCAGGGCCTCGTCCAGGCGCACGTCAGAACGGCATACCAGGACGTCCGGCTGGATGCCCACTTCCTGCAGTTCCTTGACCGAGTGCTGGGTGGGCTTGGTCTTGAGCTCGCCGCCGGCCACTTCGGGCACCAGCGTCACGTGAACGCTGACGGCGTCGCTCCGGCCCTGCTCGTGGATCAGCTGGCGAGCGGCCTCAAGGAAGGGAATGCTTTCCATGTCGCCCACCGTGCCGCCTATCTCCACGATGGTGACGTCCACGTCTGGTTCCTTGCCCAGGGCCAAAATCCTGGACTTGATTTCGTCCGTTATGTGGGGGACCACCTGGACCGTCCGGCCGAGGAAGCGGCCTTCGCGCTCCTTGTTGATGACGTCCCTGTATATCTGGCCGGTGGTGATGGAATTGGCCTTGGATATGGGGGCGTTGGTGAAGCGCGCGTAGTTGCCCAGGTCCAGGTCCGTCTCGCCCCCGTCGTCAGTGACGTATACCTCGCCGTGCTGGTAGGGGCTCATGGTCCCCGCGTCGACGTTCAGGTAGGGGTCGATTTTCATCATGCGCACGGACAGGCCGCGCGATTCCAGGAGAGCCCCGATGGACGATGCAGTGATTCCCTTGCCGAGCGACGAACATACGCCGCCGGTCACGAAGACGAGCTTCTTCATGGAAGCCCATTATCAGCCGGGGCGGGCCGGAGGGTCAAGCCCGCCCCGCCTGTGTCAGTCGCCCTTCATGAGGGCCATGATTTCGGACGCGCTCTTGGCCGACGCCAAGGCCGAGCAGAGGGCGCTCTGCCGGGACAGGCGCGCTATCTCGGCCAGGGCCGCAATGTGCGGCCCGGTTTTCTCCGGCGGGGCGACCATGAGGAAAAACAGGCGCGACGGCTGGCCGTCTATCGCGTCGAACTGAACGCCGTCTGGGGCCGTACCCACCGCCAGAAGGATGTTCGGGACCGCGTCGGTCTTGCCGTGGGGTACGGCTATGCCGTCAGAGAGGCCGGTGCTGCCCTGGGCCTCACGGTCGAGCACAGAGAGGAATACGTTTTCCGCGTTGTCCAGGCCGTAGGCGGCGGCCAGTACGTCAACCAGTTCGCGGATAACGCCATTTTTGTCCCTGGCCATCAGCGGCACTTTGATCGCCCGTTCGTTCAAGAGTTCTATGAGCGCCATAGGTGATCCCTTCCTTCCGTCGTGCCGGCCGCAGCCTTTCCTAACGCCGGCCCATACATTCAACTCAGCTGTTCGTACAGTTCCTCTATGCGTTCCTCGTCACGGGCCACAAGCACGGAGCAGGGGGCCGTGCGCATGGCCGTCTCCACCTCGTCGTACAGGGCGTCGCGGCGGCTCCTGATCTGGGGAGGAGGTCCCATGACCAGAAGGTCGGCTCCGATTTCCAGGGCCTTGTTCTTGATGGCAGCTGCTATGGAACCTGACACGCTGTGCCCCTCCACGTACACGCCCAGGCGCTTGCCCATTTCCGTGGCGTGCCTGAGGTAGCGGGTCGCGTCCTCGTCCATGTCGCGGCGGTATTCCTCCCGCTCGGCTTCCAGGAAGATGTGGGCCTGGACCAGGTCCGACAGGGCGCGCGTGTTGACCACGGCCAGCGCGTGCAGCTCTGCGTGGGTCTGGGACGCCAGGACGGCGGCCAGTCGGGCTGCCAGTATGGAGCCCTCCGATCCGTCCACGTAGACCAGCATCCGCTCGAACGCCTGTCTCATCCCATCCTCCCGGCCAAGCGGCCCTTTACGGTCTTCATCAAGGCGAACATGTCCCGGTCGTTTTCCTCAAGCCGGGCGCCGATATGCGCCAGCGTTTCTTCCAGGTCCGGCAGGGCCACCTTTTCCAGCGCGTTGACCTTGCGGATGGTCTTGCGGACCTCCGCGGCCAGGCGCGTGATGGACACCTTGAGCTCGGCAAAGCGGCCGAGCGTGGTCAGGGCCTCCCTGAACCCGGCCAGGGCCGTGTCCACGCGGAAATCCGCGCCCAGGGAGCTGTAATACGGCCCGCGGTCCGAAAAGCGCGTGTCCACCACGGGCAGGTTAACGCCCATGACCCGGCGGGTGCGCAGGTCCACGGACGCGTCCATGGTCACCGCGCCAGACAGGGACAGGAGCCTGAGGCGGCCCATGGACAGGGCGGCGTCTTCCAGCGACGACCACGCTCCGGCCAGTGCCTCGTCCACCCGCTTCTCCATGGCCGCTGCCTGGTCGACCACGGCCAACAGCTCCGCCACCAGTATACCCCGTTTTTGGTCCAGGAGCTCGCGCCCGAGCTGGGCAAAGGCCAGCTCGTCCCTGAGCTTGAGGAGGTTGGTCTTGGTGGGCGGGACGTTTCTCATGCCGGGCTGTTCCCCTCGTAACGCTGGGACAATTCCTCGGCGGTAACCCGGTGGAGCTCTTCCGGCGGCAGGCGCTTGAGAGCTTCCCAGCCCAGGTCCAGGGTGCGGTCCATGCTTCTGTCCTCCGTGCGGCCCTGGTTGACGAAGGAGCGCTCGAAAAACTCCCCGAATTCCAGGTACTGCTTGTCCAGGGGCGACAGTTCGTCCTCCCCGATCACGGACGCCAGGTTGCGCACGTCCTTGACCGCGCTGTACGACGCGAACAGCTGGCTGGCCAGGTGGGGGTGGTCGTCACGGGTCATGCCCGAGCCTATGCCGTCCTTCATCAGCCTGGACAGGGACGGGAGGCCGGCCACAGGCGGATAGATGCCGCGTCCGGCCATGTCGCGCTCGAACACGATCTGGCCTTCCGTTATGTAGCCGGTGAGGTCCGGGATGGGGTGGGATATGTCGTCGTTCGGCATGGTCAGGATGGGCAACTGGGTGATGGACCCTTCCACGCCCTTGATCATGCCGGAGCGCTCGTACAGCTCGGCAAGGTCTGAATACAGGTAGCCGGGGTAGCCCTTGCGGGACGGTATCTCGCCGCGCAGGGTGGATATTTCCCGCAGGGATTCGCAGTAGTTTGCCATGTCCGTCATGATGACGAGCACGTGCATGCCGCGGACATAGGCCAGATGTTCGGCCAGGGTAAGGGCGACGCGGGGCGTTACCGTGCGCTCTATGGACGGGTCGTCTGCCAGGGACAGGAACAGTGCCACGCGGCCGAGCGCTCCGCTTTCCTCGAACGAGCGCACGAAGAACCGCGCTACGTCGTGTTTGACGCCCATGGCCGCGAACACCACGGCAAAGTCTCCCGAGCCGCCGCGGATCTTGGCCTGTCTGGCAATCTGGGCGGCCAGCTCGTTGTGGGCCAGGCCATTGCCCGAGAATATGGGCAGTTTCTGGCCCCGTATGAGGGTGTTCATGCCGTCGATCACGGACATGCCGGTCTGGATGTAGTCGCGGGGATATTCCCGGGCCGTGGGGTTGACCGGCTTGCCGTTGACGTCCTCCTCGGACGCGGCCCTGGGCGCAGGCCCTCCGTCTATGGGGCGTCCCAGCCCGTCGAACACCCTGCCCAGCATGCCTGCCGACACGCCCAGGGTCAGGGGCCTGCCCAGGAACCTGATGCGGGTGTCCGGCAGGGACAAACCCTGTGTACCCTCGAACACCTGCACCATGACGGCGTCCTCGGAGCTGTCCATGACGGTGCCCAGGCGCACGGCTCCCGTGTGGTCCACGCATTCGACCAGCTCGCGGTAGCCCACGGGATGGGTTTTTTTGAGCACCAGGAGGGGCCCGTCCATGCTGGACGCCCCGCGGTACTCGCGGCCGGCCATGATTCGTCGCAGGGCGGCCTGATCCAGAAGGGCTTCAGGCATACACGGCCTCCAGTCGGGCCACCGCCCGTTCGAGCGCGGCCGCCAGTTTTCCGAAACCGTCCGCGTCGTCGTCGCTCAGCGTGAATTTCATCTTGACGATGTCGCCCAGCACCTTGAGCTTGCGCAGCTCGGCTATGGACACTCCCCGCTTGATGGCTTCGGAACCACGGCGCCAGTACGCCAGGACCAAGCCAAGCATGCGCTGCTGCTTGCCCGGCGACGAGTAGCGGTCCACGTTGTCAAAGGCGTTTTGCTGGAGGAAGGCGTTCTTGAACAGCTCGCACACCTCTATGACAAAACGCTGGCTGTCCGGCAGGGCGTCGGGTCCCACAAGCTTGACCACCTGCAGGAGCCTGACCTCCCTGCGGAGCAGTTCCAGGATCTCGGCTCGGTCCTTGGACCATTGCGGCCCGGCCTGGTCCAACCACCAGCTCTGGATGTCGTCCACGTATTCCGAGTAGCTGTCCAGCCATGATATGGCCGGGTAGTGCCGGGCGTTGGCCAGATTGCGGTCCAGGCCCCAGAAACAGCGCACGTAGCGGCGCGTGTGCTGGGTGACCGGCTCGGAAAAGTCCCCGCCCGGCGGGCTCACGGCCCCTATGATGGATACCGAGCCCGGCTGGCCGGACAGGGTTTCCATAAGCCCGGCCCGTTCGTAGAATTCGGCTATGCGCGTGGGTAGGTAGGCGGGGAAGCCTTCCTCCGCGGGCATTTCCTCCATGCGGCCTGACAGTTCCCGCAGGGCCTCGGCCCAGCGGGACGTGGAGTCTGCCATGACGGCCACGTGCAGGCCCATGTCGCGGAAGTACTCGGCTATGGTGACGCCGGTGTAAATGCTGGCTTCCCGTGCGGAAACGGGCATGTTGGACGTGTTGGCGATCAGCACCGTCCGTTCCATCAGGCTCCTGCCCGTGCGCGGGTCGACCAGCCTCGGAAATTCGGTAAGCACGTCCGTCATCTCGTTGCCGCGCTCGCCGCAGCCTATGTACACGATGATGTCCGCGTCGCACCATTTGGCAATGGCGTGCTGGGTCATGGTCTTGCCGGTGCCAAAGCCGCCGGGTATGGCCACGGTGCCGCCCTTGGCCAGCGGAAACAGCGTGTCTATTACCCGCTGACCGGTGATGAGCGGCTGGTTCATGGCCAGGCGGGAGCGGACCGGCCGGGGCACGCGTATGGGCCAGCGCTGGATCATGGACAGGCGATGCTGGCCCGTGGACGAATCCAGTATGGCCACGTCCGTGTCCACGGCATAGTCGCCGGCGGGAGCCAGGTAGGAGAGGCTTCCGCCGGTCTCCGGCGGCACGAGAATTTTGTGGACCAAGCGCTCGGTCTCTCGGACCGTGCCAAGGATGTCTCCGGGTTTGAGCCGGGCGCCCGGTTGGGCCACCGGCGTCCAGGCCCACAGCCGTTTTCTGTCCAGGGCGTCGGCCTGGACCCCGCGGCCTATAAAGGTGCCCGTGCGCTCGCGGATGGCGTCCAGGGGCCGCTGTATGCCGTCGTAGATGGAGCCGATGAGCCCCGGTCCAAGCTCAAGCGACAAAGGCAGGCCGGAACCGTACACGGGAGCCCCCGGCGCCAGTCCAGATGTGTCCTCATACACCTGTATGACGGCTTCCCCGTCCGCCAGCTTGATCACCTCGCCCACCAGTCTGTCGTCGCCCACGCGAACCAGTTCCAGCATGTGGGCAGAAGCGGCATCTCTGGCTTCTATCACGGGGCCGGTGATCCTCCGGACCCGCGCGATTATCCGTTCGTTCATGAAGTTGCTCCGGATGTGTCCAGGGCGTCCATGACCAGGGTCTGGACGGCTCTCCGCGCCCGCCCGAGCCTGGCTCCCACCCGGTTGTCGTAGGCCAGCCTGCCGCCGTCCGCCTGGAGTACGGGCCCGGTGCCGTCCGGGGCGGGTTCGCCGGCGAGCGTCAGCCTGACGGGGTTGCCGGAGGCTGCGGATGCCCTGGCCTCGGCGCGACGCAACAGCTCCGGGGTGACCACGGCTCGCTCTGCTTCCGGCACCAGCACGTCCGCCTCCTCGTGTCCCAAGCCGATCGCCGCTTCCGCTATCCACGACTCCATGAAGGCGGGGTAATCGGGGCGGCCGGCCACGGCGCGACACTCGCCGGCGGTCAGGTCCATGACCCTGTGCTCGAACGCGGCTTCCGCCTCGAGTACCAGGCGCGCGCGCTCGGCGTCCAGGGCGGCCCGGGCGTCCTTCAGGACAGCCTCAGCCCGGTCGCGGGCGTCCGCTAGAGCCGCGGCTTCAAGGGCGCGCGCCTGCGTGGCTGCGCTATCCATGCGCCTCTGGGCATAGTCCGCTGCCTGGGCATCCAGGTCCCTGATCTTGGCGTCCGCCTCGTCCAGGATGCCCCGGAGCAGGCCGCTGTCGTCGTGCGCTGTGCTTGTCGAGGAACGTTTCATAATTTTACGCCTATGGCCGCGTTGGCCAGTTCCCGTACGCCCGGCCGGCCAGGCATCCGGCCCTTTCTGCCCGGTATTTCCACTACCAGCGGAAAGCGGGCTGAGAACAGGTATCTGTCCACGGTTTCCCGTATCATGGAAGCCACTGGTTCGGTCATGATGACGATGCCCACGTCCTGCATGGCCAGGACGTCCGAGAACGCGGCTCCCGCCTCGTCGGCATCATGGGCTGTCCTGCCGTCCACGCCGACCATGCCGAAGCCCAGGACAGCGTCCTCGTCGCCTATAACGAAATAGCGCATGAGCTCATACTTTGCCCAGGATCATGAGGGCAATGATGAAGCCGAAGACCACCACGCCTTCCGCCAGGGCGACAAAAATGAGGGCCTGTCCGCCCACCTCGGGCTTCTCGCCCACGGCGCCCATGGCCGCCGAGCCCACGTGGGCAATGGCTATGCCCGCCCCTATGGCGCCCAGGCCAAAAGCGGCCGCCGCCGCGAAGAGGCCCAACGTGCGAGCGCTGTCCGGCGCTTCTGGCGCGGCGCCCGCCGGTTCCTGAGCCACTGCCGCGCTGCCGGCGGCAAAAACCGCCGCCAGTATGGCCATCACCACGATCCGCCGCGCGATACCCGCTTTTGCCTTCAGCCGTTTGTCCATAGCCGCTACTCCTGTGTTGCCGTTTGGGCGCCCCGGATTCTTGCCGGGATCCCGTTCAGTCCGCCGAGCGGAACGATATGGGGCTGTAAGCCCGCCCCGAGCCGTTGAAGAACTTGGAGAAAAATTCGTAATAGTTGAGCCTGAGCGCCTGTATGCCCGCCGACAGGCCTTCCAGAGCTATGACGAGCACGTTGCCCGCGACCAGGATGAGGATGGCCGTTACGCTGAAGCCTCCGCCGGGGTTGACCATGCCCGCTATCTGGAAGAAGGCGCTCATGAGGCTGACGTGGGCTATGCCCAGGCCGGCAACGCGCATGAAGGACAGGGTGTTGGCCAGGTAGCCTGAGTATACTTCCAGGACGGAAACCAGCCATTCCATGATCCAGGACATCACGGTCCCGGCCGTGAGTTTTCCGCCGCCCGCCCCGCGCGCCTTGTGTTCCAGGCGTTCCAGCGGAGCTTTGAACGCCAGGAGGACCGTGGGTAGGCCCAGCACCAGGAGTAGGATATCCGCGGGCGGGAGGGTCTTGTACGAGCTGGCCACGAACCAGAACGACGCCCAGGCGCCCGCCCCGTACACCATGCCGCCCGCCAGTCCGGCCTTGTCAAAGAACAGGTCCACCCAGCGCCGCTGCCTGACCAGGTTGATCCAGTTGAGGACCAGGCCCGTGCCCAGGACCACGATGCCGAATTTGATGGTGATGCCAAGTATGTCGTAGATGGACGACACGGTGCCGCCGCGCGCGTGCCCGGCGACCACACCGTGGTAATCGAACCACAGAGGCTTCAGGAGCCCCATGCCGAAATACGAGCCGAACAGGATCCCCGCGGCTATTGCCGCCAGCCCGCAGTACCAGATCAGGGTGAACAAGGTATCCGGCTTGCCGTGTTTCCTGGCGCGCAGCCTGCCCAGGAGGCCCGCCACGGCAAGCACGGCTCCGTGGCCCGCGTCCCCGAACATGAGGCCGAACATGATCAGGTAGGCAGCCGCCACCAGGGGCGTGGGGTCGACCGTGCCGTAGGCAGGCACGCCGAAATTGCTTACCAGGGTCTGGAACGGCCGGAGGATGTCCGGATTGCGCATGGCCGACGGCGGCACCAGGCCAGCAGCGGCCGCCTCCGACGCCTCGGTCCACTCGATGTGGCAGCGGCCGCCCGTGGCCGTGCGGATGGCGTCTTCCGCCCGCCGCGAATCCTTGGCAGGCAGCCAGCCGGACAAAAGCGTCGTGCTGTCGGTATGGGAAAACGACGAGCGCAGGCGCTGGGACAATTCAGCGCCCCTGAGTTCCACCCACAGGCCGCCCAGCTCGGACGCCTTGTCCCGGATGAGCCTTCCCACGTCCCTCCGCCGTTCCTCAAGCTCCAACGCCAGCCTGGAACGCTTGTCAGCCACTTCTTTCAGGGCTTCAGCAGCGTTGCCCCGGGCGTCGCTTGCCTCGTCGGTCCAGTCCGAACGGCGCAGGGCGGAGTCCACGCGGGTCTCGTCGCGCCTGAGGGCTGCCACCAGGCAGTGGAAACGGCCGTCTTCGGACACGCCGCGCCCGTCCGCACCGCCAAGGGGCGCCAGCACGGAGGGAAAGGCGGCCAGCGCCTTGTCCAGGCGTTCCGCCTCGGAGGCGGGAACGGAACCGGCCCTGATGAGAAGGAACGAACGCTCCTCCGGTCGGGACAGTCCCCGCCTGGCGGCGTCGCCCAAGGCAGCGCCCCGTTCCAGCTGGCGGGCTATCTCGTCCAGTCTGAGTATTTTGTCCTGGGTTTCCTTCTGCTTGTCCCTGATGGCCTGGATGTCGGACGCCATGGCATCCACGCGGCTTTCCACGGCGGCCAGGTCAAAGGGACCTCCGTGAAAATCACTGTCCAGGGGGCGGGACAGGGGCGGTTCGGCCAGGGACATGAGCCCTTCCACCCGCCTGCGGGCGTCGCGCACCCGTTCCAGGGAAGGGTCGCGCTCTACCGAGCTGAGCCTGCCGGAAGGCGTGTCGTCCGGCTGGCGGAAACTGATCGCTTCCAGGCAGCCGGTCCGTACCAGCTCGTCGGCCGTTGCCTTGGCAAGGGAGCTGGGCACGGCGGCGTCCAGGAGCCTCATGCGCACGGTGAACATCATATGACGCTCCTTGCCCGGTCCTCGGGCAGGCCGTAGTGCGCGGCGTTCAAGGCCGACCGGAGCCTGCGCAGTTCGTCGCAACGTAGTTCCAGGTAGGACAGGATGACGCCTATGGAGAAAGGGTTCTTGCCCTTGAGGGCGCGGGCTTCGTCGGTTTTGGCCTGGCGGACAAAGCGTTCCAGCCCGCCCAGCCGACCCCGCGAGTCAGCGCGGGCCCAGAATGCTTCCAGTCCCCGGATGGAGCCGTGGAACATGGCGCTGGCGCGGTCCAGGGGTTTGTCGGACGCCAGGGCGTTTTCCAGGGCGTCGGTCTTGACGGCCCCCGGAAAGGCTATCAGCTGCCGCTTGAGCTGGTCTGCGGCCGGGCCGGCGGCCAGGCGGGATCGTACCAGGCTGTTGAGGTTCTGGATGTCCGCGTCAAAGGCCACAAAGCGCCTGGCCAGACGACGGTCGGCCGGACGGAGACCGGCCAGCGAGCTTTCCAGGTTGCTGAAATAGAAGGCGTCCAGGGCGCTTTCCAGGGCGTACAGGCTGGCGAGCCTGGCCGTATCCTGCGCGTGCTTGGCCACGATAGAGCCGTAAGCGCTGCCCCGGAAAGCCAAGGCCAGTTCGGCCGGCGATGCCGCGTTGACGATGGCGTCAAAGTCCAGCCTGTCCACCACGCGGCCGGCAAAACGGTAGCCCGTCCTGTCGCCTATGTGGCGGCCGCGCACGTGCGAGTCGAACCACAGGCGCAGGGCGTCCTTGACCGCGTCCAGTTCGGGCCGCCGCGCCAGGGCGGCTATGAAGGCGCGCGTGGGGCCTTCCAGGCGCGGCAGGAGCTCGGAATACGCGCCCGCTTCGCGCGCGAACAGCTCGGCTTCCACCGCCTTGAGGTCGCCGGTCGCCGCGTATACCCGCTCAAGGTCCTCGTAGGCGGTGCCGCGCAGGCTTATGAAGGCTTCCTGGACCGTACGCGCGCGGGCAAGTTTCAGGATGATGTCGTCGTCCAGGAGCGTGCTGGTCCTGGTTTTGAGCTTGGCGCTCAGGTAGCCGTACTCGGACAGGGCGCTCCTCATGACACGGCCCCGCCATCCAGCTCGGTGGCAAGCACCAGGGCGGCCGCCTGCTTGGCCAGATCGGGAGCCCGGGCGTTGAGTTCGGCAAAGCGCTTGTCTATGTCCGCGCGGATGCTTTCCAGGCCGGCCACGCGGAGGGCCTCGGCTTCCTGCTTTGCCTGCTCGAGCTGGGCTTTGGCCGCGGCCTGCGCGCGTTCCCGAGCTTCAGCTACTAGCTGTTCGGCGGCCGCGTCGGCCTTGGACCTGGTTTCCTGTGCCCGTTGTTTTGCTGCGTCCAGCTTGGTCCTGGCCTCGTCTTCCGCGGCCAGGATGGATGTAAGTACCTTGTCCATTAACGACTATCCCTTCGCGCGCGCTGGGGTAGCTGTCCACGGGAGCGTGAAGGGCCGACAAGCGGGGCTTGGCGCTTCCAAAGCTCGACAATCGCGCGACGGACGATCCGTCCGCCACCATGCTAGCGCAAAGCCCGCTTCTTGTACAGGCAAGCGGCCGAGCTTGGCGCCGGGCCGAAGGGCGTGCTACCATTCGGGAATGCTGTACGAAACGAGCAAGTCGGTGGACAAGGACAATGTGTACTACACGGTCCGCTGGTCGCCCATCGTCAAGGCGGACCGGCACGTCATCAACGCGTCCGTCCCTGCCATGGGCGGCATAGCCGAGCTGTACTACCGCGACAGCAAGGGCAAGCTCAACCTGTACCTTTTGGCCAGGTCGTATTACGGCGGCCTCCGGGCCACCCTGCGCGTGGCCACCGATCCGGTGGAAGAGAAGGACGAGCGCAGGCGGGCGGTTCTCCTGGAGCACGAGGGCGAGATTTTCTACCGGTATACCTTGCTGGAGTCCCAGGACGACATGAGCGACATCAGCTTCTTTTTCATGAGCACGTACAGCCCCCAGTCGGCCCCGCAGGCCCACTCGGGCCGCTATGAAAAAATCTTCGTGCGCGAGGTGGATTCCGGCGGCCTGGTAACCATCTGAGCCAATTTCAAAAGGGAGCCTCTAAAAACTTCAGTTTTTAGAGGCTCCCAAAAGTCTGGTACTTTTGAAATTGGCTCCGCTAATTTTTGCAGGGCGGATCAGCCTGCCTCCGGAGGGCTTCCAGGCCCCAGGCTGCCGTAAAGTCGGCAAGGCGCCCAGGGTCTATCCAGGCGACAACGTGGTCGCGGACGCCCAAAAACCAGTGCCCGGGCGTGTCCCGTTTCCTGCTTGCGCCCTCGTACCAGCCCCGCTCGCCGTCGGCCGCCGTGAATTCCTCGCCTGCCTCTATTTCGTCGCCAGTCTCCAATAGCACGTAGCCCTCGTCGCCCCAGAGCACCGTCCGTTCGGCGTACTCGTACCAGGCGCCGCCGGCCCACAGCTTACGGAACAGGTCTGGAATAGGAGCACCCTCGTAGCACAGAAAGTAGGATTTTCCTTCCGAGCGCGTTCCGGGGTTGGTGACGACGACGAGTTGTTCCCAGCCGTCTCCGCCCCGCAGCGCGGAACCCGCGCAGGACGCCAGGAGTAGCGCCAGGACGGCCGCCGCAAGCCGGCTTATGCTTCCTCCCGCTCGAAGAGCGGAGCGCTCCCGGTGTCGTCCGCGGCTACGGTGCGCGTGGGTCAAGAGCATGCTCATGAGCGGCCTCCCTAGGCGCAAGTGTAATCCGCGGCTGTCCGCGCGGGCAAGCGTCGGTATGAAGCCTCGCCCTTGGCGCGCTACACTTTGACCGTTCCGCTCCGCCGTCCGCATGGAGGCGGGAACCTTAAGCAGGCGCGGCTTCCATGCCGGCCTTGGAGGTTGTATGCGCGTATCCTTCCGGTCAATCCAGCGGAGCGAGTGCATACTCTACGGGTCGTGCGTGGACGCTTGCCCGTCCGGGGCCTAAAGCCTATCCTTTTGTACACCGCATCGGCTGAGCTAGGAGGGCCCGGACATCATGTTCCGGGACGGGCAAGGGGGATTTTATGTCCAGCGACACGTCAGGGTTAGCCGGTCCATACGCTCGGGAACTGGCCGTGGCCTTGGACGCCGCCCGGGATGCGGGAACCATCCTGCTGGACGCCTATTACGCCCCCGGAGGGCCTCCCGGCTCCGGCGGCAAAAGCCGGGCTGACCTGGCCGCCGAGCTGGCCATTCGGAAGCGCCTGTCCGATGGCTTTCCCGCCTACGGCCTCCGCGGGGAGGAACTCCCCGAGCTGAACCGCCTGCCGGACGCGTCAACCAAGGCCGCCGGCTATCCCCGCTGGCTGGTCGACCCGAACGACGGCACGGACGCCTTCCTGCACGGACGCCGGGGCGCGGCCGTGTCCATAGCTCTGGTGGTGGGCGAGCGGCCCGTGCTCGGGGTGGTGTACGCGTACGCGGCCCGTTCCGGCCTGGGCGACCTCTTCTGGTGGGCTGAGGGCTCGGACCTGTTCAGGAACGGCCGGCGCGTGGAAGCGGGCGACCGCGTGCGGGTTGCTGGCACGCCCGTGGTCCTGGCCTCGGGGGGTGCGGACACGGCCTCCGCCGCCAACGTGGCCGCGTGCGCTCCGTTCCGCGTGCGAGCCGAACCCAGCATAGCCTGGCGCCTGGCCCTGGCCGCCGCGGGAGAGGCCGATGCCGCTTTCTCTATCTTCAATCCGAACGACTATGACGTGGCCGGAGGCCATGCCCTGCTCCTGGGTGCGGGCGGCGACCTGTACGCGGAGGGTGGGCGGCCCGTACGCTACGAATCCAGCGCGTCGCCGGACGGGTCCTGGGCCAGGGTGGGCGACTGCTGGGGCGGCGTGGGCTCCGTGCCCGCTGACTTGTCCTTGAGGGACTGGTCGTCCCTCAAGCGGATCAGGCACCAGCGCCATCCCGATTATCCCTTTATGGCCAGCGACAAAGCCATGATCTGGAACGGCGACCCTGGCGTGCTGGACCGCGCCTGCGGAGCCCTCCTTGGCATGGTGAGCGGCGACTCTCTTGGAAGCCTGGTGGAATTCCAGACGCCGCAGGACATCGCCGCGCGCTATCCCGGCGGCCCTGACGTCCCGGCCGGGCCGCGGGATATGGAAAACGGCGGGACCTGGAATACCCTGGCCGGCCAGCCCACGGACGACTCCGAGCTAGGTATCCTGCTGGCGCGCTCCATCGTGAAGGCCGGTGGCTACGACCAGGCCGAAGCCGCCCGCGCCTACGCTTTCTGGCACGCTACGGCGCCCTTTGACGAAGGCCGTACCTGCGCCCGGGCTTTCTCTGCGGCCGGAGCTCAGGCGTCGCCCGAGGATACCCGCCGAGCCATGCTGGACGCCGCGGCGGCCGATATGGCCTCGCAGGCCAACGGCGCCCTCATGCGCCTTGCGCCCCTGGCCGTCTTTGGCTGGAACATGGATCCTGAGCGCGTGGCCAAACTGGCTATGGACGACGCGGCCTTGAGCCATGCCCATCCCGTGTGCCTGGCAGCCAACGCCGCCTACGCCGTTGCCCTGGCGTCCTTAATCGGGGGCTCTGGCAGGCAAGCGGCCTTGGACGCAGCCGCCCTCGTGGTAAACGGTCAAAGCCGGGAGTCCGTCCGGCTGGCGTTCTCGGATGCACTGGCCAAGGGTCCCCCGGAAGACGCCACCGTGAACATGGGCTGGGTGCTCGTCGCCTTCCGAAACGCCTGTGCCCGCCTGGCGGCCGGAGGTGGGCCCGTGGAGGCTATCCGGGACACGGCGGCCATGGGCGGGGACGCGGACACCAATGCCGCGATAGCCGGGGCCTTGGTCGGAGCCGCCGCCGGCGCGGAAGCCTTTCCGGCGGGCTGGAGGGCGGCCGTGCTTTCGGCCAGGCCGCTTGACGGCGTATACGGACGGCCTCGCCCTGAACCCCTGTGGCCGGTGGACATCTTTCGTTTGGCCGAGCGCCTAGTCGTGCTCGGAGGCCGGCCCTGAAACTGTGCCGGAGACCTATGCTGGCGTTCTTCCTCCATGTGAAACTCTCGGAAAAAATTGTCGAATGGGCGTTCGGGGGATGTAAAACCTAGCGTCCCTGCGCTATATTCTTGTAATCATCGACACTGTTTCTACAAAAAGTACCTTATCATCCGGAGGCGACCTATGAGGTTCGCGCGTAGCTTGGCCCTTGCCGCGGCTGCCCTTCTGGCCGTGGTCCCCGTGGCCGCCCAGTCCAATGACGTTACCCTCACCGTGCTGCCCACGGTGGCTCTGCCCATAGGCCCGACCCTGCCGGACGGCCTGCCGTATTTCGAGATCGGCGGCGGGGGTACTCTGCGCGGGGAATTCACCCCTCAGGCCCTGCCCTGGCTGTTCGGCCGGGCCTTTCTGGATTACGAGCTCCTGCCCATAACCAATTCAAGCCAGAGCGTGTCCTTTGTGTCCGGCGGCGGGGCCTTGGGAGCGTCCTTTACGCCCACGCCCCGACTGTCGTTCAGGGCCAGCGCCGGGGCCGGCGTGTACTGGGCCATGGCCGAGGCAGGCACCGTGAGCAACCCCTTCTTTGAGGGCGGCGCGGAACTGCTCCTGCGCCTGAGCCCAACGCTGGCGGCCAGCCTGGGAGCCAGGTACAAGTACCTGACCGTGCCGGACGACGTCCTGTACCAGGGCGTGTCCATGCAGCTGGGCCTGGCCTACGATCTGGCCGGATCGCGCAAAGGCACGGCCATAGAGCTCAAGCCCGCGCTTGAGCCGGTCTACCCCCTGTTTTACAGCTACTACGACGCAAATCCCCTGGGCACGGCCGTGCTGGTCAACGGCGAGTCCCTGCCCGTGGACAAGGTGCGGGTGGAGTTCTATGCCAAGCAGTACATGGACGGACCCAGGCTCTGCCTGGAAGCGTCCAGGCTGGCGTCCGGGGCGACCCTGGACGTGCCGGTGTACGCCCTGTTCAACGATTCCATCTTCCGTGTGACCGAGGGAACCAAGGCCGCCGGCGAGCTGACCGTGGAGTATTACTACCTTGGCCGCCGCACGGTAAAAACCATACCCGTTACCCTGACCGTCCAGAACCGCAACGCCATGACCTGGGACGACGACCGCAAGGCTGCCGCCTTTGTCACGGCCAAGGACCCGGCGGTGCTCGGCTTTGCCAAGAACGTGGCGTCCATGGTCAGGGCAGATACCACGTCTCAGGCCCTGTCCGTGGAATTCCGCACCGCCCTGGGCGTCTTCCAGGCCTTGAAGGCGTACGGTGTAGGTTATGCCATAGACCCCAACACGCCGTTTAAGTCGCTGTCCGAGAAGAACGACGAGGTGGACTTTCTCCAGTTCCCCGGCCAGACCCTGTCGTACAGGGCGGGCGACTGCGACGACCTGTCCGTGCTGTACGCTGCCCTGCTCGAGTCGGTGGGCGTGGAAGCTGCCCTGGTAACGGTGCCCGGGCACATATTCGTGGCTTTCAATTCCGGCCTTACACCCGAGAACGCCGCGCGGGCGTTCAGCGACTCGTCCGGCACCATAGTCCGGGACGACAAGGTATGGGTACCGGTTGAAGTGACCATGGTCAAGGACGGCTTTGTCCGGGCGTGGAGCGTGGCGGCCACCGAATGGCGCGACGGCCTGGCCCGAGACCAGGCTGGCTTCTACCCCATCCGCGAGGCCTGGAAAACCTACGAGCCCGTGGGCTTCTCTGAGGGCGGCGTCATGGTGGCCCTGCCCAGCCAGGACGTGCTCCTGAACTCATACCGTTCCGAACTGGACAAATTCTCCCGCAACCAGATTGTCGCCCGCGTCGCTTCCCTGCAGGCCCAGATCAACTCCGGCAAGGACGCTGACCGCGCCGCAAACCGCCTGGGCATTCTGTACGCCCAGTTTGGCCTGTTGGACGACGCCATGGCCCAGTTCAGCTACGCCATCAACAAGACGGGCCTCAGGGAGGCCATGGTCAACATGGGCAACGTGGAATTCCTGCAGGGCGACATGGCCGCCGCCCGCGTCTGGTACGAACGCTCCCTGGCCAAGGCTCCCGGAGACCTGGCCAGCCTGGTAGGACTGTCCCGTTCCCTGCAGGCCCTGGGCGATCTGTCAGCCTTCCAGTCCGCCTTGGCCAAGCTCCAGGAGGCCAGCCCGGCCCTGGTAGCCCGCTATTTCCCTGAAGGGTCAAGCACCGCCCGCGCATCTGAAGCGGTGGAGAGGAACGTGGAACTATGGAACGAATGAAAAAGCTGGTTGTCCTGGCCGTCCTCTTGGCGGCCGCCGCGCTGGTCCTGAGCACCTGCAGCAACCCCGTGGACCTCCTTGCGGAGCTCGAGGTTGAGGTCATGAAGGCCAACGACCGGTACCTGGAGATTGAAAACCTGGATGCCGCCCGGATGGGTAGCAGTACCGACGTCAGCCCCTCCGCCGACGTGGTGGTGGTCTTTGACCGGCCCGTTGACGGCGCAACGCTGTCTGGCATCACGCTCCTGGAAAACGGCACTGCGGTCAGCGTCAAGACGGAGCTGAATGGTTCCACCCTGCGCGTGGCCAAGGATCCGTATTTTGACAACGAGAAGGACTACGCATTGACCCTGACCGGCGTACAGGGCACTGACGCAGCGGCCCTACTTGAGCCCATTTCCTGGAGCTTCCACACGGGAATGGCCCCGGCCGCGAATATCTCCGTTTACAGCAAATCAGCGCTCTCTGAAGACGGTTACAGCGACGACGCTCTTATAACTGTGTTCATCGAAGCCAACCTTCTGGCCGACAAGTTTATTGTTTCCCAGACCCCATTAAGTGAACCGTACTCGGGATTGATTGGATGGGCATCCCTCGTCTCGGGGCAGACGGAGTACGACTATACACTGACAGGGGGTGATGGGGCCAAGACTCTCTATGTATTGCTGGTTGATGAGGGCTCCGAACCGGATGTTTATAGTGTTGTGACCCAACGGGCTATCTATTTGGATACGGTTGCGCCCAGTTCCGCTTCCATTTCCGTAAGCTACTCCGGCAATGACCCTACCTACGTTAAGGGCACACAGGTGGTGTCCAGCGCATCGGCTGACGCGGTCGGTATAGGCAAGGTGGAGTTCCGAATCGGAGGAACCCTTGTGGCCACCGATACGGAAGCTCCGTATACCCATAATTGGGTCACGACCAGTGGTTATGCCAACGGTTCCAGCTATGCCGTGGTCGCGCGGGCTTACGACCGGGCAGGAAACTACCTGGATTCTACCACAGTGAACCGGACCGTTGACAACGCGGCCCCCACCGTCAGCGTCGCCATAGATAATGATGCGAACTATTTCAACGCAGCCTATGTCCGGGCAACCCGGGCGGTTACCAGTACCGCGAGCGACACGGGCGGTGTCCTTGACAAGGTTGAGTTTTACGTTGGCGGCATCTTAAAGTACACGGATACCGCCTCGCCGTATTCTTATTCGTGGAACACCACTGGCTTTTCCAACGGTACTACCTACGCCCTGACCTGCAAAGCGTTCGACAAGGCAGGCAATTCTACGGTAGCCAACACCCTGAACCGGACGGTGGACAACGCCGTGCCTACGGTGTCGTCATTCGCCATCAACGGTACCGGCGATGGCTCCAACGCATACATCAAGACGACGGGCGCCACGCTGAGCCAAAGCGTCTCTGACGGCTCCCCCCTCCAGATGCGCTTCAGCAACGACGGCACAACTTGGACGTCCTGGGCAAGCTACACCTCCAGTACGGCGCATACCCTGGCTTCGGGCGATGGCACTAAATACGTGTACTACCACTTCAGGGACGCGGCGGGCAACCAGACCACGACTGGAACGGCCTCACGGGACTCCATTTACCTCGATACGGCAGCGCCAGCCACCGAGGTGACCAGCCCGACCAGCGGCGCGAGCGTGGTTGGGACAGCCCTGTATGTGGAGGCGGAGGCGCTGGACGATGTAGGAATCTGGAAAGTGGAATTTTACATAGGAGGGGTATCCAAGGGCTATGATACCTCCTATCCCTACAAGTCTACTACGGCATGGAACACGACGACGCTCACGGAAGGCGCTTCATATACCGTCCAGAGCATAGCCTACGATATGGCGGGCAACTCCACGTCGTCATATCACAGTGTGTATATTGACAACTTCGATGCCTATTACACACGCGGGTTTGTAGATGGCAGCGGTAGCACAAATTTCGGCTCGAGTAGTTGCATGGGGGCCGACTGGGACAATGGCTTTCTGTACATCGCGTATTACGATTATGCGAATTCGGACATAGACTTCCTCCGGAGCGAGGATGACGGCGCTAGCTGGACGGCCATGACATCGATCACCACAACCGGTACCCGGCCGGAGATCGCGGTGGACTCCAAGGGAGACATCCACGCGCTGTACATGTCCGGCTCTAACATCTATTATAGGAAGTCGACCGATGCCGGCGCCAGCTGGTCGACGGTCCAGACCCTGGCCACGGACGCATCAACATCCTACGATCCTGCCATTGTGACCTTTGGCTCGTCTACCATCAATGTCCACGTCCTGTACGTCAGCAACTCCTCGCCGAACGCGCTTCGCTACCGGCGCTCCGCCGACGCCGGCGCGACCTTCCTCATTGTTTCCACCTTATACTCCACGGCCAATCAATTACGATATCCCAAGTTGTCCGCTAACGGCTCGGGAGTGCAGGTGCTCGCCCAGGATTACAGCGCGCGCCGCTTGCTCTATGGAGTGCGCAACGGGACCACGGGCGCGCAGCTCCTTGCCATTGGCTATGTAGGTGACACGGATGTTGGTGAGAATCCCTCGATGGCGGCTGTGACCATTACTCCAAAAATCGGGGATCCCGTGCATTACGTCATGATCACCAGCGGCGATGGAGCCAGCGGCCAAGCCTTACGTACGACCTATTCCTCCACTGGCGGCGCTACGTTCTCGGCGGGCACCGTGGCCTCGAATATGTCGTTTGTGCAATCGGCCGTCACCGCGTCCTGGGCAGGGTTGTTCCTCAATTATTATGACATTTATTACGTGGCGTATTTGGATTATGCAAATGGTCGCCTTCTGTTCGGCAAGTCCACCAACATGACAACTTGGTATAATTATGTATTGGATGGAGCCGCGGACGTGGGAGGTTTCCCTTCTGCCGTGAGCAATGGAAACGCTATTTACGTATCCTATTACGACGCGGCTAATAAGCGCCTAAAATTCGTCAAGGGAGTTATCAATTTTTAAAGAGCCTCGAGGGTTATGGCCCCCGGGCGCTGGCCGGGGCCACTGAAAAAGACCGCGAAGTTGTGCAAGAGCATGACTTCGCGGTTTTCTTTTGGAAGCGCTTCGGTCGGAGGTGATGGAA